>NZ_JAOCCU010000094.1 GCF_029840635.1 Mitsuaria sp. GD03876 | reverse complement strand
AAAAGCAAAACCCCTCGCTCATTGCTGAGCGAGGGGTTCGCGGGATATTAGCCTGACGATGACCTACTTTCACACGGGAATCCGCACTATCATCGGCGCTGAGTCGTTTCACGGTCCTGTTCGGGATGGGAAGGGGTGGGACCGACTCGCTATGGTCATCAGGCTTGACTGGTTGGCTGCTGTCGACAAGGGACAGCGGGCCCAATTCGGTAGAGTCAAATCAGCTTTGAATTTGATTGCGTCTTCAGGTTTGAAGAACGGTTTCGATCGATGGGAATCGATCTGCGTGACACCTGTCTTTGAAGTCGCCTGGACTATCAAAGTTATAGGGTCAAGCCGCACGGGCAATTAGTACTGGTTAGCTTAACGCATTACTGCGCTTCCACACCCAGCCTATCAACGTCCTGGTCTTGAACGACCCTTCAGGGGGCTCTAGGCCCCGGCAAGACTCATCTTGAGACGAGTTTCCCGCTTAGATGCTTTCAGCGGTTATCTCTTCCGCACTTAGCTACTCGGCGATGCCACTGGCGTGACAACCGATACACCAGAGGTGCGTCCACTCCGGTCCTCTCGTACTAGGAGCAGGCTCTCTCAATCTTGCAGCGCCCACGGAAGATAGGGACCAAACTGTCTCACGACGTTTTAAACCCAGCTCACGTACCTCTTTAAATGGCGAACAGCCATACCCTTGGGACCGGCTACAGCCCCAGGATGAGATGAGCCGACATCGAGGTGCCAAACACCGCCGTCGATATGAACTCTTGGGCGGTATCAGCCTGTTATCCCCAGAGTACCTTTTATCCGTTGAGCGATGGCCCTTCCATACAGAACCACCGGATCACTTTGTCCTACTTTCGTACCTGCTCGACTTGTCAGTCTCGCAGTCAAGCACGCTTATGCCAATGCACTATCAACACGATTTCCGACCGTATTTAGCGTACCTTCGAACTCCTCCGTTACACTTTGGGAGGAGACCGCCCCAGTCAAACTGCCCACCATACACTGTCCCCAACCCGGATAACGGGCCAAGGTTAGAACCTCAAACACACCAGGGTGGTATTTCAACGTTGGCTCCACCTGATCTAGCGACCAGGTTTCAAAGCCTCCCACCTATCCTACACAGATCTGTTCAAAGTCCAATGTAAAGCTACAGTAAAGGTTCATGGGGTCTTTCCGTCTTTCCGCGGGGAGATTGCATCATCACAAACATTTCAACTTCGCTGAGTCTCTGGAGGAGACAGTGTGGCCATCATTACTCCATTCGTGCAGGTCGGAACTTACCCGACAAGGAATTTCGCTACCTTAGGACCGTTATAGTTACGGCCGCCGTTTACTGGGACTTCAGTCAAGAGCTTGCACCCCATCATTTAATCTTCCAGCACCGGGCAGGAGTCACACCCTATACGTCGACTTTCGTCTTTGCAGAGTGCTGTGTTTTTAATAAACAGTTGCAGCCACCGATTCTCTGCGGCCTCATTGGGCTGAGGGAGTAAATCCCTTTCACCTACTAAAGGCACACCTTCTTCCGAAGTTACGGTGTCAATTTGCCGAGTTCCTTCTCCAGAGTTCTCTCAAGCGCCTTAGAATACTCATCTCGCGCACCAGTGTCGGTTTGCGGTACGGTCGTCAATAGCTGAAGCTTAGTGGCTTTTCCTGGAAGCAGGGTATCACTCACTTCGTCTGCAAGCAGACTCGTTATCACCCCTCATCTAAGCCCGGCGGATTTGCCTACCGAGCACGACTACAGGCTTGAACCGGGACATCCAACACCCGGCTGAGCTAACCTTCTCCGTCCCCACATCGCACTATTGATCGGTACAGGAATATTGACCTGTTTCCCATCAGCTACGCATCTCTGCCTCGCCTTAGGGGCCGACTCACCCTACGCCGATGAACGTTGCGTAGGAAACCTTGCGCTTTCGGCGAGGGGGCTTTTCACCCCCTTTAACGCTACTCATGTCAGCATTCGCACTTCTGATACCTCCAGCAGGCCTCACGACCCACCTTCACAGGCGTACAGAACGCTCTCCTACCACGCACAGTAAACTGTGCATCCGCAGCTTCGGTAACTGGCTTAGCCCCGTTACATCTTCCGCGCAGGACGACTCGATCAGTGAGCTATTACGCTTTCTTTAAATGATGGCTGCTTCTAAGCCAACATCCTGACTGTTTTAGCCTTCCCACTTCGTTTCCCACTTAGCCAATTTTAGGGACCTTAGCTGGCGGTCTGGGTTGTTTCCCTCTTGAGTCCGGACGTTAGCACCCGGTGCTCTGTCTCCCAAGCTGTACTCTTCGGTATTCGGAGTTTGCATAGGTTTGGTAAGTCGCCATGACCCCCTAGCCTAAACAGTGCTCTACCCCCGAAGGTAATACTTGAGGCACTACCTAAATAGTTTTCGGAGAGAACCAGCTATCTCCAGGTTTGTTTAGCCTTTCACCCCTATCCACAGCTCATCCGCTAGTTTTGCAACACTAGTCGGTTCGGACCTCCAGCACCTGTTACGGTACCTTCATCCTGGCCATGGATAGATCACCTGGTTTCGGGTCTACACCCAGCGACTAATTCGCCCTATTCGGACTCGATTTCTCTACGGCTACCCTATTCGGTTAACCTCGCCACTGAATGTAAGTCGCTGACCCATTATACAAAAGGTACGCAGTCACCCTTGCGGGCTCCTACTTTTTGTATGCATGCGGTTTCAGGATCTATTTCACTCCCCTCCCGGGGTTCTTTTCGCCTTTCCCTCACGGTACTTGTTCGCTATCGGTCGATTACGAGTATTTAGCCTTGGAGGATGGTCCCCCCATGTTCAGACAGGATTTCACGTGTCCCGCCCTACTCTTTTCGTGCCTAGTTCCACAATCGACATTTCTCATACGGGGCTATCACCCGCTATGGCCGGACTTTCCATTCCGTTCTGATATGCCAACTGCTAAAACACGAGGGCTACTCCGATTTCGCTCGCCACTACTTTCGGAATCTCGGTTGATGTCTTTTCCTCGAGCTACTGAGATGTTTCAGTTCGCCCGGTTCGCCTCGCACACCTATGTATTCAGTGTGCGATACCTCTAAACGAGGTGGGTTTCCCCATTCGGAAATCTCCGGATCAAAGCTTATTTGCCAGCTCCCCGAAGCTTATCGCAGGCTATCACGTCCTTCGTCGCCTGTAATCGCCAAGGCATCCACCACATGCACTTAGTCACTTGACCCTATAACTTTGACATCCTCAGATGCCGTCAAGGACAGATGCTCAACAACTTGAGCATTTATTGAGTATCACGCGTTCGCCGTTCTTCAATTTCTACTCTTTTCAGAGTTGAAGTTTGTTGACGCAATCAAATGTCGCTGGCGGCACGGTGCTCCCTTGCAGGAGCTTTCCGCCAGCAACGCTGATTCGACTCTACGAATTGTTAAAGAACAACAGCCGACTAAAAAGTCGAGACTGGCAAACCACAACAGCGTTTGCCCGCTGCTGTGGTTTGCCAACCGATGTAAGTGAACTGGTGGAGGATGACGGGATCGAACCGACGACCCCCTGCTTGCAAAGCAGGTGCTCTCCCAGCTGAGCTAATCCCCCAAGATCTCTCGATCCTCGTGGTGGGTCTGGCTGGATTCGAACCAGCGACCCCCGCCTTATCAAGACGGTGCTCTAACCGACTGAGCTACAGACCCACGCATCTCGTGCGTGACCCTGTCTCTCGCGCCAACCCAGCAAGGCCAGCTCGCCAGGCTCACGCGATATTCACTCTACTGTTGTGTGTCTACAGCCGATAAGTGTGGGCGCGCTGAACTCGCTTGTGTGGACTCGACTCGATCCGGCCACCGAAGCAGCCTGACGGTCTCGTCATTCTCTAGAAAGGAGGTGATCCAGCCGCACCTTCCGATACGGCTACCTTGTTACGACTTCACCCCAGTCACGAACCCTGCCGTGGTAATCGCCCTCCTTGCGGTTAGGCTAACTACTTCTGGCAGAACCCGCTCCCATGGTGTGACGGGCGGTGTGTACAAGACCCGGGAACGTATTCACCGCGGCAAGCTGATCCGCGATTACTAGCGATTCCGACTTCACGCAGTCGAGTTGCAGACTGCGATCCGGACTACGACCGGGTTTCTGGGATTAGCTCCCCCTCGCGGGTTGGCAGCCCTCTGTCCCGGCCATTGTATGACGTGTGTAGCCCTACCCATAAGGGCCATGATGACCTGACGTCATCCCCACCTTCCTCCGGTTTGTCACCGGCAGTCTCATTAGAGTGCCCTTTCGTAGCAACTAATGACAAGGGTTGCGCTCGTTGCGGGACTTAACCCAACATCTCACGACACGAGCTGACGACGGCCATGCAGCACCTGTGTCCAGGTTCTCTTTCGAGCACTCCCACATCTCTGCAGGATTCCTGGCATGTCAAGGGTAGGTAAGGTTTTTCGCGTTGCATCGAATTAAACCACATCATCCACCGCTTGTGCGGGTCCCCGTCAATTCCTTTGAGTTTCAACCTTGCGGCCGTACTCCCCAGGCGGTCAACTTCACGCGTTAGCTACGTTACTGAGAAGAAACCCTCCCAACAACCAGTTGACATCGTTTAGGGCGTGGACTACCAGGGTATCTAATCCTGTTTGCTCCCCACGCTTTCGTGCATGAGCGTCAGTACAGGCCCAGGGGATTGCCTTCGCCATCGGTGTTCCTCCGCATATCTACGCATTTCACTGCTACACGCGGAATTCCATCCCCCTCTGCCGTACTCTAGCCATGCAGTCACAAATGCAGTTCCCAGGTTGAGCCCGGGGATTTCACATCTGTCTTGCATAACCGCCTGCGCACGCTTTACGCCCAGTAATTCCGATTAACGCTTGCACCCTACGTATTACCGCGGCTGCTGGCACGTAGTTAGCCGGTGCTTATTCTTCAGGTACCGTCATGAACCCCCGGTATTAACAGGAGTCTTTTCTTCCCTGACAAAAGCGGTTTACAACCCGAAGGCCTTCTTCCCGCACGCGGCATGGCTGGATCAGGCTTGCGCCCATTGTCCAAAATTCCCCACTGCTGCCTCCCGTAGGAGTCTGGGCCGTGTCTCAGTCCCAGTGTGGCTGGTCGTCCTCTCAGACCAGCTACAGATCGTTGGCTTGGTGAGCCTTTACCCCACCAACTACCTAATCTGATATCGGCCGCTCCAATCGCGCGAGGTCTTGCGATCCCCCGCTTTCACCCTCAGGTCGTATGCGGTATTAGCTGCTCTTTCGAGCAGTTATCCCCCACGACTGGGCACGTTCCGATACATTACTCACCCGTTCGCCACTCGTCGCCAGGTTGCCCCGCGTTACCGTTCGACTTGCATGTGTAAGGCATGCCGCCAGCGTTCAATCTGAGCCAGGATCAAACTCTACAGTTCGATCTTGAATTCTCAACGGAATCGAACAAAGACTACTTTCATAGCTTCATTCATTTTCCGTGAGCATCTAGCGATTTAACCTTCTCAGGTCGCTCGTCCAGACGCCCACGCTTATCGGCTGTAAATTCTTAAAGAACATCGAAGCCACTTTCGCTTGCGCTACTCGCCTTTGCTTCGTCGCGTCGCTGACTTGTCGTCAACAGCGCAGAAGCGAGATTATGAACGATTCTTTTTGAATTCGTCAAGCAGTCAGCGAAATTATTTTCATCGTCGACTGCGAGAATCTCGCCGCCAAATGAAAACC
>NZ_JAOCCU010000093.1 GCF_029840635.1 Mitsuaria sp. GD03876 | reverse complement strand
CGCTGAAGTCCAGCGTGCGCCAGCTCGAGCTGCTGGTCGGCCCGCTGAGCAACCCGGCGCAGGCGGACAACCTGGTCGAGCTGTTCAAGGAAATCACCGACCTGGGCACGATCGAGCCGCTGGACGGCGGCATCGCCGCCGACGGCATGCGCCGCTTCAAGGTCCTGACCGGCAGCACCGACAACGACCTGCTGGACCTGTTCACCTTCCACGTCTCGCGCGAGGAGGTCAAGATCCTGCCGCTGGGCGAGGGCTTCGGCTTCCACGAGGGCGCGCCCGGCGCGCCGGTGGAGACCAAGAAGGACGAGGACCCCGGCTACGGCTTCTTCGACGACGCCCCGGGCGTGCCCGCGGCGACCGCCGCCGAGGCCAAGGCCAGCGAGGCCGCCAAGGCCAGCGTGCCGGTCCCGGCGGCCAAGCCGTCGGCCCCGGCCCGCACCGACGTCGCCCCGCGCGCCGGCGGCGCCAGCCCCGACCAGTCCACGCTGCGCGTGTCGGTCGAGAAGGTCGACCAGCTGATCAACCTGGTCGGCGAGCTCGTCATCACGCAGGCGATGCTGGCGCAGAACAGCCGCAACCTCGACCCCGGCCTGTACCAGCAGCTGGCCTCTGGCCTGGCCGACCTGGAGCGCAACACGCGCGACCTCCAGGAATCGGTCATGTCGATCCGCATGATCCCGATGTCGGTCGTGTTCAACCGCTTCCCGCGCATGCTGCGCGACCTGGCGGCCAAGCTCGGCAAGAAGGTCGAGCTGGTCACGCAGGGCGAGGCCACCGAGCTGGACAAGGGCCTGGTCGAGAAGATCACCGACCCGCTGACCCACCTGGTGCGCAACAGCTGCGACCACGGCATCGAGTCGCCGGCCGACCGCATCGCCAAGGGCAAGCCCGAGCAGGGCACGATCACGCTGGTCGCCTCCCACCAGGGCGGCTCCATCGTCATCGAGGTCCGCGACGACGGCCGCGGCCTGAACCGCGAGAAGCTCATCCGCAAGGCCCGCGAGAAGGGCATCGACGCGCCCGACACGATGACCGACCAGGAAGTCTGGGGCCTGATCTTCGCGCCGGGCTTCTCGACCGCGGACCAGGTCACCGACGTCTCCGGCCGCGGCGTCGGCATGGACGTGGTGAAGAAGAACATCACCTCGCTGGGCGGCACGGTGGAGATCGACTCCGCCGAGGGCTACGGCATGAAGGTCTCGGTGCGCCTGCCGCTGACGCTGGCCATCATGGACGGCATGAGCGTGGGCGTGGGCGAGGAGGTCTACATCCTGCCGCTGTCCTCGGTGGTCGAGTCCTTCCAGGTCCAGTCCGACACGATCAAGACCGTCGGCGGCTCCGGCCGCGTGGTCGAGGTCCGCGACGAGTACATGCCGGTGGTGGAACTCGAGCAGGTCTTCAACGTGCCCCGCTTCGACTTCGAGCATGTCAGCTCGATCATGGTCGTCGTCGAGGCCGAGGGCGGCCGCGTGGCGCTGCTGGTGGACGAGCTCCTCGGCCAGCAGCAGGTCGTGGTCAAGAACCTCGAGGCGAACTACCGCAAGGTCACCGACGTCTCCGGCGCCACCATCATGGGCGACGGCCGCGTGGCGCTGATCCTGGACGTGGGCAGCCTGGTGCGCCGCTCGCGCCATTGACCCGGGATCGCCGTTGAAACAGGGCGGGCGCCGGCTCCGAAGCCGGCGCTCAACGCAGAAGAGGTAGACATGAATTTCAGTGCACTGATGCGTCAGTTCAGCATCCGCACGCGCATGATCGGCGCGATCGCCATCGTGCTGGCGTTGCTGATGGTGGTCGGCAGCGTCGGCCTGTTCGGCATGCAGTCGATGCGTGGCCAGACGCAGGAGTTCCTCGAGAAGTCCGCGACCCGCGGCCAGCGCGTGGGCGCCCTTCACGGCGCGATGGGAGACATCCGTCGCTACGAGAAGGACATGATCATCAATTACGAGAAGCCGGAGGTCGTGAAGGCGGCCCACGGCCAATGGGACGCGTCGCGCAAGGCCGCGGCCGCCAGCCTGGACGAGGTCGCCGCGCTGAGCCCCGAGGACGACAAGGCCGTGCTGATGCAGATCAAGGCCGCGCTGGACGCCTACGCGCAGAAGGCGGCCAACGTGGTCAACCAGCTCGAGGCCGGCGCCTATGACCACGCGGCCGTGGCCGACCGCCTGCTGGAGCCGGCCAAGGCGCAGGTCGCCGAGGCCGAGAAGCAGCTCGCCGAGGTCGAGAAGCGCATGGAGACGCAGGCCGCCGACATGCGCGCCGGCATCGAGAAGACGCAGGGCGGCGTGCTGTGGACCTTCGGCCTGGTGCTGGTGTTCGCCGCGATCGTCGTGGTGCCGCTGACGCTGCTGAACATGCACACGATCTGCACGCCGCTGGCCGAGGCCGAGGCGCTGGCCGAGGCGATCGCCGAGGGCGACCTGTCCCGCGCGATGAAGCCGGTCCAGGGCGTGGACGAGGCCTCCAAGCTGATGCGCTCGCTGCATCACATGCAGGAGGCGCTGCAGTCGATGGTGGGCCAGCTGCGCACCGCCGCGGATTCGATCCGCACCGCCTCGGTCGAGATCGCCACCGGCAACCAGGACCTGTCCAGCCGCACCGAGCAGACCGCCTCCAACCTGCAGCAGGCCGCGTCCTCGCTGGTGCAGCTGACCGGCACCGTCAAGCAGACGGCCGACTCCGCGCGGACCGCCAACCAGCTGGCCTCCTCCGCGTCCGGCGCGGCGGCCAAGGGCGGCGACGTGGTCAGCCAGGTGGTCTCGACGATGGACGAGATCAACAGCAGCTCCAAGCGCATCAGCGACATCATCGGCACGATCGACGGCATCGCCTTCCAGACCAACATCCTGGCGCTGAACGCCGCGGTGGAAGCGGCGCGCGCCGGCGAACAGGGCCGCGGCTTCGCGGTCGTGGCCGGCGAGGTCCGCTCGCTGGCGCAGCGCAGCGCCGAGGCCGCGCGCGAGATCAAGACCCTGATCGGCGCCAGCGTCGAGCGCGTGGAGACCGGCTCGCGCCTGGTGCAGGAAGCCGGCACGACGATGAGCGACATCGTCGCCAGCGTGCAGCGCGTGACCGACATCATCGGCGAGATCACCGCCGCCTCCAGCGAGCAGAGCGACGGCATCACGCAGGTCAACCAGGGCGTCAGCCAGCTCGACCAGATGACGCAGCAGAACGCCGCGCTGGTCGAGGAATCGGCGGCCGCCGCCGAGAGCCTCAAGGACCAGGCCGAGCGCCTGGGCTCGGTGGTCGACCGCTTCCGCGTCTCGGGCCTGGCCCCGGCGCTGTCGGCGACCGCGTTCACCGCGCGCGCCGCCACGGCCCCGGCGGCCGCGTCGGTGCCGGCGCCGGCCAAGTCCCCGGCGGCCACGCCCGTGCCCGCCGCCCGCAAGCCGGCGGCCGCCAGGCCGGTGGCCAAGGCGGCGGTGAAGACCGCGGCCAAGCCGATCCCCCCCAAGCCCGCCGCCCCGAAGGCGGCGAGCGCCCCCTTCACTCCCGCGCCGGTCGCCCCGGCCACCAGTCCCGTCACCGCCGCGGCCGACGGCGACTGGGAAACCTTCTAATCAGCCCCCGCGAGGTCAACACATGGAAATCGTCCAACAAACCGGCACGCAAGTCGTGCAAGCGAACTCCGGCGCGCTGGTCCCGCAAGGCGCGAGCGCCGCGCCCGCCAGCGGCGAGTACCTGACCTTCCGCCTCGGTCAGGAGGAATACGGCATCGACATCCTGAAGGTCCAGGAGATCCGTTCCTACGAGCAGCCCACGCGCATCGCCAACGCGCCCGAGTTCATCAAGGGCGTGGTCAACCTGCGCGGCGTGATCGTCCCGATCGTCGACCTGCGCCTGAAGCTCGGCTGCGCCACGGCCGAGTACAACAGCTTCACCGTGGTCATCGTGCTGAACGTGAAGAACCGCGTCGTCGGCGCGGTGGTGGACTCGGTGTCCGACGTGCTGGAACTGAACCGCGACGTCATCCGTCCGGCGCCCGAGTTGAGCTCGAGCTCGGTGAACACCAGCTTCATCATGGGCATCGGCGCCGTCGCCGAGCGCATGCTGATCCTGATCGACATCGAGGGGCTGATGTCCAGCGCGGACATGGGCCTGATGGACGCGATGACCAGCGCCTGATCGAACGAAAAACGCCCGGCCCGCCCGGGCGTTTTCACTGGTCGGTACGCGCGTCCCGCGGGGCGCGCGCAGAGAGAGCAGCGGTACGTGGGGGGATGGCGCCCGAGAGCGGAAAGCCCGGCGCCTCGAGCCTAGGAGGCCTCATGTTCGACTCGATCAAGACGCGATTGATTTCGCTGGGCGTCGGCATCGTCGCGCTGACGCTGCTGGCGATCACCGTCGCCAACTACGTGACCGTGCGGGGCCACACCCGGCAGCAGGTCTCGCAGGCGCTGGACGAACTCGCGGCGGCGCGCGCCGACGCGATCCGGCAGTGGGTCCGCACGCAGCGCGACATCGTCGCCTCGCTGCAGCCGGCGGTCGGCGCCGCCGACCCGGTGCCGCTGCTGCAGCAGGCGGCCAAGTCCGGGCGGCTGGAGGCGGCCTACGTCGGCTTCGCCGACAAGAAGATCGTCTTCAACACGCCGCAGAACCTCCCCGCCGACTACGACCCCACCGGCCGCCCCTGGTACACCGGCGCGGCATCCGCGTCCGGCACGGTGCTGACGGCGCCCTACATGGACGCGTCCAAGGGCCGCCTGGTGGTGACCTTCGCCGCGGCGGACAAGAGCGGCGGCGGCACCAAGGCGGTCATCGCCACCGACGTGTTCCTGGACGACGTCGTCGCCACGGTCCAGGCGATCAAGCCGACGCCGGGCGGGTTCGCCTTCCTGATGTCCAAGGACGGCAAGATCGTCGCCCACCCCGACGCCAAGCTCGCGCTCAAGGGCGCGACGGCGGTGTCGGAGCAGCTCACGCCGCAGGCGTTGGCCACGGCGCTGGACCCGGCCGCGGGCTGGGTCGAGGCGCAGGTCGGCGGCGACGCCTTCCTGATCAGCGGCACGCCGATCCCCGACACCGACTGGCAGCTCTTCGTCGCGGCGAAGAAGGACGAGGCGCTGGCCTCGCTCAGCGCGCTGCTGCGCACGGCGGTGATCACGGCGCTGGTGATGATGGCGATCGCCGCGCTGGCGATGACCGGCACGATCAGCGCGATGCTGCGCGGCGTGGACCGCGTGCGCGCCGCGCTGGACGACATCAGCGCCGGCGACGGCGACCTGACGCAGCGGCTGCCCGCCGGCGGGCGCGACGAGGTCGGCCGCATCGCGTCCTCGTTCAACCTGTTCGCCGAGAAGATCCAGCGCATCCTGCTGGACGTGCGCGCGGCCAGCAACTCGATCACGACGGCCTCCAGCGAGATCGCGATCGGTTCGCAGGACCTGTCGCAGCGCACCGAGGAGACGGCCTCCAACCTGCAGCAGGCGGCGTCCTCGATGGAGGAGCTGACCGCGACGGTGCGCCAGACGGCCGACGCGGCGCAGACCGCCAACCAGCTGGCGTCGAGCGCGTCGACCGCCGCGGCGCGCGGCGGCGAGGTGGTGGGCCAGGTGGTCTCGACGATGGACGAGATCAACGCCAGCTCCAAGAAGATCAACGACATCATCGGCGTCATCGACGGCATCGCCTTCCAGACCAACATCCTGGCGCTGAACGCGGCCGTCGAGGCGGCGCGGGCCGGCGAGCAGGGGCGCGGCTTCGCGGTGGTGGCCAGCGAGGTGCGCTCGCTCGCGCAGCGCAGCGCCGAGGCGGCCAAGGAGATCAAGTCGCTGATCGGCGCCAGCGTCACCAGCGTCGAGGCCGGCACGCGGCTGGTGCAGGCGGCGGGCGAGTCGATGAACGACATCGTGCACAGCGTGCAGCGGGTGACGGACATCATCGGCGAGATCACCGCCGCGTCGACCGAGCAGAGCGGCGGCATCGCGCAGGTCAACGACGCGGTGGTGCAGCTGGACCGGATGACGCAGCAGAACGCCGCGCTGGTCGAGGAATCGGCCGCCGCCGCCGAGAGCCTGAAGGACCAGGCGCACC
>NZ_JAOCCU010000092.1 GCF_029840635.1 Mitsuaria sp. GD03876 | reverse complement strand
CGTTCTTGCTGCTCTGCGCGACCGAGGTGCAGGCCGTGAACTGCAGCCCCTGCGTGGCCACCTGCAGGTTGAGCTCCATCGAGCGCGTCGTCAGCGTCTGCAGGTCCATCGACGGCGCCTCGGTCACGAAGCGCTGCATGTCCGCCGTCACCTGGCGCGACGCGTCGTCCAGCGTGTGCAGCGTCTTGGTCATCGCCGAGTCCGGCCCGCCCACGGCCTGCGCGCGCGTCGCGGCGGCATCGGGCTGCGGCTCGCGCGCCATGAGCTGCTCGAACTTCATCGCCTGGGCCTGCAGGTCCGGCGCCGGGGCCGCGGCCTGCTTGAGCATGTCCTGGGCGGAAATCGCCTGGATGGGATCGGTCATGGGGAACTCCTCGATCGTCGTTGCGAGGCGCGCGGCGCCATGGCCGGGCGCGAGGGCGCGAAGCTCAGGCCCGCAGGTAGGACATCTGCGACAGGTCGATCGTCAGCGGCGGCGTCGCGCCGGTGCCCGGCTCGTCGGCCTCGGACTCGCCGTCCTTGGCCTCCTCCTCCGGGTTCAGCAGCGAGCGCACCATGTCCAGCGCCTCCGGGTTGGTGGCCGTGTGCAGCACGTCCTCCGCGGTGGCGCGCCAGGCCATGTCGCCGGTGGCGAACTGGCAGTAGGCGAGGAAGGCTTTGGCCGTCGCCCACTCCGGCGCGGTCGCGTCGAGGTTGCGCAGCGTGCGCATCGCGTCGGTCCAGTGACCGCGCTTCATCGCGATCCAGGCCTCGAAGAAATCGAGCTGCGACACCTTGGGCCGCAGCAGGCGCACCGCGCCCAGCAGGGCCTCGGCGTCGTCCAGCAGTTCGCGGTCCACCGCCAGGCTCACCAGCCCGACAAGGCCGGAGACGAAATCTTTGCGTTGCAACGAGGAATCGATCATGTCTGCTCCATGGCTCGGGAAGGCAGTGGACGGCCGCTCGGCGGCATCGGATCAGGGAAAGGGAAAAGGCCCCCGGGCCGGGCTCCCCGCCCGGGGGCCGGCCCGCTCAGCGGCGGGCCAGGGTCTTGTCCAGGTCCTTGAGGCTGAACTTGTCGTCGCCCTGCTGGTTGAAGTGACCTTCACCCAGCTTCTGCGCGTTGTCCGCGGCGAAGCTCAGGGCCTTGTCCTGCAGGAACTGCTGGGCCGCCAGGCGCAGCTGGGCGGTCGGCGACGTGCCGTCGGGCAGGTTCTTGCCGTTGGCGACGTCCTGCAGCGTGTCCTTGTCGAAGGTGTTGCCATCCTTGGACAGCGCGTTGAAGTTCTCGCGCAAGGTGGACACGGCGCTGCGCTGCGAGCTGTCCAGGCCGGTCTTCTGCAGCGCGGCGGACACGTCGCCGATGCCGATCTTGCCGTCCGGACGTCCCTTGAAGAGACCGCCGCCCGCGTTGTCGGCGTCGGCGGTGTCGAGCTTGCGCATCGTCTCCTTGCCGGCGTCGCTCTTGAGGAACTTGCACGCGGCCTGGAACTCCGGCGTGAAGTCCTCGGCCTTCATGCCCTTGGGACGGATGCCGTTGGCGGCATCGTTCAGGGCGTCCTTGTCGAGCATCTTCATGTCCGAGCCCTGCATGCCCTTGGCCAGCGCGGCGACCGCGCGGTCCGGCGTCATCGCCTGGCCGGCACCGCCCAGGTTGCCCGCCAGCGCCCCGGCCGCGCCCAACGCGCTGCCCAGGCCCTCGATGGCCTGGCCCAGGCCGCCCAGCAGTTGCTGCGCGCCACCCAGGCCGCCAGCCGCGGCGCCCAGTCCGCCCAGGCCGCCCGCGGCCTGGCCCAGGCCGCCGATGGCCTGGTTCAGCCCGCCCAGGCCCTGCGTCAGGCCGCCCAGCGCGCCCAGCGCCGCGCCCAGCGGATTGGCGGCGCCGCCGCCCATGCCGCCGCCCTGGCCCAGGGCGTTGAGGCCCTGCGTCAGGCCGCCCAGCGCCTGGCCGATGCCGCCCAGGCTTTGGCCGATGCCGCCCAGGGCCTGGTTCAGCCCGCCCAGCGGCGAGTTGGCGAGGTTGCCCAGCTGCCCGATGGCCTGGCCCACGGCCTGGCCCGCCGCGCTCATGGCGCTGGCGATCGGGTTCTGCATCACGGCCTCCAGCGGCCGCAGCAGCTGGGTCAGGCCTTGCAATCCTTGTTGAAGTCCCTGCAGCGCCTGCTGGATGCCGCCCAGGGGATTCTGGATCCCTTGCAGCGCCATGCCCAGCGGCGATTGAAGTTGAATGCTCATGTGTTTCGCTCCGACGGAGGTTGGATGCGGTGACGGGTCGTGCGCGCGGCGCGGGTCACACCAGTCCCTTGACGCTGTCGCCGCCGGCCTTGAACTTCTTGCCCAGCGCTTCCGACATGGCCGCCATCTGGCTCATGCGTCCCATGGCCAGGTTGTTGGCCATGGTCTGCTTGCTCTGGGTCCGGATCTCGTCCATCAGCGCCCGCGACGACGCGGTGGCCTCGGCCGATCCATCCTGGACCAGCGGCGCGCCCGTGAGGGGTGGAGGCATGGGGTGCTCCTTGCTCGGCGTATGACGGTCGCGACGGTGGCGACGGCCGCGACGAGGCCGCGAGGGCCCGGCGCGACCGTCCCGTCGTCAGACCAGGCCTTTGACGCTGTCGCCGGAGGCCTTGAACTTCTTGCCCAGCGCTTCGGACATCGACGCCTGCTGGCTCATGCGGCCCATTTCCAGGTTGTTGCGCATCTGCTCGGCGTTCTGCGAGCGCATTTCACCCATCATCTGGTTCATGTCCATCGTCGCACCGGCGCCTTGGGCGCTTGCGTTGTTGACTTCGTTTGCCATGGTTCTCTCCTGGTGGATGCGGAAGATGACTTCCGGGGGGTAACGGCGCCGCGAGGCACCGGATGCATCGGGACGAACCATTCGTCCCGCGTGCGGTCGTGGCGCGTCAGTTCGGCGGAGCCGACTCCCGCGCCGCGGCATGGGCCAGCACGCCGCTGGCGGCCTGCCGGACGTTCTGGTCGGTGCTGGTGGCCAGCACCTCGTCGAGGATTCCCTTCCAGCGCTCGTCGCGCGCCAGCAGGAAGGCGGTGGCCAGCGCCACCTTCGCGCCCTCGTCCTCGGGATGCGCGTCGACGTGCTCGCCGAGCGTGGTCGCGGCGTACTCCGCGTCGCCGCCGATGCCCTGCGCGATCGCGCGGCAGACGCGGAACGGCGTCGGGTCGTCCAGCGTCAGCTCGATGGCCGCGCTGACGGTGGCGGCGTCGTCGCGCGCCCGGTAGACCGCGCCCAGCAGGCCGACCGCCATCAGGTTGCGGTAGACCAGCGGGTAACCCGGCGCGCCGGACGGGGTGGCGTCGTTGACCATCTCGGATCTCCTTGGTGGACGGCGCGGGCCGTCAGGCGGGCAGCGACGCGGTGTGGATGGTTTCCCACACGTGGCGCACGATGCGTTGCGACGCGCGGAAGCCCTCCACCAGCTGCGAGCTGAGCTGGCGCTCGGCGTCGGGCAGCGCGGTCTGCAGGTGCGCCTCGGTCGACTGCGCGACCTGGTCGAAGTAGCTCAGCATCGCGCGCGTGCGCTCGCCGCTGAGGTCGTCGGTCAGCGTCTTCTCGATGTGCGCCAGGTCGGCGAACACGGTCTGCTCCAGGGGGTTGTCCATCACGGTTCTCCGTTGGCAAGTGAAGGGGCGGAGGACGGCTCCGCGGCGCTCGCCGCCCCGTCCTCGAAAGGCGTGCGCAGCGACAGGTGCTTGGTCCCGTCGGCCGTCTGCACGTACTGCAGGCCGTCGCCGGCGAGCATCGCGCCGACGCGCACCCGCGCCGCCGGCAACGTCTCCTCGACGGCCACGTCGATGCGCGTGACCAGCGGACCGATGTCGGCCGCCACGCGCTTGACCTCGTCGCGCAGCTGCTGCGCGTCCATCGCCTGGCCCTCGACGCCGAACACGCCGTGGCCGCGGTAGACGACGCGCACGCCGGGCCGGTTCAGCGCGTCGCCGATCTGGCGCGCGAGGTCGCTGGCCGCGGCATAGCGGTGCAGCAGCATCTGCTCGTCGAAGGGCTGCAGCGCGGCGCGCGCGCGGGCCATCTCCGCGCCGCCCGGCAACAGGCCCTCGACCACCAGGCGCCGGTCCACCCGGCGCACCGTCAGTCCGTCCACGCCGGCCTGGCGCAGCGCCTGCAGGACCTGCTCCATCGGGCTGACCGGCGGCGCGACCGACGCGGCGGTCTGCGTGCTGACCACGCTGGCGAACGCCGCCAGCAACCCGGCCGCGACGACCAGCGCGCTCAGCTTCAAGCCCCAGCCGGGGCGCCGCGTCGCCGCCACCGCGGCCGGATGGCCCGCGACCTTCGCCGCGACCGCCGCGGCGGGCCGCATCAACGCGTCCATCAGCGCGATGTCGCTGGGCCACTCGGCGCTGTCCGGACCCGCGCACAGCACCACGTCGCCGAAGCGCCGCGGCAGGAAGTCCTCCAGCCGGCCCAGCGGCTTGGCGGGCGTCGCATCGTCGGCGGTGAACTGGAGCGCGGGAGACACGTCGGAGCCTTCTTCCTCGAACGTCAGGACCAGGGCGGGCTGGTCCCAGTCGCTGATCTGGAGGTCGGCCTCCTCATCGCTGGCGATGCGGTACTGCCGACGGGTCAACCGTAGCTGGACCCCTGCATGGCGGCCGGTGAGGATGCGAAGCTGCTTCATGGTTTGCGAATCCCGAACATTGGCCGCCGCGGCTCAGCCGCCGCCGCCTTGCAGGAAGGACTCGGGCGTGCCCGACGGCGCGCGCGGCGCGGCCGACGGCGCGGGCGCCGGGGCGACCGGCGCGCGCAATTGGGACTGCGCCGGCGGCTGGGGCGGCATCGGCGCCGCGGGCATCGGCGGCGCGCCCGACGGCGCGGCCGCGAACACCGGCTCGCGGATCAGCCGCGGCGAGATCAGGAACAGGCGCTCGGTCTGGCCGACGACCTCGTTGGTGCGGCGGAACAGGCCGCCCAGCACCGGCACCCGGCCGAGCACCGGCACCTCGTCGCGCTGGGACGACTGGCTCGATGTCGTGATGCCGCCGATCAGCAGGCTCTCGCCCTCGCCGACATGGGCCTCGGTCATGATCTCGGTCCGCTTGACGACGGGCACGTTGTCCACGCGCTCGTTCTCGAAGCTGCCGTCCTCGATGTAGAGCGAGAGCTTGATGCGGCGCGACACGCCGCCGTTGTCCGGCACCGACGTGATCTGCGGCGTGACCTGCAGCAGCGTGCCGGCCTCGACCTGGAACAGGTTGGCCTCGAGGTTGCCGGCCACGCGCACGGTGACGACGCGTTTCTCGCGCATCACCGCCGGCCGGTTGGCCACGCCGAGAACCTTGGGCTTGGCCACCACGCGGGCCTTGCCGCGCGCGCTCAGCGCGTCGATGCGCGCCATCAGTTCGCGCCCGGCGTTGGACCACAGCGTGCTGAGCGTGAAGCTGTTGGACGCGTTGCCACCGTTGGCCGGCTGCGAGACGCCGAAGCTGCCCTTGCTGCCGCGCACGCTCCAGTCGATGCCCAGCGAGTCGATGCTGTCGCTGCTGACGTCGATGATGGTGGCTTCGAGCTCGACCAGCACCGGCTGCACGTCCAGCCGGCGGATCAGCTCGACGTATTCGTCCATGCGTTGCGGACGGCCGTGGATGATCACGGCGTTGGTGCCCTCGTCGGCCTGGAAGGTCGGCGGGGTGTCGTCCTCCACCGGGCTGACCAGGCCGCGCGCGCCGCCTTGCGGCGTGCCGGCGGCGCCGGGCTTGGACGGCTGGCCGGCGGTCACCTGCGCGGGCTTGCGCGCCATGATGTCGGCCAGCCGCGTGTCGCGGCCCATCACGCCCTGCAGCGCGCGGACCTTCTCGGGATGCAGCTCCGACGGTCCGCCGTCGCTGGCCTCGCCCTCCTGGCCGGCGCCGGGCGAGCCGTAGAGCGAGGACAGGATGGCCGCGACGCCGCGGATGCGGGTCTGGCCGAAGGTGCGGTCGCCCGCCGACGCGAAGCGCAGCGGCACCACGCGCACCGCCTTGCGGTTGCGCTCCATCGCGCCGACGTCCAGCGATTCGATCGCCGCGGCGATCAGCTCGACATGGCGCGGCGGGCCGTAGACCAGCAAGGTGCTCTCGGCCGAGTTGAAGCGCAGCGGGAAGCGCGCGTCCCCGAGCTGCAGCGACTCCAGCAGGTCGGTGACCTGCTCGCGGCGGAAGCCCTTGAGCCGGAACAGCCGGCTCTGGACCGCGCCGGCCGGGTAGAAGTACAGCGCCGTGCCGTCGTGGTACCAGATCACGCCGTAGGCGCGGTTCATCGATTCGAGGAACTTCTCCGGCGTGGTGTCGAAGTTGGCCTGCACGGTGCCGTCGATGCCGTCGGCGAGCACCGCCGGCAGGCCCTGGCTGGCCGCGAAGTCCAGCAGCACCTCGCCGACCCGCTTGCCTTCGGCCTTGTAGACGAAGCGCGGGCTGCGCCATTGGCGCGACG
>NZ_JAOCCU010000091.1 GCF_029840635.1 Mitsuaria sp. GD03876 | reverse complement strand
GCCTGGGCTGCGCGCGCGGCGGCCGCTGGCTGTTCCGCGACCTGAGCTTCGAGCTGCGCGCGGGCCAGGCGCTCGCGCTGCGCGGCCCCAATGGCAGCGGCAAGAGCAGCCTGCTGCGCCAGCTCGCCGGGCTGCTGCCGGTGGAACGCGGCCTGATCGACGGCCTGGACCGGGCCGCGGATGTCGCCTACCTGGCGCACCAGAACGGCCTCGGCCTGGACCTGAGCGCGCGGGAGAACCTCGCGCTGTCGGCCCGCGTCGCCGGCCGGCGGGCGGAGCCCGCGGCGATCCAGGCCGCGATCGACGACGCCGGCCTGGGCCGGCTCGCCGCGACCCCGGTGCGCCGGCTGTCGCAGGGCCAGCGCCGCCGCCTGGCGCTCGCGCGCGTGCGCCTGAGCGGCCGGCCGCTGTGGCTGCTCGACGAGCCGACCGCCGCGCTGGACGCCGACGGCGAACGCGCCTTCGCGTCGCAGCTGGCGCGCCACCTCGAGGCGGGCGGCCTCGCCGTCGTCGCCACCCATCACCCGCTGGACCTGCCCCAGATCGCCTGCGTGCCGCTGGACCTCGGCGTCGCGCCTTCCCGCCATGACCGCCCCGTCCGCGCCGCATGAGCCTCGCGCTGCTGCATCGCGACCTGCTGCTGGCCGTGCGCCGGCCCTCGGACGCGCTGGGACCGCTGGTGTTCTTCGCCATCGTCGCCAGCCTGTTCCCGCTGGCCGTCGGCCCGGACGCGGCGCTGCTGCGCGCGCTCGGACCGGGCGTGCTCTGGGTCGCGGCACTGCTGGCGATGCTGCTGTCGCAGTACCGGCTGTTCGAGGCCGACCTGGCCGACGGCAGCCTGGAGCAGGCGCTGCTGGCGCCAGGCGGCGCGCTCGCGCTGGTCGCGGCCAAGACGCTGGCGCACTGGCTGCTCACCGGCGCGCCGCTGGTGCTGGCCGGCCCGCTGCTGGCGCTGCAGTACGGCCTGGCGCCGGCGGCGATCCAGGCGCTCGCGCTGGCGCTGCTGATCGGCACGCCGGCGCTGTCGCTGCTCGGCGCGTTCGGCGCGGCGCTGACGCTGGGGCTGCGCGGCCATGTGCTGCTGGCGCTGATCGTGCTGCCGCTGTGCGTGCCGACCCTGATCTTCGGCAGCGGTGCCGCCACCGCGGCCCAGCAAGGCCTGCCGGCCGCGCCGCAGCTCGCGCTGCTGGGCGCGGTGCTGCTGGTCTCGCTGGTCACGCTGCCCTGGGCCACGAGCGCCGCGCTCCGGCTCGCCGTCGAATGAGAGTCCTTGCCCCATGTCGATGACCGGCCCCGCCCCCTTCCCCGCCAAGCCCCCGGCCGATGCGCCGGGATCGCGGCCGCGCCGCTGGCGCGCGCTGGCCTCGCCCGCCGTCTTCGATCCTTGGGCGGCGCGCGCGATCCCTTGGTTCGCCGGACTCGCGGTGCTGCTCGCGCTCCCGGGCCTGTGGATCGGCCTGGTCGTCGCGCCGGCGGACCACCAGCAGGGCGAGGTCTACCGCCTGATCTATCTCCATGTGCCGGCGGCCTGGATGTCGATGTTGCTGTACCTGGCCGCGGCGCTGCACGCGGCGCTCGGCCTGGTCTACAACACGAAGCTCTCGCCGGTGATGGCGCGGGCGCTGGCGCCGACCGGCGCCCTCTTCACCGTCATCGCGCTGTGGACCGGCGCCGCCTGGGGCAAGCCAGCCTGGGGCGCGTGGTGGGTCTGGGACGCGCGACTGACCTCGGAGCTGCTGTTGCTCTTCCTCTACCTCGGCTACCTGGCCCTGGTGTCCGCGATCGACGACACCCGCCGCGCCGACCGCGCCGGCGCGATCGTGCTGCTGGTGGGCGTCGTCAACGTGCCGGTCATCTACTTCTCGGTGCGCTGGTGGAGCACGCTGCACCAGGGCGCGTCGATCCGCTTCGACGCGGCGCCGACGATGGCGGCCTCGATGCTCGCGGGCATGCTGCTGCTGGCGCTGGCCTGCTGGGCGTACGCGATCGCGGTCTCGCTGGCGCGGGCGCGCTGCCTGCTACGCGAGCGCGCGCAAGGAGAGCTCGATGCGCGCTGACCACGCCTTCTACCTCGCCGTGGGCTGGGCCTCGGCGCTGCTGCTCGTCGTGGAGGTGCTGGCGTTGTGGCGCCGCGCCCGCCGCGCGCGCCACCTGGCCGTCGAACGCGCGGACTTCGACCACGAGGAGGCGCCATGACCGCGCGCCGACGCCGACTGCTGCTCGTCCTGCTCGGCCTGGCCGCGATGGGCCTGGCGACCGCGCTGGTGCTGCGCGCGCTGAGCGACAACGTCATGTTCTTCTTCAGCCCCACGCAGGTCCAGGCGGCGCAGGCGCCGCGCGACGCCGCCTTCCGCTTGGGCGGGCTGGTCGAGCCGGCCTCGCTGCGCCGCGAGGCCGACGGCCTGGCCGTGCGGTTCGTCGTGACCGACCAGGTCCACCGGGTGGCGGTCCACTACCGCGGCCTGCTGCCCGACCTCTTCAAGGAGGGCAAGGGCGTGGTGGTGGCCGGCCGGCTGGGAACGGACGGCGCCTTCGTCGCGACCGAGGTCCTGGCCAAGCACGACGAGAACTACATGCCGCCCGAGGCCGCGGCCGCGCTCGAGCAGGGCCGACGCGCCGCCGGCGCCTCGCCGTCCGCGACCGGCCGTGGCACAGGCACAGGCACAGGCACAGGCACAGGCACAGGCACAGGCACAGGCACAGGCACAGGTGCCGGTGTGGGTGCGGGTGCGGGTGCGGGTGCCGGCACGGGAGGCTCGCCATGATTCCGGAGATCGGCGTCTTCGCGCTGGTGCTGGCGCTGCTGGTCGCCGTCGTCCAGGGCACGTTGCCGCTGGCCGGCGCGCACTGGCGCGTCGAGGCCTGGATGCGCGTCGCGCGGCCGGCGGCGCTGCTGCAGTGCGCGCTGTGCCTGCTGGCCTTCGCGGTGCTGGCCGCCTCGTTCCTGCGCAAGGACTTCTCGGTCCTCTACGTCGCGGCGAACTCGCACTCGACGCTGCCGGCGCTGTACCGCTTCACCGCCGTCTGGGGCGGCCACGAGGGCTCGATGCTGCTGTGGCAGACGCTGCTGGCGGTCTGGGGCGCGGCGGTCGCGCTGCTGAGCCGGCGCCTGCCCGCCGACTTCGTCGCCCGCGTGCTGGCGGTGCTGGGTTGGATCGGCATCGGCATGCTGGCCTTCCTGCTGGCGCTGTCCAACCCGTTCGCGCGGCTGTCGCCGGCCGCGCCCGAGGGCCGCGACCTGAACCCGCTGCTGCAGGACCCCGGCATGGTGGCGCACCCGCCTTTCCTCTACATGGGCTACGTCGGTTTCTCGGTCGCCTTCGCCTTCGGCATCGCGGCGCTGATCTCCGGCCGCCTGGACGCGACCTGGGCGCGCTGGGCGCGGCCCTGGACGCTGGCCGCCTGGAGTTTCCTGACGCTGGGCATCCTGCTGGGCAGCGCCTGGGCCTACGGCGTGCTCGGCTGGGGCGGCTGGTGGTTCTGGGACCCGGTGGAGAACGCCTCGCTGATGCCCTGGCTGGCCGGCACCGCGCTGATCCATTCGCTGGTCGTCACCGACCACCGCGGCGCCTTCCGCAGCTGGACGGTGCTGCTGGCGATCGCGGCGTTCTCGCTGAGCCTGCTGGGCACCTTCCTGGTCCGCTCGGGCGTGCTGACCTCGGTGCATGCCTTCGCCGTCGACCCGGGCCGGGGGCTCTATATCCTGTCGATGATGATCGCGGTGATCGGCGGCTCGCTGCTGCTCTTCGCGTGGCGGGCGCCGAGCGTCGGCCTGGGCGGCCGCTTCGCGGCGCTGTCGCGCGAGACGCTGCTGCTGCTCAACAACGTGCTGCTCGGCGCCGCCGCGCTGGCGGTGCTGCTGGGCACGCTGTACCCGCTGGCGCTGGACCTGCTGCGCGGCGAGAAGATCTCCGTCGGCCCGCCCTACTTCGAGGCCGTCTTCCTGCCGATGCTGGTGCCGGCGCTGGTGCTGATGGGCGTGGCGCCGCTGGCGCGCTGGAAACGGGCGCCGCTGCCCGACCTCGCCCGCCAGCTGCGCTGGGCCGTCGGCGCGAGCGGCGTCAGCGCGGGGGTGCTGCTGGCGCTGTCCGGCGGCGCGCTGACCGGCTGGACGCCGCTGGCGGGCTTCGGCCTCGTGCTGGCGGCGTGGTGCATCGGCTCGGCCGTCGGCCATGCCGCGCAGCGCCTGGGGGCCGAGCCCGGCGCCCGCTGGCGCCGCGCCGCGCGCCAGCCCGCCGGCTGGTGGGGCATGCTGGCAGCGCACGCGGGCGTCGGGGTGTTCGTGCTCGGCGCGACATTGGCGACCGGCTTCGAGCGCCACAAGGAAGCGACGCTCGCGATCGGCGAGACGGTCGAGGTCGCGGGGCAGCACTTCCGCTTCGCGTCGCTGGACCCGGTCGCCGGGCCCAATCACGACAGCGTCCGCGCGACCTTCACCGCCGGCGACGTGACGCTGCATCCCGAGAAGCGCGTGTTCCGCGCCGATGGCACCGCGCTGAGCCAGCCCGCGATCGACGTCGGCTGGCGGCGCGACCTGTTCGTGGTGCTGGCCGATCCGGTCGGCGACGGCCGTTGGCACGTGCGGGTCCAGGTGAAGCCGTTCATGGCGTGGATCTGGGCCGGCGTGTTCCTGATGGCGGTGGGTGGTTTCCTCGCGCTGGCGGACCGGCGATTGCGGGCCTGGAGGGCCGCGCGCGTCGACGACGGCCGCGACCGCGCCGCGACCGACGCGACCGACGCGATCGACGCGACCCACGCGACTCACGCGATCGACGCGATCGGCGTCCTCGGGTCGAGCGATGCAGCCCCGGCCACGACCGGCGCGCCGGACCGCGCCGCCGATCCGGCCCTGGCGCCGGGCGCCGCGGCGCTCGCCCGCGGGGAGATCGCCTGATGCGCTACCTGCTGCCCTTGGCGGTGTTCCTCGGCCTGGCGTTGATGCTGGCCTTCGGCCTGGACCGCGATCCGCGCGTGCTGCCGTCGGCCCTGCTGGACCGCCCCGCGCCGGTGTTCGAGCGCCCGTTGCTCGAGGACGCCAGCCGCCGTTTCGGCACGGCGTCGATGCAGGGGCGGCCCTGGATGCTGAACGTCTGGGCCTCCTGGTGCGAGCCCTGCCGCGCGGAGTTGCCGGCGCTGCGGGAGTTCGCGGCACGCGACGACGTGGCGCTCTACGGCCTCAACTACAAGGACCAGGACGACGCGGCCCGCGCGCTGCTGGGGGCTGTCGGCAATCCCTATCGCGCCTCGGCGGTCGATGCCGATGGCCGCGTCGGCCTGGACTTCGGCGTGCAGGGCGTGCCGGAAACCTTCGTCATCGACGCGCATGGCCGCGTGCGCTATCGCCACCAGGGACCGGTGACGGCCGAGGTCTGGCGCGACAAGCTGCTGCCCGCGCTGAGGGCGGCCCGATGACGGCGCGGCGCGCGATCGCCGCGGCCGCACTGGCGCTGGCCGTGTTGGCAGCGCTGACCTCGTTGGCAGCGGTGGTCGCGATCGCGGGGCTGACCGCGACGGCTACGGCTGCCACGGCTGCCACGGCTGCCACGGCTGCCACGGCTGCCACGGCAACGGTAAGCACGGCCGGCGACTCGCTCGAGGACCGCGAGTCGCGCCTGGCCCACACCCTGCGCTGCGTCGTCTGTCAGAACCAGACGATCGCCGAATCCAACGCGCCACTGGCCGCCGACATGCGCCAGGTGATCCGCGAACAGCTCCGCGACGGTCGCAGCGACGACGAGGTCGTGGCCTTCTTCGAGCAGCGCTACGGCGCGTTCGTCCGCTACTCGCCGCCGTGGCGGCCGTCGACCTGGTTGCTCTGGACGGGGCCGTTCCTGGTGCTGGCCGCGGGGCTGGTCGCACTCGCGTCGGCCTTGCGGCGTCGCGGCGCCTTCGCGCCCGACGGCATCGACGATGACGAGCATGACGAGGATCTCCAGGACCTCGAGGCTCAGGACATGAAGGAAGGATTCACCCGATGAATGCGCTGTTCCCGCTCTGGGCCTCGGCGACGGGGATGCTGCTGGCGGTGCTGGCCGTGCTGCTGTGGCCGCTGCTGCGCGAGAGCGGCTCCTCGACCGGCATGGCGGCGCGGACCGCCGGCGGACGCTGGTCGCGGCTCGGCGTCGCCGGCGTGCTCAGCCTGGGACTGCCGGTGGCGGCGCTCGCGGTGTACCTCGAGGTCGGCGATCCGCGCGCGGCGGCCGAGGAAACGTCCGGCGGCGGCGCGTCGCATGCGACCGAGGGTGTCGACGTCGACGCGATGGTCGACCGCCTGGCCGCGAAGCTCGCCGCTTCGCCGCAGGACCTGCAGGGATGGATGGTGCTGGCGCGCTCGCGCGAGGTGCAGGAGCGCTACGGCGATGCGGTCGACGCCTACCGGCGCGCGATCGCGCTGGCGTCGGGGGCTGATCAGACGCAGCTTCGCGCGAAGCTGCAAGCGGATCTCGCCGACGCGGTGGGATCGCAGCAAGGGGGCGATCTCGGCGGCCCGGCGCAGGCGGCGATCGACGCGGCGCTGGCGCTCGATCCCGATCAGCCCAAGGCCCTCGCGCTGGCCGGCGCGGCCGCGGTGCGGCGCGGCGACACGGCCTCCGCGCGACGCCACTGGACGCGCCTGCTGGGGCTGCTC
>NZ_JAOCCU010000090.1 GCF_029840635.1 Mitsuaria sp. GD03876 | reverse complement strand
GCATCCGGAGGACGAGCACGCGCAGCTGCCGGCGAACGATCCGCGGCAGATGGCCGCGGGCGGCGCGACGGGCCTGTCCGGGACCTCCGCGACCTCGGCCACGCGTGGCGCGCAGCAACAGCAGGCCGATCCGGGCGAGCAGCAGGAGCAGGGTTCGATGAGTTCGCCGCCGCGCGTGCGGCTGCCGCCGCCCTTGCCGCCGGTGCGGGAAGGCGCGGCCCTGCGCCGCAGCCGGCTGCCCGAGGCCGCGCTGCTGGCCTCGAAGCCGCCGGCGGAAGGCACGCCGCTGCCGCGGCTGTTCGACGCGCTGGCGTCCCTGTGCTTCAAGGCCGGCGACGGCTTGGCGCAGGGTGCGACGCGGTTGGCCGCGATGGCGGCCGTGGCCCGCCACCGACCGCCGGACGCGCCGGCGCCGACGCTGGCGGAGATCAAGGCCGCCGCGGTCGCCTGGTGCGCGGCCAACGGCAAGCCGCCGTCGGCGACCGAGTCGCAGCGCAACACCAACCTGCTGTTCCCGCTGACGGCGCTGCGCGCGCTGGAGCCGCGGGCCGAGCCGATGCAACCGGCGGCCGAGGCGCGCGGCGCGTTGCTGCAGCGCGTGCTGATCGACATCGCGTCATCCGATCCGACCCGACGCAAGGACCCCGTGCCATGAGCGTTCATCGCTACCAGCAACTAATCCGCGACCTCTGCGAGGTGGTCGGCCTGCCCGACGCCGACGCGGCGATCGCGCGCAACGCGCTCGAGGTCGAGGGCTTCGAGGTGCTGCTCGGGCACTACGAGAACGACCCGGAGGCGATGTACCTGAACTTCGCCTTCGGCGCGGTGACCTCGGGCCGCAGCCTGCGGGTGTACCGGCTGATGCTGGAGGCCAACCTGAGCCTGTACGCGCAGGACCAGGCGCAGCTGGGGCTGGACGCGGATTCGGGCGTCGTGCTGCTGGTGGTGCGGGTGCCGATGCTGGACGGCATCGACGGCCACTACCTGGCCGACACCTTCAACCACTACGTCGAGCACGGCCGCTACTGGCGCGAGAACATCCTGCTGGCCGAGGACGAGATGTTCGAGAGCCTGTCGCAGGGGGAGTACACGTGGCTCAGGGCGTGAAGGCCTGCCGCCGCCTGACCCACGCCAGCAGCCCCACACCCGCCAGCATCAACCCATAGGTCGCCGGCTCTGGCACGACCTGCAGGATCCAGGTGCCGCGCGCGCCGTTGAGCTGCCCCGTCGTGCTGGTGAAGCTCTCGTAGAAGCCGGAGATCCGCTCCTGCGACTCGCTGCTGCTGAGCTGCAGGAAGTCGTGCCGTCCCGTCGGCAGGATGAAGCGCCGGGAGATCGTCAGGTCCCAGTCGGTCGGCAGCGTGAACGCGCCGGTCGCGTTGATCGTCAGGCTCGCCTCCATCTCCCGCTCCACCGGGCACTGCGTGCAGTACGGCTCGAACGGATAGACCAGCGTCTCGTAGCTGCGATAGCCGTCACGGGTCACGCTCAGGGTCATGGAGAAACGCTGCACGTCCTCCAGCGTGTCGCCCGGCATCAGGATCGTGCCGTCCCGCACGTCGATGTCGGCATACAGCACCACGTCCGCGTAGCTGTACTGGTTCGGATCGCCCGGATTGGCGCGGATGTTCTCGACGCGCATCTGGAACGGGTTGCTGGTGTAGTGGTAACGCAGCGTCGACGCCACGCCCGGCGACGCCGCCACCGACAGCAGCACCGCGAGCGCCAGCCCCAGCAGGACCCGGCCGCGCGCGAGAAAGACGGACGGCAATGACATGACAACTCCCTTCATGGCTTCTGGTCGACCTCACGATCGCGTGAAGACTAGGCACCTTGCGCCCGGCATGCCAGCCGTGACACCGGGAAAAGGGGCGCAGGGTCAGGGCGGGAACGCCAACGTGCGCGTGGAGTCGGACGCGGCGGCCGGAGCAAGCGGCGCTCCCGGCACCGCCGATGTCGCCGATGTCGCCGATGTCGCCGAGGCCGCCGAGGCGGCCGAGGCGGCGGGCACGGCGGGCGCCGCGGCGGATGGCGCCGAGGACGTCGACGGCGGAGGCGGCGTCGCTTCCTTCGCCTTCTCCGCCACCGCGGCCCACATCGCCATCTCCTTGGACAGCGTCTGCAGCGACAGCGCCGGCCGGACCTGCTCGAAGAACACCGCCACCAGCAGCGACAGCATCGCGATCGCGACCGCGCCCTTCACCGGCTGCGCCAGGTTGTTGGGCTCGAGCTTCTCCGCCGTCTTCGACAGGATGCCGAAGCCCAGGTCGATCAGCATCAACACCAGCAACGCCGGCGCCGCGATCTTGATCATCAGCTCCAGGTAATGGCTCGTCTGCGTCCGGACGAAGTCCTCCAGGATCGTCGACCAGGCCGGCGACAGGCTGCCGATCGGCCACCAGTGGAACGAGTCGAACAGGATCCCCGTCAGCACCATCATCCCGCCCAGCAGGTAGAAGCCGCTGATCGCCAGCTGCGCCAGCAGGTTGCCGATCGGCGTGCTCTGCTCGCCGCTGAGCGGGTTGGTCTGCTGGACGTTGTTGTAGCCGGCCTGGTTGTCGATCAGCACGCCGACGCCCTCCGCGACCCAGAACACCGTCGACGCCGCGAAGCCCAGCACCAGCCCGATCAGCGCCTCCTTGGCCAGCGTCGCGACCAGCCGCACCGTGTCCATGTCATGCACCAGCGACACCGGCTGCCCCCACGCGATGAACAGCGCCAGGCAGACGCACACGCCGTTGCGGACCGGCCCTTGCAGGCTCTGGTCGGTCGTCGCCGGCAGCACCAGGAACACCGCGTAGACCCGCAGCAGGCACACGGCCAGCAGCATCACGCCGTCCTGCAGCACCGAGCCGAACCCGATCACGCCGGAGAAGCTGGAGAACAGGTCGTTCACGCCTGCGCCTCCGCCATCGCGGCCGCGCGCCGCTGGCCGACCTTGCGCGCCACCGCCGCCTCCTCGCTCTCCTCGTCCTGCGTGTCCTCGGCCTCCTGGTCGATTTCGACCAGCCGCTTGCGGCGCCGCTCCTCGAGCTGCTCGATCTGCTGTTCCGCGCGCTGCAGCGCCTGCTTGGCCGCGGCCAGCCGCGCCTGGGCCTGCGCCACCTGCGCCGCGGCCTGCCGCACGCCCTCCTCGGCCTGGCGCACCAGGTCCTTCAGGCCATCCAGCACATGACCCAGCGTCACCACGTCCTGCGGATTGAAGGCGTCGGAACTCGCCAGCGCGTCGATGCGCGCGGCGCAGGCGGTCTCATCGGCGACGCAGTCCTGGTGCCGCGCCATCGCCGCCTGGTGCGCGGCCACCGCGGCGTCGCGCTGCGCGGTCTCGGCCTGCACCTGCTGCTCGAGCGGCTCCAGCCGCCGGCGCTTGGCCCACAGCAGCAACTTGAGCGACTTGAGGTCCGTGGCCATCGCGAATCGGCGCGTCGGGAGCGGATCCGGCCTCAGCCGTTCACCAGCGCCTGCAGCTCGGCCACCGTCTGCTCGAACGGCCGCAGGTCCGAGGTCGCCTGGTTGAGGAACTCCCGGATCGCCGTCTGCTTGCGCACCGCCTCGTCGGCGAACGCGTCGTTGCCGGGCTTGTACTCGCCCATCTGGATCAGCAGTTCCATCTCGTCGTACTTGGCCATCAGCTTGCGCAGCCCGCCGTTGGCCGACTGGTGCTCCTTGGGCACGATCTGCGACATCACCCGGCTCAGGCTGCCCAGCACGTCGATGGCCGGGTACTGGTTCCGCGCCGCGATCTTGCGCGACAGGATCAGGTGGCCGTCCAGGATGCCGCGCACCTCCTCCGCGATCGGGTCGCTGCCGCTGTCGTCCTCGGCCAGCACCGTGTAGAGCGCCGTGATCGACCCCGTCGCGCCCATGCCGGTGCGCTCCAGCAGCCGCGGGATCTCGGCGAACACCGACGGCGGATACCCGCGCCGCGCCGGCGATTCGCCCGCCGCCAGGCCGATCTCGCGCTGCGCGCGGGCGAAGCGGGTCAGCGAGTCCATCATCAGCAGCACCCGCAGCCCGCGGTCGCGGAAATACTCGGCGATCGCCGTGGCGACATGCGCCGCCTTCGCGCGCTCGATCGACGAGCGGTCCGAGGTCGCGCACACCACGACCGAGCGGGCCATGCCGTCCGGACCCATGATGATCTCGATGAACTCGCGCACCTCGCGGCCGCGTTCGCCGATCAGCGCGATCACGCTGATGTCGCACTGCGTGCCGCGCGCCAGCATGCCCATCAGCGTGCTCTTGCCGACGCCCGCCGGCGCGAAGATGCCCATCCGCTGGCCTTCGCCGAGCGTGATCATCCCGTCGATGATCTTCACCCCGGTGGGCAGCGGATGCTCGATCATCTCGCGCTCCATCGGGCTGGGCGGCATCGCGAAGACCGGCCGCAACTCGTCGCAGACCAGCGGCGGCCCGCCGTCGACCGGCTGGCCCAGGCTGTCGACCACCCGCCCCAGCAACGCGTCGCCGACCGGGATGCTCTGGATCTGGCCGAGCCCGACCACCTGCGTCTGCCCCGCCGCCACGCCCAGGATCGAGCCGAACGGCGACAGGATCGTCTGCCCGTGCGAGAAACCGATCACCTCCGCCACCTGCAGCAGCTTGCCGTTGCCGTCCAGCAGGTGGCACATCTCGCCCAGCTTGGCCGACAGCCCGCTGGCGCGCACCAGCGTGCCGATCACCTCGGTGACCTTGCCGGTGCGGCTGAGCGTCTCGGCCCCGGCGAGCTCCAGCTCCATCCAGCGGCCGAGCTCGTCGAGCTGGATCGCGCCGACGCGGTCCGGCGCGTTCATCGCGGCGCGTCCTCGACGGCCCGGCGCACCGCGCGCGACATCGCCGCGCGCAGCGCGTCCAGCTGCGTCTTGAGGCTGGCGTCGACGACGCCCATGTCGGATTCGAAGAGGCAGCTGCCCGCCGGCAGCGCCGGGTCGACGACGACCTCCACCGCCAGGCCGGCGGCCTGCAGCTCGGCCACCGCGGCGATGCCGTCGCGGGCCGCGTCGAAATCGGCATGGCTGACCTTGAGCGTCAGCGCCGTGGCCGAACGCGACAGCGCCTGCACGCTGCGCAGCGCGCGCTGGTACAGCGCCGCGCGGCCCTCGGTCTGTACGATGCGCTCGACCGCGCTGGTGACGACCTCGGCCAGGCGTTCATGCAGGCCACGCACCGCCTCGGCCTGGTCGACCGCCCGGCCCGCCTGCCGCTCATGCCAGGCCAGCGCCGCCTGCCGCTCGCCCTCGGCGCGGCCGGCGTCGCAGGCGGCCTCGATGCGCCCCTGCGCCTCCTGGAGCAGCGCTTCGGCGTCGGCCCGCGCCGCGGCGACGATGCGCGCCGCCTCGTCCTGCGCCTCGGCGATCAAGGCGTCGGCGCGGGCGATCGCCTCGCGCCGCACGTCGGCCTCGTGACGCAGCAGCGTGGCCTCCGGCGCCCGCAGGATCCCGTGCGGCACGCCGGCACCGGGCACGCCCGCGCCTTCCGGCGCCGATCCCTTCCACCAGATCAGCATGGCCAGGTCACCTCCACGTCGGCCAGCGCCGCCAGCGCGGCGGACACCTCGCGCTCGGCCGGCACCGGCGCCGCGTCGATCACGCCATCCAGCGCCGCGCGCGGCAGCGACCAACGCACCATCTCGCGCACCGGCGCGTCATCGGCCGCCAACGCCGCCGACCAGTCCGCGAACCCCACGCAGGCCCATTGCACCGGCGTCCACGCGGCGAGTTCCGCCTCGACCGGCCGCCCGCGCAGGCTCATCGCCGCCAGCGGGGCGAAGGTCTCGCCCAGCGCGCGCTGCAGCGGCACGCGCACGCTGCGATCGATGCAGCAGCGCAACACGCCGGGACGGCGCGCCAGCGCCAGCGCGCACAGGCGGTGCAGCAGCTCCCCGCGCGGCAGCAGGCTCAGCCGGGGCAAGGGATCGGCGAAACGGCCGAGCGCCGGCCAGCCGCCGTGACCGTCCAGCCGGTCGCGCCACAAGCGCGGCCACAAGGGCGCGACGTGCTCCGCCGACAGGCCGTCCAGGAAGGACCACGGCGCCAGCAGCTCGTCCTCCCAGCTCGCGTCGACATCGTCGACCAGCCCCCGCACCTTGGCGTCGAAGGCCACGGCCCAGGCGGCGAGCTGCTCCGGCGCGGCCATCGTCATGCGCCGCCGGCCTCGGCCACCGCCGCGGGCGCGCCGAACGGCAGGCGCTTCGCCAGCCCCGCCGGCAGCCAGCCCGGCTTCTTCCAGGCGACCAGCCCGAAGGCGCCGGCGCCCAGCAGCAGCACCGCGAGCACCCCGCCGGCGATCCACGCCCAGGTCGCGTCGGCCACCGCATGCACCGGCGAGGTCGGCAGCATCGCGCCCGGCACCAGCGTCACCGTCACGTTCTCGTAGGTCAGGCCCTCGACGCTGCGCGCGACCATGTTCTTGATCGACGGTGCCAGCTGCGGCACGTCGATCTCCGGGCGGTACTTCACGAACACCGACGCGCTCGACGGCTTCACCGTCGTCGACATCGGATCGTTGTTGGGCAGCACGATGTGGACCTTGGCCACGATCACGCCGTCGATCTTGGACAAGGTGCTGGAGAGCTCCTGCGACACGCCGTGGATGAAGCGCACCCGCTCCTCCGTCGGCGTGGAGATCAAGCCTTCCTTCTTGAACATGTCGCCCAGCGACACGTACTTGTCGGTCGGCAGGCCGTTGGCGCGCAGCACGTTCAGCGCGTCCACGACCTCCTTCTCGTCGACGGCGACGTTCCAGGTCTTGCCGCCGTCGCCGCTTTTCTTCTCCGCCTCGATGCCGCGCTGCAGCAGCGCGGCCACCATCTCGTTGGCCTCGGCCTCGGTGCGCTTGGTGTAGAGGTCGGTCTTGCAGCC
>NZ_JAOCCU010000009.1 GCF_029840635.1 Mitsuaria sp. GD03876 | reverse complement strand
AGGCGCTGGGACATCTGCTCGAGCTGGCCGGCGCCGACGTGCGCACCGCCGGGTCGGTCGAGGCCGGCTGGCACCAGAGCGCCGACACGCCGGACCGCGCGCCGCCACAGGCGCTGGTCAGCGACGTGGCCATGCCCGGCGAAGATGGCTACGCGCTGATCCGCCGGCTGCGCGAGCGCGAACGCGCCAACGGCGAGGAAACGCCGCTGTACGCGGTCGCGCTGACGGGCCTGGCGACGCTGCAGGACCGCGACGCGGCGATCGCCGCGGGCTTCGACGACCACCTGGCCAAGCCGGTGGACGTGGACCTGCTCATCGAGAAGCTGCTGGTCGCGCGGCCGCGCTGACGGCGCCGGCCGCGGCGCGGGTCAATCCGCCGCCTGCGAGATCACCGCCGGCACGATGACGCTGCGGCGCCGCGCGCGCTTGACCTCGTACATGCGCTCGTCGGCGAACTGAAGCGCCTCCTCGGCGCCGACGCGCGACGGATCGAGCGCGACCACGCCGACACTGGCGCCGGCGTACTGCAGCGCCTGCCCGTCCAGCTCGAAACGGCCGACGCTGGCCAGCGCGGCGCGCTGCTCCAGCGTGCGCGCCGCCAGCGCGGGCTCGCCCTGCTCGATCAGCGGTCCGGCCGACCGCGGCATCCCGCCCAGGCTCACGCCCGGGCCGACGACGACGAACTCGTCGCCGCCCATCCGGGCCAGCATGTCGGAGCCGCGCAGCTCCAGCATCAAGCGCTGCGACATGTCGCGCAGGAACAGGTCGCCGCGGTGGTGGCCCAGCTGGTCGTTGACCGCCTTGAACCCGTCCAGGTCGATGCAGCCCAGCAGCACGCAGGTGCCGTCGCGGGCGGCGCGCTGCAACTGCCGCTGCAACTCGTCGAACAGCGCGCGGCGGTTCGGCAGGCCGGTCAGCGCGTCGGTCAGCGCGTAGGTCGTCAACTGCTCGTTGGCGGCGCGCAGGTCGGCCACCAGCCGCTCGCGCTGCAGGAACTGGCTCACCAGCGTCGAGAACAAGCGCAGCAGCGATTCCGCGTCCGGGCCGATCGGGCGGCGCTCGGCGCTCGCAGCACACAGCGTGCCGAGCAACTCCCCGCCGTCGTCGCGCACCGGCGCGCTCACATAGGTCTGGATGCCGAGCTGTCGCGCGGCGTCCGAATCGCCCCAGCAGTCCGCCACGTCGCTGGTGGCCATGCGCCCGGCGTCCAGCGCCCGCTTGCACAGCGTGTCCGACCAGGCGACCGTCAACCCCTCCGGGATCGTCATCGTGCCCGCGTTGCGCGCCAGCAGCACATGCTGCTGGCCGGCCCGCAGGTCGATCGTGGTCAGGTAGGTGGACTCCAGGCCGGTGACCGTGCCCAGCATGTCCAGCAAGGGCCGGGTGAGCTGTTCCAGGTTCCGGGCGACGGGGACGGTCGACGTCAAGCGGGCAAGCAGGGCATCCAAGATCGAAACCGACAAGTTGGGAGGATCGGAGGGCGGAATTCGCCGATGTTGTCACAACTGCGAACTCGTGCCGGACGCCGTCCGTCATGACACCGCTGCCGTCCGCCGGTTTGTCGCCAAAACCCCCGCAAGCCGTCGCTCGGGCAAGGCGATTGCCGCTGGTTCTCCGTCGCACCAGCGGAAAACTCCAGGAGAAACCCTCATGCAACGCGAAGGCCAATACCGCGGCGTCAACTACCGCGTCGAATCCACCCCCGCCCCCGGAGGCGCCTACCTCGGCCACTACCAACTGCTCGACGCCGGACGGCGCCGCAGCGACGCCTCCGACCACGACTTCCTCGGCGGCGGCCCGGCCGCGAACGACGCCTTCGGGAATCAGCTCGAACCGGAGGGAGAAATGGAGGCTCCGCAGGCAGGCGCTCAAGACGTCGTCCATCCTCCCGTCGACACGGCCTGGGCGACCGAGAACGAAGCGCTCACCTACGCCACCGAGGCGGCCTGCCATGCCATCGAAATCATGCAACTCGGCCGGCCTCAAGCGCAGGGGCGAGGGAGCGGGTCGAGCTGGCGGCGCACCGATTCGCTCGGGCAGTGAAAGAGGCGCGTCTGCCACGGTCGCTTGACCTCGGGATGCCAGGCGCGGGCTCTTCACGATGCAGGGGGCGTCCCTCCGGGAACCCCCAGCATCATTCCGGCCCCACAAGCACTCGCTGACATCGGGCCTTGGTGTTCGGGCCCGGGGATGCGGGCCTGGGTATGCGGGCCCTGGTGTTCGGGCCTTTGTCAGGCTTCGCCGAGGGCTCGCGCGACGAGTTCCACCTGCTCGAGCTGATGGAGGGCATGCGAGGAGGTCGCGCCGCAGCCGTTGGCGCGACGCGCCACGCAGCGCAGCCGCGCATGCGGCGGCATCACCGCCTCCATCTGCTCGCGGATGAAGGACCACGCGCCCTGCTGGCGGTGCTCCTCCTGCACCCAGGTGATCTCCACCAGCGACGGATACCGCGCCAGCAGCGCCACCAGTTCCTCCTCGGGGAACGGATAGAACTGCTCGATGCGCGCCAGCGCCAGGTCCGCCCGCGCCACCGACCGCCGGCCCCGCTCCAGGTCGTAATACACCTTGCCGCTGCACAGCAGCAGGCGCTCGACCTGCCGCGGCGACTCGACCGCGGCATCGTCGATGACGGTCTGGAAACGCCCGCCGGTGAGGTCGCCGATCGACGCGTGCGACGCCTTCTCCCAGTACAGCGTGCCCTTGGGCGACATGACGATCAGCGGCTTGCGCAAGGTGTCGAAGGCCTGGCGTCGCAGCAGGTGGAACCACTGCGCCGCCGTCGACGGACAGGCGACGCGCAGGTTGTCCTCGCCGCACAGCTGCAGGAAGCGGCTGAGGTAGCCACTGGAGTGGTCCGGCCCGATGCCCTCGTTGCCATGCGGCAGGAGCACCGCCAGCGAGGAGGTGTCGCCCCACTTCTCCTCGCCCGAGCTGATGTACTGGTCGACGAAGACCTGCGCGCCGTTGACGAAGTCGCCGAACTGCGCCTCCCACACGGTCAGCGTGCGGGCCGCGCCGACGCTGTAGCCGTACTCGAAACCGAGCACCGCCTCCTCCGACAGCGGCGAGTTGAAGATGTCGAAGCGGCCCGCGTCCCCGCTGCCGTTGGCCACCTGGCGCAGCGGCACGAAGTCCATCGGCGCGCCGTCGGCCGCCGCCGTGTCCTGCGAGGTCCACACCGCCTGGCGATGCAGGAAGGTGCCGCGCCGCACGTCCATGCCGGAGACGCGCACGTTCAGCCCGCCGCGCAGGATCGTCGCGTAGGCGAGGTTCTCCGCGAAGCACCAGTCCGCCGGCAGCGGCGGCTCGGCAAGGCCGGCCATGCGCCGCCAGTGCTCCGCCAGCGTGCGCACCATCGCGTGCGGCTCGAAGCGCTCGGGCCAGGCCGTCATCGGCCCGATCAGCGCCTGGATGCCCGCGGCATCGATGGCCGGCACCTCGCCGGGGCGGCGCAAGGGCGTGGGGCCGTCGTCGTCGTCCGGGATCGCCGGGTCCGCGAAGGCCTGGTGCGCCCGCACGCGTCCATGCGTGACGTGCGAGGCCATGTCGGTGTCGGGCGGCACCACGCCGTCGGCGCGCAGCGCGGCGGCGTAGCGGTCGACGATGGTCGGATGCGTCTGCATGAGCGCGTGGATGCGGGGCCGCGTGAGCGCCGGCACGTCGCTTTCCGAATGCCCCAGCCGCCGGTAGCCGATCAGGTCGATGACGATGTCGCTGCCGAAGCGCGCGCGCCAGGCCAGCGCGATCGCGGCGGCGCGCAGCGCCTGCTCGGGCTCGTCGGCGTTCACGCGCAGGACCGGCGCGTCGACCATGCGGGTGACGTCGGTGCAGTACTGCGCCGGCCAGGCGCTCATCGGGTTGGGCTCGGTGAAACCGACCTGGTTGTTGATGATCACGTGCACCGTGCCGCCGACGGTGTAGCCCGGCTTGTTGCCCAGCATCAGCGTCTCCATGACCACGCCCTGCCCCGCGAAGGCCGCGTCGCCGTGCAGCATCAGCGGCAGCACCAGCCGCCGGCCGTCCTGGTCCGCGCGCTCGCGGCTGAGCGCGTCCTGGCAGGCGCGCGCAAGGCCGGTGAGGACCGGATGCACGCTCTGCAGGTGCGAGGGGTTGTGCGTCAGCATCAGCGTGACGCGGCCGTTGGGCGTGTCGAGCTCGCGCTCGGCGCCGAGGTGGTAGACGAGGTCGGTGTGCAGCTCCGGATGCGGCGACTTGGGGTCGAAGTAGTCCAGCACCCGCGCCGGCGCCACGCCCATCAGGTTGACCAGCACGTTGACCCGGCCGCGGTGCGGCATGCCCAGGAAGATGCGCCGCACGCCCTGGTCGGCCGCCGCCGCGCAGAGCGCGTCCAGCAGCGGGATCAGCGTCTCGTTGCCTTCCAGCGAGAAACGCTTCGCATGCGGGAAGGCCTGGGCGACGTGCTCCTCCCAGCCCTGCGCGCGGATCAGCCGCTCTAGCAGCGCCAGGCGTTGCGCGGCGCCGTCCGGCGCGGGCGGCGCGGACTCCATCTCGTGGAAGAGCCAGTCGCGCCGTGTCGCGTCGCGCACCGCGCTGGCGTCCAGCGCCAGGCCGCCGCAATAGATGGCCTTGAGCGCGCGGTCGAGGTCGCCGACGGTGCGCGCGCTCCACAGCGGCGTGCCCGCCGGCGACAGCCAGTCGCCGGGCTGCAGGCCGAAGCGCCGCGGGTCGAGCAGCGTGAGGTCCGCCGGCCGGGACAGCCCCAGCGGATCGAGCCGCGCGCCGCGATGGCCGTCGCGACGATGGGCCTCGATGAAGGCGAGGACCTCGGGCCGCCAGCGATGGTCGGCATTGCCGGGCGACGCGGCGCCCTCCTTGATGCGATCGTTCATGGGCGGCTCCCGCTACAGCACGAAGGCCCGTACCGCGTTGTTGAGATGGGCCGCCTCGTCCTCGAGCGCCTTGGCCGAGGCGGTGCTCTGCTCGACCATCGCGGCGTTCTTCTGCGTCGTGTCGTCCATCTGCATGATGGCCGCATTGACCTGCTCGATGCCCATGCTCTGCTCGCGGCTGGAGGCGCTGATCTCGGCCACGACGCCGCTGACGCGCTGGATGCCGGAGACGACCTGCGTCATCGTCGATCCGGCCTGCTCGACCAGCCGGCTGCCCGCGCCGACCTGCTCGGTCGAGGCGACGATCAGCCCCTTGATCTCCCGCGCCGCGCTGGCCGAGCGCTGCGCCAGCGCCCGCACCTCGGAGGCGACGACCGCGAAACCGCGCCCGTGTTCGCCCGCCCGCGCCGCCTCGACCGCGGCATTGAGCGCCAGGATGTTGGTCTGGAAGGCGATGCCGTCGATCGTGCCGATGATCTCGCCGATGCGCTGCGAGGACGCGGAGATGGAGCTCATCGTCGCGACGACCTCGCCCACCGCCTTGCCGCCGGCGCTGGCGACCTCGGAGGCCGACGCCGCGCTGGCGTTGGCCTGGTCGGCGTTGTCGGCGCTCATGCGCACCGCCGCGGTCAGCTGCTCCATCGCCGAGGCGGTCTGCTGCAGCGCGCTGGCCTGCGCCTCGGTGCGCGCCGACAGGTCGGCGTTGCCCTGCGCGACCTCGCGCGCCGCCGCCGAGATCGTGTCCGCGCCCTGCCGCACCTCGGAGACGATGCGGTGCAGGCTGCGCACCATGTGCTGCAGCGCGGCGATCAGGCGGCCGATCTCGTCGCTGCTCTGCGGCATGTCGCGCGGCGTGAGGTCGCCCCGGGCGACGTCCTCCGCCAACCCGATCGCGCCGTGGATGCGCAGCGTGATCGAGCGCGTGATGCTGTACGCCGTGGCGACGCCCAGCAGCACCGCGATCGCCGCCACCACGCCCATCCACAGCTTGGACAGGCGCGCGTCGTCCTTGGCGCGCGCGACGTCGTCGCTCATCGCCTTGGCCTGGTAATCCACCATCTTGTCGATCAGCGCGTAGTAGCGCACCTGCAGCTGCGCCATGTCGCCCTGGTAGACGGCCATGGCCGCCTCGCGCTGGCCGGCGGCGATGAGGTCGAAGAGCTTGCGCACCGCGACGCCGTACGCCTTCCGCGCCTCGGACTGCTCGGCGAAGATGGCCTTGCCCTCGTCGGTGTGGAGCAGCTTCTCGAACTTGGCGAAGTTCTCGGTGTTGGCGGCGCGCACCGCGGCGTACTCGTCCATGTAGCGCTTGACCTGCGCCGGATCGGTGGCCATCAGCAGCCGCCCGATGACGATGACACCCTGGTCCCCGACATTCTTGATGTCGTCGCTGATCGAGATCTGCGCGTAGCGATCGTCGACCAGCCGGTCCATGGTGTCGCTGGTGCGGTTGAGCACCGAGACCGCCACCGCCAGGACCAGCAGCAGCAGCAGGATGACGACCGCGAACGCGGCGGCCAGCCGGGTTCCGATCTTGAAGTTGGACAGCGTCGGCATGTTCTTTTCTCCCTGAAAGCCCACGGTCAGTCCCGGAACGGGGCAATGCGCGGGCCGGGTGGAATGTCACCGGACCCATGGGCGCAGCGGCGTGGGCAAGCTCGATGCCCACGGGCCCGCGGCCCGCGCCATTGCCCGCGCGGCTCAGGAAGGGCCCGCGCGGCGGGCGTGGCCGAGGCGGAGCCGGCGCGCCCGCGTGGCCGGGCACGCGGCTTGGCCCGGCGGCGCACGCTCAGGTTTGCTCACGCTTGTTCCGCAAAGGTGGCGATGTACTGGCGCGCCACGCGGTCGGCATGGTCGACGGCCTCGTCGGGGGAGGTGAACTCGTCCTCGAGTTCATGCCAGGCGGTGCCCAGGTGGCCGTCCTCCTCTCCCTTGACGACGAAACGCCCTCGCCACGGCCCGGGGCCCTGCCCGAGCGCATCGAGGACGTAGGTGCGGCCCTTGTGCTGGCGAACGGTCTGCGAGGTCGGCATGGTCGGCGGCATGGTCGGCAACGGACGGACGCTGGAAGCCGGATCGAGGCGCGCGGGGAGGAGGAACGCGCACGGACACGGGTGACGCGGTGTCCGTGGTTGTACACCGTCGCCCGCTTCACGGGAATGAAATCCTGTTCAGCGCACGCGGTTGCGGCCTTCGCGCTTGGCCGCGTACAACGCGTCGTCGGCCTCGGCGATGAGGCTCTCCAGCGTGCGTTCCTCGTCGGGCACGCAGGCCGCGACGCCCAGGCTGACCGTCACCACCGGCCCCGCCGGCGAGGCTGGGTGCGGCATCGCCAGCGACTCGATGCCGGCGCGGATGTGCTCGGCGATCTGCAGCGCCGCCGCCCGGTCCGCGCCCGGCAGCAGGACGATGAACTCCTCGCCGCCGTAGCGCGCCGCCAGGTCGCCCGCCCGGCCGATCGAGGCGCCCAGCACCGCGCCGACCGCGGCCAGGCACTCGTCGCCCTTGAGGTGGCCCATCTGGTCGTTGTAGCGCTTGAAGGCGTCGACGTCGACCAGCACCAGCCCCAGCGCGGTGCCGGCGCGGCGCGCCCGGCGCCACTCCTCGTCCGCCGCCTCGTTGAAGCGGCGCCGGTTGGGCAGCCCGGTCAGCGCGTCCAGGAAGGACAGCTGCTTCAGGTGCTCGTTGGCCTGGCGCAACTCCTCGGTACGCTGCGCCACCAGGCGTTCCATCTCGATCTGGCGGCGGCGCAGCTGGCGCATGCGCAGCATCACGCCGCCGGCGAACAGCCCGATGCAGGCCAGCCCCACCAGCAGGTGGAACCAGCCGGTCTCGTGGAAACGCGGCCGCACGGTGACGGGCAGCGGGGTCTCGGCCTCGCGCCAGCGCTGGCCGTCGGCGGAGGCCGCCAGCCGCAGCCGGTACTGGCCGTGCGACAGCGCGGGGAAGGTCAGCTCGCGGTCGTTGCCGACATCGGTCCAGCCGCGCGACAAGCCGTCCATCCAGAAGCGGAAGCGCACGCGGTCGGCCTCGCGCAGCGTGGACGCCGCCAGGCTGATCGACAGCGCCACCGGGCCCGGCGGCAGGTCCAGCGCCTGGCCGTCGGCCGGCAGCGGCTCGCCGTCGACGCGGATCTGCTCGATGCGGACCGCCGGCGGCGCGCCGCCGCCGGGCAGCCGCTCCGGATCGACGACGACCAGCCCCGCCGACGACGGCAGCCAGACGCGGCCGCGCGCGTCGACGGCGCCGGCCGCCTGCAGGTTGCCGGCGAAGCTGGTCGCGCGCAGCGTGTCGCCGGGGCCGAAGCCGACGCTGCGCACCTGCTTGGCGCGCCCGTCGAGGAAGGCGTCGAGGTCGTCGCGCGCGACGCGGTAGAAGCCGCGGTTGCAGGTGATCCAGAACTGGCCGGCGCGGTCCTCCAGGAAGACCTGCGACAGCCCGTCCCACAGGCCGTCGGCCGGCTTGATCGCGCCGACGCGGCCGCCCTTGAGGCGGTTGATGCCCTCGCCGTTGGTGCCGATCCAGAGTTCGCCGCGGGCGTCCTCCTTGAGCGCGATGATCCAGTCGGACAGCAGGCCGTCGGCGGTCGTGTAGTGCCGCGCCTGCCCGTCGCGCCAGCGCACCAGGCCCTGGCCGGTGGTGCCGAACCACAAGGCGCCCGCGCGGTCCTGCAGGATCGCGGCGACGCCCTCGTTGGGCAGGCCCGGCGCGGTGACGACGTCGAAGCCGGTGCCGTTGAAGCGCGCCAGCGCCGTCCGGGTGCCGACCCACAAGGTGCCGGAACGGTCCTCGTAGATCGAGCGCACCTCGACGCCGGGCAGCCCGCTGCCGGCGCCGAAGGTCTCCAGCCGGCCGTCGGGCAGGCGCCGCGCGAGCCCGGCGGTGTAGGTGCCGATCCACAGGCTGCCGTCGCGGGCCTCGTGCAGGGTGGAGATCTCGTCGGTGGGCAGGCCGTCGGCCTGGCGCAGCGTGGTGATGCGGCCGTCCTGCAGCCGGTTCAGGCCGCCGCCGGAGGTCGCCGCCCAGATCGCGCCGTCGCGCGCGGCGACGACCGAGCGGACGTTGTCATGGCTCAACCCTTCCGGCGTGCCGAGCACGGTGAACGCGCGGTTGCGCAGCCGGTTCAGGCCGTCGACCCAGGTGCCGACCCAGACGCTGCCCTCGCGGTCGGCCATCAGGGTCCAGATCTGGCTGCCGGCCAGGCCGCCGCCGGCGCCGCTGCCGGTGGAGACGGTGCTGAAGCGCCCGTCGCGCAGGCGGCTGACGCCCGCGCCCCAGCTGCCGACCCACAGGTCGCCGTGGGTGTCGCGGGTCAGCGCGGTCAGGTGGTCGCTGGGCAGGCCGTCGGCGGTGGTGTAGATGCGTTGGTCGGGGCGGTCGATGCCGCGCAGGCGCACCAGCCCGCCGCCCGCGGTCGCGGCCCAGATGCCGCCTTCCGGGTCCGGCAGCAGGAAACGCACCTGCGGATGCGGGAAGCCGGTCGAGGCGTCGAAGACCTTGAACTTGCCGTCCGGCGTCATCGCGAACAGGCCGGCGCCGGTGGTGGCGATCCACAGCGTGCCGGCGGTGTCGAAGGCGACGGTGCGCAACCGCGCGGTGGGCAGGCCGTCGGCGGGACCGAAGGTCTTGACCTGGCCTTCCTTCCAGCGGACCAGGCCGCCGTCGCCGGCGGCCCAGATGGCGCCGTCGCGGCCTTCGGCGAAGGACCAGATGCGGCGGCCGCCGGCCTGCGCCTTGGTGATCGCCGGCCGGAAGCGGCCGTGCTCGTAGACGACGGCGCCGGTCGGATGCCCGATCCAGAGCCGGCCCTGCCGGTCCTCGAGCAGCGCGAAGATCGGCTGCGACGCGGCCTCCAGCGATTGCGACGCCTCAAAGGTCACGAAGCGCTTGCCGTCGAAGCGCGCCAGCCCGCCGGCGGTGCCGATCCACAGGCCGCCGTCGCGCGACTGCAGCAGCGCCTGGACGGTGTTCAGCGGCAGGCCCTGCTCGGTCTGCCAGAGATCGATCTTGTATTGGCTGACGGCGCGCACCGGGTCGGCGAGGTCGCCGCCCCCGGCGACGGCGCCGGGCGAGGCGGCGCTCGCCGCCGATGCGGATGCTGCCGAGGGCGCGGGCTTCCGCGCCGAAGCCGCGGAAGCGCCCGAGGCGGCCGCCGTCCCCTGCGCGGTCTGCGCGACAGGCGCCGCCGGGGCCGATCCCGCGGCCAGCATCGCCATGCCGGCGAGCACCCACGCGACGACGCCCCGGCGCGAAAGCGGCGGGGACGCGAAGTCGGCGAAGGGGAGCGGGGACCTGTCGGACGTCATGGGCGGAACCGCCGATTGTGACCGTTCCTTACACAGCAGCCGCGCTGCCGTACGAGGCACGGGGGCGGTTCGCGAGAACCCTGAGCCCCGCCAAACGGGGGCTGTGGTATCGCGCCCGAAACCCTCAACGCAGCGCCGCGACGCGGTCCCAGGAGAGCCCGAACTTCAGCAGGTACTTGCGCAGCCGGTCGGCGTCGTTGACGACGCTGCGCGCCTGGCGGCTGGCCTGGAAGAGCCGCCGCCCGGCCTCCGACAACGACGTGGCGTCGCCGCAGACCCGCAGCACGGCGCCGAGCTGCAGCCGGTCGAACAGGTCCATCGCCGCCAGCTCGGCCGGATCGAGCAGGGCCGCCAGCAACGCCTCGCCGTCGGCGTCACCCGTCGCGCCGCCGCCGCGGCCGGTGTCGCGCTCCCACAGCCATTCGAGCCGCGCGATCTCGGCCTCCACCAGCGGCAGCCCGATGCGGCCGCCCTCGGCCAGCGTGACCAGCCGCGTCACCGAGGCCGACAGGTCGCGGAAGTTGCCGCTCCACGGCGCCCGCGGCGACTGCGCGAAGCCGAGGTAACGCGCCTTCGCCTCGGCGTTGAAACGCACCGCGCGGCCGCTCTCGCGCCCGACCTGCTGCACCAGGTGGTCGACGTTGGGCTCGATGTCCTCGGGCCGGTCGCGCAGGCCCGGCAGGCTGTAGGTCCACAGGTTGATCCGCGCGAACAGGTCGTCGCGGAAGCGCCCCGCCGCGACCTCGGCCCGCAGGTCGCGGTTGGTGCCGGCGATCAGCTGGAAGTCGCTGCCGACCTCCTTGTCGGCGCCCACCGGCAGGAAGCGCTTCTCCTCGATCGCCTTGAGCAGCATCGCCTGCTCGTCCAGGCCCAGCTCGCCGATCTCGTCCAGGAACAGCAGGCCCTGGTCGGCGGTGCGCAGCAGCCCGGCGCGGTCGGCCATCGCGCCGGTGAAGGAGCCCTTCTTGTGCCCGAACAGCGTGGACGCCGCGCCGTCGCCGCGCAGCGTCGCGCAGTTGACCTCGACGAAGTCGCCCGCCAGCTGGTGCCGCGCCTGCTTGAGCTCGTACATGCGCCGCGCGAGGAAGGACTTGCCCGCGCCGGTGGGGCCGGCCAGCAGCATCGGCGCGCGGGAGTGCACCGCCACGCGCTCGATCTCCTCGATCAGCGCGTTGAAGCGCCGGTTGCGCGTGGCGATGCCGCTCTTGAGGAAGGCGACGGCGTCGTGCTGCTCCGCCTCGAAGCGCCGCGCGATGCGGTCGTAGCGCGACAGGTCCAGGTCGATCAGCGTCATCGCGCCGGGCTCGCCCGCGCGCTGCTTGCGCGGCGGCGAGGTCTGCAGCAGCACGCCGGGGATGAAGCGGGCCTCCACCATCAGGAACATGCAGATCTGCGCGACGTGGGTGCCGGTGGTGATGTGGGCCCAGTACTGCTCGCGCGCGGGGTCGAAGCGGTAGCCGCGCACCCAGTCGTAGAGCGTCGCGTAGACCTCGCCGAAGTCCCACGGGTCGGCCAGCGGCATCTCGACCAGGTGGACCTCGGTCTCGGGGGACATCTTGGCGATGTCGTCGCGCAGCAGCCGGCCCAGCGCCGTGTGCTGCGGCGCGTGGAACAGCTCCAGCCGGTGCACGACCACGTCCGGCTGCGACACCAGCGAGATCGTCGGCCGCCACTTCTCCCAGCGGCCCGCGCCCATGCCGCCGTCCAGTTGCGAGCCGAGGTAACCGATCACCACGTTCTTCTTGTCCATGGGCGCGGAGTTTATCCACGCGCCCGTTGCCAACTAGCTGATTGGCTAGTTTTCTATCCAATGCGCTAATGCAACGTATGGGAGCGGATGAATGGAGGGCGGCCCCGCCGGCACCACCAAACTCATTTCCCCATATGGATCAATAGGTTGCCTCATTTCAGGCAAGACCTGGCACGCGCTGGCACGAGCGTTGCAATGAAGAAGGGGCGGCGCGTGTGTGCCGCCCCCGGGGAGCCGTGGCGGAGCTCGAGAACCACCGCCGAGACAATCAGTCGCAGTGAAAGCGACAGGCCGCGAGCGCGGCCGCTGGAGAAGCACATGAAGAACTACAACGAGATGGAAGTCGCCGGCGGCGTGCCGGTGAAGATGTGGACGCAGGGCGTGCCGGTCGAGGACGCGGCGCGCCAGCAGCTGGCCAACGCGGCCAAGCTGCCGGTCGTGTTCAAGCACATCGCGGCGATGCCCGACGTGCACCTGGGCATCGGCGCGACGGTGGGCTCGGTGATCCCGACGTTGAAGGCGATCATCCCGGCCGCGGTCGGCGTCGACATCGGCTGCGGGATGATGGCCTGCAAGACCACGCTGCGCGCCGAGGACCTGCCGGACAATCTGGCGCCGCTGCGTTCGGCGATCGAGGCCGCCGTGCCGCACGGCCGCACGCCCAAGGGCCGCGACGTCGGTGCGTGGGAGAACCCGCCCGAGGCGGTGGACCAGGCCTGGTCCGAGCTCGCGCCCGATTTCGCCGAGCTGTGCCGCGACTACCCGAAGCTGAAGAACACCAACAACCACAAGCACCTGGGCACGCTGGGCACCGGGAACCATTTCATCGAGGTCTGCCTGGATGAACTGGGCTTCGTGTGGTTCATGCTGCATTCGGGCTCGCGCGGCGTCGGCAACGCGATCGGCACGATGTTCATCGAACTGGCGAAGAAGGACGCGATGCAGCACCAGGCCAACCTGCCCGACGTGAACCTCGCGTATTTCGAGGAAGGCGCGAAGTACTTCGGCGACTACGTCCGCGCGGTGAGCTGGGCGCAGAAGTTCGCCGAGACCAACCGCGAGGTGATGATGCGCCGCGTGATCGCCGCCGCGAAGAAGGTGATCGGCAAGCGTTTCGAGAGCCACATCGAGGCGGTGAACTGCCACCACAACTACGTGCAGAAGGAGACCCACTTCGGCCAGGACGTGTTCGTGACCCGCAAGGGCGCGGTGAGCGCAAAGAACGGCCAGATGGGGATCATTCCCGGCAGCATGGGCGCGCGCAGCTACATCGTGCGCGGCAAGGGCAACCCCGAGAGCTTCGAGAGCTGCTCGCACGGGGCGGGCCGCACCATGAGCCGCACCGAGGCCAAGCGCCGCTTCACGCTGAAGGACCAGCGCGCCGCCACCGAGGGCGTCGAGTGCCGCAAGGACAAGGACGTCATCGACGAGATCCCGATGGCCTACAAGGACATCGACGCGGTCATGGCGGCCCAGCAGGACCTGGTGGAAGTCGTGCACACCCTCAAGCAGGTGGTGTGCGTGAAGGGTTGAGGACGCCGCCCCGCCGGACGCGGCGCGGCGTCCGGATTCAGGGAGAAACAAGATGGAATGGAATCAATGGTTCGCCGGCGGCAGGCCGGCCGAACCCGGTGCCGCGGCCTGGCTGCCGCGGCTGACCTCGCGCAGCGGCTACGAACGGCAGGAGGCCGTGGCCATGCTTGGACGGCTGCGCGCGCATGAGGCGCTGCCCGGTCTGCTGACGCGCGTCAACGACTGGGTGCCGGAGGTGCGGTCCGCGGCGAGATCCGCGGTCGGCGCCTTCCTCGACGACGACGCCCTCCCCGCCTGGCGCGAGGCCTTGCCGGCGCTGGTCGACGTGCTCCGCGGCGGCCGTGACGATCACGCGCCGCTGCTGGCGGCGATCGCCGCGTTCCTGCTGGCGCCGGCGCGTGTCGAGCGCTTGAAGGAGTCCGGTCCGGACCTGCCGCCGCTGGTGCGGCGCTGGCTCGACGCCAACCTGTGGCACGCCGCCGGTGACGCGCAGCGGACCGCGCTGCTGGCGGAGCGCCTGCGCGGCGGCGACGTCGTCGCGGCACGCTGGGCGCTGGATCGCGTGGACGAACTGGCCAGCGCCACGACGCGGTCCGCGCTCTGGCTCCTGGGTTGCGACAGCCCGTCCGGCACGGTGCGCGCGCATGCCCTGCGCCGCCTCTGCGACACCGCGCCCGACATCGGGCTCGCGAACGCGTCGCGGCTGGCCCTCGATCCCCGTACGGCGGTGCGGGACGTGGCGCTCGCCCGGCTGCGCGCGGCGGGACGGACCGAACCGGTGCGGCTCCTGGCCGAGGCGCAACTGGTGTCGCCGGTCGGAACGCCGCATCACGGCGTGCCCGCGCTGCTGGTCCTGGCGGTGCTCGATCCCGCCGGCACCACGGCGCGCTGCGAACGGTTGATGACGCTGGCCGGCGGGGCGCGCCCGCATGCGACCTTGCGCGGCCTGGCGCTGCAGCACCTCCTCGGCGCGAGTGCCGGCGAGACGCAGCAGCGCTGGCTTCGCCGGGCGCTGAGCGACGCGTCGGCTCGCGTGCAACGCGTGGCGGTGGACGCGGTGGCGCACGGCGTGCCGCCGCCATCGCCAACGGAACTCTGGCCCCTGGTGCTGGAGCATCGCGAGGTGCAAGCGTTCCGGCGCGGCCTGCGCCTGCTGCAGTACTGGGACCTGTGGAAGCAGCTCGGTGAATTGCTCGAATTGGCGCGGCTGCCGCTGCCCGACGGCGGCGCGGCGGCGCTGGCGGTTGCGCTCGATCTCTGGGAGGTCACCACCCGTCGCGGCGTCACCGCGCCGGCCGAGCCACTGGCGAGCCAGCTGCGCGGCCAATGGCGATCGAGTGCGCCCGCGCTGCCACCGGCCCTGCGGCAACGCCTGGCCTTCGCGCTGACCGTGAGCGGGCTGCTCCGCCAGGACTGAAGCACGCGAGCGCACGAGCGCACGCAAGACAACATCGGAAAACAAGAGAGAGGCGCGAGCCCGCGGCACCCGCCGCGGGCCTCGCGGAACGAGATGAAGACTCGGGAGAACATGATTGAACTGGACGGCTCGCACGGCGAAGGCGGCGGGCAGATCCTGCGCACCGCGCTGGCGCTGTCGATGTGCACCGGCACGCCGCTGCGCATCGAGCGCATCCGCGCCAAGCGCGCCAAGCCCGGCCTGATGCGCCAGCACCTGACCTGCGTGCTGGCCGCGCAGGAGGTCTGCGGCGCCACCGTGGTCGGCGCCGAGCTCGGCTCGCAGACGCTGGCGTTCCGCCCCGGCCGCGTGCATGCCGGCGACTACCGCTTCGCCATCGGCACCGCCGGCAGCTGCACGCTGGTGCTGCAGACCGTCCTGCCGCCGCTGATGCTGGCCGACGCGCCCAGCCGGATCCAGCTGTCCGGCGGCACGCACAACCCGATGGCGCCGCCGTTCCACTTCCTGCAGCGCAGCTTCGCGCCGCTGATGCGGCGCGCGGGCGCGGGGCTGGACCTGACGCTGCGCCGCCACGGCTTCTTCCCCGCCGGCGGCGGCGAGGTCGAGGCGCTCATCACGCCGGCCGCCGAGGGGCTGAAGCCCTTCGACCTGCTGGCGCGCGGCGAACTGCAGGACGCCTTCGCCGAGGCGCTGGCACCGGCGCTGCCGCGCGGCGTCGCGGAACGCGAGCTCGAGACGCTGGAGCGCCTGACCGGCTGGGACCGCACGCAGCTGCGCCTCGGCACGGCGCGCCAGAACGAGGGCCCCGGCAACGTGGTGATGACGACGCTGGTGCATGAGCAGCTCGCCGAGGTCTTCATCGCCTTCGGCGAACGCGGGCTCTCGGCGGAAGAGGTGGCGCGGGCCGTCTTCGAGGAGATGCGCGCCTACGAGGCCTCGGCCGGCGCGGCGGGTCCGCACCTGGCGGACCAGCTGGCCTTGCCGCTCGCGCTCGCCGTGGCGGGATCGGGCCGTCCGGCCGCGTACACCTGCACCGAGCTGACCGAGCACAGCCGCACCAACTTCGCGGTCATCGAGCGCTTCCTCGACGTGCGCTTCGACACGCGGCTGGAGGTCTCGCGCGCCGGCAGCGCGTGGCGCGTCGACGTGCTGCCGGGCGCCGCGTAACCACCTTGAAACGCGGCGCCCGGTCCGCCGCGCCACAATCCCGCACCTCGCGCCCACCCGGGCGCGATCCTCCGCAGCGCGCCCCGACGGGCGCGCTGTCCATTTCCGATCAGCCCCCTCCTCCGCCATGAGCCACGCCCTTCCGCTGCAGCAGCACGTCCCGTCCGCCAGCCCGCTCGCCTATGGCTGCATGGGCCTGGGCGGCCATTGGGACGACTCCCCCTGGACCGAGGCCCATGTCGATCACGCGCAAGCCGCCGTCGAGGTCGCGCTGGAGATCGGCATCACGCTGTTCGACCACGCCGACATCTACACCCGCGGCAAGGCGGAATCGGTCTTCGGCGAGCTGTTCCGCCGCAAGCCGTCGCTGCGCGGGCGCATCGTGCTGCAGAGCAAGTGCGGCATTCGCTTCGCCGACGGCGAGCACCCCGGCCGCTACGACCTGTCCGGCGGCTACATCGTCCAGGCGGTCGAGGCCAGCCTGAAGCGCCTGGGCACCGAGCGGCTGGACATCCTGCTGCTGCACCGCCCCGATCCGCTGATGCAGCCCGACGAGATCGCCGAGGCCTTCCAGCGCCTGCGCGCGGCCGGCAAGGTCGGCCACTTCGGCGTGTCCAACATGAATGCCGGCCAGATGGCCTGGCTGGGCCGCGCGCTGGACCAGCCACTGGTGGTGAACCAGCTGGAACTGGGACTCGGCCACCTGGAGCCGATCGACGCCGGCAGCTGCTTCAACGACCGGCAGGCCGCCGCGCGTCCCGGCGCGCTGGCCTGGCCCGGCACGCTGGAGCACTGCCAGCAGCACGGCATCCAGCTGCAGGCCTGGGCCGCGCTGGCCCGCGGCCGCTTCAGCGGAGAGACCGCCCAGGACCCCGCCGACGAGGCGGCCCGCGCGCTGGTCCACCAGCTGGCGCAGCGGCACGGCGTCAGCACCGAAGGCGTCCTGCTGGCCTGGCTGATGAAGCATCCGGCCCGCATCCAGCCGGTCATCGGCTCGGCCAACCCGGACCGCATCCGCGCCTGCGGCGACGCGCTGAAGCTGCAACTCAGCCGCGAGGAGTGGTACGCGCTCTACGTCGCGGCGCGCGGCGCGCCGCTGCCTTGAAGAGCGCCTAAGCGGCCAGCCGGCAAGCCGGCCGGTCGCCCGAAGGCGGCCGGTGGATGCGGCCCGTGCGGCCCGTGCGGCTCATGCCGATCACGCTGATCGGGTGGTTCAGGCGGCGTCGAAATCGGTCCCGCGCGCGACCGGCTCCCACGCGGCCATCTCGGCCAGCAGCGCCTGGGCATGCGCCCTCACGGCGTCGACCGAATCGCCGCCCAGTTGCAGCCGCAGCGGCGTGTCCGGCGCGGCGATCGCCCGCTCGATCGCGGCCGCCGCCTTGCGCGGGTCGCCCGGCTGGGTCTGGTGCATGTCCTTGGCGAACTGGCGCGTCGCGCCGATCGCTTCCTCGTAGACGCCCAGGATCGGCATGTGGCGCATCGCGCCGCCGGCCAGCTCGGTCCGGAACTGGCCCGGCTCGACGATCAGCACCTTGATGCCGAACGGCGCGACCTCCTGCGCCAGCGCCTCGCTGGCGCCCTCGAGCGCGAACTTGGTCGCCGAGTAGGCGCTGAATCCGCCGAACGACAGCTGCCCGCCCAGGCTCGACAGGTTGACGATCGCGCCGCCGCGCTGCGCCCGCATCGCCGGCAGCACCGCACGGGTGACCGCCATCGCGCCGAAGAAGTTGGTGTCGAAGAGGGCGCGCAGCTCGGCGTCCGGCGTCTCCTCGAGCGCGCCGAACACGCCATACCCGGCGTTGTTGATCAGCACGTCGATGCGGCCGAAGCGCTCGATCGCGGCGGCGACGGCGGCTTCCGGCGCGCCGGCGACCGTCACGTCCAGCGGCAGCGCCAGCACCCGGTCCGGCGCCAGCGCGACCAGGTCGGCGAGCGCTTCCGGCTTGCGGGCGGTGGCGACGACGCGGTGGCCCTGGGCGATCGCGTGCTGGGCGAAGGCGCGGCCCAGGCCGCTGGAGGTGCCGGTGATCAGCCAGGTCTGGACGGCGGCGGCGCGGGGAGTGGTCGAAGCGGTCATGGCGAAGTCCTTGTGCGGTGGTGTCGGAGGGCCTGCGTGCGGGGTTGTTTCCCCGGCGCATGGCTGCACTGTCGCCGCCAGCCACCTTTCGATAAAGAGGTCCTGATCGCAAGCATTGTTCGATACGATGCATGAATGGACCGCACGCTGCTCGCTCATCTGCCGATCGTCCTCGAAGTCCACCGCCGCCAGGGTTTCGCCGCGGCGGCGAACGCGCTGGGCATGAGCGCCTCGGCGGTCAGCCATGCGGTGCAGGCGGTGGAGCGCGCGCTCGGGGAGCCGCTGTTCACCCGCACCACGCGCAGCGTCCGGTTGACCGACAGCGGCGCGGCCTTCGTCGCCGCGCTCGGCCCGGCGCTGGACGGCATCGCCGAGGCCATCGATCACGTCGGCGCCCAACGTGGCCGCGTCGCCGGCCTGCTGCGGCTCAACGTGCCGCGCATCGCCTTGCCGATCGCGATCACGCCGATGCTGCGGGTGCTGACCTCGCGCCATCCCGACCTGGTCGTCGAGGTCTTCAGCGACGACGGGCTGGCCGACATCGTCGCCGCCGGCTTCGACGCCGGCGTGCGCCTGGGCCACACCGTCGCGCAGGACATGGTGGCGGTGCGGCTGACGCCGCCGCTGCGCGTGGCGCTGGTGGCCTCGCCCGCCTATCTGGAAGCGCACGGCGAGCCGGCCACGATCGCCGACCTCGCCGATCACCGCTGCATCGGCTACCGCTTCGTGACCTCGGGCGCCGTCTACGACTGGGACCTGCTGGCGCAGGGCAAGCCGGTGGCCGTCGCCGTGCCGGGGCCGCTGCGGGTCACGGACTCGCTGTACGCGAAGGAGCTGGCGCTGCTGGGCCTGGGCATCGCCTACCTGTTCGAGCCGCTGGTGCGCGAGGAACTGCGCGCCGGCACGCTGCGCCAGGTGCTGCCGCGCGCCGGCGTCGAGGAGCCGGGGCTGTTCCTCTACTTCCCGCGGCGCGCCGGCCAGCAGGCCAAGATGCGCGCGCTGATCGAGGCCGCGCGGGAGATCGAGGCCGCGTCGCGCGCGCCGGCCGAGACGTCGGCGAAAGCGACGGCTACGGGGACGGCGACGGCGAAAGCGAAGACGAGGGCGGCGGTCAGAACGCGGCGCTGAGCTCGCTCACCAGCGCCGCGGCGCCGGTCTCGCGCAGCGCGGCGAAATTCTGCCCCGCCCACAGCGGCGAGAAATCGCCGCTGCCCTGCGCCTCCGCCTTAGCCCGCAGGGGCGCGATGCCGGAGGTCGCCAGCGGGAACTGCGGCGCGGCCTCGCTCAGCGGACCGACCTCGCGCATCAGGCGATTGACGATGCCCCGCGCCGGGCGGCCGGTGAAGAGGTTGGTCACCGCCGTGTGGTGGTGCGCCGGGTCGCGCAGCACCGAGCGATGCGGCGCGCTGGTGGTGGCTTCGTCGCACAGCAGGAAGGCGGTGCCGAGCTGCGCCGCCGAGGCGCCCAGCGCCAGCGCCGCGCGGATGCCGCGCACGTCGGCGATGCCGCCGGCCGCGATCACCGGCACCTTCACCGCGCGCACGATCTGCGGCAGCAGCGCCATCGTGCCGGGCTGTCGCGTCAGGTCGTCGCTGAGGAAATGGCCGCGATGGCCACCCGCTTCCCAGCCCTGCGCGATCACGCCATCGGCGCCATGCGCCTCGAGCCAGAGCGCCTCCTCGACGGTCGTCGCGTTGCCCAGCACCAGGCTGCCCCAGCTTTTCACCCGCGCGACCAGGTCCGCCGGCGGCAGGCCGAAATGGAAGCTGACCACCGGCGGGCGGAAGGGCTCGACCAGGTCGGCGATCTCTGGCGAGAACGGCTGGCGGCCCGGTCCCGCCGGGATCTGCGCGGGGTCGATGCCGAACTCGGCGTAGTACGCGCCGAGGCGATCGCGCCAGCGCGCCTCGCGGGCCGCGTCGGGCGGCGGTGGCGTGTGGGCGAAGAAGTTGACGTTGAACGGCTTGTCGGTGCCGTCGCGCAACGCCTTCAATTCGCGCTGCAGCGCCTCCGGCGTCAGCATCGCCGCGGGCAGCGATCCCAGCCCGCCCGCGTTGCTGACCGCGATGGCCAGCCGCGCGTCCTGCACGCCGGCCATCGGCGCCTGGATCAGCGGCAACCGGGTGCCGAGGAAAAACGGAGCGAAGGGCGCGCTGGACGTGGGCATGGCGGCGGATCCGGACTCGATGGACGAGTCGCGATGATCGCGCAAGCGCAATGCCCCTGTCAGGACGCGTCCAACTCGAAGGGCGGAATGCGGCGTCCGTCGACATCGGTGAAGCCGTACTCGGCCGCGAGGTCGCCGACGCGCATCACGCGGCCGGTGCGATCCATGATCGCCGGGTCCGCGGCCAGCGCCGCCACCGCGCGACCCACGTAGCGCGGCGATTCGGTGCCGGCGAGCTCGGGGCGCTCGCGCCACCGGTCCTCGTCGGTGTGATGGCCGGCGAGGACGAACTCGGTCCGCATCCACCCCGGCGACACCGCCACCGAGGCGACGCCGTGCGGCTTCAGGTCCTGCGCCATGCCGCCGGCCAGGCGCGTCATCGTCGCCTTGGCCAGGTCGTAGATCACATTGCCCTTCAGGTAGCGGTCGCGGTCCCAGAAGGTGGTGGTGACGATCAGCCCGCGGCCGCGCGCGATCAGCAGCGGCGCCGCCGCGCGGCTGGCCAGCAGGTGGTTGCGCGCGCCGCGGTCCAGCATCGCGTCCCATTCGTCCATCGAGCGCTCCCAGAACGGCGCGTCGAAGACGCCGCTGAACACCTCATGGCCGCCCCAGGCGTTGTTGACGAGCAGGTCCAGGCCGCCCTGCTCCGCCTGCACGCGCTGGAACAGCGCCGTCACCTGCGCCTCGTCGGTGTGGTCGCAGCGCGCGGCGATGCCACGGCCGCCGAGCCGGGTCACCTCGTCGGCGGTGTCGTCGATCGATCCCGGGATCGCCGCGAGCTTCGCCTTGGCCTGCAGCTGGCCGTACTGCGTCGCCGGCTCGGCCCGCGTGCTGCGGCCGGTCACGTAGACCGTCGCGCCGGCGGCGCCCAGTTCCAGCGCGATGCCCCGGCCAGCGCCCCGGCTCCCGCCGGTCACCACGGCCACGCGTCCGGCCAGTGGCCGCTCCGCTCGTTCGGTGGTCATGTCGTCTCCCGCGTTGTTGGCAAGCGGAAACGATACGCGGCCCTCGAGGGGCCGCGCGTCCAGTCCTGTCAGCAGGTGCCGCCGCCCGGCTCGACGCCGGGCAAGCGGCCGCTCATGAGCGGCTCAAGGGCGGCTCATGGCCGGCTCAGGGACCGCTCACTTGCAGGTGAAGCTCTTCGAGTTCACTTCCTTGACGTTGCCCGCGCCGCAGGTGGCGGTGGCCTGCTCGCTCATCTTGCGCACGTCGTCCATGCGCTGCGTATTGGCTTCGGTGGAGTTCGGGGCGATCACGCAGCCGGTGGACAGCACGGCGGCGGCGGCGGCCAGCAGCAGGGCGACGGGACGGATGGAGCGGGTGGTCATGGCGAGGTTCCCTCGGTGGTTTCGTGTCGGGGCGCAGTCTAGGCGCAGGCCATGGCCTGAATCGACGCCTGCGACAGACTGCTTTCGGCCCGGCATGAACTGCATCGACGCCCGACAGGGCGGGGAACCGGCCGCGTTCCCCGTCCTAGGAGCGGGCGAGCGCCTCGACCGGGTCCAGCCGCGCGGCATTGCGCGCGGGGATGAAACCGAAGACCACGCCGATCAGCGAGGACACCGCGAACGCGCCGCCGATGGCCGTCATCGAGACCAGCATCCGGAACCCCGCCTGCTCGGCGAAATGGTTGAACAGCAGGCTCGCGCCGACCGCCAAGGTCACGCCCAGCCCGCCGCCGATCAGGCACACCAGCACCGCCTCGATCAGGAACTGCCGCAGGATGTCGCTCTGGCGCGCGCCCACCGCCATGCGCACGCCGATCTCGCTGGTGCGCTCCGTCACCGACACCAGCATGATGTTCATCACGCCGATCCCGCCCACCAGCAGCGAGATGAACGCGATCGCCGAGATCAGCGCCGTGATCGCCGCCGTCGTCTGCTCCACCGTCTTGCGGATGCTGTCGGTGTTGAACAGGAAGAAGTCCGTCGCTCCATGCCGCTGCGTCAGCAGCGTCTTGATGCCCTGCTCGGCCGCCGCGCTCGGCACCCCGTCCCGCACGCGCACCGTGATGCCGCGCAAGAAGTCCTGCCCCGTCATCCGGCTCATCGCCGTCGTGTAGGGGATCCAGACGTTGATCGAGTCGTCGTTGCCGAAGGCGCTCGCCTTCTTCGCCGTCACGCCGACGATGCGCACCGGCACGTTGCCCAGCAGGATCACCTCGCCCAGCGCCGGCTCGCCATGCGGGAACAGCGTCTTGCGCGCGTTCTCGTCGATCACCGCGTCCTGCGCCCGGTTGCGCACCGACACCGCGTCGAACGCCCGCCCCTGCCCCATCGTGTAGCCGCGCACGCGGAAGAACTGCTCGCCGACGCCGGAGATCGACGCGGCCACGTCGACGTTGCGGTAGCGCAGTCCCGCGCTGACCGCCACCGACGGCGTGACGCTGTCGACGTACTCCAGCTGCGCCAGCGCGTCCGCGTCGCCGGCGCGCAGCGTGCGGATCGCCCCGGCGCGCCGGTCGCCGAAGCCCTCGCCCGGCATGACGTCGATGGTGTTGGTGCCCATGGCGCTGATGTCGGCCAGCACCTTCTCGCGGGTGCCCTGCCCCAGGCCGACGACCGAGACCACCGACGCGATGCCGATGATGATCCCCAGCATCGTCAGCAGCGTGCGCAGCCGGTGCGCCAGCATCGCCTTGAGCGCCATGCCGGTCGCCTCCGCGACCCGCCCGAGCACCGCGCCCCAGGCCGGCCCCGAGGGCGCGGGATCGGGCTTGGCCAGCGTGGCCGGCGGCTTGGCGTCGGGCCGGCGCCGGTCGTCGACGATGACGCCGTCGCTGATCTCGATGACCCGCTGCGCATGCGCGGCGACCTGCGCGTCGTGCGTGACCAGGATCACCGTGTGGCCGTCGGCATGCAGCTCCTCGAGGATCTTCATCACCTCGCGGCCGCTGGCCTGGTCGAGCGCGCCGGTCGGCTCGTCGGCCAGGATCACGTCGCCGCCGTTCATCAGCGCCCGCGCGATGGACACGCGCTGCTGCTGGCCGCCGGACAGCTGTCCCGGCCGGTGATGCAGCCGCTCCGCCAGTCCGAGCCGCGCCAGCAGCGCCTTGGCGCGCGAATGGCGGTGCTCCGTGCGCGCGCCGGCGTAGATCGACGGGATCTCGACGTTGCCGACCGCGTCCAGGTCGCCCAGCAGCTGGTAGCGCTGGAAGATGAAGCCGAAGTGCTCGCGCCGCAACCGCGCCAGCTCGTCCGGGTCCATCGCGCCGGTCTCCAGGCCCGCCACACGGTAGCTGCCGCGCGTGGGCCGGTCCAGGCAGCCCAGGATGTTCATCAGCGTCGACTTGCCGGAGCCCGACGGGCCGATGATGGCGACCATCTCGCCGGCCTCGATCGTCAGGTCGACATCGCGCAACACCGCGACGGTGCCTTCGCCGGCCGGGTACTCGCGCACCAGGCCGCGCAGTTCGAGCAGCGCTGCCATGCTCACATCTCCGGCGGCGGGTGATGCTCCTCGCCCGAGGCGGCGGCGCTCGCCGGCGCGGCCTCGGCGGTGACGACCTTCTCGCCTTCCTTGAGCCCGTCCAGCACCTGCACGCGGACCCGGTTGTTCAGGCCGGCCTGGACCTGGCGGTCCTCGATGCGGCCTTCGGCGCCGAGCACCCGGACCTTGTAGCGACCGGTCTTGGCGTCGCGCGCGCCCAGCGCCGCCACCGGCATCGACAGCGCCGCCTTCGCCTGCGCCAGCACGATCGTCGCCTGCGCCGTCATGTTGATGCGCAGCGTGCCGTCGGGATTGGGGACGTCGAAGATGCCGTTGTAGTAGATCGCGCTGGTCGTGCCGGAGGAGCTCGACGTCGCCGCCGTCCCGGTGGCATCGGCCAGCGTGGTGTCGCCGGGCTCGACCGCGCGCAGCGTCGCCTGGATGCGGCGGTCCGGCTCGCCCAGCAGCGAGAAGTACACCGGCATGCCGGGCTTGACGCGGGGGACGTCGGCCTCGGAGATCTTGGCCTTGATCGTCATCGTGTCCAGCCGCGCGAGCTTGACGATCGTCGGCGCCGTCTGCAGCGCGTTCACCGTCTGGCCCTGCTCGGTGACGACCGCCACCACGGTGCCGTCCATCGGCGCGAGCACCTTCGCGTAGCCCAGGTTCAGCTGCGCCGTGTCCACCTTGATGCGGGACTGCGCCACCATCGCCTGCTGCGACTGGACATCCGCGCGCGCGGTGTTCAGCGCCGCCTCGGCGGTCTCCAGGTCGGCGCGCGCGCCCGCGTCGGCGGCCGCGAGCTCGCGCTGGCGCTTCGCGGCCAGCTCGGCCTGGGCCAGCGTCGCCTGGCGGGAATTCAGCAGCGCCTCGGCGCTGCGCAGCGAGGCCTGCGCGTCGCGCAGCTCGTTCTGCTGGGTCAGCGCGTCGATCTCGGCGATCAGCTGGCCTTCCTTGACCCGGTCGCCCAGCGCGACCGCCAGCCGCTTGACCTCGCCGGTCGCCCGGGCGCCGACGCTGACCAGCTTGAACGCGTTGATCGTGCCGGTGGCCAGCACGCTGACCTCGAGGTCGCCGCGCTCGACCGCGGCCGACGTCACCTGCGGCGGGGGCGGCGGCGTGAACCAGATCGCCTTGACCACCAGGCCCGCGATCACGAGCCCCGCCACGACCAGCGCCAGCCGGCGCGGCCTCATCCACTGCTTCATCGGATCTCCCTCGATTCCAGGGTCATGCCGTCGTCATGCGCCGACGCGCGCCGCGACGCCCTCATTCGGCCGCGGCCGCGGGGCCGGCGGTGTCCGCCGCGTCCTCGCGCCATCCACCGCCCAGCACCTTGTAGAGCGTGATGCGGTTGAGCTGCTCGCTCAGCCGCAGCGTCACCAGCGCCTGCTGCGCGCCGACCAGCGAGCGCTGGGCGTCCAGCAGGTCCAGCTGCGTCGTGCTGCCGACGCGGTACTGCGTCTCGGCCAGGCGCAGCTGGCGTTCGCTGGAAGCCAGCAGCGCCTGCTGCGCCGCCAGCCGGTCCGCCAGCGTCGCGCGCACCGCGAGCGCGTCGGCCACCTCGCGGAACGCCGTCTGCAGCGTCTTGTCGTAAGTGGCCAGCGCGATGTCGCGGCCGGCCTCGGCCTGGCGCACCGCCGCTTCTCGCGCGCCGCCGTCGAAGATCGGCAGCGACGCCGACGGCCCGAAGTTCCAGTTGCCGCTGCCCGACTTGAACAGGCCCGACAGCGCGCTGCTGCCGGTGCCCGCGCTCGCGGTCAGGCTGATCGACGGGAAGCGCGCGGCGCGCGCGGCGCCGATGTCGGCATGCCGGGCGATCAGCGCGCGCTCGGCGGCGAGCACGTCGGGCCGGCGTTGCAGCACGCTCGAGGGCACGCCCGCCGGCACCTCGACCAGCAGGCTCATCGTCGCGAGCGCGTCCGCGTCGCGCGGTTCCAGCTCGGCCGGCACCGCCGCGCCCAGCAGCAGCTCCAGCGCGTTCCGGTCCTGCGCGATCGTCGCCGGATACGCGGCGACATCGGCCCGGGCGCTCTGCACCGCGGTTTCCGCCTGCGCCAGCACCAGTCCGGACACCGCGCCGGCCGCATGGCGGCGCTGCGTCAGCGCCAGCGAGCGCTCCTGGCTCTGCAGCGTCTGCACGGCGAGCCGCTGGCGCTCCAGGTCGGCGGCCCAGGTCAGCCAGGCGGTCGCCGTCTCGGCCACCAGCGTCAGGCGCACGCTGCGGCGCGACTCGTCGGCGCCCAGCAGCGCCTGCTGCGCCGATTCGCTCAGGTTGCGCACGCGGCCGAAGAAGTCCAGCTCGTAGCTCGACAGCGCCAGCTGCATCGAGACCTGTTGTGTCACCTGTCCGGCCGCGCCCCCGCGGCTGGCGGTCGCCGAGCCGCCGATCGACGGCAGCCGCTGCGCGTCGGTCTGCCGGAAGGCGGCGCGCGCCTGCTCGACCTGCAGCGCCGCGACGCGCAGGTCGCGGTTCTCGCGCAGCGCCAGCGCGACGGCGCCGCGCAGCCGCGCGTCCAGGAACACCGCGTGCCAGTCGAGCGACGCGGCCTCCGTGGTGACCGGCACGGCGGCCTCGGCTCGCCGCGGCACCGCGGGATCGGGTCGGTGGTAGTCCGGCGCCAGGTTCACGCAGCCCGCGAGCGTCAACGCGACGACGAGGGCCAGGGGGACACGGGAAAGGACGATCGATGAGGCGAACGGGCGCGAGGATCGCGGGCCCGGTGACAGGAATCGGGTCATCGGCAGGGAAACGAACGGATCGGGCGACAGGACCTGGACGGTCCGCCTCTGCGGGCGGTGGTGCGCATCATGCACCACGCGCGGGCCCGTGGAATGCGCCACCGGTAAACCGTCATGTCAGCGCCGACGCAAAGGGCCCCTCGCGACGCGGTCCCCACTAGAGGGCCCATGCATGTCCCCAAGTTCAGCGGCCGTGCGCATCGCGCGCAGAGACCCCATTCACACAGGCTTGACGTTGACTCGGTAGCCTGCGGGTGTCGCCTTCGTGGCGGCCCAGGAGTAGCCATGACCGACCTCGCCTCGATCCAGCGCCCTGCGACCGCGGTCCGCGCCGCGGTCGTGGCGGTGTGCCTTCCCTTCGCGCTCGCCGCCTGCGTCTCGGAAACGCCCCGGCGCAAGCCCGAGATGAGCGCGCACGAGACCGCGCAGCACGACCGCTGCGTCGCGTTGCTGCGCCCGATGCTGCAAGGCCAGCCGGTGCGATCCACGACCATCGAGCGCGGCGCCCATGGCCTGGACTACGTCTGGGTGAACACCGACGTGCACGACGACGAGGACGACCTCGAACGCCGCGTCGCCAAGGGCACGAGCCACGGCGGCCATTGCCAGTTCGACGCCGACGGCCAGGCGGTGCACCTGCAGGCCTACGCGCTGGACGGCGACGCCGCGCATCCGGCGCCACAGGGCGACTACCGGTTCGTCGCCGGCGCGCGCGAGCGGGTCGCGAGCGCCGACGAGCGCTGAACTCCAGCTGAACTCCAACTGAACATCCGCTGAACGCCCACGCGGCCGCGCGCCTCGTCCGGCCTCGTCGCGCCCGGGATGGCGCTTCGGTTCGGCGGATACTCGCGGATCCCTGGACTCGCGGGAGCTCTCTTGGCCGCCCCTTCCGACGCCTCCGCTTCCGCCGACGCCGCGGCCGCCGCGTTGCCGCCGTTCCTGCGCGGCGGCGGCGAGATCGCGCGACGGATCGCCGGGCTCGACTGGCGCGCCACCGCGCTTGGCCCGCTGGCCGACTGGCCCGACCACATGCGGCACGCGACGGCGCTGATGCTGCGCGCGCGCGCGCCGATGGCGATGCTGTGGGGCGAGGCCGGCGTGATGCTCTACAACGACGCCTACGCCGGCTTCGCCGGCGGACGGCATCCGGCGCTGCTCGGCCAGCCGGTCCGCGAGGCCTGGCCCGAGGCCGCCGACTTCCACGACCGCCTGATGCGCGTCGGCCTGGCCGGCGGCACCTGGCATGGCGAGGACCAGCCGCTGACGCTGCGCCGCCACGGTCACGCCGAGCAGGTCTGGGTGACGCTCGACGCCTCGCCGCTGCCCGACGACGAGGGACGCCCCGCCGGCGTGATGGCGATCGTCGTCGAGACCACGGCCAAGGTGATGGCGCGCGCCTACGGGGAGCAGCAACGCTCGGCGCTCGCCGGCCTGAGCGAGCGGCTGCGCGAGGTCGCCTCGCCGGCCGACATCGGCTTCGCCTCGGCGCAGATGCTGGGCATGATGCTGGCCGCGACGCGGGCCGGGTACTGCACCGTCGACCACGACGCGGAGACGGTGCGCATCGACCGCGACTGGATGCGCGGCGGCCTGGACAGCCTGGTCGGCCTGCGCCGATTCCGCGACTACGGCGACTTCATCGACGCGCTCAAGCGCGACGAGGTCGTCGACATCGCCGATGTCGGCGAGGACCCGATGACCCGCGGCCACCGCGACGCGTTCGAGGCGATGCGCGTGCGCTCGATCGTCAACGTGCCGGTGCTGGAACAGGGGCGCCTGGTCGCGCTGCTGTTCGTGCACGACGAGCAGCGCCGCGCCTGGAGCGAGGACGAGATCGCGCTGATCCGCGAAGTGGCCCACCGCACCCGCGTCGCCGTCGAGCGCGCGCGCAACCAGGCGGTGGCGCAGGACCGCGAGGAGCGGCTGCTGCGCTCGGACCGGCGCAAGGACGAGTTCCTCGCGACGCTGGCGCATGAGCTGCGCAATCCGCTGGCGCCGATCCGCAACGCGGTGCATCTGCTCGGCGCGGCCGACCGCGACGGCCGCTTCGGCCCGATCCGCGACTTGCTGGAACGCCAGGTCAACCACATGGTCCGGCTGGTCGACGACCTGCTGGAGGTCTCGCGCATCAGCCGCGGCCTGATCACGCTGCGGCATGAGCCGGTCAGCCTGAACAACATCGCCGACGCGGCCGTCGAGAGCAGCCATCCGCTGATCGACCGCGAGCGCCACAAGCTGACGCTGCGCTTCGACGGCCCGGCGCCGTGGGTGCTGGGCGACCCGGTGCGGCTGACCCAGCTGCTGGTGAACCTGCTGAACAACGCGGCGCGCTACACCGACCCGGGCGGCCACATCGACGTGCACGTCGCGCGCGACGGCGCGGACGCGGTCGTCACCGTCAGCGACACCGGCATCGGCATCGCGCCGGAGCAGCTGCCGCAGCTGTTCGAGCTGTTCTCGCAGCTGGACCGCTCGCACAGCCGCTCGCAGGGCGGGCTCGGGATCGGGCTGAGCCTGTCGCAGACGCTGGCGCGGCTGCATGGCGGCCAGTTGACGGCCGCCAGCGAGGGCCTGGGCCTGGGCAGCCGTTTCGAGCTGCGCCTGCCGGAGATCCCGGCGCCCGCGGCCAGCGCGCCGGCGGCCGCCGAGGACGACGGCCCGATCGACGCGCGGCTGCTGCTGGTCGACGACAACCGCGACGCCGCCGACACCACCGCGGAACTGCTGCGCCTGATGGGCGCGCAGGTCGAGGTGGCCTACGACGGACACTCGGCGCTGGACACGGTCCATGCGCTGCGGCCGGACGCGATCCTGCTGGACATCGGCATGCCCGACATGGACGGCCACGAGGTCGCGCGCCGCTTGCGCGAGATGGGCGACGCCATCGGCCGGCCGCGCCTGATCGCGCTGACCGGCTGGGGCCAGGAACAAGACCGCGAGAAGACGCGCGCGGCCGGCTTCGACGACCACATGGTCAAGCCGGTCGACCTCGACGCGCTGAAAGCCACCTTGAAGGCCGCCCGCCGGCCGCACCTGAACTGACGACGACCATGCTGCTGCGCATTCATCACGCCGCGATCATCTGCTCGGACTACGAGCGCTCGCGCCGCTTCTACACCGAGGTCCTGGGCTTGCGCGTGATCGCCGAGACCTACCGCGAGGCGCGGCGCTCGTACAAGCTCGACCTGGCCTTGCCGGACGGCGCGCAGATCGAGCTGTTCAGCTTCCCCGGCGCGCCGCCGCGGCCGTCGTATCCCGAGGCGCAGGGGCTGCGCCACCTCGCCTTCGAGGTCGACGACGTCGAGGCCGGCAAGCGCGCGCTCGAGGCCCAGGGCATCGCCGTCGAGCCGGTGCGGGTCGACGAGCTCACCGGCAAGCGCTTCACCTTCTTCGCCGACCCGGACGGCCTGCCGCTCGAGCTCTACGAGCGCTGAGCGCTGCATGCCCGGCGCGGGGTGACGCCCCCGCACCGGCGCAGGGCCACTGGCGGTGGCGCGTGGCCACCGCGATACCGCTCAGTTCAGGCGGTAGTTCAGGCGCAGCCAGGTGATGGTGCCTTCGGGGCGGTTGCGCACCGAGAACTCCTTCATGACCTTGAAGTCGACGCCCCAGTCGCCGCTTTCCGACAGGTAGGCCACGAGCGGGCCGGCCGACAGCGCCTGCACCTTGTTGGCGCCGGCGTCCCCGCCGCGGTCGGCGGTGAACTGCTTGAGCACGTAGCCCTGCACGCCCAGCTTCCACTGGTCGTTGAGCTGGTAGGTGCCGGACCAGTCCGCGTGCAGGTACTGGCCGGAGCGCACGCCGGTGTCGTCGTTGCGGGTGTTGAAGGAGTAGGTCGCGCGCAGACCGACGGCCAAGCCGTTCTCCCACACGCGCGAGGCCACCAGCAGCGGCTTGAAGGTCCAGAACTTGCCGGCGCCCGGGTTGACGGGGCGGTCCGCGTCGTACGCGCCCATCGGCGGGTTGAACGCCACGCCCAGCGCGACGCGCGACTCGTCCTGCTGCCAGTCGATGTAGGCGGCGAGCTCGGGGTCGGCCAGGCCGCTGCGGGTGCCCGACAGCGCGGCGCCGGCGCCCGCCAGCTGCGCGTTGATCTGCGCGGCGGCGGCCGGCGGCACGGCGGCGGGGATCACCGTCGTCAGCGTGAAGTCGTTGGTCTGGCGGACCAGCGGGAACGCGGCGGAGAAGCCCAGGCGGCCGTCCATCACGATCTGGTCGGTGACCCAGGTCAGGCGCGGCACGAAGACGTCGGCCTTGATCGAGCCGTGGACCGTCAGCGGCAGCGTGCCGACACCGGGGATCGCCAGCGCGCGCGTGGGCGTGTTGCCGTCGGCGTCGCGCAGCTTGTCGGCCTCGTAGTGCTGGTACCAGGTCTGCAGGTACAGGCCGGGGAACTGCGGCGTCGAGATCTCGTAGGACGGCGCGCCGAGCAGCGCGCGGACCTGGCTGTTCTCGGTGGCGCGCGCGGCGCCGGCGCCCAGGCCGAGCAGCGTCGCGGCGCACAGCGCGGTGGCGGTCGCGGACACGCGACGGCTGGAACTATCGATGGACACGGGGATCCCCTCCGGTTGTTCTGGATTTGCGAAACGGCGCGCATCGTGCCAGCGGATGCGCGCGTCTCGCGTGCCAAACGTCACGCGGCCCCGTCGATTAGAGGCACAGCCCCAGTTTCCGGGGCTGACGCGCCACACCGCGCCGCGTTTTAATCCGGCCCGCCGCGACATGAGCGGAGGAGACACCCATGCCCATTCAAAAGATCCAGTTCGCCCGCAACGCCGTCGCCATCGGCCTCGCCGTGATTTCCAGCCTCGCCTTCGCGGCGGAGATCGAGGTCGAGGGCTACAAGTTCCAGGACGCCGCGACGGTGCACGGCCAGGCGCTGCAGCTCAACGGCGCGGCCACGTCCAGCATCCTGTCGACGCGCTCGACGGCGGTGGCCTTCTACCTGCCGAAGAAGCAGACGACGATGGAAGCCGCCGTCGCCGAGAAGGGTGCCAAGCGCATCACCTTCTACATGATGCGCGACGTGTCCTCGCGCGACCTGGCCAACGCGATGCTGGACCGCATCCGCCAGAACGCGGCGGACGAGTTCGCGAAGAACATCATCCAGACCTCGCAGCTGGGCGTGGTCTTCGGCAATCGCGCCAAGCTGCTCAAGGGCGACCTGGTGGTGATCGACTACGACCCGGCCAAGCAGACCACCGAGTTCAGCGTCAACGGCCAGAAGGTCGGCGACACGATCCAGGGCGAGAGCTTCTTCCCGATGATGATGAAGGTCTGGATCGGCCCGAAGGTCCGCGGCAGCACCCGGGACGGGTTGCTGGGTTTGCCGCCGTCGAAGTGATCGGCCGCGGGGCGTGACGCGCATTGCGCGTTCCGGGCAACGTGACGTTTCCGGAACCGCTCTTCACCGCCCCCGTTTCCACGACGAAATCGGAGGTGTCCGCAGCATCGCATCGAGCGGCTGACGGACACGACAGGCAGGGACCTCCGCTCTTGTGAGCACGGGCGTCCCGCCGCTTCAACACTCCGATTCGAGGGATTCGATCCATGGCGCAAATCATCAACACCAACCTGATGTCGCTCAACGCGCAGCGCAACACGTCGACCAGCCAGAACTCGCTGGCGACGTCGATGCAGCGGCTGTCGTCGGGCCTGCGGGTGAACTCGGCGAAGGACGACGCCGCCGGCCTGGCCATCGCGGAACGCATGCAGGCGCAGGTCCGCGGCATGAACGTGGCCATGCGCAACGCCAACGACGGCATCTCGCTGTCGCAGACGGCGGAAGGCGCGCTGTCCAAGGTCGGCGACTCGCTGCAACGCATGCGGGAGCTGGCGGTGCAGGCGCGCAACGCGACCAACACGACCTCCGACCTGGGCTCGATCGGCCAGGAATACGCGCAGCTGGGCGCCGAGATCCAGCGCGTGCTGGGCGGCACGACCTTCAACGGCAAGGCCATCCTGGCCGGCGGCGCGGGCACGCAGACCTTCCAGATCGGCGCCAACACGACGGCCAACGACTCGGTGGACGTGGTCACGACCAACATGAGCACCGATGCCACCATCACCAAGGTCACCGCGGCCACGGTGGACGGCACCTCGACGCCGGCCACGCTGGCCACGGTGATCAACGACATCGACACGGCCATGAAGACGGTGACCGACGAGCGCTCGAAGATGGGCGCGTCGCAGAACCGCTTCGACGCGATCGTGTCCAACCTGAACATCGCGTCGGAGAACCAGACGGCCGCGCGCAGCCGGATCATGGATGCGGACTTCGCGAAGGAGACGGCCAACCTGAGCCGCGCGCAGATCCTGCAGCAGGCCGGCAACGCGATGATCGCGCAGGCCAACCAGGCGCCCCAGCAGGTGCTGGCGCTGCTGCGCGGCTGAGGCTCAGGCCGCCGCGCGGCGCGGCCTGCGGTCGTGGCGCTCGAAGACCTCGGCGGCCCAGGCCATGAAGTGCCGCAGCTTGGCGCTGGCATGGCGCCCGCCGGGGTGGACCAGGTGCACGGGGTAGCGCGGGCGCGACCACTCGCCCAGGACCTCCCGCAGGGCACCGGTTTGCAGATGCGGCGCGGCGACGACCCGCAGGCATTGCCCGATGCCCGCGCCGGAAAGCAGCGCGTGCAGCTGGGTGCTGGTCTCGTTGACGCACAGGGCGAAGGGGCGGTCGATCACGACGCTCTCGGCGCCGCGGCGGAACGCCAGCGGCCAGCGCCGGCCGGAGCGCTTCGAGAAGGTGCCCACCAGCGCGTGGGGCGCCTCGGCCGTGCCGCCAGCGACGGCGTCCGCGCCATGCAGTTCCGCGGGGTGCCGGGGAACGCCGCGGCTGTCCAGGTAGGACGGCGACGCGCAGGTCACCCAGTCGAGCTCCGCGATGCGGCGCGCCACGAGCGCGGCGTCCGCGAGCTCGCCGCCGCGGATCACGCAGTCCACGCCTTCGTGCACCAGGTCGACGACGCGATCGCTGATGCCGAGCTTGATCTTGATGCCCGGATGGCGGGCGTGGAAGGACGGCAGCGCGGGAATGACGATGGCGCGCGCGAGCGCGGACCCGACGTCCACGCGCAGCACGCCCCGGGCGGAGGCGCCCGCGTCCTTCACGTGGCGGTCCATGGCCTCGAGTTGGGACATCAGGTCGGCGGCGCCGGCCAGGAAGGCCTCGCCTTGCGCGGTCAGGCGCACCCGGCGGGTCGTGCGATGCAGCAGCGACGCGCCCAGGTGCGACTCCAGCCGGCTGATCACCTGCGACGCCGTGGAGCGCGGGATCTGGACGGCGGCGGAGGCTTTCGTGAAGGTGCCGGTGGACGCGATGTGGAGGAAGAGGCGGATGGCCAGGAGCTTGTCCATGAGCGGGGCGGAGGCGGCGGGAGAAACGCGTCGGAGTGTCGGCGCGCGGGCCTCGTCCCGGTCGAGGGAGAGGCGCGCGGGAACCGCGGCGCATCGTGTGCACAGGGAAGCACGTCACCGTGGGCCCGGTCGCCTCCATCGGGGCTCCATGCTTCGTTCACCGAAGCTCCACGGCCCGCGTCGACAGTGCATGACATCGGGGAACGGCGGACCTGCGTCGCCCCGGAGGGTTGGATGGACATGGATCAGCTTCTTGCCTTGCGCCTGTTCGTGCGCATCACTGAATCGGGCGCCTTCGCCCACGCCGCGGATTCGCTCGGCATTCCACGTCCCACCGCGACCAAGGTGATCCAGCGGCTGGAACGGCATCTCGGGATCCGGCTGCTGCAGCGCACGCCGCGCAAGGTCGTGCCGACCGAGGAAGGCGCCGCGTACTACGAGCACGCCGTCAGTTTTCTGCTGGCGTTCGACGAACTGGAGATCAGCGCCCGTGGCGCGGATGCGGCGCTGCGCGGGCGATTGCGCGTCGACGCGGGGTCGGCGATCGCGGACCTGCTGATCGTGCCGGCCTTGCCGGCCTTCCAGGCGATGCATCCGGGCATCCAGCTCGAACTCGGCGTCAGCGACCGGCCGGTCGACCTGATCCGGGATGGCGTGGACTGCGCGGTCCGCGGCGGACCCCTGGACGGCCAGGCGCTGGTGGCGAGGAAGCTCGCCGAGCTCGAGTGGGTGACCTGCGCGAGCCCCGGCTACCTGCAGGCGCGCGGGACGCCGCTGGACCCGTCGGAGCTGATGCCGGCGCCGGCGCCGTCGTCATCGGCGCTCGGGACGCGGCGGCCGCATTCGTGCCTGGGTCATCGGACCAAGGGCACCGGCGAGGCGCATCCGCTGATCTTCGAGCGCGGCGACGTATCGGTCAGCATCGACCGGAGCGACGAGCTGTGCGTCGACGACGCGCATTCCCACATCGCGGCGCTGATGGCGGGGGTCGGCGTCGGACAGACGCTGCGCGCCGCGGTGACGCGGCAGCTGGACGAGGGCTCGCTGGTCGAGGTGCTGGGTGCCTGGAGCCGGCCGAGGTATCCGATCCATGTGCTGCATCCGGCGGAGCGGCCGCCAGCGCCCAAGGTGAGGCGCTTCATGGACTGGATCGAGGCGGTGTTCAGGCCGATCGACGCGGGCGCCGAGTCAGCGCGTCACTCCGCCATCGAAGCCGCGGAGGCCACCGAGGCCACGTAGAGCAGCAGCCCACGCTTGAGCAGCAGCGGCTCGACGCGCGTGAAGCCGGCCTCGGCCAGCGCGAGGCGCTGCTCCTCGATGCTCATGTAGAGCTGGTCGTTCTTCATGCCGCCGTCGCCGGCGAAGTGGTCGCAGACGAGGTAACGGCCGCCGGGCTTGAGCAGCCCGCGCACCTGCTCGTGCAGGGCCCGCGCGTGGCGCTTGTGGCGCAGTTCGTGCACCGCCTGGTTGGTGACGACGTGGTCGAACGGGCCCAGGCCCTCGACCCAGTCCGGCTCTCGGAAGCTGCGCTCGACGAAGCGCACGCGCGACGCGGCGGGGCCGAGGCGCTCGGCCGCGAGCTGGTGCATCGCCGACGAGAAGTCGAGCGCGACGTAGTCGATCTCGGGCAGCGCGCCCAGCAGGTAGTGGGCGAGGAAACCGGGACCCGAGCCGAGTTCCAGCACGTGGTGCGCGTTGCCGGCGTCGAGCGTCTGGGCGAAGGTCTCGAAGAACTCGGTCCGCCACGGCCGTTTGACCATCGCCTCGTCGGCCCATTGGCGGGCATCGGCCATCTGGCGCAGGTCGATCGGGCTGGGGACGTCGAGCAGGGACATGAGCGCTTTCGCAGTCGGTGGAAGAAGCCGCCGACTCTAGCGTCGTCCGGCCCCCATCGACCGGGAGTCATGCCTCGAAGGGCTGCCCCGGGAGTCAGGGCCCCGGGGACAGATCCCGGCGGCTCAGCGGCCGAGTTGCTTCAGCGCGGCCTGCAGGCCGGTGACGCCGCCGACGCGCTGGTCGTTGATGAAGACCTGCGGCATCTGGCGCACCGAGGGACCGCACTTCTCGTAGAAGGCCATCCGTTCGGCCTCGTCGTCGATCAGGATCTCCTGGTAGTCCATCCCGCGGGACTTGAGGAGACTCTTCGCCGTGTCGCATTGCGGGCAGGCGGACTTGGAGTAGACGACGATCTTGAGCTGCATGGGGCGGGAGTGTATTCGCCGGTCCCGCGCGACGTCGTTGCGGGCTGTCCCTGATGGCGCCGGGGCCATTGCCCGCTCCGCCGCTCGGACATGGGGATCCAGGATTCCGACACCCCGCTCCTCGCGTCGCATCGATCACATCGTCGATGTCGATGTCGATGGCGGCGGACAGGCGGGCGCCGGCAGGCGATCGGCCGGATCGCCCCGACGCGTCGGCCGCTGCGGCGACGCCGCCGCGCTGCGCCAGGTCGCGGCCGGCCACCAGCGCTCGCGGGCGGTGTCGAACGGCGGCTCGATCGACTGGCCCGGACGCGGCGTCGCCACGTCCACCGCCGCGCAGGCCGCGGCCGCCAGCGCGCGCTCGACCGGCTCGATCCACGGATGCGGCGCCTCCTGGATCAGGCCCCAGTGCACGGGCACCATCGTCCGGCCGCGCACCTGCTGGTGCGCCAGCACCGCGTGCTCGGGCCCGAGGTGCGTGTCGGGCCACAGCGGGTTGTACTGGCCCGCCTCGATCATCGTGAGGTCGAAGGGACCGAGCCGGCGGCCGATCTCGGCCAGGCCGTCGTGGAAGCCCGTGTCGCCCGAGTACCAGGCGCGGTGCGCCGGCCCGACGACCGCCCATCCCGCCCACAGCGTCCGGTTGCCGCCGCCCAGGCCGCGGCCGGACCGATGGCGCGCCGGTGTTGCGACGAGGCGCACGCCCCGCAGCGCCGTCTCCTGCCACCAGTCGAGCTCGACGATGCGCGTCGCGGGCACGCCCCAGCGCTCCAGATGCGCGCCGACGCCGAGCGGCACGATGAAGCGCGTCGACCAGCCCGCCATGCCCGCGATCGCGCCCTGGTCGAGGTGGTCGTAGTGATCGTGGGAGATCAGCACCGCGTCCACCGGACCGGCCGCGGCGATGTCGTCCAGCGTCGCCGGCGGCGCGTACCAGCGCTTCGGGCCGGCCCAGGCGACCGGCGAGGCCCGCTCGGAGAACAGCGGATCGATGAGGACGCGCAGGCCGTCGATCTCCAGCAGCATCGACGAGTGCCCGAACCAGGTGAGCCGCAGCCCGCTCGACGGCGGCGAGCGCAGGCGCTCCGCCGCGTTCGCGTCGACCGCGACCGGCACATGCGGCGTGGCGTCGGGCGTCGCGGGGCCGAACAGCAGGTCCTGCCAGGCGCCACTGGCGTCGGCCCACAGCGGTTGCGGATCGACGAAACGCGTCCCCTGCCATTGCGGCGACTGCGTAGCGGCGTCCAGGCGGGCGCCGTCGAGCTTGCCGCCGAGCGCGGTGCAACCGCTGACCAGGCCGGCGACCGACACGGCGAGCATCGCGCCCATCGCGAGCGCCCAGGCGCCGCGGCGATGCCAGCGGCTCATGGCGCGGTCCTGGCGCCGGCGTCCGGCGCGCCGCGCCACTGCGGGTCCTCGGTGGCCAGCAGGCTGCGCGCGCAGTCGACCACCGTCTCCACGCCCGGCCGCGGCGCGAAGCCGAGCAGCCGGCGCGCCTTGTCCGCCGCCGGGTGATGCACGCGGCCGAGGTCCGCGGCCAGCATGCGCAGCGGCGGCATCGCCAGCGCCAGCAGCCGGAACACGACGTCCGGCATGCGTCGCGTCGGCACCTTCGCCGCGCGCGCGCCGAGCGCCTGGCGCAGGTGCGTGGCGATGTCGCTCATCCAGAGGAACTCATGCGTGGCCAGGAAGCGCTGCCCCGCCGCCGCGGGCGACGTCATCGCCGCCACGTGCAGCACCGCCAGGTCGCGGACGTCCACCACCGCGAAGCCCAGGCGCGGCACCGCCGGCGGCCGGCCCGCCAACATCCGTTGGATCACCTGGACCGATCCCCATCCGTCGCGCGATAGCACCGGTCCGAAGACCGCGCCGGGCAGCACCGTGGTCAGCCGCGAGGTCGCGCCGCGCTCGCCCATGAATTGCCAGGCGGCGCGTTCGGCCGCGACCTTCGACGCGCGATAGGGGTCCTGCCGGACCGCCGGGTCGGGCCACAGCGTCTCGTCGATCCGCACGCGGCCGTCGCGCTCGGCGCGCGCCGCGGCGGCGGCCGAGGTCATCACGACGCGTTCGACCCCCGCGCGAAGCGCCGCCGCGAGGACCCGCAGCGTGCCGTCACGCGCCGGCACCAGCAGCGCGTCGAGGTCCTTGGGCGTCTTGGCGCCGAGCGGCGAGGCGACATGCAGCACGTAACGGCAGCCCGTCATCGCGGCGTCCCAGCCGTCATCGGACAGCAGGTCGGCCACGGCGACTTCCAGCCGCTCGCGGTCGTGGGCGGCCTCGCCCGCCTGCGAAGCGATCGCCGCGCGCATCGCCGCTTCCCGCCCGGCGCCGCGCACCGTCGCGCGCACCCGGTAACCGCGCCGCAGCAACTCGACGACGCACCATCCGGCAACGAATCCGTTCCCGCCCGTGACCAGCACACGCTCCATCATGTCGACGCTCCGCTCGTGGACCGGATGCGCCGGCGCACGCCGGCACCGCATCCGAAAACGGCGCAAGTATACACATGTATACATAAGACGCGACAAGCCTCCGGGAAGCGGTCCCGGTCGCGCGGCGCGGCTACTTGGCGGGGGCGTCGATCAGGTGCTGGATCACGCCGCCGAGGACCTCGGCCAAACGCTTCGGATCGGCCTCGGCCAGCGGCGACAGGGCGATCATCTGGCGCATGATCTGCAGCCCGGCGATCAGGCTCAGCAGCAGCGCGGCACGCTGGTCACGCCGGGCGCCCTTGAGGCTGCCGGCGATGGCCTTCTGGTGGAACAGCTCGATCTGCTCGCGCGCGATGCGGGCCGCGACCTCGCTGGAGGCCGATCGCAGCATGATCTGGAACCCCTCGAGCGGCACGTCGTGCGCGTCGGTCACGCTGAGCAGCGCGGCGGCGATGTCGGCGCCGGTCGCGCCGGCCTTCAGGATGCGCGGCAGCACGACGGTGGTGGTCGCCATGCTGGCGGCGACGGCCTCGGCGAACAGCCCTTCCTTGTTGCCGAAGTAGCGGTTGACCAGGATCGCGGTGACGCCGGCCCCGGCGGCGATCTCCCGCAGGCCGGCGCCGTCGTAGCCGGCACGGGCGAAGGCGGCGCGGGCGGAGTCGAGGATGGCCTGCCGCGTGGCGGCGGCGTCGCGGCGGCGGACGGGCGGGGTCGGGGGCGTCTCGGACATGGCCGGGAGTCTAGGGGCTCCGCCCGCGCGCTTAAGCTCCGCCCCCATGGACGCCCTGATCACCGCCGCCGCCCGTTTCCTCGCCGCCGGCGACGCGTTGAGCGCGCTGCAGCGCGTGGCGCTGCGCGACGATCCGCCGGCGCTCGCGTTGCGCGGGATCGCGATGGCGCAGCTCGGCGAGCATCCGCGCGCCCGCGAGCTGCTGCGGCGCGCGGCCAAGGCCTTCGGGCCGAAGGAGGCCGTGGCCCGGGCGCGCTGCGTCGTCGCCGAGGCGGAGGTGGCGCTCGCGATGCGCGATCTCGGCGACGCGCCGCGCGCGCTGCTGCAGGCGGCCGCGGCGCTGGAGGCGCACGACGACCGCGTCAACGCGCTGCAGGCCCGGCTGATCGCGGCGCGGCGGCTGATCCTGCTCGGGCGGCTCGACGAGGCCGCCGCGGCGCTGCCGGCCGTCGACCTCGATGGACTCCCTCCGATGCTGGCCGCGATGGCGGCGCTCGCGACCGCGGAACTGGCGATGCGCTCGCTGCGCAGCGGCGATGCGTTGGCCGCCGCCGGACGCGCGACCGACGCGGCGCGACGCTCCGGCGTGCCGGCGCTGATCGCGGAAGCGGTCGAACTCCGCGGCCTGCTCGAACGGCCGGTCGCGCGGCGCATCGATGCCGGCGAGGAGCGGCCCCTCGTCCTGGGCGAGGTGGAGGCCCTGCTGGACTCGCCCACGCTGGTCGTCGACGCCTGCCGCCGCGCGATCCGCGGCGCGGGGCTCGACGTCGACCTGGCGCGGCGGCCGGTGTTGTTCACCCTCGCCCGCGCGCTGGCGGAGGCCTGGCCCGGCGATGTCGACCGACAGACGCTGATCCTCCGCGCCTTCCGCACTCGACACCCGGACGAGACGCATCGCGCGCGGCTGCGGGTCGAGCTCGGCCGGCTGCGCGCGCTGGTCGAGCCCGCGGCCGCCATCGAGGCGACGCCCGAAGGATTCGCCTTGCGCGTGGGCGAGGACAGCGGTGGTGGGAATCGCGGCGCAGGCGTAGGCGTAGGCGTAGGCGATGGCGATGGCGATGGCGATGGCGATGGCGATGGCGATGGCGATGGCGATCGTCGCGGCGGCGAGGGCAGCCATGGCGGATTCCGCGCGGTGACGGTGCTCGTGCCGCCGATCGAGGGCGAGCTCGCCTCGCTGCAGGCCTTGCTGGCCGACGGCGCGGCCTGGTCGACCTCGGCGCTCGCGCTGGCGCTGGGCGCAAGCCAGCGGACGGTGCAGCGCGCGCTGTCGGAACTCGAGGCGGACGGGCGGGTCCGGGCGATCGGCCAGGCGCGCGCCAAGCGCTGGCTGGCGCCGCCGATGACCGGAATCGCGACGATCTTGTTACTCCCCGCCTTGCCGCCGGCTGGATAGATTGCGGTCCATGCGGCGAGGGTTTCGCCGCCAAGGAGAGAGCGATGTCCTGTTCCGATTCCACCGCCTGCGACCCGCATGCCCAGGCGCGCATGGCCTCCAACGAGGGACTGCCGGAAGCCCGGCCCGCCGAGGTCGTCCGCGAGTACGGCCCCTACCCCGGCGCCCCCGCCGTGCACGGCGTCAGCCATGACGGCGACCGCGTCTGGGCCGCGACGGCGCTGGGCCTGCTGGCGATCGACCCGGCCAGCGGCGAGGTGCGGCGCACGCTGCCCTGTGCCGCGGACGCGGGCACCGCCTTCGACGGGCGCCACCTGTACCAGATCGCGGAGTCGCGCATCGACAAGATCGATCCCGCCAGCGGCCAGGTCGTCGGCTCCATCCCGGCGCCGTCCGGCCAGGGCAGCGACTCGGGCCTGACCTGGGCCGAAGGCAGCCTGTGGGTCGGCCAGTACCGCGACCGCAAGATCGTCCAGATCGATCCCGAGACCGGCGCGGTGCGCCGCACGATCGAGTCCAACCGGTTCGTCACCGGCGTCACCTGGGTCGACGGCGAACTCTGGCACGCCACCTGGGAAGGCGACGAGAGCGAGCTGCGCCGCGTCGACCCGCGGGACGGCCAGGTGATCGAGCGCCTGGCGATGCCCGACAACGTCGGCGTCAGCGGCCTCGAGTCCGATGGCGCCGACCTGTTCTATTGCGGCGGAGGCGGCAGCGGCAAGCTGCGCGCGGTCAAGCGCCCGGCGCGCGCCTGAGGCACGGCGCCGTCCCGCGACGGCGCCCTTCCCCGCCGCCTTTCTCCCCCGCATTCCCCTGTCCTTCGATCCCGTCCGCGCGCTCCGGCGCCGCGGCGATGGGCGTCCTCACGCCCGCGTTTCCCGAACCCTCACTCCCCTCTGCTTCTGGAGCTCGACATGAACAGCCCGACCGATCCCCAAGTCCTCGCCCGCCACGAGGTGGTCTCCCGCGATCGCTGGATCGCCGAACGCAAGCGGCTGCTGGCCCGCGAGAAGGAACTGACGCGCCTGGGCGACCAGGTCGCCCGCGAGCGCGGCGCGCTGCCGTGGGTGCGCATCGACAAGGACTACGTCTTCGACACCGCGGCCGGCCCGCGCCGGTTGGGCGAGCTGTTCGGCCCGCACCGCCGGCTGGTGCTGCAACACCTGATGTTCGCGCCGGGCTGGGAGGCGGCCTGCAAGAGCTGCTCGTTCATGGCGGACCACACGGACCCGGCGCTGCCGCACCTCGCGGCGCGCGGCGTCGCCTTCGTGGCGGTGTCGCGGGCGCCGCTGGCGGACCTGGCGCGGTTCAAGGCCCGCATGGGCTGGCGCTTCGACTGGGTCTCCTCCTTCGGCAACGACTTCAACCGCGACTTCCACGTCTCGTTCACCGACGAGGAGCGCGCCCGCGGCGACGTCTTCTACAACTTCACGATGCAGCCCTTCCCGCAGGAGGAAGCGCCCGGCATCAGCGTGTTCGCCAAGGACGACGACGGGACGGTCCACCTGACCTACTCGACCTTCGGGCGCGGGGTCGAACTGATGATGCACACCTATCGCTTCATGGACCTGCTGCCCGAAGGCCGCGACGAGGACGCACTGCCGTACACGATGGCGTGGGTGAAGCATCACGACCGGTACGACCAGGCCGAGGCGCCGACGCCGACGCCGGCGTCGGTCGCGTCTGGCGCATCGAGCGCATCGGGCGCTTCGGGCGCTTCGAGCGCTTCGAGCGCCGTGGGGGTGCCCAGCGCCAGCAGCGGTTGCTGCGCGTCCCACGACTGACGCCACGACCGACCACGCTCTCGACGACGAGACCGGACCACGGAGGCGCTCATGGACACGCTCTGGCCCTGGATCGCCGTGGCCGGTGCCGGCGCGCTGCACGGCCTGAACCCGGCGGCGGGCTGGGGGCCCGCCGTCGCGCTCGCGATGCGCGGCGACGCCGGCTCACGGCGGATGCTGCGCGCGCTCGCGCCGATCGCGGCGGGGCACCTGCTGTCGGTCGGACTCACCGCCGTCGCGATCGCCCAGGGCCTCGAGCACGGACGGACCTGGCTGGCGCTCCTCGCGGTCGCCGGACTCGTCGTCATCGGGGTCCGTCATGCGCGCCGGCGGACGACGGCTTCAAGCGCGCGGCTCACCGGCTGGGGACTGGGCGCCTGGTCCTTCGTCGCCGCGACGGCGCACGGCGCCGGGATGATGCTGCTGCCGGCGCTGGCGCCGTTGTGCCTCGGCGCGACGGTGGGGCGGGAGATCACCGCCTCCGGCTCGCTCCCGCTGGCGCTCCTGGTGGTGGCGGTGCACGCGGCGGGCATGCTTGTCGCCGGAGGGATGGCCGGCCTGCTCGCGACGCGCGCGCTCCACCTGGCGGGGCGATGGAGCGCGGCCGCGCGCCGGCGCTCGCCGTCAGCGCCCGACGCATCTCATTGAGCCGCGCGAGCTCCCCGGCGCGCGGCCTGCGGCGCGACACCGAAGTGCTTCACGTAGACCTCGCGCAGGTGACGCCGGTCGCGAAAGCCCACCTCTCGGGCCACCACCTCGAGCGAATGGCGGCTCTGCTCGATCATCAGCCGGGCCGCTTCCAGCCGCAGGCCCTCGACCGCCTTGGCCGGCGGCACGCCGGTCTCCGCCGAGAACACCCGGCTGAACTGCCGCGGGCTCAAGGCCGCCACCTCCGCCAGCTCCTCGACCGACAAGGGCCGGGCGAGGTTGGCCCGCGCATAGGCGAGCGCCTGCTGGATGCGGTCCGACCTGGGCGCGAGGTCCAGCATCTCCGAATGCTGCGACTGGCCGCCGCTGCGCCGCTGCTGCATCACCAACTTGTGCGCCACCGACCGGGCGATCTCCTCGCCCAGGTCCTTCTCCACCATCGCCAGCGCCAGGTCCAGCCCCGCCGTCATCCCGGCCGAGGTCCACACCGGGCCGTCGACGATGAAGATGCGGTCGCTGTCGACGTCGATCGACGGATGGCGTTCCTTCATCGCACGCGCGAAATGCCAGTGGGTCGTGGCGCGCCGGCCGTCGAGCAGTCCCGCGTCGGCCAGCACGAACCCGCCGGTGCAGATGCCGGCGATGCGGCGCGCATGCCGGTCGGCGCGGCGCAGGAACTGCAGGACCTCCTCAGGGGCCGGCATCTCGACCGGCTCCGACACGCCGGCCACGATCCAGGTGTCGGCCCGCGTCGCAGCGGTGAGGGGCCTGGCCGACACGCTCACGCCCATCGATGAGCGCACCTCGCCGCCGCCCGGCGTGTAGCAGGCGATCTCATAGAAGGGCTGGCCAGTGACGAAGTTGGCGTACTCGAACGCCGCCTGGGTGCCCAGTGCCAGCAGTTGGAAGCCCTCGTTGAGCACGTAGCCGATGCGATGCATGAGGTGTCCGGATTCCGGTCGTCGGTGAACGTCGATGGCACGAATCATAACCCTCTACGTCATTTACGCCATCCGACCTGATTCCTACCATGAACGCACTTTCAGCCACTTGCGTCCACCGGACCGAAGGAATCTCCATGACCGCGACCCCTGTCTCCGCCACCGCTTCCGCCCGCCCGGGCACCGCGCTGATCACCGGCGCCTCGACCGGCATCGGCGCCATCTACGCCGACCGGCTCGCCCGGCGCGGCCATGACCTGATCCTCGTCGCCCGCCAGCGCGATCGCCTGACCGCCCTGGCCGCGCGCCTGGCGAATGAGCATGGCCGCGCGGTGGAGGTGCTGGACGCCGACCTCGGCGACGCCGCCCAGCGCCGGCGCGTCGAGGACAAGCTGCGCGAGGACGCCAGCATCACGCTGCTGGTGAACAACGCCGGCATCGGCACGCACACGCCGCTGCTGGAGAGCGACGTCGAGCGGATGACGCAGATGGTCGAGCTGAACGTCACCGCGCTGACGCGGCTGACCTACGCGGCGGTGCCCGGCTTCGTGGCCCGCGGGCGCGGGGCGGTGATCAACGTCGCCAGCATCGTGGCGATCGCGCCGGAGCTGTTGAACGGCGTCTACGGCGGCAGCAAGGCCTTCGTCGTCGCGTTCAGCCAGTCGCTGCAGCATGAGCTCGGCGGGCAGGGCTTGCGCGTGCAGGCGGTGCTGCCGGGCGCCACCGCGACCGACTTCTGGGCCATCGGCGGCCGGCCGGTCGAGCACCTGCCGCAGGAGATCGTGATGAGCGCCGAGGACATGGTCGATGCCTCGCTGGTCGGCTTCGACCGGGGCGAGCTGATCACGATCCCGGCGTTGAGCGACGAGTCGCAGTGGCAGGCCTTCGACGGCGCGCGCCGGGCGATGTTCGGCGGGCTGTCGGCCAGCGTGCCGGCGCCGCGCTACGCGAAGGGCTGAAGGCGGCGTCGCGGCGGGCCGGGCCGGGCGGGTCCGGCCGCGTCAGCGCGGCTTGCCCAGGTCCATGACCCAGTACTTGCTGTAGGCGTTGGCCGAGGAGGCCGCCGGGCGGCAGGCGACGCCCATGTCGACGAAGTTGGCCGACATCAGGTTGGCGCAGTGCCCGGCGCTGTTGCGCCAGGAGGTCATCACCGAGGCGACGGTGGTCTGGCCGGCGGCGATGTTCTCGCCGACGGCGCTCCAGCCGTAGTTGACCGCGTTGATGCGGTCGACGAAGGTGCGGCCGTCCTGGCTGTCGTGCTCGAAGTAGTTCTTCGTGGCCATGTCGAGCGCGTGGCCGTCGGCGGCTTGCGTGAGCTTGTCGTTCCAGACGACCGGGGCCACGGCCGGGTAGTTCGTGCTGCCGCAGGTCGCGCCCGAGGCGCGCAGCGCGTTGATGCGGTCCAACAGTTCCTGCTTGAAGTTGGGCAGGTCGCAGGTGCCGGCGACGACCGGCGGATTCGTCGGCGCGGGCTGGCTGGGATCGGTCGGGGAAGAGGCGGCGGGAGGAGGCGTGGAGACCGGTGTGCCGCCGGCGGCGGGCGCATCGCCGCCTCCGCCGCCGCACGCGCCCAGTCCGAGCGCCAGGAGGGCGGCGGCAATCGTGGCCATGGGGAAATGCCGGTGGGCCGGCTTGTTGGAAGTGACGTCCATCTGGACATCTTAGGAAACGACTCGAAAGAATTCTGGAACGAAACGTTCCAAAGGTCAGCGTGCGAGGCCGCGTTGCAACAGCCCGCGGTGATTCTTCTCGAACCATGCGGCAACGTCATCGAGGAACGGGACGACCCACGCCATCGCCTCATCATCCCAGGAGGCATCCATCCGGGTGCCGTTCGAGATCGCCGGATGGCGGGCGTCCCGCAGTTTGGTCTGGGCCTGCCCGAGCCACTGGATGGCATCGCGCGCGTTCACCGCGATCGCGCGGAGCGGCGCATCAGGCTGGGCGGCCAGCTCCCGAAAGGACTTCAGCATCGAACTCTCCGATCAAGGGAATTCGCGGCCCTCGCACGATGTCCTGCGCGAAGCTCTCCCCGCCACGAAGTTGTTCCTGAAAGGAGGCGATCGTAGAAACCGTGGCGCGCACCTCGCGGCGAAGCGCCCGCCCCACAGGCTTCAACACCACATTGAGCTTGAGTTCGGACAAAGTTCCGAGCACCAGCACGTCGATGTCGCTGCCAGCGCCGGCTTCGCCGCGAGCGACCGATCCAAACACGACGGCCGCCTGAATGCCCTTCAAGGGTTCAAGGGCCTCGCGCAACGCCCGCGCCAGCGCGCTGTCCTGCTGCATCAACTGCACCAGTGGCATCAGCGTGGGATCGGCACTCGCCGAGTACCGCGGCACCCCTGCCGTTTCCCGGCGGACGACCAGTCCGGTGCTGGCCCAGCGTCTGAGCCAGCGGGCGACGCTTCCCGCGTCCGTGCCGGCTTCGGCAGCCAGTTCGCGCTGTCCGAATCCGCGCTCAGGTTCGGAGAACAGCGCCCGTAGGACCCGGAAGCGTCCGACGCTGCCAAAGATCTCGGTGAGCTGCAGTTCGTTCATGGCTCGTGTGTAGGCAATTTGCCCACATTGTAGGCAAGTCGCCTACGTCGTAGCCAGATTGCCTACACCGTAGCCAATTTGCCTACGGTCTTTTCGGACGGAAAAAGGGCCGCGCGCCCTCCCGGGCGGCGGCCCTGTCCAGGGTCACAGCAGGTCGTAGCGATCCAGGTTCATCACCTTGGTCCACGCCTTGACGAAGTCGCCGACGAAGACCTTCTCGCCGTCCTTCGAGGCATAGACCTCGGCCAGCGCGCGCAGCTGCGCGTTCGAGCCGAACACCAGGTCCGCCGTCGTCGCGGTCCACTTCACCGCGCCCGATGTCCGGTCGCGGCCCTCGAGCACCCCTTCGTCGCCCTCCGAGCGCTGCCAGCGCGTGCGCATGTCCAGCAGGTTCACGTAGAAGTCGTTGCTCAAGGTCTCCGGACGCGTGGTGAAGGCGCCGTGCTTCGTGTGGCCGAAGTTGGTGCCGAGCACCCGCATGCCGCCGACCAGCGCGGTCAACTCCGGCGCGCTCAGCGTCAGCAGCTGCGCCTTGTCGACCATCAGTTCGGCGGCGTGCTTCACCAAGTCCTTGCGGATGTAGTTGCGGAAGGCGTCCGCCGCCGGCTCCAGGACGCCGAAGGATTCGACGTCCGTCTGGTCCTGCGACGCATCGGTGCGGCCCGGCGAGAACGGCACCGTGACGTCATGCCCGGCCTTCTTGGCCGCGGCCTCGACACCAGCGCAGCCACCCAGCACGATCAGGTCGGCCAGCGAGATCTTCTTGCCGCCGGCCGCCGCGCCGTTGAACTCCTTGCGCACCGCCTCGAGCTTGGCCAGCACGTCCTCGAGCTCCCGGGGCTGGTTGACCGCCCATTCCTTCTGCGGCGCGAGCCGCAGCCGCGCGCCGTTGGCGCCGCCGCGCTTGTCGCCGCCGCGGAAGGTCGATGCCGAGGCCCACGCCGTCGACACCAGCTGCGACACCGTCAGCCCGCTGGCGAGCAGCTTGGCCTTGAGCGCCGTGACGTCCTTGTCGTCGACCAGCGGATGGTCGACCGCCGGCACCGGGTCCTGCCAGATCAGTTCTTCCTTGGGAACCAGCTTGCCGAGGTAGCGCGACACCGGGCCCATGTCGCGGTGCGTCAGCTTGTACCAAGCGCGCGCGAAGGCGTCGGCCAGCTCTTCCGGATGCTGCATGAAGCGGCGCGAGATCTTCTCGTAGGCCGGGTCCACGCGCAGCGCCAGGTCGGCGGTGGTCATCATCGGCGCGTGGCTGCGGCTCTTGTCGTGCGCGTCGGGCACCGTGCCCGCGCCCGCGCCGCCCTTGGGCGTCCACTGGTGGGCGCCGGCCGGGCTCTTGGTCAGTTCCCATTCATAGCCGAACAGCGTCTCGAAGTAGCTGTTGTCCCAGGTCGTCGGCGTCGGGGTCCAGGCGCCCTCGATGCCGCTGGTGATCGTGTAGACGCCCATGCCCTCGCCGAGCTTGTTCTTCCAGCCCAGGCCCTGTTCCTCGACTTCCGAGCCTTCGGGCATCGCGCCGACGTGGTGCGCCTCGCCGGCGCCGTGCGCCTTGCCGAAGGTGTGGCCGCCAGCGACCAGCGCGACGGTCTCCTCGTCGTTCATCGCCATGCGCTTGAAGGTCTCGCGGATGTCGCGCGCGGACTTGGCCGGGTCGGGGTTGCCGTTCGGGCCTTCCGGGTTCACGTAGATCAGGCCCATCTGGACCGCGGCCAGCGGATTGGCCAGGTCGCGGTCGCCGGCGTAGCGCTCGTCGCCGAGCCAGGTGGTCTCGGGGCCCCAGAAGGTGTCGGTCTCGGGCTCCCAGATGTCGGCGCGGCCGCCGGCGAAGCCGAAGGTCTTGAAGCCCATCGATTCCAGCGCGACGTTACCGGCCAGGATCATCAGGTCGGCCCAGGAGAGCTTGCGGCCGTACTTCTGCTTGACCGGCCAGAGCAGGCGGCGGGCCTTGTCGAGGTTGCCGTTGTCGGGCCAGCTGTTGAGCGGCGCGAAGCGCTGCGCGCCGGTGCCGGCGCCACCGCGGCCGTCCTGCACGCGGTAGGTGCCGGCGGAGTGCCAGGCCATGCGGATGAAGAACGGGCCGTAGTGGCCGTAGTCGGCGGGCCACCAGTCCTGGGAATCCGTCATCAGCGCGTGCAGGTCCTTGACGACGGCATCGAGGTCGAGGGTCTTGAACTCCCGCGCGTACTTGAACTCCTCGCCCATGGGATTGGTCTTGGGGGAATGCAGGGAGAGGATGCCGAGGTTGAGCTGGTCGGGCCACCAGTCGCGGTTGCCCTTGGCGCCGGCCGTCGTGTGCTTGTGTGACACGCCCGTGAACGGGCACTTCGAATCGACTGACATGTCTGCCTCCTGAGTTGAGCCTGGGGAACAACAGTCCGCTTGTCCGCAGAGTGCGAGCGCGGACGAGTCTAGGACCCGTCCGGAGGTCGGGGCAACAGGCGATGTTTATCGAGGCGATAGCTTTTCTGAGGGACCCGGGCCGTTCGGATCAGGCCGCTTCTTCAAGAACGGACTCCGGCCGTCTGGCGTCCTCGCCGTCACGCCGCTCGCGGCGACGAGCGGTCGAGCGAAGGCCATCGATGTGTTCCTGGAGGTTGGCCGAAACGGGCTGCCACATCGGATCGAGGATGAAGTCAACGCCTTCGCGGCGGGCCAACTTGGCGGCCGGAACAAAGTCAGAGTCGCCGGACACAAGAACGATCTGATCGACCTGCTTTCGCAGCGCGAGCGTCACGATGTCAACGCCGATGTTCATATCGACGCCCTTTTGGCGAAGGTGAGGAACGACATCGCCTTCCGTGAGATCGTCCGACCGGATCTTTCGCTTGAGGAGGGCCTGGATCGCCTCGGGCTTGATCGTCCAGACAGAGTCAGAAGCCAGATGCCCCAATCGAAGCGCCATCTTGCGCTTCGTCTTCAGCCGCTCGTGGAGTTGGATACGAAACAGGGCCTCCGAGCTTGTCGAGAAGTTGATGCCTTTCCCAGAGATCGGGTTCTGCAGTCGCTTCATCAGCGGTGGGCAATCGTAGAAATAAATGCGGAAGAGCTCCCGGAAGCGCTTGCCGCGCCCCCGTCCTCGTTCGACGAGATGGGCAAGCGCCCACCTGAACGCGCAATCGGCCGCTCGCTCGGCATCGTGCGCATTGCCCGGCTCCAAAGCGCGAAACCGCTTCACGAAGAACGCACCGTCGATAAGGATCGCCGTCGGCATGAGGATCTCCCGCACTTCGGAGAAAAAACGCCCCAGGGGCACAGCCCATCCACGATGTATTAGGACGGGGGGCAGCCTGGGGCGGGGATGCGAAGTCTATCGGCCTGCGCGCCCTTCGCGATCGATTTTCAGATGACCACAGGGGCATTCCAGCGGCCGGGAACTTGGCACCTGTTGTCCGCGCCCGACGCCCCCACCCGTCGATCGCGCCCTTCTCCCCCACCGTCATCACTCAGTCCCCTTCGGCGACCACACTGGTCGCCAGGAGACTGTTCATGCCCCTCGTCCTGCTGGTCCTGCTGACCGGCCTGCTGCTGCCACTGTCCTGCCTGGCCGCCGGCGGTCACCACGCCGTCGACGACGCCGTCATCGCCGTGCCCGGCCAGTGCAACCTCGAGCTCTGGGCCGAGCGCTCCAACCTCGACCGGCGCCAGCGCCAGCACGCCGGCCTGGGCTGCTACGTCCTGGGCGTCGAAGCCGAGATCAACGCCGACCGCGAGACCGCCCAGCCCGTGCCCAACCTCCACGCCCACGCGGTGCAGCTGAAGTGGGCCACCGACCTGCGGCCCCGGCTCGCCATCGGGCTGGTCGGCGCGCTCAGCTGGCAAGACCAGGCCCCGCGGTCGCAGCGCTCGCTGCTGGTGCCGCTGAGCTGGACGCCGCGCGACGACCTCGCCCTGCACCTGAACCTGGGCCGCGCCTTCGTCCGCGGCGGCGAGGACCGCACCCAGCGCGGCATCGCCGTCGAGTGGCAGATGGTCGCCGGATGGCAGCTGCTCGTCGAGCATTTCCACGACGGGCTCCGGCCGATGTCCCGGCTCGGCCTGCGACACGACGTCAACGAGCGCCTGTCGCTCGATCTGAGCTTCGCGCGGGCCTCGGCGACCGGCCGCGGACCGAAGGAAGGCTGGTGGACCGCCGGCGTGAACTGGACCTTGGGACAGTGAGGCCATCGCCGGCCACATGCGGCCGGCGCATGAGTAAAGTCGCGGGTCGAGTAAAGCCATTGGGCAGACTCGACCCTTCAACCTTGGAGCCCACCATGTCTCTGCGCATCAACGACACCGCCCCGAACTTCACCGCCAAGACCACGCAAGGGGAAATCGACTTCCACAACTGGATCGGCGACAGCTGGGCCATCCTGTTCTCGCATCCCAAGGACTTCACCCCGGTGTGCACGACGGAACTGGGCTACATGGCGCGCATCGAGCCTGAATTCACCCAGCGCAACGCCAAGCTGATCGGCCTGTCGATCGACCCGGTCGAGAACCACAGCAAGTGGGCCGCCGACATCCAGGAGACGCAGGGCGCCGAGGTGAAGTACCCGATGATCGGCGACACCGACCTGAACGTGGCCAAGCTCTACAACATGCTGCCGGCCGACGAAGCGGGCGGCTCGGACGGCCGCACCGCGGCGACGAACGCGACGGTGCGCTCGGTGTTCATCGTCGGTCCGGACAAGAAGATCAAGCTGATGCTGACCTACCCGATGACCACGGGCCGCAACTTCGACGAGATCCTGCGCGTGCTGGACTCGCTGCAGCTGACCGCCAAGCACCGCGTGGCCACGCCGGTGAACTGGAAGCAGGGCGACGACGTGATCATCGCGGGCTCGGTGTCGGACGACGAAGCCAAGACGATCTACCCCGAAGGCTGGAAGGCGCCCAAGCCCTACCTGCGCATCGTCAAGCAGCCGAAGTGAGGCCGCGATGACGGCCGGGTGAGCCCGCCGTCACGGGCCATCGACATGCCGTTCACGGGTCGCGAAGGCCGGTGCCCTCCGATGGGGGGCACCGGCCTTTTTCCATGGCGGCGTCGATAACATCCGCGCCTTCGATGCGGCGACCGGCCGCGAGAGGAAAGCGACCGATGTCCGATCGACGCCGTTGGATCGCGGCCGCCGCGCTGGCGCTGGCCGGCGCGAGCGCCTGGCTCTGGGTGGCGCCGCCCACCGGCCAGCGCGCCGTCATGGCCGCGCCGCTGCCGGGAGCCGCCGCCGCCGGCGCGAAACACGACAACACCGGCACGCCCGCGTCCGCGCCCGTCGGAGCCAGCGGCCGAAACGGGCCTTCCGTCGCGATGCCCGCGTCGATCGGCGCCTCCGCGTCCATGCAGGACTATGGCCAGCGCGCGCTGGCCGCGATCAACGGCGGCACGCCACAACAGGCGGGCGATGTCGCCAGGTTGATCTCGGTGTGCGGCGTGAACCCGACCACCCGCTTCGCGGTCGAGACCTTGAAGGAGAACGGCCGGTTCGACAACGCCATGGCCAACCGCGTGCTCGCGCAGGTCGACGAGCAGGACCGGCAATGCCAGTCGCTCACCGACGAGATGAAAGCCAAGAAGAAGGAGCTCGCGGAGCGCGCGCTGCTCGGGGGCGTCAAAGGCATCGGCGCGGTCTACGCGGAGTCCGTCCAGTTCGATCCCGCGGAATCCATGCGCCGCCCGCTGATCGCCGCCTTGCACGCCGACCTCCTGGACGGCGATCCCTCCCCGGCCCTGACGCTCGCGCTGAACGGCCGACGCTGGGGACTGTCGGCCGTCGAGGTCCGCGCCTACGAGATCGCCTTCGACACGCTGTCCGCCGACGGGATCAGGGAGATCGTGACCCGTCAATCCGGCGAGGCGACCGTGTCGCTCACCGAGGACGAGGCCCGCCAGGCGGCGGCGCTCGCCGCGCCATGGATCGCGGCGGCCAAGAAGGCGCGGGCCGACCAGGAAGCCGCCCGGGAAGCGGGCGGACGGCGCCCGCCCGGCGGCTAGACACGCGCGACGCCTGAGGCCGCGCGGCGGCTAGAGCGGCGGCTAGAGCGGCGGCTAGAGCGGCGGCTAGAGCGGCGAGCCGATCAGAAGTACCCCGCGTCCGCCAGGTCCTGGGCCAGCGTCGGCTGCCGCGGCGTCCAGCCGAGCGCCGCGCGGGTCTTCGCGCTCGACGCCGCCAGCGTCATGCCGGCGAACTTCGAGAACCAGCCGAAGTGCGCCGCCGCCTCGTCGCCGTCCAGGCGCGCCAACGGCACGCCGAGCCCCTCCCCGATCGCGGCCGCGATGTCCTTGAAGGGGATCGACTCCTCCGCGACCGCGTGCCAGCGCGCGCCGGCCTCGGCCGTCTCCACGGCGCGCCGGAACACGACCGCCGCGTCGCGCCGGTGCGTGGCGCTCCACGCGTTCATGCCGTCGCCGACGTAGGCGGACCGGCCCGTGCGCCGCGCCAGGTCGATGAGGATGGGCACGAAGCCGTGGTCGCCGGCGCCGTGCGTCGTCGGCGGCAGGCGCACGACGGACGCGTGGATACCGCGCTCCGCGAGCGCCAGCGCCGTCGGCTCCGACGCGCGGGCATAGCCCTCGGAGACCGGCAGGCAGGCGTCGCTCTCCTGCCCGAGGCGGCCTTGGACCGCCATCGCGAGGCCGGTGGTCACGACCAGCGGCCGCGAAGAACCGGCGAGCGCCTCGCCCATCGCCTCGATGGCGACGCGGTCGCGCCGGCAGTTCTCGGCGAAGCGGGAGAAGTCGTGGTCGAACGCGGTGTGGATGACGCCGTCGCAGGCGGCGGCGCCGGCGCGCAGGCCGTCCAGGTCGTCGATCGACCCGCGATGCACCTCGGCGCCGGTCCGCGCCAGCGCTTCGGCCGACGCGTCGGAGCGGACCAGGCCCAGCACGCGGTGGCCCGCGTCGATCAATTCCTGCACGACCGCCGATCCGACGAAGCCCGTGGCACCAGTGACGAAAACTCGCATGGGAAATGCCCTCTGTGATGAATGGGGCGGATCCTCCGCGCAGAATGCATCCTGGTGTAGTAGTGACCTTATCCAGGTATAGCCACTACCCCCCAGGCCCCTGGCTCCCTCCCACCTCAGGATCTTCGTGAGCGCCCGCCCCTCCTCCATCGCCCCAGAGCGGGACAACCTGCTCGGCGCCTACCTCCGCGACCGGCGCGAGCGCCTGGACCCCGCGGCCTTCGGCCTGCCGATGACGCGCCGGCGCACGCCGGGCCTGCGCCGCGAGGAGGTCGCGCAGCGCGCGCACGTGAGCTCGACCTGGTACACGTGGCTGGAGCAGGGTCGCGGCGGCGCGCCGTCGGAGGTCGTGCTCGAGCGCATCGCCGGCGCGCTGCTGCTGACCGATGTCGAGCGCGAACACCTGTTCCTGCTCGCCTTCGGCCGCGCGCCCGAGCTCCGCGCGCCGGAAACCACCGGCGTCACGCCGCGCCTGCAGCGCGTGCTGGACGCGCTGACGCTCAGCCCCGCGATCGTGAAGACCGCGCTGTGGGACGTCGTCGCCTGGAACCTCGCCGCCACCGTCGTGCTGACGGACTACGGCGCCCGCGCGCCGGAGGACCGCAACATCGTCCGGCTCATCTTCTGCGACCCGCGCGTGCGGGCCGCGCAGGACGACTGGGAGGGCGTGGCGCGATTCGTCGTCGCCGCGTTCCGGGCCGACGCGGCGCGCGCGGGCGATCCGGCGAAGGTCGAGGCGCTGGTCGCCGAGGTCGGCGCGCGCAGTCCGGAGTTCGCCGCGTTCTGGCGCGAGCACGACGTGCGCGGTTTCGGTGAAGGCCTCAAGCGCCTGAACCATCCGGTCGCCGGGCCGCTGGCCTTCGAATACTCGGCCTTCGCCGTCGATGGCCGGCCGGACCTGGGATTGGTCGTCTACCAGCCGGCGACGCCGCAGGACGAGGACGCCGTCCGGGCGCTGCTGCGGAGCGCCTGAGGCCGGGCGCCGCGATCCGGCGCCGCGCTCGACCATCGCTCCAGCCGGCCGGGCCGATCGGCCGCGCCGCGTTCAGGCCTCGAAGAGCACCCGTTCCTCCTCGAACACCCGCTGCAGGTGATCCGCCACGGTCCGGATCGGCCGGTCCTTGCGATCCCCGCCGCGGATCAGCAGCCAGACCTCGCGCGGCTCGCGCACCGCGTCGAGCGCGCACACCCGCAGTCCCGGCACCTGCCGCCCGAGGTAATGCGGCAGCAGCACGATGCCCACCCCGGTCCGCGCGGCGATCGCCTGCGACAGGTGGTTGTCGGCCCGGAACGCCACCCGCGCCCGGGGGAAGTGCCGCGCCAGCCAGGTCGCGTCCGGCATGTCGCTGTTCTGCTCGTCGAAGGTGATGAACACCGGCGGCGACCCGCTCTCGACCGCGTCGCACACCGCCGGCGTGCCGTAGAACCCGAACGCCATCGTCCCCAGCGGCTTGGCGATGAAGTCGCCATCGCGCGGCCGCGTCAGCCGCACCGCGATGTCGGCCTGGTGCCGGTCCAGGCTCACCGACCGCAGGTCCGTCGCGAGGTCGATGTCCAGCCCCGGATGCGCCGTCGTCAAGCGCGCCAGCCGGTCGATCAGGAACCCCTGCGCCAGCGCCGGCGACGCATTGATCCGCACCAGCCCGCGCACCGCGCCGTCGTCGTCGCCTTCCCGCGCCAGCGTCTGCGCGGCGGCTTCCATGTCGCTCGCCGCCGCCAGCGCCAGGCGCCCCGCTGGCGTCAGCACGTAGCCGTCGGGCCGGCGATCGACGAGCCGCTCCTCGAGGCTGTCCTCCAGCGCCTGGATGCGTCGCGAGATCGTCGCGTGATTGACCCCCAGCGCCCGCGCCGCGGCGGACAGGCTGCCGTGCCGCCCCAGCGCGAGGAAGACCCGCAGGTCCTCCCAGTCGAGCCGCTCGACCCTCTTGCGGGACCCTGTGCGTTTTTGCTCAGCCATTGAGACAGGATAGCGGCTACCGCCCGGGAGGGCCGGCTCCTACGCTCTCGACAACGCCGAACGATCCTCGATCCCGCCGGCGCCATCGACCACCCCGGATCCTCCGGATCCCCCATGCCCAGGAGCTTCTCCATGTCCATCGCTTCCAGCACCACCGCCCCCAAGGTCGCCATCGTCACCGGCGCGTCGCAAGGCATCGGCGCCGGCCTCGTCGCCGCGTATCGCGCACAGGGCTATGCCGTCGTCGCCAATTCCCGGAACATCCGGCAAGGCGACGACGCCGGCGTGATCGCCGTGCCCGGCCACATCGGCGACCGTCTCGTCGCGCAGCGTGTCGTGCAGACGGCGCTCGACCGCTTCGGCCGCATCGACACGCTGATCAACAACGCCGGCATCTTCATCGCCAAGCCCTTCACCGAGTACACCGCCGAGGACTTCCAGAACGCGCTGTCGGTGAACCTGGCCGGCTTCTTCCACGTCACGCAGCTGGCGCTGCCGCAGATGCTGCTGCAGAAGCACGGCCACATCGTGCAGGTGACGACCACGCTGGTGGACCAGGCGATCTCCGCGGTGCCGACCGGCCTGGCCGGGCTGACCAAGGGCGGCCTGGACGCGGTCACCCGCGCGCTGGCGATCGAGTACGCCAAGACCGGCGTGCGCGTGAACGCGGTGCGGCCGGGCGTCATCAAGACGCCGATGCACGCGCCGGAGACGCACGACTTCCTGTCGGCCTTGCACCCGATGGGCCGCATGGGTGAAATCGACGAGGTCGTCGACGCGGTGCTGTACCTGGAGCGCGCCGGCTTCGTCACCGGCGAGACGCTGAACGTCGACGGCGGCCAGCACGCCGGCCATTGAGCGACGCGCCACGCCATCCCGCCTCTCCCACGCGATCGAAGGAGCCCCCATGCCCTACGTCAACATCAAGGTGACCCGCGAGGGCACCGCCCCCGGCGCCAGCGCCACCACGCCCGAGCAGAAGGCGGCCCTGATCCAGGGCGTCAGCGACCTGCTGTTCGAGGTGATGGGCAAGCCGCACCACATGACCTTCGTCGTCATCGACGAGGTCGAGCTCGAGAACTGGGGCGTGGGCGGCCTGCCGACGCCGGAGTTCCGACGCCGGCAGGCCGGCACGCCGGGCTAGGGAGGCCCTCGAAAGCGTGTCGCCGTGGGGATCGGGGGGGTCAGCCGCCCTTGATCCGCACGGTGAACGTGATCTTGTAGCTGCCGCCGTCGCCGTTGTACGAGAGCGGCGACAGCGGCGTCTCCACCGTCACCGTCGGCACGACGAAGCTGTGCCAGCCGAGGTATTCGTCGTTGGACAGCGAGCTGCTGAGGAAGTTGGCCAGCTTGGGCCCGACCACCGAGCGCAGCTGCGACGCGGTCAGGTTGGCCCAGCCGCTCTGGCCGTAGACGTTCCAGACCGACTGCATCATCAGCTGCAGCACGCCGCCGCTGCCCAGGTCGGGATCCCAGTCCTCCTCGAGCAGGAAGGCGAAGACGAAGGCGCCGCCAGCCTCGGCCTCGTCGACGATCTGGCGCGTGTTGACCGTCTTGCCGGCATGGAAGGCGTTGTCCCAGTCGGGGTCGCGCACGCGGATCAGCTTGCCGCCCGGCACGTTGCGGTGGGCCATGAAGACCACCAGGTAGGGGGCGTCGTCGCCCGATTCGCTGGTGTCGTCGACGCACTTGAGCTGCGTCACCATGAGCTGGCGTGTGGGCATCGCGTGTCTCCCCTGCGAGGTCTCGCATCTCGGCCACCGCCCGTGATCGGGCCGTGAAGAAGCCGTGAGCCAGACTAGGCAGGGCCCGGGAAGCGGCCCATCCCTAGGTCGCCTCCCCACCCCTAGGTTGGCAGGGGCCCGCCGCGCGGGCCGCGCGACGCGGGCTCAGAGCACCGCGTAGCGGCCCGGCTTGTGATTGACCGCGATGAAGAGATTCATCACCACGGCCGCGAGCACCGAGTACGCGACCCGCTCCGGCTCCACCACCGTCAGCGCCAGCAGCACGATCGCGCAGTCCATGCCCATCTGCACCTTGCCGGCGCGCCAGCCCTTGGCCTTCTGCAGGTACAGCGACACGATGGTCGCGCCGCCCAGGCTGGCGCGGTGCCGCGCCAGGAACAGGCAGCCCGAGCCCAGCAGTGCGCCGCCGAGGATCGCCGCGTAGGCCGGGTGGATGCGGTCGATGGCGAACAGCTTGGGCGAGAACTCGGTCATCACCGACAGCAGCGCGATCGAGAGGAAGGTCTTGATCGTGAACTCGCGGCCCATGCGGGTCCACGCGAACCAGTAGAACGGCAGGTTGATCAGGAAGAACAGCTTGCCCAGGCTGATGCCGGTCGCGTAATGCAGCACGAAGGCGGCGCCGGCCGTGCCGCCGGTCAGCAGCCCGACCTGCGCGAACAGGATCAGCGCCAGCGACACGAACAGCGTCCCGGTGAAGATCGCCTGCGCGTCCTCGAAGGCGGTGTGCGAGCGGATCGCCAGGTCGGCCAGGGGTTCGGCCGACGCGGCCGGGTCGGAGGCCTCGGGCGACGCGGCGGTCGCGGAGGACGGCGGGGAGGAGTGGGGTTCGCTCATGGCGTAGACAAAGCAGGTTGCGTGCCCGCGAAGGGCGCGCATTGTCCCGCAATCGCCGGCAACGGCGAAGTCCCTTCCGGGGCTGCCCCGCCGGGCCGGGCCGGGCCAGGCCGAGCCGCGCTCAGCGCCCCTGGGCCTTGAGCCGCGCGTCCAGGCGCGGGAACACGCGCCGCGCGTTGCCCTCGTAGACCTGGTGCCGTTCCTCGGCGCTGAGGTGCGGCGTGGCCTCGATGTAGCGCTTGGTGTCGTCGTAGGAGTGCCCGGTCTCGGGGTCGATGCCGCGCACCGCGCCGATCATCTCGGACGCGAACAGCACGTTCTTCACCGGGATCACCTTCGTCAGCAGGTCGATGCCGGGCTGGTGATAGACGCAGGTGTCGAAGAACACGTTGTCGAGCAGGTGCTCGTCCAGCAGCGGCTTCTTGAGCTCCTGCGCCAGGCCGCGGAAGCGGCCCCAGTGGTACGGCACCGCGCCGCCGCCGTGCGGGATCAGGAACTTCAACGTCGGGAAGTCCTTGAACAGGTCGCCGGTCAGGCACTGCATGAAGGCGGTGGTGTCGGCATTCAGGTAATGCGCGCCGGTCGTGTGGAAGCAGGCGTTGCAGCTGGTGCTGACGTGGATCATCGCGGGGATGTCCAGCTCGACCATCTTCTCGTAGAGCGGGTACCAGTGCCGGTCGGTCAGCGGCGGGCTGGTCCAGTGGCCGCCGGACGGATCGGGATTCAGGTTGATGCCGACGAAGCCGTAGTCCTTCACGCACTTCTCCAGCTCCGGGATGCAACTGGCGGGATCGACGCCGGGGCTCTGCGGCAGCATCGCCGCGCCGGCGAAGTGGTCCGGGAACATCTCGGCCACGCGCGCGCAGAGCTCGTTGCAGATCGCCGCCCAGGTCGACGAGGTCTGGAAGTCGCCGATGTGGTGCGCCATGAAGCTCGCGCGCGGGCTGAAGATCGTCAGGTCGGAGCCGCGCTCCTTCATCTTCTTGAGCTGGTTGGTCTCGATGGACTCGCGCAGCTCGTCGTCGGAGATGCGCAGCGCGCTGGCCGATGGCGCCTGGGAGGGGTCCTTCAGGCCGGCGACCTGCAGGTCGCGCCAGGCGCCCAGCGCCGCCGGGGCCGTCGTGTAGTGTCCGTGGACGTCGATGATCATGAGCCCTCTCGCTGTCTCAAGCCGGTGGGGAACGATCGCGCCACGGCGGCGCCCTGCCGCGATCGACTGCGGCGGATTGTGGACAGCCCGGCTCCGGCGTCCTAGTTATGGCCCGAACTAGCTGCTATGCGAATCGGGCATGGCGGGACAGTGCCGGGATGAGGGTCTCACTGAGCCCGCCCCTGCGTGAGCGAGTACGCCGCCCGATGCAGGTGGGCCATGAAGTGCCGCACCGCGGGCTTCACCGCCGCGTCGTTGCGCGCCATGGCGCTGAGCGTCAGGCGCAGCGGCGCCTCCTTCACCGGGACGACGTGCAGGTACTGGCTCGCGAACGGATGTGCGGCGATCTGGCGCGGCAGCAGGCCGACGCAGTTGCCGCTGGCGATCACCGACAGCAGGCCCAGCGTCGAGTTGACGACCGCGCCCGCCGGCGGCGGCGCCAGGCCGTGCTGCTCGAACAGCGTGCGCGGCAGCCCGGTGGCCTCGGTGGCGCCGGTGTAGACCCAGCGCGCCTCGCCCAGCTCGGCCAGGTGCCGCGACCGCCCCAGCGGATTGCCCTTGCGCACGACCACCACCATGTCGATCGGCATCAGCGACTCGACGGTGCATTCGCCGCGCGGCAGGTGCTCGGGCAGCGGGCCCAGCGCGATGTCGACCTCGCCCTTGCGCACCCGCGTCAGCTGCGCGATGTAGAGCTCCTCGACGATGCGCAGCTGGATCTGGGGGAACTCGGCGCCGAAGGTGCGCAGCGCCTCGGGCACCAGCAGCATCACCGCCAGCGGCACCGCGCCGATCGTCAACGAGCCCGTCATGCGGCCGCTGAGCTGGTGGATCTGCTCCCGGGCATGGGCGAGCTCGCGGTCCGCGGCCAGCGCGCGCTCGTACAGCACCATGCCCTGCGCGGTCGCCAGCACGCCGGTGGTCGAGCGCAGCAGCAGCGTGGTCGCGAGCTCGCGTTCGAGCTCGCGGATCATCTTCGTCAGCGCCGGCTGGGACACGCCGACGCGGCGCGCGGCCGATCGCAGGCTGCCTTCCTCCACCGCGGCGACCAGCGCCCGCAAGTTGGTGAGCTTCATGCGGCCGGATGATAGCCAGCGATAACGAGCGGTTATCGCCTCCCCGTTCGCGCCATCTATTCGTGGCGCGGTGCGCTCCCTAGAGTCGCGCCGGTTTTCGCAACGAGGAGACAACGCGATGACGACAAGAACGATCGCCAAGGCGACGACGGTGATGGCGGCGGCCGGCGCGCTCTGCGCGGCGGCGCAGGCGCAGACGGCGACCAACGTGCAGATCTACGGTTTGCTGGACGTGCCGGTCGAGTACCTCAACCACGTGGGCGCGTCGGGGGCGAGCCTGACGCGGATGCCGGGGCTGAGCGGCGGCTTCGCGCCGTCGCGGCTTGGGTTCCGCGGCACGGAGGATCTCGGCGACGGGCTGAAGGCGGTGTTCACGCTCGAGATGGGCCTGGGCGCCGACAGCGGCACGCTGAACCAGGGCGGCCGCGCCTGGGGCCGGCAGGCCTATGTCGGGCTGCAGGGCGGCTGGGGAACGATCAGCCTCGGGCGGCAGTACTCGATGCTGTTCTGGTCGCAGACCGATGCCGACATCCTCGGCCCGGCGATGTTCGGCTCGGGCTCGCTGGACAGTTACCTGCCCAACGCGCGCGTGGACAACGCGATCGCGTACCGCGGCCAGTTCAGCGGCTTCACCGTCGGCGCCACCTGGAGCCCCGGCCGCGACGCGGTCAACGCGGGGCCGAGTCCCTCCGGCACCAACTGCGCCGGCGAGAACGCGGCGGACAAGAAGGCCTGCCGGCAGTGGTCGGCGATGGTCAAGTACGACACGCCGGTATGGGGCCTGGCGGCCGCGATCGACGAGATCCGCGGCGGCGCGGGCGCCTTCGCCGGGCTGACGAGCAGCGCGATGACGGACCGGCGCGGGACGGTGGCCGGGTGGTTCAAGACCGGCGACTGGAAGCTGGCGGCCGGCGTGATCGCGCGCCGCAACGAGGGCAGCGCGACGACACCCAAGAGCCGGCTCTGGTACGCCGGCGCCACCTGGTCGCTGCTGCCGAACTGGGCGATCGACGGCCAGGTGTTCAAGCTGGACTACCAGCACAGCGCCAACGAGGCCACCTTGTGGGCGGTGCGCGGGACCTACTTCCTGTCCAAGCGCACGTCGGTCTACGCGACGGCCGGCCGCATCGACAACGACGGCACGCTCGCGCTGGGCGTCAGCAACGCGGCCGCGGCGGCGGGCAGCACGCCGGTGGCGGGCGGCTCGCAGACGGGGCTGGGTGCCGGGATCCGGCACAGCTTCTGAGCCGCGCGGGCCGCGGGCGGGCCGCCGAGCGCCGGCGCGCGAGGGGGCGTGAGGGCGGGCGAGGACGGGCGAGGACGGACGGGACGCCGCGGGCCTCAGCGCCTGGCCTTGCCCGCCGGCGCGGTGTCGCCCAGTTCCTTGTGCAGCCAGGCGATCCGCTGCTTGATCTCGTCGACCATGCAGCCCCCGGCCCAGGCGGACTGCCAGGCGCTCGTGCCGCCTTCCTGCGCGCCGTGCAGCTCGCAGCGAGCCTGCATGTGCTCGTACCAGGTGCGGTGCACCTTCAGGCCGACCTCGCGGGTGTAATCGGGCGAGGTGGTGTTCTCGATGTCCATCGCGGCATGGCGCTGCACCAGCGGCGCCAGTTCGCGCTTGAGCACCGCCACGCGCATGTACTGGCACTTCCCGGCGCCGATGCCCGAGCCCAGCGAGCGCGACGCGATCCTCTCGTCGCAGAAAAGCTGGGACAGGCGCAGCTCGTACTGCTGCGTCAGGCAGTCCGCCGTCGTGCACGCGTTGCGCCTGGCGAGCCAGCTGCGCTGCGCGATCCGCACCGGGTCGTTGGCGGGCACGTCGTCCTCGACCGGGTAGATGTCGCCGAGGTCGTCGTCCATCTCGGACAACGCGCGGTCCTCGCAGATCAGGCGCTCGACCTTCGTCGATGCCTTCTTGCAATCGAAGCTCGCGGCGTTCGCCAGCAGCGGCGCGCCGAGCGCCAGCGCGGCGCCGATCGACAGCGCCAGGCGGCGAAGCGCCGTCCTTCCCTCAAGCCTCATGGGCGATCTCCCTCGTCTTGCCGGCGCTTCCGGGACCGGCGAAGGCCGCTCCTTGCCCGGATCGGCGCGCAGGGTAAGCGACCTCCCGTCAAGAACCCGTTAGCGCGGGGGCCGGAGGCCGCCGGACCTCGTGCGGTAAAGTCCCGCGCCCGCCGTGTCGGCCGGGCATGCAGTCGAGGCCAGGCCGGAAGGGAAGCAGTTGTGCAGGAAGTGCGGGACACCGATGTCGTGATCGTGGGCGCGGGCGCCGCGGGGCTGATGTGCGCCTTCATGGCCGCGCAGCGCGGCCGCCGGGTGCTGCTCGTCGACCACGCCAACAAGGCCGGCAAGAAGATCCTGATGTCCGGCGGCGGCAACTGCAACTTCACCAACCTCTACACCGAGCCGGCCAACTTCCTCTCGCAGAACCCGCATTTCTGCAAGTCGGCCCTCGCGCGCTACACCCAGTGGGACTTCATCGCGCTGGTCAACAAGCACGACATCCCGCACCACGAGAAGAAGCTGGGCCAGCTGTTCTGCGACAACAAGTCCATCGACATCCTGCGCATGCTGCTGGCCGAGTGCGCCGAGGTCGGCGTGACGCCGATGCTCGAGACCTCGGTCGAGACGATCGAGAAGACCGAGGCGGGTTACCTGCTCGCGACCTCGGCGGGACCGATGCGCTGCCAGTCGCTGGTGATCGCCACCGGTGGGCTGTCGATCCCGACGATGGGCGCGACCGGCTTTGGCTACCAGGTGGCCAGGCAGTTCGGCCACAACCTCCTGCCCACGCGTGCCGGCCTGGTGCCGTTCACGATCACGGACCAGCTGAAGGACCTGTGCAACGAGCTCAGCGGCACCTCGGTCGACTGCCTGGTCAGCTGCAACGGCAAGAGCTTCCGGGAGAACATCCTGTTCACCCACCGCGGCCTGAGCGGGCCGGCGATCCTGCAGATCTCGTCGTACTGGCTGCCGGGGCAGGCGGTGGCGATCAACCTGCTGCCCGACCTGGACGTGCCGGCGTGGCTGGCGCAGCAGCGCAACGACCGGCCGAACGCCGAGTTGAAGACGCTGCTGGCCGAGCGCTTCACGAAGAAGATGGCGACGCTGATCGGCGAGCAGTGGTTCGTGTCCAAGCCGACGAAGCAGTACACGCACGCGGAGCTGGAGCAGATCGCGGAGCGGTTGAGCGCCTGGCAGGTGGTGCCCGCGGGCACCGAGGGCTACCGCACGGCGGAGGTCACGCTGGGCGGGGTCGACACCAAGGAGGTGTCGTCCAAGACGATGGAATCGCTGAAGTCGCCGGGGCTGTACTTCATCGGCGAGGTGCTGGACGTGAGCGGCCACCTGGGGGGATTCAACTTCCAGTGGGCGTGGGCGTCGGCGCACGCGGCGGCGCAGTTCGTCTGAAAGACAGACGGCCCCCGAAGGGGCCGCCGCATTGCGGGGATTCTCTATCGCGTCGACCGCGAACGCCCATTCCAGCTGGGACCCGATTGCTCGGGCGGCACTACCTTTTTCACCCCACCACGGGTAGATCTTGAGGCGCGCAGTCTAGTGATTCCAGGCCGCTCCGCAAGATTCCGGTCGACAACCCACGTCGCCCGCTGAACGGTGCGGCCTCCTGCGACAACAACGCGTCGATCGAACGCAAGCCCCAGTCAGGGTCTCCGGAAAATTGACTCGTTGAGGGTGGTCGGCTGGCGACAGCGCAACCAGGTTTTGCTTGACCCCCGACACCTTTGATCGAGCGCAACGCTCGAGATGAACTTCATCGGAAACATGACCGCCCTCTTGATTTCGAGGGCTTCCCGTCATGAGCAATTCCGTGCTGGAGGATGAGCCACGGCCATCCTCCGAGTCCCCAGTTCTCACCGAAGTTTCGATCGCCGATCACATTGAACTGGTGCGCCCCCATCATCGATTCAGGGGGGTCTCTCATGGCGGCGACCCATGGGATCTGTCGCATCTCGACCCATTTGCCTTCCGCGTCGATCCAGGGTTGGGCTTCGAAGTGACCGTTGTCGTCCTGTTCTCTTCTCACTGCTTCACCAAATCGCTTGCGCGCGATGGTCGTCCTCGCCGTCTGATCCCACTTGCGGAGCTCTTTGACGATGGCCGTGAAGTACGAGTGCTATGCGAACGCCGGTACGAGCATTCACGCCGCCATCTGCCAGTGCTCGTGCGTGACCTGCATCGTCGAACCATTCAGTTTGCACGGGACAACCCGCCGAACTTCGTCACATCGACTTCCGTCGACGGCCAGAATCCCTCCGGCCACCAGTACGTCGTCTTCTTCGAGATCTCGCGCGACAACAAGCGGAAAGGTCGTCTGCTCCTGCAGGTCCAGTCCGCCTATGCCGTGGAGCTATCCGAACAACAGCGATTCCGACTTCGTCGCCGAATCGCATTCCTCAACTTGTTGAAAGCCACCTCGCTGCGGCGGAAGGTGTCCGGATAGAAGCCGCAGAGCTGAAAAGACAGACGGCCCCCGAAGGGGCCGCCGCATGCGGGGGTCTCTATCGCGTTGACCGCGAACTACCAGTCCAGCTGGAACCCGATTGCTCGGGTGGCTCTACCCATCACACTCCGCCCAGGTAGATCTTGAGGCGCGAAGTCTAGTGAGATGCCTGCGGCGTTGCAAGACTTCCATCCGACAACCTCGCGCACGCTACCTCTGCTTGTCACACGCCTTCGCGAAGATCTCCGCCTGTTCCGCCGACCGAGGTTCGCCATGCGATCGATCGCCCTGTTGCTGCTGTCGTTCTCCGCCCCATTCACCGCGCAGGCGGCGAATGAGCCAACGTCCACCGCGGCGGTCTCGATCAAGGCCTCCGCCTGCCAGGAAACCGATCGCATGATGGATTGGCGCGAGATCACCTGCGCTCTCCCCGCCGACGCCAAGCTCGACCGCTTCAGCTTCCGCGCGATGTTCACCGGCGGCCATGACGACACGTCCGCCAGCATCGTCCCCGAGCTCGACGGCCAGCCGTTCGCCTGCGGCCCGGGCAGCAAGCTCAGCCTGTTCGGCGAGGACGGCAACGTCAGCGTCCATTGCCAGTTCACCCGCGCGTCCGTGCCCGCGACCGGCGCCCGGCTGAAGGTGCTCATCAAGTGGAGCCACGCCGAGTTCGCCGACTACGACTTCGCCGCCGAATGACCGCGGCGCGCCGGGACCGGCGCGCCCGCGGACCCTCCCTGCCCGTCCGGCCTGTCGCCGCCCCTCCCCTCCCGCGGGAGTGACGAATGGCGGGTACGCTCGCTCCCGTTTCAATCGACGCTTCGTCGATCAGGGAGATCACATGACCAAGTCGATCCGCACCGCGCTGCTCGCGGCCGGTCTGGGCGGGCTGCTGGCTGCCATGCCCGCGATGGCCCTCACGCCGGTGGCCGCGGCCGCCGCCACGACCGCCGCGGCCAAGTCCGCCTCCACCGACTTCACCGCCGCCGGCTTCGACGCCTGGGCCGAACGCGTCGCCGCCGAGCGCATGCGCGCCGATCCCGAGCACGCCACCCGCATGCAGTACTTCCAGGGCGCCGAGCAGGCCCGCATCGACGGCCAGTGGGGCGCCCACACCCGCCAGTCCGCCCTCGCCGACATCGCCCGCGACCGGCAGGCGCTGGCCGAGCTCGACCGCTTCAAGCGCGAGGAGCTCTCGCCCACGCAGCGCACCTCCGCCGCGCTGATGGCCTGGACGATGCGGCAACGCGTCGCCGATGCCGCCTTCCTCGACCACCACTACGTGTTCGAGCACATGTCCGGCGTGCACGTGGAGCCGATCACCTTCCTGGTCCAGGAACACCCGCTGCGCAATCCGCGCGACGTGCAGAGCTACCTCCAGCGCATGGCCGGCCTGGCCGCGCTGATGGACCAGGGCATCGCGCGCGCCCGCGAGGCCCAGGCCAAGGGCATCCTGATGCCGCGCTTCATCACCGCGACGACGATCGGCCAGTTCGAGCAGTTCGTCGCCGCGCCGCCGGCGGCCAATCCCCTCGTCGTCGGGCTCACCGCGGGCATGGCCCGCATCGACGCGATGACGCCGGCCGCGCGCAAGCGCGCCCGGGCGCAGGCCGAGGCGATCGTCAAGACATCGGTGATCCCCGCCTGGAAACGCGGCCTCGCGCTGGTGCGCGCGCAGCTGCCGCTGACCACCGACGACGCCGGCGTCTGGCGACTGCCCGACGGCGACAAGTACTACGCCGCACGCCTGCGCGAGAACACCACCACCGAGCTCACGCCGGCCGAGATCCACGCGATCGGGCTGCAGCAGGTCGCGCGCATCGAGTCCGAGATGGACGGCCTGCTGCGCCAGCTGGGCTACACCGAAGGCACGATCGAGCAGCGCTACCGCAAGATGGACGCGGACCGCCAGCCCAAGGACGCCGCGCCGCAGGTGAACCTGCTGGACCGCTACACCGGCTTCCTGCGCGACGCCGAATCGCGCGCGCGGCTGCTCTTCGACGTGATGCCCAAGGCGCCGGTCGAGGTCCGCCGCGAACCGGCGCTGACCGAGCCCACCGCCTCGGCGCACTACACGACACCCGCGCCGGACGGCTCGCAGCCGGGCGTGTTCTGGGCGCCGCTGCCGGGCCCCACCTACGACATCGCGGACATGCGCACGCTGGTCCACCACGAGGCGGTGCCGGGCCATCACTTCCAGCTCGCCATCCAGATGGAGGCCAAGGACCTGCCCTACTTCCGCCGCCGCGCCGCGTTCCTCGCGGGTTCGGCCTATGTCGAGGGCTGGGCGCTGTACGCGGAGCAACTGGCCGTCGAGGACGGCTGGTACGACGGCGATCCGGTGGGCCACCTCGGCCAGCTGTACGGCGCGCTGTTCCGGGCGCGTCGACTGGTCGTCGACACCGGCCTGCACGCGATGAAGTGGACCCGCCAGCAGGCGATCGACTACGGCATCACCCCGCAGGAGGTCGACCGCTACGTCACCTGGCCGGGCCAGGCCTGTGCCTACATGCTGGGCCGGCTGCGCATCGAGGCGCTGCGCGAGAAGGCGCGCCAGCAGCTCGGCGACCGCTTCGACATCAAGCAGTTCCACAACACCGTGCTGCTGACCGGGGACGTGCCGCTGACGGTGCTGGAACAGGTCGTCGACGAATGGGTGGACAGCCGGCGCGGCGCCGGAGCGGGCGCGGCCGTTTCCGCGCCCTGAGCGCGCCTTCTGCGCTCCGGGTCAGGAGCCCGTGCCGATCACGGGCGCGTGCCGGGCCATCAACTCATCGATCCACTCGATGAAGACGCGCAGCTTGGCGCTGACGTTGCGATTGGGCGGATACGCCAGGTACATCGGCATCGGCGCCAGCCGCCACTCCTCGAGCAAGGGCACCAGCTCGCCGCGAGTGGCGTGCGCCTCCGCCATGTAGCGGGGCAGCCAGAGTACGCCCAGCCCGGCGAGACCCGCCGCCAGGTAGGCATTGCCGTCGTCGGCCGCGACGACGTACCGGCCCCGCACCTCGATCGATTCCTCGCCGCGATGCATCTCGACCGGCGCCACCTGGCCGGTGCTCGAGCGCAGGAACCCGACGATGCGATGTCGTGGCTCCTCGATCTCGCGCGGATGTGCCGGCGCGCCCGCGGCGGCCAGGTAGGCCGGCGCGGCATAAACGCCCAACGCCAGATCGCCGATGCGGCGCGCGATCAGCGACGGCACCGTCACCTCGCCGCCGCGCAGCACTGCATCGACGTTGTCACCGATCACGTCGACGATCCGGTCGCTGACGCCCATGTCGAGCTGGATCTCCGGATGACGCGCATGGAACTCCGGCAAGGCCGGCATCAGGATCAGGCGCGCGAACGGGCTCGGGACGTCGATGCGCAGCCGGCCGCGCGGCGAGGCCGTGGCGCTGGACAGCGCGGTGTCGGCGTCGTCGAGCTCGGCCAGCACCCGCACGACGCGCTCGTAGTACGCGGCGCCGTCCGGCGTCACCCGTACCTGGCGCGTGGTCCGATGCAGCAGCTTCACGCGCAACCGCGCCTCGAGCTGCTGCACCAGCTGCGTCACCGTGGTCTTGCTCAGGTGCAGCGTCTGCGCCGCCTTGGTGAAGCTGCCCGCCTCCACCACGCGGGCGAAGGCCTGCAGCGCATCGAATCGGTCCATGCCGGAAGCCCCTCGGGATTGTTTGGAATCTCCAAACAGTCATTGTGCGACCTGCCTGTTTATCGACCCGCCCCGGCTTCCTAAAGTCCCCGCATCGCTTTCCGATCCACCTGACTTTCAAGGAACTCCCCGCATGTCCGCACGCGATGTCGTCTTCCCTCCCGGCCGCCAGGCGCTGTACGAGCGCAACCGCTACTCGCCGGCGATCCGCTCCAACGGCTTCCTCTTCGTCTCGGGCCAGGTGGGCAGCCGGCCCGACGGCTCGCCCGAACCCGAGCTCGAGGCGCAGGTCCGGCTCGCGTTCCAGAACCTGAACGCGATCCTGGCGGCGGCTGGTTGCAGCTTCGACGACGTGGTCGACGTGACGGTGTTCCTGGTGAACCCCGACAAGACCTTCGAGCGCGCGTGGCCGATCGTCGGCGAGTTCTGGGGCGAGGCGCCGCATCCGACGCTGACCGGCATCGGCGTGACCTGGCTCTATGGCTTCGACTTCGAGATCAAGGTGATCGCGAAGCTGCCGGAGAGGCAGGCCTGAGGGCCTGGCGCCGCGGCCTCAGGCGTAGGCGACCCAGCCCCGGAACGAGAACCCCATGAAGAACTGGCTCACACCGCTGAAGCCGGCCTCCCGCAGCAGGGCTTCGTCCTCGTCGGGCGTGAGGATGGTCAGTTCGCGCTCGACCTTCTGGCGCGTCATCGCGGCGCTTTCCGGCGGCGTGCCCGACGCGACGAGGAAGGCCTGGTAGCGCGACATCCAGCGATCGCGACCGCCCTCGCGGTCGTCTACGCTGAGGTGCATCGCGACGAAGGGCGCGCCGGGCTTGAGCCGGCGATGGATCTCCGCGTTCATCGCGCGGCGCTCGGCGACGGACACGAAGTGGTAGGTCAGCAGACAGGTGGCGGCGTCGAACGGGCCTTCGGGCACCGATTGCACGTAGCCCTCGTGCAACCGGACCCGGTCGCCGAGCGGTCCGAGCCGGCGGGCGGCGAGGTCCAGCATCGCGGCGCTCGGATCGACGCCGTCGAACTCCCAACCGGGCTCGGCCTTGGCGAAGGCCTCGAGCTCCAATCCACCACCCGCGCCGACGACCAGCACCCGCGCCTGCGCGCCGACGCGCTCGGCCAGCAGGATGCGCGTCATCGGCAGGATGCCGTGATAGCCGGGGACCGCGCGCGGCGGACCCTCGGCGTAGCGGGCGACGGCGTCAGCGTCGGAGAAGACGGTGGAGGGGGCGGAGGACATGGGGCGGGATGATGGCATGCAGGCGTGCCCGCTGCTCGTCGACGAGTTGCCTCCATGTCTTCAGAAGCACGACCGTCGAGCCTTGTCGAACGATGCAGTCACCGTGCTCCCGCATCCGAAAGGCGGCATGCGTTCCAAGCGTTCCGGCAATGGCTAGAAACGTCCACCGTGAACGCGCGCCAGCGCCTCGGTCATCCATGGCGATAGATGCCGCCAGCCCTTCGATGGCAGAGATCGCGCGGCCGTCCAGTTCCGCGGTGGCGCTTCCGGCCAAGACCACCAAGTGCGATCCGGACGTCGACTCCGACTCGTTCAGCGACCACATCATGGGCTGATCCGTGAGGGCATCGGTCGACCACTCCTGCATATGAAGACTCGCGACGAGGGTGGGCTTGGGCGCCCTCATTGCCAACAGGAACTCGTCGCCAAAGAGCCAAGGATTCGGACCCAGCAGACGGTCCACCCACGTGGCGCGCGATGACTCCTGGGACGGGGAATCAACGAGCAATGCTTGCTCGAGTTCGGTCAGGATCTGCAGGCGCTCGATGACGAGCGCTGCCCTCCAGGAACTCGCTGGTTGGAGAAGCTGCGACTTGAATTCAACCGGGTACTGCTGCGTTGCCAAGTCATCACCTCGACAGGAATTGGGGCCGAGGAAAAGTCTATGGCCGGCCAGACCTGTCCGATTTCAACCGTCCCAGGGAATGGTTGCGCCGTCGCCACGGCGCTCGCGTGGATGGGGCCGACCACGAGTTCCTACTCCCCTCCAAGGGGTGGCGACGTCGACGCCGCGGCGGTAGATTCCCCCATCCCCACTCGGACTCGACCGCCATGCGCCACCTCGTATCCACCCTGATGGGCGTGCTCGCCGCTTCTTCGCTCGCGTCGTTGCCGGCGCATGCCCAGGACGGGCCGCTCGAGCAATTGAGCTGGCTCGCCGGCTGCTGGGCCGCGGAGAAGGGCGACCCCGGCTCCGTCGAGCACTGGCTGCCGCTGGCCGGCGGCACGATGCTCGGCGTCAGCCGCACCATCCGCAACGGCCGCACCGTCGAGCACGAGTTCCTGCAGATCCGCCTGAACGCCGAAGGCAAGGCGGTCTACATCGCGATGCCGTCCCGGCAGAAGGAAGCGACCTTCGTCGCCGCGTCGATCGGCGACCGCGCCGTCACCTTCGAGAACCCCGAGCACGACTTCCCGCAGCGCATCCTCTACAAGCAGGTCGGCGTGGACCGCCTCGAGGCGCGCATCGAAGGCCAGCGCAACGGCACCACGCGCGGCATCGACTTCCCGATGAAGCGCGTCAGCTGCGACAGCGCGATGACGCGCTGACCGCCGACGGCCCAGGACGAAAGGACCCCGCGATGGACCGATTCACCGGCGGTTGCCTTTGCGGCGACGTCCGCCTCGTCGCGACCGGACGCCCCTATCGCGTCGGCGTCTGCCACTGCCTCGACTGCCGCAAGCATCACGGCGCGCTGTTCCATTCGTCGGGGATCTTTCCCGAGGGCGCAGTGGCGATCGAGGGCGAGACCCGCGAGTACCGCGGCCGGCATTTCTGCCCGCGCTGCGGCTCGTCGGTGTTCTCGATCTCCGGCGACGAAGTCGAGGTGAACCTCGGCGCGCTCGACGCGCCCGATCAGCTTCAGCCCACCTACGAGCTCTGGACCATCCGCCGGGAGTCCTGGCTGCCGGCGTTCCCGCTCGCGAGGCATTACGAGCGGGATCGGGAGGGACTCACCCGCACCGAGGAGTAACCCCGGCTCCAGCGCCGCTACCGGGCACCGCGCCGGATCATCGGTGCGTCACCCCAACGACGGCACCGCCACCGCCGCGGGCTCTTCCTTCCTCTGCCCCACCACCTGCCCGTCCTGCATCCGCACGACGCGGTCAGCGAGGTGGAAGTACCGGTCGTCGTGCGAGATCACCAGCACGCATTTCCCCTGCGCCCGCAGTTCGGGCAGCAGCTCCCGGTAGAAGACCTCCTTGAACACCGGATCCTGGTCCGCCGCCCATTCGTCGAAGATCAGGAACGGCCGGTCCTCCAGGTAGGACACCACCAGCGCCAGCCGCTTGCGCTGGCCCTGCGACAACTGGCGCGTCGTGAACGCGCCGTCCTTGACCTGCACCTTGCTGTCCAGCAGCAGCTTCTCCAGCAACTGGTTGCCGCGCTCGTCGAGCTCCGTCGACGCCCCGTCCAGCAGCTGCTCGAACAGATGGAAGTCCGAGAAGATCGCGCTGAACAGCTGGCGATACGCGTCCCGGTTGGCATCCGTCACCGGCTCGCCGTCGAGCGCGATCGCCCCGCCGTCCGGCCGGTACAGCCCCGCCAGCAGCTTGGCCAGCGTCGTCTTGCCGCTGCCGTTGCCCCCCACCAGGAAGGTGATCTCCCCCGGCCGGAACTGCAGGTGCACCGGCCCGAGCGCGAACATCTCATTGGCGCCCTCGTGGAAGTAGCGGTGGCCGATCCCGTTCAGCGCCACGCTGCGGAAAGTCCGCGCCGGCACCGGCGTCGTCTCGCGCTCGACGCGCTCGAGCTGCTTGGCGATCTCGTCGATGCGCGCGCCCGAGACCTTGGCCAGGTTGGCCTTGGGCAGGCACAGCAGCAGCGTCTCCAGCGGCGCCACCATGTAGACGAACACCAGCGCGAAGCCCGTCATCACCCGCGCCCGGTCCGGCACGTCGCCGACCAGCACGAACAGCACCAGCCCGATGAAGCCGTAGATCAGGAAATTGCCCCACGACGCCGACAGCACGAACACCGACATCCCCGTCGCCCGCTCGCGCCGCACCGTCTCGATCGAATCGCCCAGCACCGCGCCGGCGAAGCGCTCGCGCTTGGCGGCGTTCAGCCGCAGTTCCTTCGCGCCGTCCACCAGCGAGCGGAAGTGGTCGAACAGCCGGTCCTGCTCCTTGGCCGCCGTGTCCAGGTGCCGGATCGCCCGCAGGTGCGCCAGGTGGTAGCCCAGCGAGCCCAGCCCGATCACCAGCACCGCCGCGGCGAAGACCTGCCACGACAGCAGAGCCATGTAGACCATGCAGCCCACCACGATGATGGTGTTCACCAGGATCGTCGGGAAGCTGACGAAGAACTCCGCCACCTTCGCGCTGTGCTCGGACAGCGCGGACTGCACCTTCGGCGCGCCCAGTTCCTCCAGCCGGCGGAAGTCCGCCGACAGCACCCGCGCCGAAATGAAGCGCCGCAGCTCCGCGTGGGCCCGCTGGCTCAGGCGCTCGAACATCACCGAGGCCACCATCTGGCTCAGCATCGCGCCCAGCGCCGCCGCGGCGAAACGCCAGGCCAGGACCGTCCGGTCCGCGCCGGCCTCCTGCGTCAGCGCCATGTTGATCTGCGCCACCACCAGCACGCTGCACACGCCGGTGACCACGCTGGCCAAGCCCGCCGCCCACAGCAGCAGGCGGGACTGTCGAATCAGATAAGCAAGCACGGTGCACCCATCCCGAGGTAATGCCGAGGAAAAGACGACGCGCGACCGCGCGACGCTCCCCCCTTGACGCCTCAGACCCCACGCATGTTCAGCGGGTGCGGCAGCGGCTGAACAAGCGACGGTCGCCGTTCGTCCTGTCTCGAGACCGGAACCAGCTCCGGACACCGATGTCGATGATTCCGCTGCTGCAACCGATCTTCCAGGGCGACTGGGCGCCCCATGGCGAAACCGTCCAGTGCTCGCCGCCTCCGCCAGGGGCGATCCTCGTCGCCGACCTGGTGTCGCGGCCGGGGCTGCTCGCCGACGTGATGGCGCGCCACGCCGGCCACCTGGGCGTGACCGGCCGCGACTGGCGCGCCGTCGCCTCCGCGTGGAGCCTCGACTACCTGTGGACGCTGCTGCCGCCGGTCGTTGCCGCGGCCAGCCTGCTGCAGCACCGCTTTCCGGTCAGCCCCGCGCGCATGGCGCTGGTGCTGGACGACGACGCGCACCCGGTGCGCTTCCACATCGGCGACCTCGGCGAGGCGATGCCCGGCACCGGCACGGTCGAGCGCTATTCGCCGTTGCTGCACGAGCACCTGCAGCCGCTCTTCGCCGCGCTGCATCGCGAGACGCGCGTGGCCGAGAAGATCCTCTGGGCCAACACCGCCCGCTACCTGGGCGAGATCCTCGAGCAGGGCATCGCCCTCGCCGGCCCGCTGCCGCCGCTGGTGGCGGACCAGGCCATGCTGCTCGAAGGCGGCTCCTGGCCGGAAGGGCGCGGCAACCCGATGCTCGCGCTGCCGCGCCGCAGCGCCTGCGACGCGGCCGGGCAGCGGGTGACGCTGCACCGCCACTGCTGCCTGTACTACCTGCTGCCCGAGCAGCCCTACTGCGGCGGCTGCCCGCTGGCGCCGCAGCACCGGGCCACGCTCAGAACGACAGCACCGACCGCTTGAGCGCCGGATCGCGCGCGATGTCGCGCTCGTGGAACGGGAACGGCAGCCAGTCCTTGCGCGAATAGCGCCGGATCGGATCGAGCCCGATGCCCGCGTCCAGCGCGCGTTCGTCCTGGCCGGCGGCCTGCAGCGTGAACGCCTCGACGCCGGCCGCGCCGAAGCTCACGACCTGCAGGTAGGTGTTGCCCGAGGTATTCGGACCCATGCGCTCACCGCCCTCGCTGTTGCAGGCGACGACGAAGTACCCCGCCGAATGGCAGCCACCGTAGATCGGCAACTGCTGCCCGCCGCTGGCCACTTCGCGATGCCGCGCGACGGCGGCATCCAGCGGCAGGCCCTTGGCCTGCAGCGCCTGCACCGCCTCGGCGAGCGCGCGCGCGACGCGCCCGTCCGCGGCGCCCGGCGACGCTGGCGTCACCAGCGGCTTGTCCGCGGCGAAGGGCACGCGATACAGCGCCGCGTCGGGCAGCGCGTCGACGCGGTCCCAGAACGCATCCCACAACAGCGCGCCGTGGTCATTGGCGTCGGCGCGACCGTCCCAGCGACGCAGCACCTCGCAGGCCTGGGCGATATCGACCCGTTGCATCGCCGGCGCTGGCGCCGATGCGGGAACCCCGGCACCGGCAGCCGTGGCGGCGGAGGCCGCGGCACCGGCCGATGCGGCAGCGGGGCCGGAAGCGGCCGTCGCCACCGGCCACTCGACCACCGGACTCGCGCACGCCTGGCGCAGCACCTCGTCCTTGAACAGCTCCGCCGAGTAGGCCCGCGGCGTCAGCGCCGCCTGCTTCAGGCGGCGGCTCAACGCCCCGGCCGAGCGCGCGTCCGCCTTCAGCAGCTCGCCGGCCATCTGGTGTCCCAGCCGCCCGCGCAGCGTCAGCGCCTTGCGCTCCCCGCCGAGCACCGTCGGATAGCCCTCCAGCGGCGCGCTCGCGTTGGTCAGCCAGTAGCTGTCGTTCATGTTGGCGACGTAGTCCCGCCGCAGCAGCGCCGGCATCGCCTCCGCGGGCATCAGCCCCGGCTTCGTCGCGCCGGGCGCCTCGCTCCAGTCGCAGGCCGCGCGGCTGCCGTCCAGGAACGGCGTCGTCGGGTCGAGCTGCGCGAAGCCCGCGCCCAACGGCGTGCCGCAGGCGGCGCGCAAGGCGTCGGGCACGTTGGGCACCGGGCCGATGTCGGCGAACCAGACCCGCCCGTCGCCACGCCCGATCGCCGAGGTGTTCACCCACGGCGTGGCCGCCTCGCCGCGCTGGATCGCGATGAACTCGTCGAGCGACGCCGCCCGGTTCCAGCGGAAGAAGTTGCGGAAGGCGCCGAAGTTCTGCTCGTTGGCGTCGCGGATCGCGATCGCGGTCCGCCCGGTCCAGCCGAAGGCCGCGTTGTGGCGGCCCAGGTCCACCACCGGGCCGAAGCGGCTGCGGTACAGCGTGCGCGTCACCGGCGCGGGCTTGCCGTCGGGACCGCGCAGCTCGACGCGCACCTCCCTCGCCTCCAGCCGCTCGGACTGGCCGTCGCGCAGGATGCGCGTCGGGTCCGCCGGATCCAGCGTCAGCTGGAACAGCCCGAAGCGCCGCGCCGCCGACACCGTGTGGCTCCACGCCACCTGGTCGTTGAAGCCGATCATCACCACCGGCACGCCCAGGAAGGACACGCCCGCCACGTCGAGCTGGCCCGGCACGGTCAGGTGCATCTGATAGAAGCGGTCCGGCCCGCCCCAGAACCAGTGCGGATTGCCGATCAGCAGCGCCTGGTCCTCGCCGGTGGCCTCGCGGCCGAAGGCCAGCATGTTGCTGCCCAGCGCCGGCTGCTCGCCGATCGAGTGAGACAGGCGCGACTGCAGCGGTTCGGCGCCGTCGAGATCGCGCCCGGGCCTACCGATGGACGCGACAGCCAGCGCGGGGGAAGCGGTCGATACAGCCGATGCGCTCGATGCACTCGACGCTGCCGGCGCGGCGGCGGCCGGCAGATGAGCCGGCTTCGCATTGACGATCTCTGGGATGAAGCGCGCCAGGCCGGCCGCGACCTGCGCCGCGTACATGCGGCGGTAGAGGTCGTCGGCGCTGATCTCGCGCAGCCAGTCGGCGCCGGCGCAGGGCCGGCCCGCCTGCGCCTTCGGGTCCTGGCGGAACTCCGCGAGGTAGCGGTTGTAGCCCGCCGCGAAACCGTCGACGAGGTCGTTCAGCTCGGCCGGCTGCTCGGCGCGATAGCGCTTCGTCACCGCCTCGTCGGCGAAGCCGCGGAAGAAGAAGTCCAGGTCCAGGTTCTTCGACCGGCCGAAGGTCGCGTGACGCGCCGGGCGCTCGTCCGGGCCGAAGAACCAGGAGCGCCGCCCCTCGTAGGTGACGAAGGCCTCGGCCAGCGTGCACAGCGCGTCCTGCGCCTGGACGTAGCCGATCCCCGCGCCCAGCGAGCGCCAGTCCTTGGCCTTCAGGTGCGGGATGCCGTCGGTCGTGCGCCGGATCTCGACATCGCCCGGCGCGAGCGCCACGCGGGCCTTGGCGGCCCGTCCGGCCTTTCCGGCCTTTCCGGCCGCCTCGGCCTGGCCCGCCTTGCCGGTGTCCCGGGCCTGCGCCAGGCCCTGCGCGCCCAGCAGCGCGACCGCCGCCGCGCCTGCCAGCGCCCATGCGCGCCGCCCGCGGCGAGACGCCGCTCGCCCTTCATGCCATCCGCTGTTCGCTGTCATCTGGATCCTTGTCGTCGCCAATGAAAACCGGGGCCGGAGGCCCGCGTCGGGGAGTGGGCGGGCACGCGCCGCCCTCGGGCGCGCGCCCGTCCCTGCCCAGACGATCCGACGCGGCGGATGTTCAACACGCCCCGGTCTGAACATCCGGATCGCTGGATCGTCCAGACAGGGATTGGCCACCTTGAGGAGTTTTCCGATGTCTGATCCCGCGGCCTCCGATCTGGACTGGAGCGAAGTCACCACCCTCCGCAGCTACCCCGGCGGAGTTCCCCATGCCGTCCTGCGCGACGGCCACGCCCTGCTGGTGCAGGCCGAGGGCGTCCCGGCGCCGCAGCGCTGGTCGTTCACGACCGGCCCGGCCGGCCTGGAACTCGCCTGGTCCGGCGCCTCGACGCCCGGCGTCGACGGCGTGCTCGCCGCGCTGGAGGCGACCTTCACCTTCCACCCCGCCTTCCGCGACTGCCGCCTCACCGGCGCCGAGTGGCCGGCGGAGCTGTTCCGCATGGGCGCGCTGCTGCGCGACGCCGGCGTCGAGGGCGCCCCGGGCGCCGTCCGCGCCACCCGCGAGCTGCTGTGGCAACTGCCCCGGCTGTGGAAACCGGCGGTGCCGCCGGTGATGCCGCTGCAGTACGCGCTCAGCCAGGGCAAGCGACATCCGCTGCGCCCGCCCAAGCCCGAGGGCCTGGTCTACCAGCGCTTCATCCCGTGGCTGGGCAAGACCTTCTCGTTCCGGATGGCCGACGCGGCCACCGACCTCGAGCGCCTGAACCGCTGGATGAACGAGCCCGCGGTCGCCAAGGTCTGGGACGAGGCCGGCGACCTCGACAAGCACCGTGCCTACCTGGCCGGCCTGGCCGCCGATCCCCACATCTACCCGATGATCGCCAGCCTCGACGGCGAGCCCTTCGGCTACTTCGAGGTGTACTGGACCAAGGAAAACCGCGTGGCGCCGTTCTACGACGCCGACGACCACGACCGCGGCTGGCATGTGCTGATCGGCGAGCCGTCGTTCCGCGGCAAGGGCATCGCGACGGCCTGGCTGACGTCGATCTCGCATTACCTCTTCCTCGACGACCCGCGCACCGATCGCGCCGTCGGCGAGCCGCGCGCGGACCACGCGCAGCAGATCCGCAACCTGGACCGCTCCGGCTACGCCAAGGTCAAGGAATTCGACTTCCCCCACAAGCGCGCGATGCTGGTGCTGCTGCTGCGCGAGCGCTATTTCACCGACGCGCTGTGGTGGCCCCGCGTGGAAGCCGCCGTCCCCGCCACCGCCGTGAAGGAGGCCTGAGCATGCAACCGCAGATCCACGACCTGGTGGGCGTCGGCTTCGGCCCGTCCAACATCGCGCTGGCCGTCGCGCTGGACGAGCAGCGCGCGCCCGGACGCCGCCTCGACGCGCTCTTCATCGAGCGCCAGGACGCCTTCGCCTGGCACCCCGGCATGCTGCTGGACCAGACGCACATGCAGATCTCGTTCATCAAGGACCTGGCGACGCTGCGCAACCCGACCAGCCGCTTCAGCTTCCTGAACTACCTGCACGAGAAGCGCCGCCTGGCCGACTTCATCAACCTGAAGACCTTCTATCCCAGCCGGCTGGAGTTCAACGACTACCTGGCCTGGGCGGCCGCGCAGTTCGACGACTGTTGCGCCTACGGCGAGGAGGTGATCGAGGTGCTGCCCGAGCGCGCCGCGCACGACCGCGACGTCATCGACGCGCTGCGCGTGCGCGCGCGCGGCGCCGACGGCCAGGTGCGGGACCGCCTGGCGCGCCACCTCGTCGTCAGCCCCGGCGGCAGCGCCAACGTGCCGGAGGTCTTCCGGCCGCTGCATGGCGACGCGCGGGTCTTCCACTCCAGCCGCTACCGCTCCGGCATCGCGCGGCTGCCGCGCGCGCGCAAGGTCGCCGTCATCGGCGCCGGCCAGAGCGCGGCGGAAATCTTCCTGGACCTGCAGGGCCGGGGCGAGGACATGCAGGTCGACCTGGTGATGCGGGCGCGGGCGATCAAGCCGTCCGACGACAGCCCCTTCGTCAACGAGATCTTCAATGCCGAGTTCATCGACGACGTCTACAGCGCCAGCGATGTCGAGCGCTCGCAGATGCTGCGCGAGTTCTGGCACACCAACTACGCCTGCCCGGACCTGGAGCTGATCCAGCAGATCTACAAGGTGCTCTACGAGCAGAAGGTGCACGGCAACACGCGGCTGCGGCTGCTGCGCCGCCACGAGGTCCAGGCCGTCACCGCCGACCGCGACGGGCTGCACCTGCGCCTGCGGCAACTGCACGACGGCCAGGCGACGTTGGAGCGCTACGACGCGGTCGTGCTGGCCACCGGCTACGAGCGCGAGATGCACCGCGGCCTGCTGGCGCCGTTGGCGCCGTGGCTGGGCGAGTTCGCCGTCGACCGCCACTACCGCGTGCGCGGCCCGGCCGGCTTCCGCCCGGCGGTCTTCCTGCAGGGCGCCTGCGAGGACACGCACGGCCTGAGCGACACGCTGCTGTCGGTGACGGCGGTGCGCACCGGCGAGATCTGCGACGCCCTGCTGAAGGCCCACCACCATCCCTCGCCGCAGACGGCGGGCGCCCTGTAGCGCGCCGCCCCGACGCTCCCTCCGGCCCGGCGCGGCTTCGGGTCGCCCCCTGGCGACAGCCGCGCCGCCGGCCGCAAGAACAAGAAATTCCGTCCACCACCATGAGCAACACGATGACCGCCCCCGCCCGGGTTTCCTCCCCCCGCCCGTCCCCCGTTTCCCGTTCTTCCCGTCCTTCCCGTCTTGTCGCGCCGTCCGCCGGCGCTTCCGGCGTCTCCCTGACCGCGCTGGCCGCGGCGGCGGCCCTGGCCGGCCTGGCCGCCGCCGGTCCGGTCCGCGCGCAGGAAGCGCCGGCCGCCGACACGGCCCAGCCCGCGCTGCCCACCGTCCGCGTCGACGGCAACCGCAACGGCGACAAGGGCACCGTCGTCAAGCGCGCCTCGTCCGGCACCAAGACCGACACGCCGCTGATCGAGGTGCCGCAGTCGCTGCACGTGATCACCGCGCGCGACATGGAGAACATGGGCCTGACCACGCTGACCGAAGCGGTCCGGGGCACGCCCGGCGTGTCGGTGAACCCGTACGGCGCCGACTCGCGCGCGCCGGACTGGGTGGTGCTGCGCGGCTTCGACGGCTGGAACTCCAGCAGCTACCGCGACGGCATGGTGCAGACCGTCGGCATGACCTTCCTGGGCGTGCAGACCGAGATCTACGGCCTGGAGCGGCTGGAGATCCTGCTGGGCCCGTCGTCGGTGCTGTTCGGCAAGGGCGACGTCGGCGGCGTGGTCAACCGCGTCAGCAAGACGCCCACGCCCGACCAGGTCAACGAGATCGAGCTGCAGACCGGCAGCTTCGACCGCAAGCAGGCCGCGGCCGACATCGGCGGCGCGCTGACCGAGGACGGCAAGCTGCGCTACCGCCTGGTCGGCCTGTACCTGGACACCGGCACGCAGGAGAAGTACCCCACCGGCCAGCGGATGAAGCGCCAGCGCGATTACGTCGCGCCGTCGCTGCGCTGGGACTTCACGCCGCGCACCTCGCTGATCCTGCAGGCCGAGCACCTGCGCGACGACGCGTCCGACGACATCCAGTACGTCACCGGGCCGGACGGCAAGCCGACCGACATCAAGGAAGGCGACCCGCGCTACAGCCGCATGGTGACCGGCTCGGACGCCGGCGGCTACCAGCTGGAGCACCGCTTCGACAACGGCTGGCGCCTGGGCCACAAGCTGCGCTACGTGCGCCGCACGATGGACAAGAACCACATCCTGTCCTTCATCGACGAGGACGGCCGCACGCTGCTGCGCCAGGCGCGGCACGACGTCGAGTCGGTGCGGGAGGCGACGACCGACACGACGCTGCAGGGCACCGTCGACACCGGCGAGCTGCGCCACGGGCTGCTGTTCGGCGCCGACTGGGACCGCAGCAAGGCGCGCTGGCAGCGCTGGCAGGACATGACCACGCCGCTGGACCTGCTCAACCCGGTCTACAACGTCGACCTGCCGCGGCCGAAGACGCCGGTGGCGGACAACGAGGCCACCACGACCCAGCTGGGCTTCTACGCGCAGGACCAGATCCAGTGGGGCGACCACTGGCGCTTCACGCTGGGCGCGCGCCATGACCGCGTCAAGACCGACGGCGAGGACCGGCTCGCCTCCGCGCAGTCGCGCCAGAAGGACAGCGCGACGACCTTCCGCGTCGGCGCGAACTACCTGCTGGGCAACGGCTGGGCGCCATACGTCAGCTACGCCGAATCCTTCGTGCCCAACGTCGGCGTCGACTACACCGGCAAGACCTTCGTGCCCAGCGACGGCCGCCAGGTCGAGGTCGGCGTGAAGTACCTGCCGACCCATCTGCCCTACTCGTTCACCGCCGCCGTCTTCGACCTGAAGAAGACCAACGTCGTCGGCTACGACCCGGTCAGCTTCGAGGCCCACCAGATCGGCGCGGTCCGCTCGCGCGGGCTGGAGCTGTCGGCCAAGGCGGAACTGACGCGGCAGCTGAACCTGACCGCGTCGTTCACCGCGCTGGACCTGAAGGTCGTCAAGACCGTCAACCCGGTCGAGCTCGACAAGACGCCGATGCTGGTGCCCGAGCGCACCGGCTCGCTGTGGCTGGACTACACGGTGGCCGACGGCGCGCTGTCGGGCCTGGGCTTCGGCGGTGGACTCCGCTATGTCGGCAAGCGCTGGAACAACGAGGCCAACACCTCGTCCGAGCCGGCCTACACGCTGGTCGACGCGTCGGTGCGCTACGTCACCGGACCGTGGCGCTTCGCGCTGAGCGGCAGCAACCTGTTCGACAAGAAGTACTACGCATCCGCCGCCTATGGCAGCTTCTTCCGCGGCGAACAACGCGCGCTGCTGCTGAGCGCCAAGTACCACTTCTGACCTGACCAGGATCGGGACCGAGGATCGAGGACTGGGACCGGCCAGCCGAGGCCACGGCCCTTTCCTTGACCGGTCGATCCGGAGGGGCCCGGCCCCTCTCGAGCGATTGCTCCGGGCGCCCCGGCGGGGGGTGCCCGACATGATGGCTGCCCGGGCTCCGGCCCGGGCAGCCTTTTTTCATCCGCCGCGGTCGGCGGCGGCGAGCCGCTCCGCCAGATCGGCCAGCAGCGCCGGGCTGCGGATGATGTCCAGGTGCGTCGCCGCCGGGATGTGGCGGGTCGCGAGGACCGGCGCCAGCGCGGACCAGTCGCGCAGCGTGCCTTCGGCGCTCAGCGACTCCTGCGCCTGATACACGTGCAGCGGCGTGTCGCTCGCTTCATGGCGATGGCGGGTCGCCTGCAGGCGCTTGTCCAGCGTGGTCCAGAGCAGGTACTCGGCCGCGTCCTCGCCGTCGCCGTCCAACGGCAGCGGGACGTCCTCGCGCAACGCGTTCTCGGCCACGAAAGCGCGGGCCGGCTCGTCCATGCGGTCGAGCAGGTCGCGCCACCGATCGGCCATCGACGACTGGGCCAGCCAATCGGCGAGGGTCGCGTCGGCCGCCGCGCGGCGGGTGTCGTCGAGCACGGCCTCGGTGCGCAACGGCTCGGTCTCGAAGACGTCGACCATCGCGGCGAAGCGCACGTCGACGCGGCCCTTCAGCAAGCGCGCCACCTCGTGCGCCAGGTCGCCGCCCGAGGACCAGCCCAGCAGCGCGCAACGCGCGCCGGGCGCGGTCGCCTCGATGTAGTCGGCGTACTCGGCGGCCAGCGCCGGGATCGAGAAACCGCGCCAGCGCTTGCCGGTGTAGACATGGCTGACGAAGGCATGCACCGGCCGGTCACGGCCGAGCGCGTCGGCCAGCGCGGAGAACTCGCGCGTGTTCACGATCATCCCGGGGATGCAGTAGAGCGGCAGGCCCGCCGCGGTCGAAGCGGCTGTCGATCCGGAAGACGCTTGGGACGCTGACATCGCCGCCGATGCAGGTTCAGTTGCCGCCGATGCCGCGGACGCCGCTGTCGATCCGGATGCCGGGACGGCGCCCGGCCCAGGCGCGAGGCGCACCGCGTCGTGCGATTCCTCCAACCCGCGTCGCAGCGACGCCGCCAGCTCGCCGAGGTTCGCGGCCTGCATCACCGCCGGCAGCGACAACCGCGCGCCGCCCTTGACCTGGCGCCGGATGCGCGCGATCAGCTTGAGGCTGAGGACGGAGTCGCCACCGAGGTCGAAGAAGCTGTCCTCGGCGCGGATGCGCTCGGGCGGCAGGTTCAGCAGCTCGCCCCAGAGGGTGGCGAGCGCCTGCTCGGACGGATCGCGCGTCTGAACGCCTTCCGCCCCCTGCCCGACGGCGACGTCGTCGGCATCGGGCAACGCCGGCCGCGGCAACGCACGGCGGTCGACCTTGCCGTTGGCGCTCAGCGGCAGCGCCGGCAGCACCATCACGGCGGCGGGCAGCAGGTAGGCCGGCACGCGCTGGCGCAGGCCGGCCTGCAAGGCCGCCACGTCGATCGCCGCGCCGGTCCTCGGGACCACGTAGGCCCACAACTCGGCGCGGCCCTGGTCGCCGGTGCCCGCGAGCACGAAGGCATCGGCCACGTCCGGCGCCTCGCGCAGCACGCCTTGCAGCTCGCCGGGCTCGACGCGGTAGCCGCGGATCTTGACCTGGTCGTCCTGTCGGCCCAGGAAGCTGAGCGTTCCGTCGCTGCGCAGGCGCACGCGGTCGCCGGTGCGATAGAGCCGCTCGCCGTCCGCGAACGGCGAGGCGACGAAGCGGCTCGCGCTCAGGCCCGGTTGGCCGAGATAACCGCGCGCCACGCCGGGACCGCCGACGAAGAGCTCGCCGGCCATGCCCGGCTGCAGGACGTTCATCCGCTCGTCCAGCACGTAGGCGGTCATGCCCGGCAGCGGGCGGCCGAGCGGCAGGATGTCCGGCGCGGTCTCCGACGGCGCGAGCGCGTGGGTCAGCATGCCGACCGTCGTCTCGGTCGGGCCGTAGTGATTGACCACGCGCAGGTCGGGGCGCAGCTGGCGGATCTGGCGCAGCAGCGATTCATCGGCCGCCTCGCCGCCGAGCACCAGCGCGCGCGCCGGCAGCACAGCCGCGGCATCGCGCGCGTTGAGCAGACCGCGCAGATGGCTGGGGACGATCTTCAGCACGTCGGCCGGATGACGCGCCATGTGCGCGGCGAAGGCATCGGGGTCGAAGGCTTCGGCGGCGTCGGGCAGATGCAGCGCGCCGCCGCTGCACAGCGCGCCGAACAGCGCGGTGTGGCCCAGATCCGCGGCCACGGTCGAGACCATCGAGAAGCTCGCGCCGGCCGGCAGCGCCAGGCGCGTCAACAGCCCCAGCACGTAGTTGGCGAGTGCGCCGTGCGACACGACCACGCCCTTTGGCCGTCCGGTCGAGCCGGACGTGTAGATCACGTAGGCCGCCTGGGCGGGATGCGGCAGCGATGACGGCAGCGGGGCATCCTCGCCCGTGGGCGCGTCGAAACGCGGCACGAGCGTCGGCACGACCTCGGCCCATGCCGGGACCTCGCTGCTCAGGAGCGCCGCGGCGCCGCTGTCCTGCAGCACCTGGCGCAGCCGCTCCGGCGGTGCCGTCGGATCCAGCGGCACGAAGGCTGCCCCGGATCGCATCACCGCCAGCATCGCCAGCACAAACTCCGGCGATCGTTCGAGGCAGATCGCCACGCGGTGTTCCGGGCCGATCTCCAGCGCGCGCAGCTGCACGGCCCAATGGTCGGCCGAGCGCGCGAGTTCCACGTAGCTGAGACGGCGATCGCGCTGCACCAGAGCCGTCGCGTCGCCGCGTGCCTCGGCGAAGGCGGTGAACATCGCCGGCACGCTGTCCGGCGGCGTGGCGTGGCCATCGGCGATCAGCGCCGAGCCGGAACCCGGCAGGGTCATCGCACCGATGGCGCATTGCGGATCGCGCGACGCCTGCGCCGCGACCGCATGGAAGGCGGCGATCAGGCGATCGATCGTGGCGCGATCGAACAGCTGCGTCGCATACGCGAGGTCGAAGCCGAGCCGATCGCCGTCGACGACCACGTCCAGGCTCAGGTCGAAGTGGACGTCGTCAACGTTAATCCCGCGCGCGGAGACCTGCAGCTCGGCGGCGGTACTCGCTGGCGCAACCTCGCTCTCGCCCTCTCCACCGCCCACGCTCTCACCTTCGCCCACGGTCGCGCCGGGCCTCCCGGCGGCCCCTGCCGACGTGGGCTGTCCGCCCGTTTGCTGCGCGCACTTGATCTGAAAGAAGGGATGCAACCCCGGCTGCCGCTCGACACCGAGCTGGTCGACGAGCAGGTCCAGCGGCAGCTCGGCGTGTCGCTTCGCATCGAGCAGCCCCCGCCGGACTTGCAGCAGCAGCGCGACGAATCCGGCGTCCGTGTCGATGCGCGTGCGCAGCGGCAGCACGTTGGTGAAGTGCCCGACGACCGACTCCAGCTCGACCCGGTCGCGGTTGACCGTCGGCAGGCCGATGCACACGTCGGTCTCGCCGGCGTAGCGGGCGACCAGCAGGTTCAACAAGGCGACGGTGACCATGTACGGCGACGCCGCATGCTGACGTCCGAGCGCGATCAGCGCGGCGCTCACGCCGGCATCGAGCTGGAAGCTCACCAGCTCGCCGCCCGCATGCTGACCGCGGCCGCGCGCGCGGTCCAGCGGCAGCGCGGTCGCCGCCGGCAGCCCGTTCAGGCGCTCGCGCCAGTAGGCGAGCTGCCGGTCCTGCTCCCCCGCCTCGAGCCAATGGCGTTGCCAGGTCGCGTAGTCCGCGTAGTCGACCGCCGATGGCGGCGGCACGCCACGCCCTTGCAAGTCAGCCACCAGCTCCTGCATCAGCTGGTCCACCGAACTGCCGTCGGCGGCGATGTGGTGCACGCCGAGCAGCAACTCCAGCGCCTCGTCCTCGAAGACATGCAGCGCCGCGCGGAACACCGGACCCTCCGCGAGGTCGAACGGTCGGCTCGCGAAGTCGAGCTCGCAGGTCCGCAGCGCGTCGTCCTGACCGTCGCGCGGCACGGGCCAATCGCGGCGCGTCCACTCGAAGGCGGCGGCGTCACCGGCCGGCCGCACGCGCTGCTCGGGCTCGCCGTCGGCGTCGATGCCGAAGCAGGTGCGCAGCGCGCCGTGGCGCTCGACCAATCCGCGCACCGCCGCGGCGACGGCGTCTGGGCTCACTCGGCCGCGCAGGCTCAGCCGGCCCGCCAGGTTGTACGCCGGCGACTGCGGCGCCCGCTGCCATGCCAGCCACAGGCCACGCTGCGCGCAGGCCAGCGGCGCCGTCGAGTCATGAACGGGCGATGCGGCCCCGGCTCGCGGTAGCGGCACCGACGAAGCTGCCGTGGCCGCCGTGGCCGCCGTGGCCGCAGTGGCCGCAGTGGCCGCGGTGGCCGCGGTGGCCGTGGTGGTCGCGATCGGGCCGGCGCCGGCCCGGGCGGTCGGTTCACGCCGCACGATCGGCAGCGTCGCGAAGTCGAGTCCCTCGCCTCGCAGCCGCTCCAGGAAGATCCGCCGCTTCGGCGCGCTCAGCTGCGCGAAACGGCGGGCCAGCGATTCCAACTCCGCATTCATCGTCGATCCTCAGTCTTCCAGGTCATCCAGCAGCGCCGCGAAGCGGCCCGCGTCGGCGGCCGCGGTGGCGGCGACGGTCGCCGTCGAGACCACCGCGCCTTGTGCCGCCAGCCAGTCGGCGAAGTCCACGAAGCGTGGACGCTCGAACACCGCCTGCAGCGAGAGCTCGACGGCGAAGCGCTGCCGCAGTCGCGTCGCCAGACGGACCGCGAGCAGAGAATGACCGCCGAGCTCGAAGAAGTGGTCCTGCCGCGAGACGGCCGGCACGCCGAGCACGTCGGACCACAGCGCCGCGAGCGCGGTTTCCAGCTCGCCGCTCGGTGCCTCGCCCACGGCCGCGGTGCCGAGCTCCGGCGCTGGGAGCGCCTTGCGGTCGATCTTTCCGTTCGCGTTGAGCGGCAGCGCGGGCAACACCGTCACCACCGCCGGCAGCATGTAGTCGGGCAGCGCGCGGGCCAGCCGCTCGCGCAGCGTGTGACCCAGCGAGGCGGGGTCCACCTCATCGGTGGATGCTGCCGTTGCTGCCGTTGCTGCCGTTGCTGCCGTTGCTGCCGTTGCTGCCGACGATGGGGCGTCCGCCCGGATCGCCGCACCCGTCGACACCGGGGCCGCCGTCGCGGCAGTCGATGTCGCAGAGACATACGCCAGCAGCCTCGCGCCGGTCGGCGTGGCGTCGGCCACGACCACCGCCTCGCGCACCTCGGGCTGCGCCAGCAACTGCGCCTCGATCTCGCCGAGTTCGATGCGGAAGCCGCGGATCTTGACCTGGTGGTCGATGCGGCCGAGGTACTCCAGCTCGCCGGCCGCGTTCCAGCGCACCAGGTCGCCGGTGCGATACAGCCGGCCGCCCTGGCCGTCGAACGGATCGGCGACGAAGCGTTCCGCGCTCAGCCCGGGGCGCTGCCAGTAGCCGCGCGCCAGCAGCTCGCCGCCGATGCACAGCTCGCCGGCAGCGCCGGGCGGCAGCAGGTTCATCTCGGTGTCGACGACGCGCATCACACGACCGGGCAGCGGCGTGCCGATCGCCACCTGCGCCGGCACCTCGCCGCCATCGCGCACGTACGGCGAGCAATCCAGCACCGACGCGGTCACCGCGGCCTCCGTCGGCCCATAGGTGTTGAGCAGCCGCACCCCGGCGAGCCCCGCGGCCTGCCATGCCCTCAGCCCCTCCGGCGACATCGCCTCCCCGCCCGCATGCACCTGGCGCAGCGAGGGCGGGACCGGCAATCCCATGCGCTCGAAGTCCTGGATCAGCAGCAGCCAGTAGGCCGTGCTCAGGTCCGCGACGGTCACGCCGTGCGTGCTGACCTGCCGGTGGAACTCCGCGCTGTCCCACAGCGTGGGTCCACGCAGCACGATGGCCGCGCCGGCCAGCAGCGGCCCGAACAGCTGCTCGACGAAGCCGTCGAAGTTCAGCGTCGCGAACTGCAGCACGCGATCCTCGGCGGTCAGGTCGAAGAAGCCGGCCGTCACGCGCGCATGACGCATCAGCACTGCATGCGAGATGCCGACGCCCTTCGGCCGGCCCGTCGAGCCCGAGGTGTAGATCAGGTAGGCGAGCTGATCGCCGTGCACCGCGATCCGCGGATCGGTGGCGGGCATGTCGCCCAGGTCGAGCTCGTCGAGCAACACGACCTCGGCACCTGCCTTGGTACCTGCATTGGCGGATTCCTTGGCGCCTGCCGTGTCGCCGGGGCCGACCGGCTGACCGCCCCCGACAGGGCCAGCAACCTCGCCAGCGTCCACCGCAGACGTCCCGCCAACCACCGGCAGACCCGCGAGGACACGGCGCTGCGTCAGCAGCAGCACGATCCCGCTGTCCTCGACCATGGCTTCCAGCCGGGCGGCCGGATAGGCCGGGTCCAAGGGCACGTAGACGCCGCCGGCCTTCAGCGTCGCGAGCACCGCCACGATCATGTCGATCGAGCGCTCGGTCGCGATGCCGACGCGGCCCTCGCGGCGCAGGCCGCGTCCGATCAGGTGATGCGCCAGGCGATTGACGCGCTCGTCGAGCTCGGCGTAGCTGAGCGACTCATCGCCGCAGCGCAACGCCAGGGCCTCCGGCCGCTGCGCCGCATGGCGCGCGAGGAAGTGATGGATGCGTTCGTCCGGTGCCGATGTCGCCTCGGCACCGCGCCCCCATTGCTCGAGTTGATCGCGCTGCGCCGCGCCGACGGCGGCGATGCGACCGAGCGGCTGGTCCGCACCGTCAGCCAGCGCCAGCAGCAGCCGCTCGACCTGCGCCGACAGCCCCTCGACCGTGGCCTCGTCGAAGGCCGCTTGGTCGTAGCCGTAGTCCAGCGTCAGCCGCTCGCCCAGGTTCACCGACACCGTCATCGGGTAGTTGGTGTCGTCCTGGCTGCGCACCTCGCCGAAACGCAGGCCGCCCGGCGCGGCCTCGCGCAGCGCGGCGTCGATCGGGTAGTTCTCGAAGACGAGCAGGCTGTCGAAGAGCGCCTGGCCGCCCTGGCCGGCCCAGCGCTGGATGTCGTACAGCGGCGTCTGCTCATGCTCACGCGCGGCGACCGCGCCGGCCTGCAGCGCGCGCAGCCAGTCGCCGACGGGCCGATGCGCCGGCAGCGGCACGACCTGCGGCAGCGTGTTGATGAACAGGCCCAGCATCTCTTGCGAGCCTGCCAGTTCCGGCGGCCGGCCCGACACGGTCGCGCCGAACACCGCTGACGGCAGGCCGGTATGGCGCGCCAGCAGCAGCGCCCAGGCGCCCTGCACCAGCGTATTGAGCGTCACGCGCTGCGCGCGGGCCGCCTCGCCGAGGCGCCGTGTCACGGCGGCGTCGAGTCGGTGGATCCGATGCGCGATGCCGGTGCGCGCGACCGCCGGGCGCGGCAACGCCGGCACCAGGCGGCACGGGCCGTCGAGCGATGTCAGTTGACCGCGCCAGAACGCCTCGTCCGCGTCGACGTCCCGCGCCAGTAGCGCGCGGATGTGATCGCGGAAGCGCGCCGGCGGAGGCGGCGGCGTCTGGCCGTCGTAGCGGCGCAGCACCTCGCCCATCAGCTGGGAGGCGCTCCAGCCGTCGAGCAGCAGGTGATGGCTCGTCCAGATCAGGTGATGGCGTGACGGGCCGGTGCGGGCCAGCGTCAACCGCATCAGCGGCGGCCGCGCGAGGTCGAAGCCAGTCGCCAACTCCCGCTCGGCCAATGCGTCGACCCGATTTGCTTCGGCTCCTGCTTCGGCTCCTGCTTCGGCTTCGGCTCCTGCTTCGGCTTCGGCTTCGGCCTCGCCATTGCCATTGCCACGATCGAGGTCGAGGTCGAGGTCGAGCGCATCGATCTCCCGCAACGGCGTGTCGACGGCCCGCGCCACCCATTGCAGCGGGCGCTCCAGGTCGGTCAGGAAACCGGTGCGCAGCACCTCGTGGGCGGCCAGGACTTCCGTCCAGGCGCGGCGGAACCGCGGCAGGTCCAGGCCGTCGATGTCCACCCGCAGCTGCGTCAGGTACTGCCCGCCCTCCGGATCCGCGAGCACGTGAAACAGCATGCCCGCCTGCATCGGCGACAGCGGGTACAGATCTTCGACCTCGCGCGCGGCGACCGGCAGCGCATCCAGTTCCTGCTGGGACAGCGCCGCCAGCGGCACGTCCGACGGCGTCAGGCCCTGCGCGCCATCGCAGCAATGCGCGATCAGCCCGCGCAATTCCGACTCGAAACGATCGACCCAACCGCGCACGGTCGCGGCGTCGTGACGCTCGCGGCTGTAGCCGACGCGCAGCGTCAGCGCGCCGTCCAGCACCTGGCCGTTGATCGCGAACTCGTGCGACTGGTCGGCGGTCTCGTCCATCGGCGCGCCGGCGCTTTCGGTCGCGACGCGCCAGGCGCCGGCGTCGAAGCCGCTGTCGACCTGGCCCAGGTAGTTGAAGACGACCTGCGGGCGAGGCACCTCGGCCAGCGCCGCGCGCTGCGCGTCGCCGCCGAGGTGACGCAGCACGCCGAAGCCGAGACCGCGCAACGGAACGCGGCGAAGCGTCTCCTTGACCCGCTTCAGCGCGGCGCCGGCGTCGCCCGACGCGTCGATCGCGACGGGGAACAGGCTGGTGAACCAGCCGACGGTGCGCGAGACATCAGGCGCGTCGCCCCAGTCCTCGCGCCCGTGGCCTTCGAGATCGATCAGCAGGCGCTCATGGCCGCTCCAGGCGCACAGGGCGCGGCCGAGCGCGGTCAGCAGCAGGTCGTTGACCTGCGTGCGGTAGGCCGCGGGCGCGCGCTTGAGCAGCGCCTCGGTCGTCGCGGCGTCCAGGCGCAGCTCGACGGTGTCGATTGCGGACAGCGCGCGCGGGCCGTTGGGGCGCTCGCAGGGCAACGCCACCGGCATGCCGATCAGCGCGCGCCAGTGGTCGAGTTCCGCATGTGCCGCAGGGTCCTCGGCACGGCGCTGGAGCGCGTTCGCCCATTCCTGCAGGCTCGCGGTCTTCGGCGGCAGCGCGCAGGGTTGTCCGGCAAGACGTTGCGCGTGGGCCGCCTGCAGGTCCTCGAGCAACACGCGCCAGGACACGCCGTCGACGACGAGGTGATGGACGACCAGCAGCAGACGCCACGAGCCGTCGGCCATCGCCACGCCCAACCCGCGCAGCAACGGACCACGCGCGAGGTCAAGGCTGCGCTGAACCTCGTCACACAAGACCGTCAGCGCGCGTGCGTCGTCGGCGCGGCGCCACCACAGCAGTTCCCGGCGTTGCGATGCCGGCATGTCTTCGTAGGTCTGCGTCCAGCGGCCGTCCGCGTCCTGGCGATAGCGCAGGCGCAGCGCGTCGTGCTGGTCCAGCAGCGCCTCAAGCGCCTCCTGCAGCGCCGGCTGGGACAGCGCCGCATCGCTGCGCAACAGCACGGCCTGGTTCCAGTGGTGACGGTGCGTCACCGCGCTGGCGAAGAAGTCGGCTTGGATCGGCAGCAACGGCACGTCGCCGACGGCCATCCCCTGGTCCGCCTCGACACCCTCGCGGATGCCCATCCACGATCCCTCGGCATCGAACGCGCTGGTCCCGCGCGCAGCCCCACTCGCTTCCCGACGCGCTACCGCCGCGTCGCCCGCGAGCGCCACGGCAACGGGTGCCAGCTCGGCGATGCTCTGATGCTCGAAGAGCTGCCGCGGCATCAGACGCCAGCCCGCCCGGCGGGCGCGCGCCACGACCTGCAGGCTGAGGATCGAATCGCCGCCCAGCTCGAAGAAGTTGTCATGGCGCCCGACACGCGGCGCGCCGAGCAGCTCGGCCCAGATCGCCGCGAGCGCCGTCTCGACCTCGCCTTGCGGCGCGGCGTAGGCGCGGGTCGCCGCCAGCGTGGGCTCGGGCAGCGCCTCGCGGTCGAGCTTGCCGTTCACCGTGCGCGGCAACACATCCAGCGCGACGATCGCCGCGGGCACCATGTGCTCGGGCAGGCTGGCGGCCAGGCGCGCGCGCAGCAACGTGGCGTCGATCCGATGGCCATCGCGCGGTGACACGTAGGCGAGCAACCGCGCGCCGGACGCGCCCTGCCCCGCGACCACCGCGGCCTCGCCGACCTCGGGCTGCTGGCGCAGCAGCGACTCGATCTCCCCCGGCTCGATGCGGAAGCCCTGGATCTTGAGCTGCTGGTCGATGCGGCCGAGGTACTCGAGCTGGCCATCCTCGTTCCAGCGCACGCGGTCGCCGGTGCGGTAGAGGCGGCCCCCGGCCGGATCGAACGGATCGGCGACGAAGCGTTCCGCCGTCAGGCCGGCGCGTCCCAGGTAGCCGCGCGCGACACCCGCGCCGCCGAGGTACAGCTCGCCCGGCACGCCCGGCGGCAGCAGCGCCAGGTCGGCGTCGAGCACCCGCGCCGTGCGGTCGCCCACCGGGCGGCCGATCGGCGCGTAGGCCGAGGCGAAGTTCACCTCGGCCGTGCCTCGGCGCGCCTTCCACAGCACCGGCGTGACGACGGTCTCCGTCGGGCCGTAGCCGTTGATCAGCAGATCGGGGCGCAGCTGCTCGTCGACCAGCGCGATTCCCGCGCGCGGCATCGCCTCGCCACCGAACGAGATCAGCTTCAGCGGTGGCACGCCGCCGGCTTGGCGCGCTTCGGCCGCCACGGCCTGCAGGTAGGCCGGGGGGAATCCGGCGTTGGTGACCGCGTGCTCGCGCATCGCGGCCAAGGTGCGGTCCGGCGACCACAGCTCCGCGTCGCGCAGCACCAGGCTCGCGCCGCAGCACAGCGCGGTGAACAGCCGCTCCTGCGCGCCGTCGAAGGAGAACGACAGGAAATGCAGTTCGCGCGAGTTGGCGTCCATCTCGTAGACGACCGCCGTCTCCTGGCAATGCATGCTGAACGGCCCGTGCGCGACCGCCACGCCCTTAGGGCGGCCCGTCGAGCCCGAGGTGTAGATCACGTAGGCCAGTTGGTCGCCATGGATCGGCAGCGCCGGATCGGCGTCGACGCCGTCGTCGAGCGGAAGCTCGTCCAGCAACAGGCGGCGAACGTCACCCTCGATCACGCCGGCCAGCGACGACTGCGTCAGCAGCAGCGCGATGCCGCAGTCCTCGGCCATGAAGGCCAGGCGTTGCGGCGGATAGGCCGGGTCCATCGGCACGTAGGCACCACCGGCCTTGCACACGGCCAGCACGGCGACGACGAGGTCGATCGACCGCTCCAGCAGGACGCCGACGCGCGACTCCGGCGTCAGGCCGAGCGCGATCAGCCGATGCGCGAGGCGATTGGCGCGCCGGTTCAACGCGTCGTAGCCGATGCGCTCGTCGCCGAGGATCAGCGCGGTGGCCTCGGGCTGCGCGCGGGCGTGGGTCTCGAACAGCTCGTGCACGGGAGCCGGCGCGTCGTAGCGCGCCACGTTGACGCCCCAGTCGCGCAGCAGCGCTTGTTCTGCGTCGCCAGGCAGATCGACCTCGGCGAGGCGCCGCGAGGGCGTCTCGGCGATGGCCGACAGCAGTCGCAGGTAGTGCCCGGCGAAGCGCGCGATGCTGTCGGGCGCGAAGAGCTCGGCGGCATACGAGAAGCTCGCCGTCGCCCCGCCGTCCGGCGTCTCCACGACGTTGAGCACCAGCTCGAATTGGGCGCTCGGCTCGCCCAGCGGGTACTCGGTCAGCGCGAGTCCCGGCAGCGATTGCAGGCCCTCGAGATCACGGCGCTGGTGGTTGAACATCGCCTGGAACAGCGGCGAGGTCGTGAGGCTGCGCTCCGGCTGCAGCGCGTCGACGAGATGCTCGAACGGCAGGTCCTGATGCGTTTGCGCGCCGAGGACCGCCTCGCGCGTGGCCGCGATGAGCGCGTCGAGTCGGCTGCGGCCGTCGACGACGGCGCGCAGCACCTGCGTGTTGACGAACAGGCCGACGATCCCGGCCGCTTCCGCCCGGTGCCGGTTGGCCACCGGGACGCCGACGCGCAGGTCGGTCTGGCCGGTCAGCCGGTGCAGCAGCGCCTGGTAGCCGGCCAGCAGCAGCATGAACGGCGTCGCGTCGCTTAGCCGGGCGCGCTCGCGCAGGGCGTCGAGCAGCGGGCGCGGCAGCGACACCGCGTGCACCGCCGCGCGATAACGGCCGTCGGCGCGGCGCGGATGGTCGGTGGGGAGCTGCAGCACCGGCTGCTCGCGACCGAGACGTTCGACCCAGTACGCAAGCTGGCTGTCCTTGCCGCCCGCCTCCATCCAGCGGCGCTGCCAGGCGGCGTAGTCGACGTAGCGCAACGCGGGCGCTTGCAGGTCGGACGATCGACCGCCCACGCGGGCGCGGTACTCGCGCACGAACTCGTCGACGATCAGCTGCAGCGACGCGCCGTCCGACACGATGTGATGCATCGCGAGCACCAGCACGCGCCGATCCGGGCCGGCGTCGGCGAGCCCGACGCGCAGCAACGGACCGCGGGTCAGGTCGAACGGCTCCTCGGCGAAGCGGCGGATCGCCGCATCGACGCGAGCGTCGCGCGCGGCGTGGGCGCGATCGTCGCGCGCGGCGTCGCCCCGCGCACCCGTGCCAGTGCCAGTGCCAGTGCCAGCGCCAGTGCCAGTGCCAGTGCTAGCGGCAGCGGCAGTGGCGGTGCCAGCGGCAGACTTGGCGTCGGCGATGGACGTCGGGCTTGCCTCGATCTCGATGTCCACCACGGTGACCGGCCCGGGCGGCTGCACCACGGGGCGCGCCAATCCATCGTCGGTCGCTTCGAACACCGTGCGCAGCGCCTCATGCCGGCCGACGATCGCGGTGAACGCGGCGCGCAGGGCATCGACATCCAGCTTGCCTGCCAGCGCCACGGCGCCGGCCACGTGATACGCGCTGCTCGCCGGGTCCATCCGCCACAGGAACCACTGCCGCCGCTGCGCATGGGACAGCGGCGCCTCCTGCCCCTCGGGCATGGCGACGATCGGCAGCCCGGCGAAGGCGATGCCCTGCGCGTCCAGCGCGCGGACGAACGCCACCTGCTTGTCCGCCGGCAGTCGCGCGAAGCGCTCGGCGATGTCTCGCTTCTTCTGTTCCATCAGGACTCCAGCGTCTCCAGCGATCCCAGCAAGCGGTCCATGTCGTCGAGGTCCTTGTCGGTTTGCCGCGCCGCCTGCGGCTGCAGCGCGGCCAGTTCGGCCGCCAGCGCGGACAGCGTCCGCAGTTCGAAGAAGCGGCGCAGCGGCAGGGCCACGCCCCAGTGCGACTCGGCCTGCGCCTGCACCTGCACGATGGCGAGGGAGTGCCCGCCGAGGTCGAAGAAGTCGTCGTCGCGTCCGACGCGGGCGGCGCCCAGCACGGACGACCAGATCGCGGCCAGCGCGATCTCGTCCGGGCCGCGGGGCGGCTCGCCGCCGCGGCTGGTGCCCGCTTCGGGCATCGGCAGCGCGCGCCGGTCGAGCTTGCCGTTGGCGTTCAGCGGCAGCGCGTCCAGCACCACGATCGCCGAGGGCACCATGTGCTCCGGAAGCGAGGCGGCGATCTGACGACGCAGCGTCTCGACATCGAGCGCCTCCGCGGCGACAGCCTCGCGAGTTCCGGCACCGGCACCGGAATCGCGGACGCGGAGATCGAGGGCGTCGGGATCGCGACCATCGCGCAGCTTCGCCGTGACGAACGCCACGAGGCGCGGCCCGCCCGCGCCCTTGTCCACCAGCACGGCGGCCTCGCGCACCCCGGGCTGCGCGAGCAGCTGGGACTCGATCTCGCCCAGCTCGATCCGGAAGCCGCGGATCTTGACTTGCTCGTCGATGCGGCCCAGGTACTCGATGTCGCCGTCGGCGCGCCAGCGCGCCAGGTCGCCGGTGCGATAAAGCCTGCCACCCGACGGATCGTTCGGGTCCGCGATGAAGCGGGAGGCCGTGAGCCCGGGCCGCCCCAGGTAGCCACGCGCCAGGCCGGATCCGCTGACGAAGAGCTCGCCCGGCACGCCGATCGGCACCGGCTGCAGCTCGCTGTCCAGCAGTTGCAGGCCGAGGTCGGGCAACGCGCGGCCCATCGGACTGCCGCCGTCCTCGAGATCGGCGACCTCGATCGGCCGGTGGCTCACATGCACCGTGGTCTCGGTGATGCCATACATGTTGATCAGGCGCGGCCGGGCCAGGCCGAAGCGCTCGGCCCAGGGCCGCAGGCTGCGCGGCTCCAGCGCCTCGCCGCCGAAGATCACCCACCGCAACGACAGACCGGCCGGGTCGGTCATGTCCTCGGAGGTCCCTGAAGCTCGCTGCTGCGCCGAGGTGTCCGTGGAGAGGTCCTGCGCCGCGACATGCATCAGCTGCTTGAACGCCGACGGCGTCTGGTTGAGCACGGTGACGCGCTGCTCGCGCAGCAGGTCGAGGAACTCGCGCGGTGACCGGCTGACGAGATGCGGCACGACGACGACGCGGCCGCCGGTGCACAGCGCGCCGAACAGTTCCCACACCGAGAAGTCGAAGGCATAGGAATGGAACAGCGTCCAGACGTCGTCCGGACCGAAGTGGAAATGACGGTCGCTGGCGTCGAGCAGCCGGACCACGTTCGCATGCGTGAGCTGCGCGCCCTTCGGCCGCCCCGTCGATCCCGACGTGTAGATGACATACGCAAGCTGGTCCTGCCGCTGGGCGCCGCTCGGCGACGGCAGAGCCCGGCCCCGGCCCTGGCCCTGGCCCTGGCCCTGGCTCTGTCTCTGGCTCTGGGCCAGGGCCGGGGCCTGCGAAGACTGACTCCCTCTCCCGCTTGCGGGAGAGGGTTGGGGTGAGGGTCGTGCCGCCGCCTCGGTATCGGCGCGCAGATCGATCCGCGGCACCTGCACCTCGGCCAACGCCGGATGGTCCCCATCGCACAGCAGCAGCGCGAGTCCGCAGTCCTGCGCCATGAACGCCAGCCGGTCCGCCGGATAGGCCGGATCGAGCGGCACGTACGCGCCTCCGGCCTTCAGGATCGCCAACATCCCGACGACCATCTCGATCGACCGCTCCACCGCGAGGCCGACGCGGCTCTCGATGTCGACGCCTTGCTCGCGCAGCCGATGCGCGAGTCGATCCGCCGCGCGGTCGAGTTCGCCGTAACTCATCCGTCGCTCGCCCTGCACCAGCGCGATGGCCTCGGGGTCCCGGCGCGCATGCGCCTCGAAGCGCTGATGGATCAGGTCCGTGACGACGAGGTCCTCGCGCCCGCCCCACTGCGCGAGTTGCCGCCGCTCCTCGGCATCCGGCAGGACGACGTCGCCAATCGCGAGATCCGGTGTCTCGCACAGCGCGCGCAGCAGCGCGAGGTAGTGCCCGCCCATCCGCTCGATCGTCGCGCGGTCGAACAGCGCGCTCGCGTAGCGGAACCACACCTGGACGCGACCGTCCGCATGCTCGGCGGTCTCGATCGTCAGCTCGAAGGGCGCGCTGCGCTCGCCGAGGTCCACGCGTTCCACGGCGAGGCCCGGCCAGGCGGGCGCCGAGCGCTCATCCAGCCGAAGATGGTTGAACAGCACCTGGAACAACGGCGAGGCCCCACCCGCGCGCGAGGGCTTCAGCGCCTCGACCAGGCGCTCGAAGGGCAGTTCCTGATGCGCCAGCGCGTCGAGCGCCGTCCCCCGCATCTGCGCGAACAGCTGGGCCAGCGTCATCCGCGACGACACGGCGCTCTGCAGCACCACGGTGTTGACGAAGAAGCCGACGACGCCGGCGACTTCGGGCCGGTTCCGGTTCGCGACCGGCAGGCCGGTGCGGATGGCCGGCTGGCCGGTGTAGCGGAACAGCAGCGCGTGGCAGGCGGCCGCCAGCGCCATGAACAGCGTGCCGCCCTGACGGCGCGCGGCGTCGCGCAGGCCGGTGGCGAGCGTCGACGGCAGTTCCAGCAGGACCGCGGCCGGGCGGCCTTCCGGTCCGCCGCGCGGATGGTCGGTGGGCAGCAGCAGCGGCTCGACGTCCTCGCCGAGGCGCTCGCGCCACCAGGCGAGCTCGCGCTGCCCGTCGGGTCCGTCCAGCCAGGCGCGCTGCCAGTTCGCGAAGTCCAGGAAACGGATCTCCGGCAGCGGCCGGTTCGCCGCGCTTCCGCGCAGCGCCGCGGCGTAGAGCGCCGGAAGCTCCGCCAGGATCAGCTCCACCGACCAGGCGTCCGAGACCGCGTGATGCAGGCAGAGCAGCAGCTCGTGCGCTTCGGGCGAATGCTTCACCAGCACCGCGCGCAGCAGCGGCCCGCGCTGGAGGTCGAAGGCCGCGGCGCAGGCGTCATGAACAGCTTGCTGGCGGCGCGCCTCGCGCGCCTCGCGTCTCTCGCGCGCCTCATGTGCCTCATGTGCCTCATGTGCCTCGTGTTCCTCGTGCGCCTCTTGCTCCTCGTACCTGTCACGTCTTTCGCCGGTTTCGACCGTCGCAAGCTCCGTCGTCGAAAGGTCCACGCACGGCAGGTGGACCGGCGCCGTCGGCAGCACCCGTTGGGACAAGGCGCCATCGTCGGCCGTCTCGAAGACGGTCCGCAGCGCCTCGTGACGCGCGATGACCTGCTCGATCGCGACGCGCAGCGCCGACGCGTCGAGCGCGCCGGTCAGCTTCAGCCCGCCGCCCACGTGATACGCGGTGCTGTCGGGATTCATGCGCCACAGGAACCACTGGCCGCGCTGCGCTGCCGTGGCCGGGCCGACGGCGTCGTGGCCGCGGACGATCTCCGCGTCGTGCGGCCGCGAGGCCGGCGTCTTCAGCGCGCCCGTCGCGCCCATCGCGCCCGTCGCGCCCATCGCGCCCGTCGCGCCCATCGCGCCCGTCGCGCCCGCCCCGCCCTGGGCGGCCGCGGCGCTCGCCGCGCCCGTCATCCGATCCACATCGGCGGCAGCGCCGGCCACGGCGCTTCTTGCCGACGCAGCGCCGCCGCCAGCCATCCGACGTTGAAGAAGCTGCAGCTGCGCGTCGGACAGCCGCGCGCGGCGCTGGGAGAGGTCGTTGGAGTCGGTCATGGGGCAACGCTCATCGATTCGGGCGCGCCGGACGTTTCGTCGTCCGGGGGCAGCTGTTCGATCTCGTCCAGCAGGCGGCGTTCGATCTCGTCGGCCTGCAGGGCGATGGTGGGGGCGCGGAAGAAGTCCGCCGGGTGGAGCTCGACGCCGTAGACCTTGCGCACCCGCGACAGCAGGCGGATCGCCAGCAGCGAATCGCCGCCGAGGTCGAACAGGCTGTCGTCGGCGCCGATCGGCGCGATGCCCAGCATCTCGGTCCAGATCGCCGACAGCCCCTCCTGCAGCACGCCCTCGGGCGCGGTGAAGGCGGTCGGGAGGACCGGGCGCGGCTGGGCGGACAGCGTCGGCGTGGACGGCGGCTCGTCGCCGAGCGCGTCCAGCGCCGCGAGCATGTCCTGGTCCAGCGGACCGAGCCGGGCTTCGAGCGCCGTGGTGGACACCGCGACCTGCGCCACGTCGGGGCCGAGCAGGATGCGCTCGAACGCGCGCACGCCGCTGGCCTCGTCGAGACCGACGCCGTCGGGCATGTCCATGTCGACCGCGATGCCGACATCGCGCCAGGCGTCCCAGTTGACGGCTACCACCGGCAACCCGGTGGCCTGGCGTTCGGCAGCGGCAAGCGCGTCCATCGCGGCATTGGCCGCGGCGTAGTCGCTGTGGCTCAGGCCGCCGATCAACGCGGCGATCGAGGAGCACAGCAGGACGAAGTCCAGAGGCTCCGCGGCGACCGCGTCCAGCAGCCGACGCGTGCCGTGGATCTTGGACGCCCAGGCGTCCTCGACGGCCTCGCGCGAGCGTTGGCCGATCAGGCCGCGCGCCGGATGCACGACGGCATGGATCACGCCATGGATGGCGCCGAATCGCGCGCGGACTTGCTCCAACGCCGCGTGCAGCGCGCGGTCGTCGAGCACGTCGGCGGTCACGGTCAGCACCTCCGCGCCGGAGGCTTCGAGCTCGATCAGTTCCTTCAGCTTCTGCTGAAGAACCGCAGGGGTGTCCGAGGCGGCGACGATCGCCGACCAGTCGGACTTCGGCGGCAGCGGCGTCCGGCCGAGCAAGGCGATCCGAGCGTTCCACTCGCGGGCGAGGTGGCGCGCCAGCGCCATGCCCACCGCGCCCAGGCCGCCGGTGATCAGGTAGGTGCCGCCACGACGCAGGCGCGCATGACGCGGCAGGTCGGCCGGCATCGGCCGGTATCGACGCCCCCAGCGCTGCTGGCCGCGCAACGCGACGAGGAAGTCCTTGCCGCGGTCGAGCTCCGCGAGCACGGCCGCCGCCGCCGCGGCTGTCACGGCGGAAGGCTTCGGCACGTCTATCACCCGGCAGTCCAGCCCCGGGTACTCTTGTCCGGCCACCTTGGCCAGGCCGAGCATCGCCGCTTTCATCGGCGACAGCGCTTCACTGCCGGACACGTCGCCGATGCCGTCGGCGATCACCGCGACGACCGGCGCCGCGGCGCGATCGGTGCTCGATGACTGGCGCTCCAGCGCCTGCAGCAGCGCGAGCAAGCTGAAGTAGGCATCGTCGCCGGTGCCAGGCTCGCCGCCCGCGCCGACGCCGAAGAGGTGAAGCGCCCGTGTCACGGGACCGTCAGTTCGGATGGCCTCGAGCACCGCCGCGAGGTCGTCCGCGCGATCCGGGCGGACGAGATAGAGATCCGGCTCGGGGTGGCTGAAGCCTTCGCCGGGCACCACGTGCACGACTTTCAGACCTTGGGCGCTCAGGCGCGGCGCGAGAGCACGCGCCAGCGCGGAATCCGATGCCGCCATCAGCAGCGCGATACCGGCATCGGACATTGCCGCGGTCTCGTGCGCATCCGCTGCTGGCATCGCCGGAAGCGACTCACGCTCCCAACCCGGCAGATAGAGCGAATCCGCGGCGACGGCGCTGCCGGTCGCAGGCGTCGCAGAGGTCGCGGCCGATGCCGTAGATGCCGCGTTGCCCTCCTCCGCCGCCTCGATCCAATGCCGACGACGCTGGAACGGATAACCCGGCAGCGGGACGCGCCGGCGACCGGCAGTCGGCTGGTATGCCGCCCAGTCGATGTCGACGCCAGCCGTCCAAAGCGTGGCCACCGCGCCGGCGAGCTGGCGCGGATCGCGCTCATGCTGTTGCGGATGCGCCTGGCAGGCGGTGATCGCCACCGCGGCCGCCCGATCCCGGTGCTGGCGCGCGAGGCCCGTGAGCGTCTCGCCCGGACCGACCTCCAGCAGCACGCGGCCCGGCGTGGCCAGCACGCTCGCGAGCCCGTCGACGAAACGCACCGTGCCGCGCAGGTGGCGGCCCCAGTAAGCCGGGTCGCACGCTTCCTCGGCCGTGACGGTCCGCCCGGTCAGGTTGGAGACGAACGGGATGGTCGGCGCCCGGCGCGGCACCGCCGCGATCGTGCGCTCCAGGTCCGCGACGATCGGTTCGGTCAGCGCCGAATGCGCCGCCGCCCGGACGTGCAGGCGGCGCGGCAGGCATTGCCGCGACAGCGCGCGCTCGGCGCGATCGACCGCCTCCAGCGGGCCGGCGAGCACGCACAGCGCCTCGCCATTGACCGCGGCCAGGTCGCATCCGTCGCCCAGGAGCGGACGCAGCTCCGCCTCGCTCATCGGCACGGCCGTCATCGCGCCGCCCTCGATCGACTGCAGCAGGCGGCCGCGCACCGCGACGATGTGCAGCGCGTCCTCCAAGGTGAACACGCCGGCGAGGCAGGCAGCGACGTACTCGCCCAGGCTGTGGCCGAGCATCAGCGACGGCGTCACGCCGAGGTGCATCCACCACTTCGCCATCGCGTACTCGACGGCGAAGAGCGCCGGCTGCATCACCGACATGCGCGACAGGCGGTCGGTGGCGGCCTGCTCGTCGCCGGCCGCGGGGAACAGCCCGTCGCGCAGGTCGAGCCCTTCGCGCTGGCGCAGCAGGTCGAGGCAGGCATCGAGCTCGGCCCGGTACACCGCGCTGCTGCGATACAGCGCCGCACCCATGTGGATGTGTTGCGCGCCGCTGCCGGGGAACAGGAACACGACCTCCGGCGTTGCCTGAGATCCGTAGGCAGTCGAGCCGGCAGTCGAAGCAGCGGCCACGCCGGCATTCGGGACCGCCGCGGGAGCGGTCAGCAATTCGGCCGCGAGGCCGTGCTCGTTGGCCACGACCGCCGATCGCCGCGCGAAGACGCGTCGCCCGTGCTGCAGCGTGTGAGCGACATCCACGAGCGGCTGCTCAGGGTGCTCTCGCAGCCAGTCCGAAAGCCGCGCTCGCTGCGCGTTGAGCGCCGTCTCATCGCGGGCCGACAGCGGCAGGACTTGCCAGCGCGTCGCCGCCTTCACGGTGCCCGTCGAGCCCGCGGCACTCGATGCGTCCGATGAGCCCGCTCGGATCGAAGCGTCCGCCCCTTCGCCTGCGTCGACCCGCGCGACCTCGGGCGCCTCCTCCAGCACCACATGCACGTTGGTCCCGCCGATGCCGAACGCGCTGACACCCGCGCGCCGCGGCGTCTCGCCGCGCGGCCACGGCCGCGTTTGCGCGTTGACGCGGAACGGGCTGCGATCGAACGCGATGCGCGGATTCGGGCGCTCGAAGTTGAGGCTCGGCGGCAGCGTGCGATGACGCAGCGCCAGCACCGTCTTGATCAGCCCCGTGACGCCGGCGGCGGCATCCAGGTGCCCCACGTTGGTCTTCACCGAGCCGATGGCGCACCAGGGCTGGTCGACCTCGCGCCGGCCATCGGCCAGGAACGCCGTCGTCAACGCCTCGATCTCGATCGGATCGCCGAGCGCCGTCCCGGTGCCATGCGCCTCGACATACCCGATGCTGCGCGCCGGCACGCCGGCCACCGCCTGCGCCGCGCGGATCACCGCGGCCTGTCCGTTCACGCTGGGCGCGGTGAACCCGACCTTGTCCGCGCCATCGTTGTTGGCCGCGCTGCCGCGGATGACGGCGTGGATGGTGTCGCCATCGCGCCAGGCGTCCTCCAGCCGCTTGAGCACGACCACCCCGGCGCCGCTGCCCAGCACCGTGCCGGCCGCCTGCGCGTCGAACGCGCGGCAATGGCCGTCGGGCGAGAAGATCGCGCCGGGCTGGTGCCGATACCCGGCCGTCTGCAGCAGGTTCAGCGACACGCCGCCCGCCAGCGCCATGTCGCACTCCTGGCCCAGCAGCGCTTGCACCGCGCCATGCACCGCCGCCAGCGAGGTCGAGCACGCCGTCTGCACCGTCACCGCCGGGCCGCGCAGGTCCAGCTTGTAGGCCACGCGGGTGCACAGCGCATCGGCCATGTTGCCGCCGAGCAGGCCCAGCAGATCGGCGATCTGGCCGCCCTGCGCCAGCCGCTCGCGCGGCAGCAGATGGCGCATCAGGTAGGTGGCCGCGCCGGTGCCGGCGTAGACGCCGACCCGGCCGGCAAGGCGCGCCGTGTCATAGCCGGCGTGCTCCAGCGCGGTCCAGGCGCATTCGAGGAACACCCGGTGCTGCGGGTCGAGCGTCTCGGCGTCGCGCGGCGTGTAGCCGAAGAACTCGGCGTCGAACAGCTCGGCGCCGTCGAAGGGAACGCCGGACTTCACGTAGAGCGGGTCGTCCAGCAGCGACTCGGGAACGCCCCGCGCGCGCAGTTCGTCGTCGGTGTAGCGGCGCACGGACTCGACGCCGTCGCGCAGGTTGCGCCAGAAGGCGTCGATGTCCGCCGCGTCAGGGAAACGCCCGGCCATGCCGACGATGGCGATCTCCAGCCCGCTGTCCAGGCCGAGCGCCTGCAGCTCCTCTTGCGCATCCATCAGTTGGTCCTTTCGGTGAGGCGCTTGCGCCGTTGGAGCAGCGCGTCGCGGCGGCGTTCGCCCTCGATGCCCGAGGCGGCGACCGTGTCCGCGGCGGTGTCGTCGGCGCCGGCGACCGCGGCGGCACTGGCGACGAAGCGGCCGGCCGAGGCCATGCCGTCGGATGCCGCGGCGCCCGCGCCGCCCGCGGCATCGACGCCTCGCCGTCCGTGACGGATGCGCCGCGCGAGCGCCTCGACATTGGGATGCTTGAAGAGATCGACCACGCTCAGGCCGGCCTGCAGCCGGTCCTCCAGCAACCGGTGCAGCCGGATCAGCAGCAGCGAATGGCCGCCGAGGTCGAAGAAGTTGTCGGTGAGACCGACACGCGGCACGCCCAGCACTTCAGCGAGCAGCGCCGCCAGTTCCTGCTCCAGGTCGCTGCCTGCATTGCCTGCATTGCCTGCATTGCCTGCATTGCCTGCATTGCCTGCATTGCCTGCATTGCCGACGTTGGCGACAGCGCTCGCGTCGCTCGCCTGGCCAGGCTCGCCGGAACGGGATTCCCCGGCCTTCGCCGCCACGCGCGTCGGCTCCGGCAGCGCCTGGCGGTCGACCTTGCCATTGACGGTGGTCGGCAGCGCGTCGAGCACGACCACCGCGCTCGGCACCATGTAGTCAGGCAGTCGGTCGGACAGCTGCTCGCGCACGGCGGCGGACTCGAGCGTCTGGCCGACGCGAGGCGAGACATAGGCCACCAGGCTGGGGCCCGCGGCACCCGGCCGCACCACGACGGCGGCCTGCCGCACGCCGGCCTGGGCCAGCAGCGCGGTCTCGATCTCGCCAGGCTCAATGCGGAAGCCGCGGATCTTGATCTGCTGGTCCGCGCGGCCGAGGTACTCCAGCTGCCCATCCGCGTTCCAGCGCACCAGGTCGCCGGTGCGGTAGAGACGGCCGCCCTGCGCGTCGAACGGGTCAGCGACGAAGCGCTCCGCCGTCAGGCCGCCGCGCGACAGGTAACCACGCGCGAGTCCGCTGCCGCCGAGGTACAGCTCGCCCACCAGGCCGGGCGGCAGGAGGTTGAGCTCGGCGTCGAGCACGTAGGCCTGCCGGTCGCCGACCGGGCGGCCGATCGGCGCATAGGCGGCGTCAGGCAACGGCGCGTCGGTGCGCGACTTCCACAGCGTCGGCGTGACCACGGTCTCGGTGGGACCGTAGCCGTTGATCAGGATGCCGGCGCGCAGGTGACGCTGCGCGAGCTCCAGCCCTTCGCGGGGCATCGCCTCGCCGCCGAACGAGTACAGGTGCACCGGTGGCGCGTCGCCCTGCGAGGCCGCGGCGTGCGCGAGCTCCTGCAGGTAGACGGCCGGGAAACCGGCGTTGGTGACGCCGTGCCGGCCGATGGCGGCCAGCGCGTCTCGCGGCGCCAGCAGGCCGTCGTCGCGCAGCAGCAGCGAGGCGCCGCAGCACAGCGCGGTGAACAGGCGCTCGTGCGCGCCGTCGAAGGAGAACGACAAGAAGTGCAGCTCGCGCGAGTGCGGGCCCATCTCGTAGAGATCGGCTGTCTCGACGCAATGCATCGCGAACGGCCCGTGCGCGACCGCGACGCCCTTGGGCACGCCGGTCGACCCCGAGGTGTAGATGACGTAAGCGAGCTGGCCCGGGTTGGTCGAAAGATCCAGATCGAGGTCGGCATCGGCGTCGATACCGCCTTCGGGCGACCGCGCCGCCTCGATGTCATCGAGCTGGACGAGCCTCGGCGCCGCGCGCGCAGCGTCGAAGGCCGGCAGGCGCGCGGACTCATCCCGTCGCGTGAGCAGCAGCTGCATGCCGCTGTTCTCCGCCATGGTCCTCAGGCGTTCGGGCGGATGAGCAGGATCCAGCGGAACGTAAGCGCCACCGGCCTTGAGCACGGCCAGCAGGCTCACGATCAGCGCTGGCGAGCGCGTCATCGCCACGCCCACCAGGACCTCGGGGCCCACGCCTTGCTCCCGCAGGCGACGTGCCAGTCGGTTGGCACGCCGGTTCAGCTCGCCGTAGGCGATCACCTCGTCGCCGAACAGCAGGGCCGGTGCGTCCGGCCGCGCGGCGGCGTGGCGCTCGAACAGGCGATGCACGGGATCCGCCGTCTTGCGTGCGTCGGTATTGACGCCCCACTGGCACAGCAGCGCCTGCTCCGGCGCATCCAGCAGCGCGATGTCCCGCACCGGAACGTCCGGCGTCGTGGCCAACGCGCGCAGGACGGCTTCGTAGTGGCGCGTCATTCGCGCCAGCGTGGCCGGCTCGAAGAGCTCGGCGGCACCGATCAGGCGCACCTGCACCGCGCCGCTGGCCAGTTCCTGCGTCTCGAGCACCAGCTCGAACTGCGCATGCTCGGGCAGCACCGGCTCGTCGGCGACGGTCCAGCCGGTCAGGCGGCTCGCCCGATCGTGATCGACCGCCAGGTGATTGAAGACCACCTGGAACAACGGCTGCGCCTCCAGACCGCGCTGCGGGTGCAGCTCGCGGACCAGGCGGTCCAGCGGCAGGTCCTGGTGGGATTGCGCGTCGATCACCGTCCGCCGCACCTGGCGCACGACGGCGTCAAGGCGGTCGCCGCCATCGATGTCGGCGCGCAGCACCAGCGTGTTGACGAAGCAGCCGATCAGCCCTTGCAGCTGCGGCAGCGGCCGGTTCGCGAAGGGCGCGCCGACGCGGATCTCGCGTTGGCCGGTGAAGCGATGCAGCAGCACCTGGAAGCCGGCCAGCAGGCTCATGAAGAGCGAGGTGCCTTCGGCGCCGCCCTGCCGGCGCAGGCCTGCGACGACGTCGGCGGGCAGCGCTACGGCGTGGGCGATCGCCCGGTGGCGCGCCTGCCGACCGCGCGGGCGGTCCGTCGGCAGCACCAGCGGAGGCGCGACGCGGCCGTCGTCGCCGCTCAGTTGCGAGCGCCAGAAGTCCAGCCGCGGTTGCAGGAGCGCCGGGTCCTGGCGCTCGCGCTGCCACACGGCGTAGTCGCCGTACTGCAGCGCAGGCGGCGGGAGTTCGCCGGCGTACAGCGCGGCGAGCTCGTCGACCAGCGTCTGCAACGACGCGCCATCCGCCGCGATGTGATGCACGACCACCGCCAGCAGATGCTCGCGCTCGGCCAGCCGCGCGTGCAGCGCGCGGATCACCGGGCCGCGCGCCAGGTCGAAGGGTTCTGCGATCAGGGGATCGACGAGACGATGAACCACACCGCTCCACTCGTCGTTCGTGTCTGCGCCAGTGGCAGTGCGAGCGCCGGTGCCAGTGCCAGTGCCAGCACCAGTGCCAGCGCCAGTGCCAGCGCCAGCGCCAGTGCTGGTGCCGGTGCCGCTGGCGATGTCAGCCATGCCGGAGGTGGAAGTGGTGGTGGTGGCGTCGACAAACCGAAGCGGCACCACCGCTGCGGAATCGATGCGCTGTTCGAGCTCGCCGTCCTGGCGGACATGGAAGGTGGCGCGCAGCGCGTCATGCCGAGCGAGCAGCGCGGCGAACGCGCGCTGAAGGCGCTCGGGATCGATGTCGCCAGTGACGCGCAGCACGCACGGCACGTGATACGCGCTGCTGCCGGGATCCAGCTGCCAGAGGAAGTAATGCTGTTGCTGCGCGGAAGACAGCGGCAGCGGGCCGCGCCGCAGTTCCGGCGACAGCGGCGCGATGGCCGCCTCGCGGGCAGCGGGCGCCGCGGACCGGACCGCCTCGGCCTGCGCATGCAGCCTCGCGTGCTCGAAGACCCGCTTCGGCGGGAAGTCGACGCCCCACTGCGCGGCGACGCGCGCGGCCAGTTGCACCGCCAGCAGCGAGTTGCCGCCCAGCGCGAAGAAGTGAGACTCCGCCGTGCAGGCGCGATCTGCCTCGAGGCCCAGCACCTCGCGCCAGAGCAGGGCGAGCGCTTGCGCCGTGTCGTCCATCGCGATCGCGGATGACACGCGCCCGCCCACCAACCCGTCGTTGGCAATCGTGCTTGTGCTTGTGCTTGTGCTCGTGCTCGATGCCTTCGCGCCGGCGGCGGCAGCGGCACTCGCGGATGCACCCTCGATCGCCACGGGCCGCCCACGCTCGAACAACGCGTAGGCATCGAGCGTCCGCTCGTTCCAGCCGGCGCGGCAGGCCGCGCGCTGCAGCTTGCCGCTGGAGGTCTTCGGCAGCCCACCCGGGTTGAGTAGCGCGATCGCGACCGGCGCCTCGCCGGCCTGCTCGCTCACCACTTCCGCCAGCAGGTCTGCGAGCGCCTGGGGCGCCACCAGCTTCTGCAACCCGCGCGACACCTCCGCCGCCACGCCGATACCCTCGACGCCCTCGGACTCCGCGCGGAAGGCCGCGACGCGGCCCTTGCGCACGGCCTCGACCGCCGCCTCGATCGCGCGCTCGATGTCCTGCGGGTACAGGTTGTGGCCGCGGACGATGATCATGTCCTTCAGCCGTCCGGTGACGTAGAGCCGCCCGTCGTGCAGCGCGCCCAGGTCGCCGGTGCGCAGCCAGCGCCGGCCGTCGCGCTCGACGAAGGTCTCGGCGCTCTCGCTCGGCTTCTGCCAGTAGCCCGAGGCGATGCTGGGTCCGCTCGCCCAGATCTCGCCGACGCGCCCCGCCGGCAGCGCCTCGCCCGACGCCGCGTCGACGATCCGCACCTCGTGGTGAGACGCCGCCTTGCCGCAGGCCACCAGCGTGGTCGATTCGCGCCCCGCGACGTCATTCGGTCCGGAGGCACCCGCCGCCGTCGGTACGGCCCCTTGCGGCACCGCGCCTTGCGCCAGCGCCATCGCGACATTCGCCCTGCCCTGCGCCAGCGCGGCGGCATCGAACGCGGTCGCGACCAGCCCTTCTCCGCGCACGCCGCCAGTCACGAACAACGTCGCCTCGGCCAGTCCATAGCAGGGATACAGCGCCGCCGGCGGGAACCCCGCCGGCTCGAAACGCTCGACGAAGTCGCGCAGCGTGTCGTGCCGCACCGGCTCCGCGCCGGAGAACGCGACGCGCCAGCTGGACAGATCCAGCGTCTCCCGCTGCGCGTCGCGCACGCGGTCGATGCACAGCCGGTACGAGAAGTCCGGCCCGCCGCTGATCGTGCCGCGGTGGCGCGAGATCGCCTGCAGCCAGCGCACCGGCCGCTCCAGCATCAACCGGGTCGGCATCAGCACCAGCTTGATGCCGCGATGCAGCGGCTGCAGCATGCCGCCGATCAGCCCCATGTCGTGGAACAGCGGCAGCCAGGTCACGAACACGTCGTCCGGCCCGACCGACAGGCCTTCCTCGATCGCGCGCTCGTTGGCCATCAGGCTGTCGTGGCTGACCATCACGCCCTTGGGCGCCGAGGTCGATCCCGACGTGTATTGCAGGAACGCGATGTCGTCCCCGCGCGGCTCGTGCGCGCGCCAGCGCGCCGCGTCCGCCTCGGTCGCGTCGTCGAAGGTCTCCACCGCGAGCACGCTCACGCCCGAGAGCTCGTCCAGCGCCGACCGGAACTGGTCCGCGACCGATTGGATCGTCAGCACGCAGCGCGCCTGCGAATCCGCGACCATGCCGCGCAGCCGCGCCAGGTGCTGCTGCCGCGTCGTCTCCGGCGGGAAGGCCGGCACCGCCGTCAGCCCCGCGTAGAGGCAGGCGAGGAAGGACACGACGTAGTGGTCGCCGTTCTCGAGCAGGATCAGCGCGCGGTCGCCCGCGTCGAAGCGCTGCTGCAGCGTCGCGGCCAGCGCGCGCACGCGCCGGTCGAGCCCGGCGTAGCTGAGGCTCACGTCCTCGTCGCCGCCGTCGCGGTCGTGGACGACGACCAGCGCGACGTCCTCGGGCCGCTGCTCGGCGAGCGCGCGCACATGGGCGACGAAATGGCGGGGCGCGGACGTCGGCGGGGTCGTGGACATGGTCGGGCGGGGTTCGGTGGTCGAGGTCATCGCAGGCATCGGGCGCATCGCGGCCGCCTCAGAAGCGGCCGAGGTTGCCGTGCGGCTCGGCCATCGCGACGATGACCTTGCGCGGACCGCGGAAGGGGCTGCGCGCATGCGCGGCCAGCATGTTGTCGAGCATCAGCACGTCGCCGGCTTCCCAGCGGAAGGACACCGTCTCCGCGTCCAGCACCGCGCGCACCTCGTCGAGCAGGCCGTCCGGGATCGGCGAACCGTCGGCGAAGAAGGTGTTGCGAGGCAGGTTCTCCACGCCGAGCAGGTCCTCGAGCGACTCGCGCACCTCGGGCGGCAGGTTGGACGCGTGGAACAGGTGGGCCTGGTTGAACCAGACCGCCTCGCCGGCGCGCGGATGCGTCTCGACGGCCTGGCAACGCTGCGTCGTGCGCAGGCTGCCGTCGGGCTGCCATTCCCAGCGGATCTCGTTGGCGCTGCAGTAGCGCTCGACGTCGGCCGGCGCGGTGGTGTTGAACACCTTCTGCCAGGGCACGTCGAAGTCGCCGTAGTTGCGCACGTACAGGATGCCGGGCTCGAAGCGCGCGCGGATCGCCGGCGGCATGCGGCGCAGCACCGCGCGGCTGTCGGCGATCGGCGTCTCGCCGCCCTCGGGCGACGCGGTGACGCAGTGGAACCAGATCTTCATCGGCCACTCCCGCGTGTAGGCCTGCTCGTTGTGCAGCGGGATGGACTGGTGCGCCGGGTACTCGGTCGAGGTGTAGACCCCGGCGCCGACCTCGGAGCGCGGCGTCGAGCCGAACTCGTAGGACAGCAGCGGATGGCCGAAGCCGGCGGCGAACGCGCGGAAGGCCGCCGCGTCCGGCACGTCGAAGCCGCGCAGCAGCACGCCGCCGACCGTGCCCACCAGCGTCTCGATCTCGCCGCGCCGGCGCGCGAGCGCGTCCATCAGCGGTTCGCCGAAGGTCTCGGGCTCGATCAGCGCGGGCAACAGCGAGCCTTCGGGCGCGCGGCGTTCCAGAGTTCCCATTCCTGCTTTCATGCAACTGCTTCCTGAAGAGGCGAGAGATCCAGCCACGCCAGCGACGCGGCGTAGCCATCGGGCGCCGGCAACCGGCACGCGGTCACCGGACTGAGGTCGAAGGCCTCGTGGCGCAGGCCGTACTGGTGGCGGCCGGCCTCGGGCCGGAGGATGGCCAGGCGCTGCAGGTGCTCGCCGATGCCCAAGCCCAGCGCCTTGAGCACCGCTTCCTTGGCGGTCCAGCCGTCGAGGAAGTCGACGCGCTCGCCGGGCCGCAAGTGGCGCTCCATCGGCGACAGCGCCGTCGGCGCCAGTTCATCGGGGTCGAGCGCGGGCGAGCGGCATTCGATGTCGACGCCGACGGGGCCGCGCGCGCTCAGCGCGATCAGCGCGAAGCTGCCGGCATGGGCCACGTTGAAGGCGAGCGGCCCGCGCCGGCGTAGCGCCGCGCACAGCCGCGGCTTGCCGTGGCGGTTGAGCGTGAAGCGCAGGTCGCGCGGGCGGCGGCGCAGCCGCTCGGCCAGCAGCCGCCGCAGCGCGGCGCGCGTGCGCACGAAGCGCACCTGGTCCGGATGACGCAGCAACCGGCGCGCGCGACGGCGCTCGTCGTCGTCCAGCAGCGCCCAGTCCTCGTCGGGCAGCGGCGCGGCGAGGTCCAGCGCGAGCTCGAAGACCTCGATGCGCGGCGCGACGACGTCAGGCAGCGGCAACGCCCGCATGGCTCGTCTCCGGCGCCAAGGGACGCAATGCGCTGGCCAGCGCGGCCAGCACCTGCGGCTCCTGGTGGCGGATGAAGAAGTGGCCGCCGTCGAACCAGTCCAGCGCGAAGCGGCCGGTGGTCTCCAGCGACCAGGCTTCCAGGTCCGCGGGCGCGATCGCGTCGGCGCGGCCGCCCCAGGCCAGGATCGGCATCGGCAGCCGCAACCCCGATGACGACGGCGATCGCGGCCGGAAGCTCGCGCAGACGCGGTAGTCGGCGGCCAGCGTGTCCAGCGTCATGCGCAGCAGCTCGGCGTTGCCGAAGACCTCGTCCGGCGTGCCGCCCTGGCGGCGCAGCTCGGCGATCAGCGTGGCGTCGTCCTGCAGACCCTCGAAACGCGACGGATCGCGCCGCGACGGCGCCGCGCTCGCGCTGACGACCAGCCACCGTGGCAGCGGCCGCGACTGCGCCTGCAGGCGGCGCGCGACGCCATGCGCCAGCAGCGCGCCCATGCTGTGGCCCAGCAGCGCGTAGCGGCCGTGGAACTCGCCCGCGTACTCGTCGCAGAGCCGCTCGACCAGGGTGTCGAAGTCGTCGACGAAGGGCTCGCCGAAGCGCGCGCCGCGGCCCGGCAGCTCCAGCGGCACCAGCTGCAGCCAGGCTGGCAGCGCGCGGCGCCAGCGCAGGTACATCGTCGCGCTCGCGCCCGCGCAGGGCAGCAACAACAGCTTCATCGCGGCGGTCCCGGCCGTGTCCGTCACGACGCGGCGGCGCCCTCGCCGGCCTGCGCGGCCATCCACTCGCGCAGCGAGCGCGGGCGCATGTCGGTCCAGGTCCGGTCGACGAATTCAGTGACCGCCTGCTTGTCGCCCTGGATGCCCTCGACGACGCGCCAGCCGCCGGGCACGGCCTTCCATTGCGGCCAGATCGAGTACTGGTCCTCGTGATTGACGAGGACGATGAAGACTTCGCCGTCGCGATCGAAACAACTGCTGGACATGGGGCTCCCCGTGCGGTGGACAGCGAGCGGCCGACGGCGGCGCGCCGGCGGGATGCCGGGCAGCCGGGCTGCTCATGCGTCCATGACGAACGAGCGCCTCGGGATGTTCAACAGCGGGGAAACGGACGTCGTTCCGGGCCGGAACGAAGGCGCGGCGCGCGCTTTCGCGCGGGGCTCAGGAGGTGGAGGACCCGCCGTCGCGGAAGGCCTTGCGCAGCGCCTCGAGGTCCAGCGGGACCTCGGGATCGGGATCGACATGGCGGGTCGGCACCAGGCTGGCCTCGGCCCACAGCCGCAGGGCCTCGTCGTAGCGCTGGCGGTGCACGGGATCGGCCCGCAGCCACGCGTCCCGCGCGGCCAGTTCGTCGTCGCTCAGCGCCGTGTCCTGCGCGCGCTGCAGCCAGTCCCAGGCGGTGCGCCAGACGGGATCGTCGTGAGAGTCGCGGGGATGGGAGGGGGGCACGGACGACAACATTCGGTAACGGGATCAGCGCGCGATGGTAACGCCGCCGTTCTCGCGCCGATGTCGGTCTTCGCCCTAGTCCCAGGCCATCAGGTGGCGCCGGCTGGTCAGCACCTCGCCGGCCTCGGCGATCAGCGCGTTGACCAGGCCCAGCGAGACCTCGAGCGCCTTGCTGATGTCGCGCTGCGTCATGCCGCGCACGATGTACATCTCGTAGGCGATGCGGGTGCGCACCGGCACCGCGTCCAGCGCGTCGCTCAGGATCGCGATGTTTTGGCGCCGCATCGCCTGCAGCTCCGGCTGGCCGTGCGTGGCGGGCACGTGCTGGCCTTCTTCCTCGAGCGCCATCAGCCCCGACTCGAAGGCCGAGCGGCGCAGGTGGTCGCGCGCCATGTTGCGCACGATCTGGCTGCAATAGGCCAGCGGCTGGTGGACCTGCAAGGCGGTTTCCGCGCCGAGCAGCTTCAGATAGGCGTCCTGCAGCACGTCCTCCGCGCCTTGCGCGTTCTGGACGATGGACAGCGCGACCCGCCGCAGCCGCGACCGGTTCTCGACGAAGACCTCGGTGAGATCACTCTGTGGCGCGACGGAAATTTCGATGGCTTCCTCTGGGCATGACATCCCAAACCCCCTGGTTGGCTTCCCCGTTTTGTCGAATAATAGGAATCATTCTCATTATGTAGCACACGGGAAGCGACCCACGGCTTTGGCCGGTGAACCTGCAAGGGTTAACAGGGTGGTCACTTTCTTCTGCCCTGCCATGCCCGCATCGACCTCCCCCGCCGCCGCGTCGCGCGTGTCGCTCGTCCTGCCGATCCTGCTGCGCATCGCCGCCGCCGTGGGCGGCGCCTATGCGTTCTGCTGGGGCTTCATCGCGCTGTGCCTGAGCGGCGCGTACGCGGCCGGGATGTCCTTCCACGATGCCGAGCACCTGTCGGCGATGCTGGGGCTGCTGCTGTACCTGGTGCTGTTCTGCTGGGCCATCGCGGCGCGCAGCCTGGCGCGGGTGTGGATCGTGCTGCTGGCCGGCGCGGGCGCGATGACCGGCGCGGCGTCGCTGATCCAGCGCGCGCTGGCCTGAAGGGAGCGGCCGATGTTCTCGAACTTGCGACTGTCGATGGCCTGGCTGCACACGTGGTTCGGCCTCGTGATGGGCTTCGTGCTGGTGGTGGTGTTCTTCTTCGGCTCGCTGTCGGTGTTCGATCGCGAGATCGACCGCTGGGCGATCCCGCAATCGCGCTTCGAGCCGCAGCCGATGCCCTCCTTCGATGCGCTGCTCAAGCCGGCGCTGGAGCGGCTGCAGCCCGACGAGGCCGCGATCGCCGCGCTGGCGGGCAAGGTGGAGGGCGAGGTGCCGCGGCACTTCGACGTCGTGCGCAGCTGGGGCGCGTACACGACGCACCGCGACCCGATCGTGCAGGTCTTCGCCGGCTACGAAGTGCCGCGCGCCAAGGACCCGGAGGAGACCGCCTGGGCGATCCAGGTGCTGGACCCGCGCGACGGCCGGCTGCTGCCGCAGAGCCACCTGCGCATCGGCAGCCAGTTCTTCTATCCGATGCACTACAGCCTGAACCTGCACTGGAAGGACCTGGGCTACTGGATCGTCGGGCTGGCGGCGCTGACGATGCTGGCGGCGCTGGTGAGCGGCGTGGTGATGCACCGCAAGCTGTTCCGCGAGTTCTTCACCTTCCGCCGCGACCGCAGCACGCAGCGCGGCGTGCTGGACCTGCACAACCTGACCGGCGTGGTGGCGCTGCCCTTCCACTTCTTCTTCGCGTTCACCGGGCTGGTGGTGTTCGCGGGCATCTATTTCCCGGTCGCGCACACGCAGCTGCATGACCTGCACGAGCTCAGCGAGAAGGTCGAGGCCCGCCAGACCGGCCTGCCGCACGAGCGCGCCGGCATCCCCGGCGGCCTGGCGTCGGTGGACGCGATGGTCGCGGAGGCGCAGCGGCGCTGGGCCGCCAAGGGCATGGCGGGGGATGTCGGCTTCCTCGGCGTGCAGCATGTCGGCGACGCCAACGCCTACGTCAGCGTCTACCGCGCCGGCACCGACCGCGTCGCGCTGACCGGCGAGGGCATCCACTTCAAGGCGAGCACCGGCGAGCTGCTGCGCGAGGACCCGCCGCGCACCGCGGTCGACGAGGTCAACGAGTTCCTGACCGGGCTGCACCTGCAGCACTTCCGGCACTGGCTGCTGCGCTGGCTGTATGTGCTGGGCGGCCTGGCGGGCTGCGTGTGCATCGCCACGGGCTTCGTCTTCTTCGTGGAGAAGCGCAAGCAGCAGCATGCGAAGAACGGCGGGCAGGGATCGCGCGTCGTCGACGCGATGGCGGTGACGACGGTCACCGGCATGCTGCTGGCGACGGTGGCGATGCTGGTGGCCAACCGGCTGTTGCCCGACACGCTGGCCGGCAAGGGCGACTGGGAACAGACGGTGTTCTGGTCGGCCTGGGCCGCGGCGATGGTGCACGCGTTCGCGCGTGGCGGCGCGGTGCTGCAGGGCCGGATGAATCCCGCGTGGCGCGAGCAATGCGTGCTGGTGGCCGGCGTCGCGGTGGCGGCGGTGGTCGCCAACGCGGCCACCACCGGCGATCACCTGATCCGCACGATCGGCGCGGGTTACTGGCCGGTGGCCGGCGTGGACCTCGCGCTGCTGGCGCTGGCGGGCGTGACGCTCGGCGCGGCGGGGATGCTGCGCCGACGGCAACGGCGCGCCGAGACGGCGGCGATGCCCGCGGGGTTGGTGGCGGCGGAGGCCGGCGATGACTGAAGCGATGCTGCTCGCGGGTGCCGCGGTCGCGGCGCTGGTCGGCTTCGGCTGGCTGGCGCTGGCGATGGAGACGCACTGGGACCAGGCGCACGCGCCGCGCGCGCTGGCGCCGAGGCGGGCGTTGCTACTGAGGATCGCCGGGAGCGTGGCGGTCGTGGGATCGCTGCTGCTGTGCCTCGGCGCGGATCACCCGTCGATGGCGGTGCTGGTGTGGTTCATGCTGCTGGCCGGCTCGGCCATCACGATCGCGATGGTGCTGTCGTGGCGGCCGCGATGGCTGCGGTGGCTGGGGGCGTGAGCGCGGGGTGCTCCCTCCCCCTCACGCCAGCTTGAAGATCGCCACCGCCGATTCCAACCCGTCGGCCTGCTGCTCCAGGCTCTGCGCCGCCGCGGCGGCCTCCTCGACGAGCGCCGCGTTCTGCTGCGTCATGCGATCCAGGTCGACGATCGACTGGTTGACCTGCCCGATCCCCGTGCTCTGCTCGAGCGACGCCGCGGTGATGTCGCCGACGATGTCCGAGACCCGCTGCGCGCTGGTCATGATGTCGCGCATCGTGTCGCCAGCGTCTCGCACCAGCCGCGATCCGGCGTCCACGCCTTCCATGCTCGCGGCGATCAGCGTCTTGATCTCGCGCGCCGCCTCGGCGCTGCGTTGCGCGAGCGCCCGCACCTCCCCGGCGACGACGGCGAAACCCCGTCCCTGCTCGCCGGCGCGCGCCGCCTCCACCGCCGCGTTCAGCGCGAGGATGTTGGTCTGGAACGCGATGCTGTCGATGGTCCCGATGATGTCGCCGATGCGGCGCGAGCTCGCGCTGATCTCCTCCATCGTCGACACCACGCGTCCCACCACCTCGCCGCCCTTGAGCGCCACCGCGGCGGCGTTGCCGGCCAACTGATTCGCCTGGCTGGCCGCGTCCGCGCTCTGGTGCACCGCCTCGGTGAGCTGGCGCATGTGCGACGAGGTCTCCTCCAGCGAGCCCGCCTGCCGCTCGGTCCGTCCCGACAGGTCCTGGTTGCCGGCCGCGATCTGGCGCGAGGCCACGCCGATCGACTCCGTCCCGCCGCGCACCTCCGCGACGAGGCCCGACAGGCCGCGCGCCATGTCGCGCACCGCCGCCAGCAGGCTGTGGTCGGTGCCGCGCGCGACCTCGATCCGCTGCGACAGGTCGCCCTCCGCCATGCGGCGCATCACCTGGCGCGCGTACTCGGGCTCGCCGCCCAGCTGGCGCCACACGCCGACGATCAACAGCCAGGAGCCCAGCGCCAGGCAGAGCACCACCACCACGCCGCACCCCACCGTCACCGACAGGCCGGCGCGAACGCCGCCCTCGGCGCGCGCCAGGGCACCGTCCAGGCCCTCCCGCGCGTCGGTGCGCGCGGCCGCGAGCGCCTGCTCGAAGGCCTTCTGCGCGCCCTGCATCCGCGCCACCGCGCCGGCCTGGTCGCCGGTGCGCAGGCCCAGGATCATCTCCACCGTCTCCACCGACGCGCCGTAATACGCGTCGAAGTCGCGCAGCAGCCGCGCGCCGGCGTCGGCGCGGCCGTCCAGCGCCTGGATCGACGCGATCACCTTGCGCATCGCGCCGGCGCGTTCGGCCGCCTGGTCCAGCTGGCGCTTCTCCCCTTCCGCGACCGCGGACTGGAAGAGCCCGCCCAGCGCCTCGAACTGGGCCGAGGCCTGGTTCGTCGCGACGAGGTAGGGATAGTCCTGCGACTCCAGCGCATGGATCACGGCGAGCGTGCGCGTCGAGAAGGACAGCACCACGGCGATCCCGATGCCGAAGATCAGCGCGGCCAGCGCGGGCAGCAGCGCGATGCGGGTCTTGAGGTTCATCTGCACACCTGTTCCGGCGGACGGCCGGCCGATCAGTTGAAGGTGGCCAGCACCTTGACGCTGCCGTCCACGGCCGACTTGTCGATGTAGCCGATGGCCTTGGGATTGGCGGCGACTTCCTTCTTCACCGCGGCCGCGTCGGCCAGCACCTTGGGCGGCTTGGCCACGCCGGTGAAGATCAGCCGCGCCCACAGCGACTTCACCTGCGCGAGGTCCTTGCCGGTGGCCGATTGATAGAAGGCGGTGCGCGTCGAGGCCGATTCCGGCAGGTCCAGCGGCGTCGCCGCCTGGCTCTTGCCGAGGTAGACGTCCACGATCTGCGCGTTGCTCAAGGCTTCGGCGCCGGGATGGCCGACCACGACGGTCTGCGCCTGGACGCCCTGGGACGCGGCGACGGCCAGCACGACCGCGGCCAACACACTGTGCTTGTTCATGATGGGGCTCAGAAGGCGAAGTCGATGCTGGCGCTGACCGTGGTGACGGGGCGCGTGATGGGACCGGGCAAGGGCCCGATGGCGGTCAGGACCGGCGCGGTGATGAAGCTCGCGCCGGCGGTGCCGCGGGTGTCCACGCGTTCGACCTGGAACTTCAGCGCCGCGCTGGAGAAGGCATCCCAGCGCACGCCGGCGGACAGCGTGCGTTGCGGCGCGGTGACCGCGTCCTTGGCCGGACGCACCTGCGCCACCTGCGCGTACGGCAGGAACGCGCCCATCCGGTAACCCGCCATCAGGTACCAGGCGTCCGCGGCGATCAGCGTGTTGAAGAGCTTGTAGCGGCGCTTCACGAACTCGCCCTGCATCACGACGTCGTTGCGGTCGACGGTGAAGCCGAAGCCGGAGAACTGGTACTTCGCATCCGACAGCGACTGGCCGGCGGGCAGCAGGGCCTGGAGCTCGCCGGGCAGGTCGGGCTTGGCCTCGACGTAGCCCAGGCGCAGCGTGTACCAGTTGCCGTCCCAGACGCCGTTGACGCCGCGCAGCGAGTCGACATCGGTGGGGCCGGCCTTGGAGCGGCCGCCGAGCACGGTGGCGGTGAACTTGTTGTCGCCGACGGGGAGGCGGTAGGACACGTCGGCGCCGCGCAGACCGCCGCTGAGCAGGTCCAGGCCGTAGACCTCGTTGGCGGGGCGCAGCGTGGTGTTGGCGTAGCCGATGCGGCGCGAGGCCGACACCAGGAAGTTGGGCACGTTCATCTGCCCGACGCGCACGGACAGGCCCTCGACGGGCGCGACCTTCACGAAGGCCCATTCGAAGCGGGTGCTCAGCTTGTCGTCGTCGCGCTCCGCGGTGAGCGTCTGCACGGTGGCCGACAGCCAGTCGTTGGCGGTGGCCGTCAGCTGCAGGCCCAGGTTGCTGTCCACGAGCAGCGAGCCGGACTTGTCCGCGCCCTTCTGCTGGAACTCGCGGCGGTACTGGCCCTGGTCGGTGTCGGCGCGGACATAACCGAGCGTGCCGAAGCCGCTGAAGGTGAGGTAGTCGCCGATCGGCGTGACGGCGTGGCTGTTCATCGCGGCGGCCGCCAGGGCGACCGACGCGGCGATTCGAGTGAGTGTCATGGGGGTCTCGGGAGTGGGGAGGCGGGCGTCTCGATGCCCAGTGCCGGCATGGTGCCGAGCCCTTCCCCGTCCCGATTAGGCGCATGCACCGCTCTTTTTGGCGCTGCGCCCGCGCGGCCCCCGCGGGCCTGAAAAGCGCGAATTACTTATCGGTGGCGAAGCCCGTGGCCCGCAGCGCCGCGAGGGCGGCGTCGTGATCCTGCTGCGCGTTGCCGCCCGAGATGCCGACGCCGCCGACGATGCGCCCGTCCACCAGGATCGGCACGCCGCCGCCGACGGCCATGACGCGCGGGTGGTGCGCCAGCGGCGCGGTGACGGGGGCGGCGACGACGTGGTTCCAGGTGAGGGTGTCCAGGCCGAAGGAGGCCGCGGTCCAGGCCTTGTCGATGGCGATGCCGGCGGTCAGGAAGGGCGCGGCGTCGCTGCGCTCGAAGGCGACGAGGTGGCCGCCGGCGTCGGTGATGGCGATGGCGACCTCGATGCCGATCTCGCGCGACGAGTCGCGGGCGGCGGCGAGCAGGGACAGCGCGGCATCGCGGGTGATGGAGGCCGTGGCGTGGACGGCGTTGGCCGTGGGGGTCGAGGTGGTCATGGGTTGGCTTCGGGAGGACGTGGAGGTCGTGTTGGCGATGGGGCGATGGGGCGGTGGGACTGGCGCGGTCAGTCGCGGCCGGCGACGATGACGGCGCGATAGGTCGCGCCCTTGAAGCGATGGCTGGCGGCGGCCTGGTACTCGGGGCTGCGATACCAGCGCCGGGCGGCGTCGAGGTCGGGGAACTTGAGGAGGACGACGCCGTCGACCGGCGCTCCCTCGAGCATTTCCTGCTCGCCATAGGTGGCGAGGAACTCCACGGGATGGCCGGCGAAGGTGCCGCCGACGGCGGCCTGGTAGCGGGCGAGTTCTTCTTCGTCGTGGACGGCTTCCTTGAGGAAGACCACGTAGGCGGCGGGCATGTCGGGATTCCTTTCAAAGGGGGACGTGCCCACTGTAGAAATTCGCCCCGGGCTTGGTAAGTCCGCTCCGGCGCAAACACTTTCAACGCCGGATCGAGAATGCGCGGCCCGCGGATCGCCTCCTCGACGCGCGGCCCGCCGGCTTGGGAACGCCTGTTGCCCGATGTCGATGCCCACCACTGCCAGCTGACTGCCCGCACATGATGGACACCGCTTCGCCCGCCCCGCCGCCCCCGGTGCTCGTGCTCGTCGTCGACGACGACGCCGTCAATCGCCTGCTGGCGTCGGAGATGGTGCGGCTGCTGGGCTACGCGGTGGCGCTGGCGAGCAGCGCGGCGGAGGCCATCGAGGCCTGCCTGGCGGAGGCCCCGGCCATCGTGCTGATGGACATGTCGATGCCCGGCGTCACCGGCGTGCAGGCCACGCGGGAGTTGCGGCGGCGGCAGGCGGCCGGGGAGATGCCGCGCTTCTCGATCGTGGCGCTGACGGCGCACTCGGGGCGGGCGGAGGAGGAGGAGTGCCGCGCGGCCGGGATGGATGCCTACCTGACCAAGCCGTTGATGCTGGCGCAGTTGAAGGCGGTGCTGTCACGGCTGGCCGAGCGGCCGGAGGCCTCGCCGCCGTAGGCCGGGACCGACGCCGCCCCCGCCTGGATGCCGACAGCGCGACGGCCTGCCGGCTGGGCGCGCTCGCCCGGGTGGGCGCGTAGGCTCTTCCCACAAGAACGGTTGTTGGGAATTTCGATGAGCCACGCGATGCGATTGACCGTCGAGTCGAGTTGCGATGCGTGCCCGTCCGGCAAATTCACGCCGGTGCTGGTACGACGCTTCGAGCGCGACGGACAGACCCACCATCAGAAACTGCTGCTGCACGGCGAGTACGCGACCGCGGAGGAAGCGTGCCGGGTGTCGACAAGGACGCTCGCGACGCTGGTGAGCACGCTGGCGCCGCAGAAGCCGGATGGGGAGGGGAACTTCGTGTCGGATTGGGTGGCGTTGGGGTGAGGGGCTCAGAGCTTGTAGCCGCCGCTCGCCTCGATGATCTGCGCGGTCACCCAGCGGCCTTCATTCGACGCCAGGAAGGCGACGACGGCGGCGACTTCGGCGGTCTCGCCGAACCGACCCAGGGCGGTGTCGCCTTCGATGGCCTTCACCATCTCGGCGTTCTCGCGAACCGCCGCATTCATGTCGGTGCTGATCCAGCCAGGTGCGACCGCATTGACGGTGATCTGCTTCGGGCCAAGCTCCGCGGCAAGCGCGTGAGTCAGGTTGTTGATCGCCGCCTTCGCCATCGAATAGATCGGGACGACATTCATCGCGCGGATGCCGGCGCCGGAGGAGATGTTGACGATGCGTCCGCCGTTGGCCAGGCGGCTCAGCGCGGCTTGCACCACGAAGAACGGCGCACGCGCGTGGACCGCGACGATGGTGTCCCAGCTCTCCGGCGTCGCGTCTGCCAGACCGCCCCAACCGGAGTTGCCGGCGTTGTTGACCAGGATATCGAGCGTGTTGCTGCCGTTTCGCTGGGTGAGTTCGAGGTCCAGGCGCTCGAACAGCGTCGGGATCGCGCGGGCGTCCAGGAGGTCGGCGTGGAGCGCGAACGCCGCGCCGCCGGCTTTCGTGATCGCAGCAACGGCCTCATCGGCCCCCGCCTTGCTTTGGCTGTAGGTGAGCGCGACCGTCGCACCCTCCGCCGCGAGGCGCTCCGCGATGGCGCGCCCGATGCCGCGTGATCCGCCGGTGACCAGCGCGGTCTTGTTTGTCAGTGACTTGGACATGGGGTTTCCTTCTCGTCTAACTCGTCTGCCTCGCGAATGGGAAATGACCGGCCGGCAACGCACGGCCGGCCTGTCGTCATCGCGATGCGAAGGGCGGTGGGTTAGCGCTGAACGGTGTCGGCGCTCGCCAGTTCGAGAAAGAGCGCGATGTGGATCGGCGGAAGGCCGTCCAACGTGCCGCCGATCGGGGATGGGCGTACCGTCGTGTCGACGATCCGTCGAGCCGCGTCCGGCGTCAGCGGCTTGCCGGCTTGCTGGTAGACCTTCTTCGCCTGCTCCTGGGTCAGGCCTTCAGGGATCGTGGGCGCGTACGGCCAGAAGTAGATCGGCGTGTTGGGCTCGATGCGCCAGCTGTTGGCGAGCGAACCGACATCGAGCACGTCGTAGCCCACGTCCTGGATGAACTGCGAGACGACGGCCTTGGCTGCCGCGTCATCCCCTGCGATCGGCAGCGTGGTGCGCTGGTCATCGCCCTTCGGCCGCGCGTTGAACTGCATGTGGTGCCAGCCGATGTTGTGGATGCCCTTGACCACTTTCGCGCCGGCCAGGTACGTCTGGATGAGCTCGCTCGAGGTGAGCTCGCCGTTGTCCAGGTCGGCCCTGCGGAAGTCGCCCATGCCGGGGTAGTAGTTGGTTTGGTCGATGACCACCTTGCCGGCAAACCTGGCCGCTGGCAGCGACTCGAACCGGGGCAGCGGGATGGACAGCGCGACGATGTCAGCGGCGGCGATGGCCTCATCGACCGTGCCGGCACGGGCCAGCGGACCGAGTTCCTTGACCAGCGCGGCCAGGGATTCCGGGCCGCGCGAATTGCTGATCACGACTTTGCGGCCCGCCGCGACGGCGAGGTGGGCCACGGCTTTGCCGGCGAGGCCGGAGCCGATGATTCCGATGGTTTGTGTCATGTGAAGGTCCCAGTTGACGGTGAAGTCGGCGGTTTCCGCCGACCGACAACGCCACTCTATTTGTGGGTCCAACATTGATAAATGGATCTCCGTGCCACAAACTGTTGTCCATGACGACATCAATCGACTTGGCCGAGATGCGGGCCTTCGTTGCCGTGGTGACCGACGGCTCGTTCACGACGGCCGCCGACCGCCTGGGCACCGACAAGGCCAGGCTCAGCCGCATCGTTTCGCGCATGGAGGAGAAGCTCGGAGCGCGGCTGCTGACCCGCTCGACGCGCCGGCTGAGCGTCACCGAGGTCGGGCGCGACTACCTGGAGCGGGCCGTCTGCATCCTGTCGGCCGCGGAGGCCGCCGAGGCCGCCGTCGCCCAACAGTCTGGAGAGCCGAAAGGGCTGCTCAAGATCACGGCGGGGTCCGAGTACGGCCCCCTCGTGGTGGACCGGTGGCTTGCAGCCTTCCTGAAGGTGTCTCCGAAGGTGACCATCGAGGCGGAGTACACGAACCGCCTGGTGGACATCATTCACGAGGGGGTCGACGTGGCCATCCGCGTCGGCGCGCTGCCCGACTCGGGCCTGTCAGCGCGCCGGTTGGGCGAGGTGGCATACGGGCTGTACGCGGCTCCTGGCTACCTGCGCGACGCTCCGGCGCTGTCGGCGGTCGGGGACTTGGCCAACCATGACCTCATCATGAAAACGCGACGCGGGCGTCCGTTCTGGACCCTCCTCAACGGTTCGGAAACCGCGGAGATCTCAGAGCCGCCGCGCGCTGCCGTGAGCAGCACGGTCGCGGCCAAGAATCTGGCGCTGGAGGGCATCGGCATCGCGCAGTTGCCACGCTTCATGGCTGCTGCGCATGTGGCGGACGGGTCGCTCCAACGGGTGTTGCCAGGGTGGGCAGAAGAGCCGGCCCCTGTTCATGCCTTGTTTGCGTCAAGCCGCTACATGGATCCGAAGGTGCGCGGCTTCGTCGACCTTTGCATCCGCGCCTTCATGAACGCCGAAGACGATGTCGAGGCCGTCATCGATTCGGCGGCCCAGGGCATGTTGACGCCGGCATAGCCACATCGGGGCCCCGCGCGCGACGGCCCACTTCTCGGTCATGGACAGCCGGGGATCGCGTTCTGGCGGATGAAGGCGAGGACCTTGGGGTCGCTCACGCCGGCGACGGCGGCGTCAAGGCCGCTCTTCGGGGCGTAGAACTTCACGCCCTCCGGCATCGCCTTGACGGCGCCATCGGCGCTGGGCGTCGTCAGGATCCAGACCCGGCCTTGCGGCGACTGGAAACCAATGGCCTTCGAGTCGCGATAGGCGTAGCTCAGCGGTGAACAGCCTTCGGTGGTCTTGTCCTTGTTGGTCTGGTACGCGGCTTGAAGGACGGACCACTCGGCCTTCTCGTCGATGCCCCCCTGGAAGGTGGTGACGTAGGAACTGCCGAAATACCAGGCGGCGACGCCGCCGCCGAGGAGCACGGCGCCCAGGAGGATCGATTGGAGACGCGTCATTTCTTAACCATCTTCGTAGTCTTCGCAAAGCTATCGATCTTCGCCAGCCCAATTCAGCCTTGCTGACGGATCCGCTCGCTCAATTCGGCAACGCTCGAAGCGTCGATAACAAACATGTCCGCCAAGATGCTTCGGGCAGTTTTGCGGCATGCAGCTGCGCAGACACTGGCCCCGGCGGAGACACTGTTGGATTCCCCATTCACCATCTCCGCATGACCCGCCAAGCCAAGAAGGACCTCGAACGCCGATACCTCGACCGAGTCCGTGACCTGCTCGCTGACTTCCCGCAAGGCGCCATCGACGAGCGCGAACAGCCGGACTTCTTGGTTAACGCCGCCGATCGCATTATCGGGATCGAGATCACCGAGCTGCACCGCGCCAAGGACAGTCAGCCCGTTCCCATGCAAGGCCGGGAGGCCATTCGCCACCAGATCGTCCAGCGCGCGAAGGTGCTATACGACGGCGAAGGTGCTCCGCCCATCGACTGCTGCGTCCACCTGAAGGACCTGTCCTATCGCCGCAAGGACATCGAACCTCTGGCCGCCAAGATTTCCGAATTGGCCAAGCGAAACGTCCCGCCCGAAGGCACGATCTCCAGTCGCGAGCAATACGACTGGGTCAACCGCGACTACTTCCCCGAGGAAGTCGACTACATCCGAGTGGCGCGTTTCGACGGCCTGACGGAGAGCTTCTTTGGCACCACTGGCTCGACTTGGGCGGAGCCGATGACGTCGGACATTGTGGGCGCCATCATCGACACCAAGGATGCCAACATTGTTGAGTACCTGCGTCAGTGCGATGAAGCTTGGCTGGTGATCGTCACCGACAGCGGGACGATGTCGACCTGGTTCAACAGCGCGGACCAGGTGGAGACGGCGACCTTCAGGACAGGCTTTGCCCGGGTCTTCATCCTGCGCAATTTCGGCAGCAAACTCATCGAGCTGACTACGGCACGCACATAGCACTCGCGCATCGACCTAGCACCAGTTCCGCTCGATCATTGGATCCTGCCGCATTCGGATCACATGCAGCCGCTTGCTCTCAGTCGATTTCGTGCCGCCGCCTGCGACCACGCACAGCGCCCTCCTTGCGCCCCCCCTTCCTGCATGTTGCTCTTGAGCTTCTCTAACACTGGTGTGCGCGCCGCAGTAACGCTCTGAAGGTCAAGACCGGAGGACTCCCCTGGACGGGACGCCGTTGCGTCCCGCGGCCTTGAGGCGGCAGCGCCTCGTCGGCGCGCAATGGACTCGCCCAAGGCCCCTGCGCCATCGGAGTACCCCAGCCCGAACGGATCGACCCGGCTGACTTGTTCCCAACCAACGAAGTCTGCGACCGTTGACTTCGCCCTCACCGCCACGACTTCGCGCCGCCCGCCCCGCGCCGAACCGTGCCCTGTACAACAGGCCATCGCAGTACCCACGCCGCTTCCCGGTGGAGCGCACACGCAGTGCCAGTCGTCCATGGAAGAACCACGGCGACCTCCACCATGCACGGCGCGACGTTCTTCCCCCTCCATCTCATGGCCTGCAGCGCGACCACGCTGCATCGGCGGCCATGAAGCTCACCCTCTGCTCGACGATCCTCGCAGTGATGCGGCCGGTCACCCGCCTGCTTCATCGCGCTTGCACTCGATCCTCCCGCTCGCTGCCGAGCTGGACCAGCCAGGCCCATGTCATGCCGGAAAGACGGCGAGTCCCTCGCGTCATCTGGTCCTATTGGCACACCCGCGAGCTGCCCCCGGTGGTCGCGGCCTGCGTCGCCAACTGGCGGCGTCACGCGCCGGACTACGACATCCGCGTGTTGCACCCTGGCGTGATCGCCGAAGCGCTCGATGGGCAGCCGATGCCCGAGTCATTCGACACCTGGGCGGCCTATCGCCAAGCGGATTGGCTTCGGGTCGCCCTGGTCGGGCGCCATGGCGGGCTGTGGATGGACGCGAGCCTGTTCCTGACGCGCTCGCCCGACTGGCTGCTGGCGCTGGCGACGCGCAAGCGCGGACTGAGCGGCTTTCACCTCCACGCGGGCAACGCCGCCGCGACTGCCGCGCCGGGGACATGGCCCTTCCTCGAGAACTGGTGCTTCGCGGCGCCGCCGGGCGATCGATTCGTCCTGGCCTGGGAAAGCGAGCTGCGACACGCGCTCGCGCTGGGCGAGGCCACCTACCTGGCAGGGCTCGGTCCGGCGCGGGACGAGCTGCTATCGGGCATCAACTCGCCGCGGTACCTGGTCATGCACGTCGCGGCACGCGTCGTGATGCGACGCGACGGCCCGTTCAACATCCACCTGCTGCCGGCGCAAGACCGCGCCTACTTCTACCAGTCCCGCACGGGCTGGCGACGGTGGCGCCTGATGCTCGCCTTGATGGGCTGGGGCCGACGGCAGGACACCCCACTGGTCAAGCTCCGCAGCGCCGAGCGAGACCGGCTCGGCCGCCAGTGCGCGCACGCCAGGCCATTGCCCGGCAGCGTCGTCGCCGACGAACTGCCGGAACTCGCGGCGTCGTCGCGGGCTTGAAGCACGGGGGACGCTCGCCACCCTGGTGATCGACGCCAGCCGCGATGAAGACCTCGCCGACGACCGCGCGCGCGTACGCATCGCCCATCCGATCGGATGCATGGCGTTGCTTCGCGTGCGTCCCGGATTCCGCCGACAGGCCCCGGGCCCGACGGGGCGCGTCCTTGCCCAGCGTGAACGGCGCCGGCCTGGACCTTCAAGACATGCGCGGATCGCATGCATCCAAGTCGGTCTCCGGCGCGTAAGACGACCTGGACGGGTCATGACCGTCCGCCTCCACCACACCGTTCCCTCAACGCCGAGGAGCCCTCCATGACCCCGTCCCCATCGACGCGTCTTCGCGCCGGGTGCATCGCCGCCAGCGTGCTGTGCGCCGGATTGGCCTTCGCCTCCAGCCATCGGGAAGCGCCATTCATCACCACCGTCCCCAAGGCGGACGCGACGGATTTCTACCTGTTCATGAGCTACGAGCCCGGCCGCACCGACTACGTCACGCTCATCGCGAACTACCTACCGCTGCAGGACCCGTATGGCGGCCCCAACTACTTCTCGCTGGATCCGAACGCGCTCTACGAGATCCATGTCGACAACAACGGCGACGCCAAGGAAGACATCACCTTCCAGTTCCGGTTCAAGCACTCGCTCAAGGCCACCGCGCTGACCATCGGCGACAAGAGCGTGCCCATCCCGCTCATCCAGTCCGGCGCCGTGGCCGACCCCAAGGCCGCCACCCTCAACCTCAACGAGACCTACACCGTCGACATCGTCCGGGGCGACCGCCGCTCCGGCACGCGGGCGTCGATCACGAACGCCACCGGCGGCTCCGCCACCTTCGACAAGCCGGTCGACAACATCGGCAAGAAGACCATCGCCGACTACGCGGCCTACGCCGCCAAGCACGTCTATGCGGTGACGATCCCGGGGTGCGCCCAGCCGGCCAAGGTCTTCGCGGGGCAACGCAAGGATCCCTTCGCCGTCAACCTGGGAACGATCTTCGACCTGGTGAACGCGCCGGTGGGCGTGATCACCGATCCGGCCCAAATCAACGCCGCGCCCAACACGCTGGACGGCAAGAACGTCACGACCCTCGCGCTGGAAGTGCACAAGAGCTGCCTGGTCGCCGGCAATGAGCCGGTCATCGGCGGCTGGACCACGGCCAGCATGCGCCAGGCGCGCATCCTCGATCCGGCCCCGAAGGCCGGGCACCAGAACAGCGACAAGGCCGGCGGCGCCTGGGTGCAGGTCTCCCGGCTCGGCATGCCGCTGGTCAACGAGGTCGTGATCGGCCTGCCCGACAAGGACCGCTTCAACGCGTCCAAGCCCAAGGACGACACGCAGTTCGCCACCTACGTGACCCATCCCACGCTGCCGGCGCTGCTCTCGACGGTGCTCGGGCTGGGCAACGCCGCGCCGACCAACCTGCCGCGCAACGACCTGGTGACGACCTTCCTCACCGGCATCAAGAACGTCAACCAGCCCGCCAACGTCGTCGCGTCCGAGGAACTGCGCCTGAACACGTCCATCGCGGCCGTCCCCTTCGCGCAGCAGAACCGGCTGGGCGTCGTGGGCAACCTGCTCGCGCATGGCAGCGACAACGCGGGATTCCCCAACGGACGCCGGCCGAAGGACGACGTCGTCGACATCTCCCTCGTGGCGGTGATGGGCGGCTTGTGCATGGCCAACGGCGACACCGACGCGCTGGGTTTCGGCGCGGCGTGCAAGCCCTCGGCGGTGCCGCTGGGCGCCACCTCGCTGAAGCTGCATGACGCGGTCGATCAGGCCGTCGTGCCGCTGCTGCCTGGATTCCCCTACCTGTACACGCCCGCCGGCGGTACCCAGTGAGGAAGGAGCCCGTCATGACCACGCCCTTCCCTGTCACGGCCGGCCGGACCGCGCCGGATCCGGCCAACCGGTGGCGGCGCCCCGCGCTGCGCCTGACGGCGATCGCCGCCGCGACGCTCGTGGCCGGCTGCTTCGGCGGCGGCGGCGACGACGCGACCGACATGCCGGGCCAGCCCGCCGGCGGCGCCATCCCGGACAGCGCGCTGGCCTCGCCCGCCGCCTACACGCAGTTCACGCTGACGACGGCCCAGTCCGGCAGCGAGACCGCGGAGCCGCTGACGGCCGACAACGTGACGGTGCCCCCCACCAGCGAGACCGACGAACCGGCGCCCGTCACGTGAGCGCCGAACGGGTCGAGGCGCTCGCCGGCCCGGCCCCGTCGTCCCTGCCGCGGGCCCTCGCGATCCTCCTCGCGATCGCGATGGCCGCCGCGGTGGCCGAGCCGTCCCGCCCTCGACACGACGACGAGGTCGTGGAACGGCTGCCGTCGCGCGCCGGATCGGCGACGGAACGGGCGCGGCTGCGCGCGGAGCAACGGGTGCTGGCCCAGCAGCCCCGGGACCTGGGCCTGGCCTTGCGCGCGGCCCGCGAGGCCATCGACCGCGGCCGCCGCTTCGGCGATCCGCGGGACCTGGGCACCGCGCAAGCCTGGCTGCGCCCGTGGTGGACGGATCCCGCGGCGCCCCCGGCGGTCCGGCTGCTCAAGGCCACGGTGCTGCAGGCGCAGCACGATTTCGATCCGGCGTTGACGGAGCTCGACCGGTTGCTGCGCGAGCGCGACCTGGCGCCCGCGTTGCGCGCGCAGGCCGAGTTCACCCGCGCCGGCGTGCTGCAGGTGCGCGGACGCTGGGACGAGGCCCGCTCCGGGTGCGAGCGGCTCGCCGCGCCGCCGCTGTCGCTGCCGCACGGCCAGGCCTGCCTGGCGGAACTCGACAGCCTGCAGGGGCGGGACCGCGCGGCGCGCGACCGGCTCGCGGCGCTGGATCGCGCGCCGCAGGCGCCGCACGCCTGGCTGGCGCTGCTGCAGGCGGAACTGGCCGAACGCCAGGGCCGTCCGGAGGCGGGCGCGCTGTATGCGAAGGCCTTGTCGCTCGACGACGGCCTGTACGCGCGCGCGGCCTATGCCGATTGGCTGCTGGACGCGGGACGTCCGGCACAGGCCGCGTCGCTGGTGCGGGCGGGCCAGGCCACGGAGACCGGCCCGTTGCTCTCCGCGTTGCCCGATGCCTTGTTGCTTCGGCTCGCCATCGCCTGGAAGCAGATGGGCGCCCCGGACGCGGTCCCGGCGAAGACCGAGATGCAGGCGCGCTTCGACGCGGCCGCGCTGCGCGGCGACACCAGTCATGCGCGGGAACGCGCGCGCTTCGCGCTGGATGTCCTCGGTGATGCCCCGCTCGCGCTGCGGCAGGCCGAGCTGAACTGGGCCCTCCAGCGCGAGCCCGCGGATGCCGTGTTGCTGGTGCGCGCCGCGCAGGCCGCCGGCCACCCGGAGTCGGCCGCGCCGGTGCGCGCCTTCGCCCGCGAGCACGGCCTGCGGGACCGCCGGATCGAGGAGCCGGGATGAGCGGGCCTGGTGCCTGGCGGGTCGCCGCGGCGATGGCCCTCGCGCTCTCGGGCCTCGCTCCCGCGGCCTGGGCGCACAAGGCGAGCGACGCCTACCTGCGGCTCTCGGTCGACGGCTGGCAGGTGACGTTGCGGGCCGACATCGCCCTTCGGGACCTGGACCGCGACCTCGTGCTGGACGCGGACGACGACGGGCTGCTGCGCTGGGGCGAGGTGCGAGGCCGCACCGCCGACATCGAGGCGCTCGTCGGCCGCGACCTGCGGCTGGAGGTGGGCGATGCCGCCGGCGCCGCCTGCATGCCCGGCGCGTTCGCGCCGCTGCAACTGGACCAGCACAGCGATGGCCGGTATGCGGTGCTGACGCGGACGTGGTCGTGCACGGCTTCGCCGGCGACCGCCTCCCTGTCGTACGGCCTCTTCGCCGCGACCGATCCGACGCATCGGGGCATCCTCGCGCGGACGATGGCGGGGTCGACGCGGACCACCGTCATCGCGCCGGGCAGCGCGGCGCTGAGCCTGCCCCTAGGACTCGGCCCCGCGTCCGGCGCGAGCTGCCCCTCGCAGGATGGCGGATCGGCCGATCCGGCCGGATCGCTGGCCCTCTTCCTGGATGGCGTGCACCACATCTGGATCGGCGTCGACCATGTGCTCTTCCTCGTCGTGCTGCTGTTGCCGGCCGTCCTGACGCGGTCGGGAGACCGTTGGTGGCCCGCCGCGGCTTGGCGGCCCGCGTTCTGGCGCGTGCTCGGCGTGGTGACCGCGTTCACCGTCGCGCACTCGATCACGCTGGGCCTGGCCGTCTTCGACGTGCTGAATCCGCCGTCCCGATGGGTGGAGAGCCTCATCGCGCTGAGCGTGCTGCTGGCCGCGCTCAACAACCTCCGGCCCGTGCTGGTGGAGACGCGATGGCGGCTCACCTTCGCCTTCGGGCTGGTGCATGGCTTCGGCTTCGCGAGCGCGTTGAAGGACCTCGGACTGGCGCACGCCGATCTCGCGCTGCCGCTGGTGCTCTTCAACCTCGGCGTGGAGGCCGGGCAGTTGACGATCGTCGCCGCGCTCGTGCCCTTGGCATGGACCGCGCGTCGCTGGCGGGGGTATCCGCGCTGGGTGCTGGACGCGTGCTCGGTCGCCGTCGCGGCCATCGCGATCGTGTGGCTCGTCGAACGCCTCTTCGACCTGCGGCTCCTGGGGCTCGGCGGATGACGACCAGAACGCTTCGCATGGCCGCCCTCCCGGCGTTGATCCTCCTGGGCGCGGCGGCGAGCGCCTCGCCCGGTCCCGAGGCGCCGGCCGGCGTCCGGCCCGCCGAGTCGTCCGACGCGGCGCCGGCGGGGGCGGCATCCGAGCCGTCGCCGCCGGTGACCCTGATGCGGGTCCAGGTCGACGGCCGGCACTACGACAACGCGGTCGGCAGCAGCGACGCCGCGTCGCAAGGAACGATCCGGGCACCGCTGCTCAAGCATCGCCCGGTGCTGAGGCCGGGCGAAGTCCTGGAGTTCGTGCCCGGCCTGATCGTCACGCAGCACAGCGGCGACGGGAAGGCCAACCAGTACTTCCTGCGCGGCTTCAACCTGGATCACGGGACGGACTTCGCCACGAGCGTGATGGGCGTGCCGGTGAACATGCCGAGCCACGCCCACGGCCAGGGGTATGCCGACCTGAACTTCCTGATCCCGGAGTTGGTCGAGCGCATCGACTACCGCAAGGGGCCGTACTTCGCGCGCAATGGCGACTTCTCCGCGGCGGGCTCCGCCGACATCGACTACCTGCGCCAACTCGACGCGCCCTTCGTGAGCCTCACCGCCGGGGAGGGCCGCTACCGGCGCGCGCTCGCGGCCGGATCCGCCCGCGTCGCCGACGGCGTGCAGGCGTTGGGTGCCGTCGAGGCGATGGGCAACGACGGCCCCTGGCGCGTGCCGGAAAGGCTCCATCGCCGCAACCTGCTGCTGAGCCTGTCAGGCGCCCACGGCGACGACCGGTGGCGCGTGGGCCTGATGGACTACCGCGCGGACTGGACGGCCACCGACCAGGTGCCGCAACGGCTCATCGAGGCCGGGACCTTTCAAGGCCGGCCCTTCGGACGCTTCGACGCGATCGATACGACCGACGGCGGCCGGACCCGGCGCACCGGTGTCTCGGTCGACTGGTCGCGGCAGGACGGCGCGCGCACGACCCGCGCGGCGGCCTATGCGGTGGCGTATCGCCTGTCGCTGTACTCCAACTTCACCTATGCGCTGGAGCGCCCGGACACCGGCGACCAGTTCGCCCAGCAGGACGATCGCCACGTCCGCGGCTTCAGCGCCAGCCATGCGGTCGAGCATTCGATCGGCGCCTGGCCGGCCCGCAGCGAGGCCGGCGTTCAAGTGCGCCAGGATCGCGCGCGCGTGGGGCTGTTCGACACCGCGGCACGGGCCGTCGTAGGCACGACGCGGGACGATCGCGTGCGGGAGACGCTGTCCAGCGTGTTCGCGCAGACCGGCATCGAGCTGACGCCCTGGGCCCGCGCGGTGATCGGCCTGCGCGCGGACCAGGCGCGCTTCCACGTGGACAGCCTGTCGCAACCGCTGAACTCGGGCGCGGCCCGTCACTCGGCGGTGTCGCCGACGGGGTCGCTGGTGCTCGGCCCGTGGGCGAGGACCGAGCTGTTCCTCAACGCCGGCCGCGGCTTGCACAGCAACGACGCGCGCGGCGTCACCACCCGTGTCGACCCGCGCTCGGGCGACGCCGTGGACGCCGTCCCCGGGCTGGTCCGTGCCCGCGGCCGCGAGGTCGGGCTGCGCAGCGAATGGCTGCCGGGCCTGCAGACGTCGCTGGCGGTGTGGCGACTGGACTTCGACTCGGAGCTCCTGTACGTCGGCGATGCCGGATCGACCGAGGCCAACCGCCCCAGCACGCGGCGCGGGGTGGAGTGGAACAACCGGTTCGTCCCGCTCCCGTGGCTGCTGATCGACGCGGACCTGGCCTGGACCCGCGCGCGCTTCGCGGATCGCGACCCGGCCGGGCGCCGCATCCCCAACGCCGTCGACCGGGTCGCCTCCGTCGGCGTGACGATGAAGGACGTCGGTCCCTGGTCCGCGAGCCTGCAGTGGCGCTACCTCGGCTCGGCGCCGCTGATCGAGGACAACAGCGCGCGCTCGCGGTCCTCGTTGACGGCCAACCTGCGCGTGAGCAGGCAGCTGAGCCCGAAGACCGAATGGACGCTGGACGTGTTCAACCTGTTCGACCGGCGTGTCAACGACATCGAGTACTTCTACGAGTCCCGCCTTCCCGGTGAAACGGCTCCGGTCGCGGATCGGCATCTGCATCCGGCGGAACCGCGGACCTGGCGCGTCACGGTCCGCCGGCGCTTCCGAGCCGGGAAATCCGCGTCGTGGCGATCGGAAAGCAATGCATCCAAGGCGGGTCGGCCTGCGTAGAGCGTCTCAGGCAGGGCCGGGCGGCCTTGTCCCACCCCACGAGGAGCTGCGATGAACACGATGTCCCCCCGCGCGAAGTCCGTCCTGACGCTGTTGGCGCCGCTGGCGCCGGTCGTGATGCTCGGCGCCTGCGCCATGTCCGGCTCCTCCGGCGCCCGGGCGCCGGCCTTCTCGCAGGCCGGCCTGCCCGCCGCGGTGCAGGTGCCGCAAGGCCACCAGATCGCCATGGAGACCGTGGGCGTCGGCCGGATCACCTATGAATGCCGGGCGAAGAAGGACGCGGCAGGGCAATTCGAATGGGTCTTCGTCGGCCCCGACGCCACGCTGAAGGACCGCCAGGGACAAACGGTCGGCAAGTATTACGGCCCGCCCGCGACCTGGGAATCGCGGGATGGCTCCAAGATCACCGCCACCCAGCTCGCCGTCGCGCCGGCCGGCGCGGACAGCATCCCGCTGCAGCTGGTGAAGGCGAATCCGGCCACGGGCACCGGGGTGATGCAGGGCGTCAGCCATGTCCAGCGCGTGGCGACCCAGGGCGGCGTGGCGCCGCGCACCGCCTGCGACGCCACGAGCCTCGGCCAGAAGCAGGTCGTGGACTACCAGGCGGACTACATCTTCTGGACGCCCGTGGCCATGCGTTGAGCGGTCGCGGCCCGTGCCGGCGCGGGGATCGGGCATCCAGGTCCACCGCGGTCATCCAATCCGGCGCGCGCTGCGTACAACGCGGCATGACACCTTCCTCCGACGCCTCAGACGCGGGTTCCGGACACACGGGGGCGGCCGCGCAGGCCGTGCATGCCCAACGGGACGACTGGCTGGCGGAGCTGATGCACCGCGTGGCGCGGTCCGACCGGGACGCCTTCGCGCAGCTCTATCGGGCCACCAGCGCGACGCTGTTCGGCTTCGTGCTCCGCATCAACCGCGACCGGGCCTTGGCGGAGGATGTCCTGCAGGAGATCTACCTGTCGGTCTGGCGCCAGGCCGCGGCCTTCGATCGCGACCAGGGCCAGGCGATGGCCTGGCTCACCGCGATCGCTCGCCATCGCGCCATCGACAGCATGCGGCGCAAGGCCGCCCAGCCCGTCACGATCAGCCGCTTTGGAGGGCTGGAAGGGTACGCCGGCGATCCGGCGTCGCATGAACCGGACCTGCTCGCGGGCCTTCCGAGCGATACGCCCGGCCCCCTTCAATTGCTCGACGACGCGAGCCGGGCCCACGCGCTGGCGCATTGCATGGACCGGTTGAGCGGCGAGCAGCGCAGCAGCCTGGCGCTGGCCTATTACCAGGGGCTGTCGCACGCCGAGGTGGCCGAGCACATGAGCCAGCCCCTGGGCACGGTGAAGAGCTGGGTCCGCCGCGGGCTGCAGAGCCTGCGCAGTTGCCTGGACCGCGCGACGGAGCGCCTGGGCGCGTTCGGAAAGGCGTCCTGATGGACTACGGACACCGCGAACGCGCCGAACGCCTGGCCGCGGACTACGCGCTGGGCACGCTCCGGGGCGGCGCGCGGCGCCGCTTCGAGCGACTGATGCCCGCCCATCCCGCGCTGGCGCTGGCGGCGGCCCGGTGGCACGCGCGGCTGCAGTTGCTCGCCGGCCAAGTGGAGGCGGTGGAGCCACCCGAGCGCGTGTGGGCCGGCATCCAGGCGCGGCTGTTCGGCAGCGCCAACGAAGCGCCGGCGGCGACCGACGGCGGCGCTGAGCGCATGAAGCGCCGCGGCGCCCAGTTGCTGTTGTGGCGGGGCATCAGCGCGGGCGCGATCGCCGCGTCGCTGGTGCTCGCCGCGATGCTGAGCCGCCCGTTGCCCGAGGCCCCGCCCGTGGTGGTCGTGCTTCGCAGCACGCCGGAGGGTCTTCAACTCATGCCGACGGGCTTCGTGGCGAGCGTGTCGGCGGATGGGCGCGCGCTGGTGCTGAAGCCGTTGGCGCCCGTCACCGTCGATGGCGCCCACGCGCTGGAGCTGTGGGCCGTCCCGAAAGTCGGCGCGCCTCGTTCGCTCGGATTGATCCGCGCTGGAGAAGCGCCGACCACGGTGAATCGCGCGGATCTGCTGCTGGACACCAGCGCGTTCGCCGTCAGCCTCGAGCCCGCCGGAGGGTCTCCGACCGGCAAGCCCACCGGACCGATCGTGTCCGCGGGAGGCGTCTGATCCGCCCCTGGTGCCACGCCGGTCCCGGTGTCCAGCCGACGAGGCCCCAGCCCGCTCACTCCACCGTCACGCTCTTCGCCAGGTTCCGCGGCTTGTCCACGTCCGTGCCCCGCGCGCACGCCGTGTGATACGCCAGCAGTTGCAGCGGCACCGTATGCAGGATCGCGCTCAGCGCGCCGTAGTGCTCCGGCATCCGGATCACATGCAGCCCCTGCTCGCTGTCGATCTTCGTGTCGCCGTCCGCGAACACGAACAGCTCCCCGCCCCGCGCCCGCACTTCCTGCATGTTGCTCTTGAGCTTCTCCAGCAGCGCGTCGTTCGGCGCCACCGTCACCACCGGCATCTGCGCCGTCACCAGCGCCAGCGGGCCGTGCTTCAACTCACCCGCCGGGTACGCCTCCGCGTGGATGTAGCTGATTTCCTTGAGCTTGAGCGCCCCTTCCAGCGCGATCGGGTAATGCAGCCCGCGGCCCAGGAACAGCGCGTTTTCCTTGCGCGCGAACTCCTCGCTCCACGCGATCACCTGCGGCTCCAGCGCCAGCACCGCCTGCACCGCCACCGGCAGGTGACGCAGCGCCTTCAGGTGCTCCGCCTCCTGTTCCTCGCTGAGGTGCCCGCGCGTCTGCGCCAGCGCCAGCGTCAGCAGGAACAGCCCCACCAGCTGCGTCGTGAACGCCTTCGTCGACGCCACGCCGATCTCCGCGCCCGCCCGCGTGATGTAGGCCAGCGCGCATTCGCGCACCATCGCGCTCGTCGGCACGTTGCACACCGTCAGCGTGTGCTGCATCCCCAGCGAGCGCGCATGCTTCAGCGCCGCCAGCGTGTCCGCCGTCTCGCCGCTCTGCGTGATCGTCACCACCAGCGTGCGCGGGTTCGGCACGCTGTCGCGGTAGCGGTACTCGCTGGCGATCTCCACGCTGGTCGGGATCTTGGCGATGCTCTCCAGCCAGTACTTCGCCGTCGAGCCCGCGTAGTAGCTGGTCCCGCACGCCAGGATCAGCACCGAGTCCACTTCCTTGAACACGCGGTACGCGCCGTCGCCGAACAGCTCCGGGCTGATGCCCGTCACGGCGTCCAGCGTGTTGGCGATCGCCACCGGCTGCTCGAAGATCTCCTTCTGCATGTAATGCCGGTACGGGCCCAGTTCCGCCGCGCCGCTGTGCGCCTGCACGGTCTTCACCTCGCGCTCGACATTGACGAAGCGGCCCGTCGCCGCGTCCTTGCTGCTGATCCAGTAACGGCCCAACTGCAGGTCGACGACATCGCCCTCCTCCAGGTAGACGATCTGGTCGGTCACGCCCGCCAGCGCCATCGCGTCCGACGCCAGGAAGTTCGCGCCCGCGCTGTCGTCCTTGCCGACGCCCAGCACCAGCGGCGAGCCCTCGCGCGCGCCGATCACGCGGTGCGGCTCGTCCTTGTGGAACACCGCGATCGCATACGCGCCGCGCAGCTGGCCCACCGCCGTCTGCACCGCCTCCAGCAGGTCGCCGTGGTAATGGAAATCGACCAGGTGCGCGATGACCTCGGTGTCGGTCTGGCTGTGGAACACGTAGCCACGGCCCTTGAGCTCGGCGCGCAGCTCGTCGTGGTTCTCGATGATCCCGTTGTGGACCAGCGCGATGCGGCCCGGCAGCTCGTGCGCCTCGGCGCCCGGGCCGTGCGAGAAGTGCGGATGCGCGTTGTGCACCGCCGGCGCGCCGTGCGTCGCCCAGCGCGTGTGCGCGATGCCGGTGCCGGCGGCCACGCCGTCCTGCGCCGCCAGCGTCTGCAGCTCCGACACCCGCGAGGTGCTGCGCGCCCGGCGCAGTTGGCCGTCCTGGTGCACCGCCACGCCGCAGGAGTCATAACCGCGGTACTCGAGGCGCTTCAGGCCCTCGATCAGGATGGGAACGATGTCTTTTTGGCTGACTGCGCCGACGATGCCGCACATGCTGGTCTCCCCGGGAGTTCCGGTCGAATTGAGAATGGCGCGATGCTAGGCAGGTCGGCAAGGTGGATGCTTTCAAACTTCACTACTTGGTGAAAGAATCAGTCATCGCATTCACCACATGGTGAATTCTTTCACCGAAGCATCAAGCATGGAATCTTCTGTCACCCTGGACGCCATCGACTTGCGGGTGTTGGACCTGCTGCAGCAGGACGCGTCGCTGTCCAACCAGGCGCTGGCGGAGCGCGCCCATGTCTCCCCCGCCACCTGCCTGCGCCGCGTGAGGCGGCTGGTCGAGACCGGCGTGATCGAGAAACAGGTCGCCATCCTGTCGCCGGAGAAGCTGGGCGCGGGCCTGTCGGCGCTGGTGGAGATCACGCTCGACCGCCAGGGCGCCGAGCACCTGGACGCGTTCGAGGCGATCGCCGTGGCGGCGCCCGAGGTCCAGCAGTGCTGGCGCGTCGCGCCGGGGCCGGACTTCGTGCTGGTGCTGCAGGTGCCGGACATGCCGGCCTATCACGCGCTGGTGCAGCGGCTGTTCACGCAGCAGGCCAACGTCCGCAACGTGAAGGCCTTCTTCAGCGTCAAGCGGGCGAAATTCGAGCCCCGCCTGGCGCTGCCGGCGCCCTGACCCTCAGCGCTTGAGGATCAGCAGGCCCTTGAGGTACTCGCCCTCGGGGAAATAGATCGTCTGCGGGTGATCGGGCGTCGCGCCGACCCGGTCCAGGATCAGCCCGTCCACGCCCGCGTCGATGCCGGCGCCGGCCACGATCTTGTGGAACAGCTCCGGCCCCACGCCGCCCGAGCACGAGAAGGTGAACAGCAGGCCGCCCGGATTGAGCAGCATCAGCCCGAGGCGGTTGATGTCCTTGTAGGCGCGCGCGGCGCGTTCGGCATGCGCGGCCGTCGGCGCGAACTTCGGCGGGTCCAGCACGATCGCGTCGAAGCGGCGACCCTGCTTGAGCAGGTCGCGCAGCGTGTGGTTGACGTCCGCGTCCAGCGCCGTGTGGCGCGCCGGATCGAAGCCGTTGAGCGCGACGTGCGCCGTCGCGCGGGCCAGCGCGGGCGCCGACGAGTCGACGCTGATCACCTCGGTCGCGCCGCCGGCCAGCGCCGCGACGGAGAAGCCGCCGGTGTAGCTGAAGCAGTTCAGCACCGACCGGCAGCCGTAGTGCTTCACCGCCTCGGCGAACTTGCGGCGGTTGTCGCGCTGGTCGAGGTAGTAGCCGGTCTTGTGGCCCTCGGCCACGTCCAGGCTGAGCTTCCACTGGTTCTCCGAGATCACGAGCTCGGTGCCGCCGTCGCCACGCAGCCAGCCGGTGACCGGGGCCATGCCCTCGAGCGTGCGCACGTTCGCGTCCGAGCGCTCGTACAGGCGCGTCAGGCCGGTCTGCGCGAGCAGGTGATCGGCGATGGTCTGCTTCCAGCGCTCGGTGCCGGCGGACTGGAACTGCGCGCTGAGCGTGTCGCCGTAGCGGTCGACGATCAGTCCGGGCAGGCCGTCGGCCTCGCCGTGGATCAGGCGCACCGCGTCCGAGTCGATCGGCATGCGCGCGCGCAGCGCGATCGCCGCGGCGATGCGGCGTTCGAAGAAGGCGGCGTCGATGCGCTCGTGCTCGTCGAAGCTCCAGGCCCGCACGCGGATCAACGACTCCGGGCTGTACGAGGCCCAGCACAGGAAGGCGCCCTCGGCGGATTCGACGCGCACCGTCTCGCCCGCGTCGGCCTTGCCCTTCTCGATGGAGCCCTGGAACACCCACGGATGGCGGCGCAGCAGCGAGCGGTCCTTGCCCTCGCGCAGTCGGATGGATTTCATAGGGGCGGGATTGTCCCCGATGACGACGGCTCAGTCGTCGCCGACACCCGCCAGCACCTGGCGCGGCACCGGCGGCCACTCGCCCGCCTGGCGACGCGCCTCGAACCAGCGGTGCATCGACGAATCCTGCACCGCGTACTCGCCCCGGGCCGACTTCCACACCAGCGCCGGCATCCGCTGGCGCAGCGATTCCAGCGCCCGCTGCGCCATCGCCACCGTGGTGGGCTGCGCCAGCAATTCGGCGTAGAAGCGCAGCGCCTCCGCGTCGTAGGGACGGAACAGGCTGCCCTGGTCCAGCATCCGCCACAGCACCACCTGCTCGATCGGCTTGAGCCCGAGGAAGTCCGATTCCATCTGCTCGGCATCCACGCGCTGCCGCGCGGCGGCGGCCTCCAGCAGCGCCGCCTCGAAGCGGCCGCGCACGCCGGACAGCGGGCTCAGCACCTCGCCCAACGCCGCCATGAACAGCTGCGGCCGATGGCCGAAGGCCTCGAAGGACCGCTGCAGCGCCGCCTGGTCCACCGGCGCCAGCGACGGACGCTGGGCCTCGATCAGCGTGGCGACGTGGGCGATGAAGTCCGCCCCCAGCGGCGGCATCCGCTGCACCTGGGAACCGAAGAACGGCGCCGCGTTCGAATGGACCAGGCGCATCAGCTTGTCGCGATCGGATCCGGACATCACCAGCATCAGGTTGACCGCGTCGCGGCGGTTGAGCTGGTCGCGCGCGGACTTCAGCGAGGTCATCGCCGCCTCGCCGCGTTCGCTGGTCAGCGCATGCTGGGCCTCGTCGATGATCAGCGCGACCGGCTTGCCGGCGGTCTCGTGCAGCGCGCGCAGCGCCTCGACCAGCGTCAGCCCGTCCAGGCGCCCGATCCGGCTGGTATCCACCTGCAGCCAGCCCGCCAGGCTGAGCTTGTCCAGGCCGGCCTTCTTCGCGGCCCGCGCCACCAGCCCGAGTTGCGGTTCGAGCGCCCGCCCGATGGCGTCCGCGATCACCAGCGCCGGATCCCGCCCGGTGTCGCCCCACAGGTCCGTGTAGACGACCACGGCGCCCGCCGCCTCGAGCGCGGGCTGCAGGTCGCTTTGCAGGAAGGTGGACTTGCCGGTGCGCCGCGGCGCGGACAGGAACAGGCCGTTGTGGGCGTCGCCGAACAGCGACTGGCCCAGCAAGGCCGACGCCAGCTGCTGGGCAAGGTCGGTTCGGGGAAAGGCGATCATCGTTTTATCGGCCAATTATCGGCAAAGCGATAATTTATCGATCTGGCCGATAAAACTCAATAATTCGTCCAGGTCAGGCGTCGCGCCGCCTCCCGGTGGCGCCGAAGGACCGCCGCGCCGTCGGCGCCGTCAGCGCCTGGCCGCCGGCCCCAGCGTCCCGAACGCCCAGCCGATGTTCAGGCTGACCATCGGGGTGCTGTGCTTCTCGCCGCCCAGCGCCTTCCACTGGCCGACGCCGACCTTGACCCGCAGCCGGTCCTTGCCGGTGCCTTCCCATTGGCCCCACAGCTCGCCCTGCGACACCGCGCCGCCGCCGACCTGCACGCCGCCGCCGCCGGCCGCGCCGACCAGCCCCTCGGCGCCGAAGCGCAGGCCGTTCCACTTGGGCGTCTGCGCGCCCAGGCCGAACATGCCGTACGAGAACGCGCCCGCCTTGCCCAGCGCCGCGCTGCCCGCGTGGGCCACGCCGTACCAGGGGCCGCCGAAGTCGCGCGTCATGCCCAGCCCCAGCCCGGTCACGCCGGCGCGGCTGCCATCCTTGAAGACGAATTCCTTGAAGTGCGGGACGCTCAGGTACCAGGTCTGCGCGCGCACCGTGCCCGCCTCCAGCGGCGGGCTGCTCAGGATGCGCGAGGCCTTCTCCAGCGGCAGCGCCACCGAGCCCCGCACCTGCAGCGAGTCGTAGTTGCCCCACGGCGCCTTCATGTAGCCCGCGTCCAGCCGCAGCGTCGGGCCCCACGGCGTGATCCAGCGCAGCGTCGGGCCGACCCGCACCAGCCAGCCGCCGCCGGTGTCCATGTCGCCGCCGCCGCCCAGGCCGAACGACAACTGGCCGCCGATGCGCAGCCGCTCGCTGCCGATGCCCCAGTCCTGGCCGGCGTTGGCCAGGATCTCCATGTAGCCGTCGTGACCGCCCGACGCGGCGCCCGAGGCCTCCAGGCCCCACCACGACGCGCCGTTGCCGAAGTACTGCCGCAGGTCGCCGCCGGCCTTGCCCTTGCGGCCCGTCAGCGGCACGCCGCCGCGCGTGCGGCTGCCGCTGCGTGGCTTCTCGACACCGGCGCTCAGCGCGATCTCATCGAAGCCCATGCCGGTGCGGTCGCCGGTGCGACCCGGCGAGCCCGACTCGCTCGGCGAGAAGCTCAGGAACCGGTCCATCCGCCCGATCGTGAACGCGACGCCGGTGTCGCGGATGTTCCCGTTGCCGTTGGGGAAGGTCACGTGCGACACGCCCACGCCGGCGTACCAGTTGCCGAACTCGCGCCGCAGCGACAGCTCCGGCCGCAGCATCAGGCCGCCGCCGGGACGCACCTGGTCGGAGCTGACACCGCCGCCCGCGCCCGCGTACAGGCTCGCGGCCAGGTGCCAGTCCTGCGCGATGCGGAAGCGCCGCTGCACGTTGAAGCCGACGGTGAACAGGCCGCCGTACGCCCCCTTGGCCGCGCCGTACGCGGCCGGGCCCAGGCCCCAGTCCTCGTTGATCGCGACCATGTAGCTCGCGCTCAGGAAGGCGGTCTTCTCGCCGGTGGGCATCGTGATCGGCGACCAGTTCAGCTCGAAGGCCGCGGGACGGCTGTCGGTCGCGGTGACGACCTTCGCGCCGGCCGCGCCGGCGGGATCGGCCGACGGCGCCGGGGCGCTCGATTGCGCATGCGCCTGCAGCTGCGCGGCGAGCAGCGCCGAGCACAGCAGCAGCGGACGGGTCGGGAAGGCGGGGAAGGTCGGAGCGGGCGGAACGAAGCGGGGCATCGGGGGCAGTCGGTTATTTCTTGCGGGCACGCGGGTGCGCCGCGTCGTAGACCTTGGCCAGGTGCTGGAAGTCCAGCCGCGTGTAGACCTGGGTGGTGCTGATGTTGGCGTGGCCCAGCAGTTCCTGGACCGCGCGCAGGTCGCCGCTGCTTTGCAGCAGGTGCGACGCGAACGAGTGGCGCAGCATGTGCGGATGGACATGCGTGGGCATGCCCGCCGCCAGCGCGCGCTGCTTCAGGCGCTTGCGGACCTGGTCGGCGCTCAGCCGGTGGCCGCGCGGACCGACCAGCAGCGCCGGTTCGTCCGCCGCGGCCCACTGGCCGCGCACGGCGAGCCAGTCGCCCAGCGCCGTCATCGACGCCGAGCCCAGCGGCACGGCGCGCCGCTTGGCGCCCTTGCCCAGGACCTGCGCCTCGGCCGCCTCCGGCACGATCCAGCCGGCCGAGACGGCGTGATGGCGCACGTCCAGGCCCACCAGCTCCGACACCCGCAGCCCGCTGCCGTACAGCAGCTCCACCACGCAGCGCTCCAGCGCCTCGGCGACCGGATCGGCCGCGCCCTGGTGGTGATCGGCCAGGCGCACCGCGTCGTCGACGCCGAGCGCCTTGGGCAGCGGCCGGCCCTGCTTGGGCGCGTGCAGGTCGGCGATCGGATTGGCGTCGACCAGGCCCTGCTGGCCCAGCCAGCGGTACCAGCCGCGCCAGGCCGACAGGATCAGCGCCAGCGTGCGGGGCTTGAGGGACTCGGTGTGCAGCTTGGCGAGGAAACGCCGCGCCTGTGGCGCCGACAGGCGCATCAGCGCCAGGTCCTCCGCCGCGGCGAAAGCGGCCAGCCGCCGCAGCGCGTCCGAGTACAGGGTCAGCGTGCGCTCCGCCAGGCGGCGCTGCACACGCAGGAACTCCAGGTAGCGGTGCTGCTCGTCAGTCAGGCTGGACGGCGACATGGGCGTGGGCATGCGGATCGGCGTCCAGCAGGCGCGACAGCGCGGCGCTCGCGATCTCGCCGACGCGGGCCAGGAACTCGGTCCCCATCTCCGCCGTGTAGCGCGTCGGATCCGGCGAGCCCAGCACCAGCAGCCCGAACGGCTGCGCCGGCGCGCCCGCGGTCAGCGGCACCAGCGCCAGCGAGGCCACGTCGTCCTCCAGCCAGCGCGCCGCCTCGAAGCCCGAATTGATGCCGCAGTACGGCTGGTTCAGGCTGCCGACGAAGGTCTTCACGTCGGCGCTGACCTCGGCCGCGAACGGCGCCAGCGCATGGCCGGCGTCGACGTTCCACAGCCGCAGGTTGGCCTGCGGGATCAGGAACTGGTGGCGCAGCTCGCGCAGCAGCACCTCGGGCAGCTGGCTGTCGTCGCGCGTCAGCATCAGCGCCAGCGTCCAGCGGTGCAGCCGGTCGGCGATCGCGACGTTCTCCTGCCCGTTGCGGATCATCTCGATGATCTTGTGCTCCAGGCCGCGGATCTTGTCGCGCAGCAGTTCCGCCTGGCGCTCCTGCAGCGACACCGCGCGCTGGCCGTGCGGATGCGAGATCCGGACATTGGCCAGCAGCTCGGCGTGGCGTTCGAAGAACGCCGGGTCATTCGCCAGGTAGTCGGCGATGTCTTGTTCGGTGATGCCTTCGATGCCGCTCACAGTTCGATTTCTCCTTCAAAGACCGTCTGCGCCGGCCCTGTCATGTAGACCGGGGCCGACAGCCCCGGGCCGCCCGGCGTCATGCCGGCCCATTCGATGCGCAGGTCGCCGCCGCGCGTGTGCACCTCGACCGCCTCGTCCAGCCAGCCCAGCCGGATCCCCGCGACCACCGCCGCGCACGCGCCGGTGCCGCAGGCCAGCGTCTCGCCGGCGCCGCGCTCGAAGACGCGCAGCTTCACCTCGCGGCGGCTGATCACCTGCAGGAAACCGGCGTTGACGCGACGCGGGAATGCCTCGTGGTTCTCCACCAGCGGCCCGACGATGCCCACCGGCGCGTGGTCGACGTCGTCGACGCGCTGCACCGCGTGCGGGTTGCCCATCGACAGCACGGCGACCTCCGCCGTCATGCCGTCGCCCAGCTCGAGCGGCCACGTCACGTAGTTGTCGTTCATCGGCCGCGGCGTCGCGCCCTTCGGATCGAACGGGATGCTCGGCAGGTCGAAGACCGGGGCGCCCATGTCCACGGTGACGCGGCCGTCCTCGCGCAGGCGCAGCTCCAGCAGCGCGTTGACCGTCTGGACGCGGATGGTCCGCTTGTCGGTCAGGCCCTTGTCGACGACGAAGCGCACGAAGCAGCGCGCGCCGTTGCCGCACTGCTCCACCTCGGAGCCGTCGGCGTTGAAGATGCGGTAGCCGAAGTCGACGCCGGGCGTCCTGGCCGCCTCGATCACCAGCACCTGGTCGCAGCCCACGCCGAAGCGGCGGTCGGCCACGCGCCGCAGCTGCTCGCTGCTCAGCGGCATCGGCTCTCGCGTGGCGTCCAGCACGACGAAGTCGTTGCCGGCGCCCTGCATCTTGGTGAAGCGCAGTTTCATGGGGGCGGATTATCGGGAATACAGCGACGGCTCGCCGGGCGGGCGGGTCTTGAATCGCTTGTGGACCCAGAAGTACTGGGCCGGATTCTCCCGGATGCGCGCTTCGAGCCAGCGATGGAAGTGGTTCGCATCGGCCTCCACGTCGCCGCTCGGGTACCCCGCCAGCGGCTCGTGCGCGTGGATCACGATGCCCTCGCCCTTGGGCAGCATCGTCACGATCACCGGCTGCACCACCATCTTCATGGTCTCGGCGATCTTGGCCGGCGCCAGCAGCGTGTTGGCCGGCACGCCGAAGAACGGGATGAAGGCCGAGTCCTTCGGGCCGAAGTCCATGTCGGGCAGGTTCAGGAAGGAATAGCCGTCGCGGATCGCCCGCAGCACGCTGCGCACGCCTTCCTGGCGGTCGACCAGCTTGGTCGTGCCGAAGCGCGAGCGCGCCCGGCGCAGCGCGTCGTCGAAGACCGCGTTGCTCTGGCGCTGGTAGATGCTGGCGCCGGGACGCGCCTGGTTGAGCATCAGCGCCGGCCCGATCCAGTCCAGGCCCACGAAGTGCGGCATCAGCCACATCACCGGGCGGTCGACCTGCTCGGAGAGCTTGATGTTGCCCTCGATGCGCATCAGCCGCAGCAGCCGGCGATCGGAGGCGAACCAGAGCAGGCCGCGCTCGAGCAGGCTGCGGCCCAGCCAGCCGAAGTGTTCCTTCACGAGCGCTTCACGCTCGGCCAGCGGCATGTCGGGGAAGCAGAGCTCGACGTTGCGCCGCGCCACGCGCCGGCGCGATCCGGCCACGCGATGCAGCAGCGCGCCCAGCCCCCAGCCCAGGGCGGCCAGCCAGCGCAGCGGCAGCCAGTGGAGCAGCCACAACAGGGCAATCAGCGCATAAGTCCCAAGTTTTCCCATCGACCGTCCGACGCCCTGTGCGGGCTCTTTCCTATAATCCGCCCCCAATCGCCGAGTTAATCTGGACAACTTGCGGGGCGATTCACAAATTCCGCTAAAGCGTTCGCCGCCTGACTCCCAGGTCTCGGCAACGCCCGAAGACTGCATCACAGGAGTTTAAATTGGCGAGCGATTTCCTCTTCACCTCGGAATCCGTGTCCGAAGGCCATCCCGACAAGGTGGCCGACCAGATCTCCGACGCCATCCTCGACGCGATCCTGGCCCAGGACCCGCGCTCCCGCGTCGCCGCCGAGACGCTGTGCAACACCGGCCTGGTGGTGCTGGCCGGCGAGATCACGACCAACGCCCACGTCGACTACATCCAGGTCGCGCGCGACACGATCAAGCGCATCGGCTACGACAACACCGAATACGGCATCGACTACAAGGGCTGCGCGGTGCTCGTGGCCTATGACAAGCAGAGCAACGACATCGCGCAGGGCGTGGACCAGGCCTCCGACGACCACCTCAACACCGGGGCCGGCGACCAGGGCCTGATGTTCGGCTACGCCTGCGACGAGACGCCCGAGCTGATGCCCGCGCCGATCTACTACGCGCACCGCCTGGTCGAGCGCCAGGCCCAACTGCGCAAGGACGGCCGGCTGCCCTTCCTGCGTCCGGACGCCAAGAGCCAGGTCACGATGCGCTACGTCGACGGCAAGCCGCACAGCATCGACACCGTCGTGCTGTCGACGCAGCACGCGCCGGAGATGTCGCTGGGCGACAAGATGAAGCCCGAGTTCTACGAGGCCGTCATCGAGGAGATCATCAAGCCGGTGCTGCCCAAGGAGTGGCTGGTGGACACGAAGTACCTGGTCAACCCGACCGGCCGCTTCGTCATCGGCGGCCCGCAGGGCGACTGCGGCCTGACCGGCCGCAAGATCATCGTCGACACCTACGGCGGCGCCTGCCCGCACGGCGGCGGCGCGTTCTCGGGCAAGGACCCGACGAAGGTCGACCGCTCGGCCGCCTACGCGGCGCGCTACGTGGCCAAGAACATCGTGGCCGCGGGCCTGGCCAAGCAGTGCCAGATCCAGGTCGCCTACGCGATCGGCGTGGCCCGTCCGATGAACGTCACCGTCTACACCGAAGGCACCGGCGTCATCTCCGACGACAAGATCGCCGCGCTGGTCAACGAGCACTTCGACCTGCGTCCCAAGGGCATCATCCAGATGCTGGACCTGCTGCGCCCGATCTACGGCAAGACGGCGGCCTACGGCCACTTCGGCCGCGAGGAGCCGGAGTTCAGCTGGGAGCGGACTGACAAAGCGAAGGCGCTGCGCGCAGCAGCGGGGCTGTAAGCCCCGACTCGCACCGTGAGTCTGTAATTCCCCTCACCCCGGACCGGTCATTTGCCGCACCCGCGGCGACTTGATCCCCCGACTCAGGGCCGCCTCGCGCGGCCCTGAGCATTTCCGGCGCGCGGTCCGCGCGGCAGAATCGCCGGATGCATGCCCCGCCCGCCACGCCGTCCCCGCTGACCATCCTGATCGTCGACGACCAGAGCGCCACCCGCGTCGCGCTGACCGCCGAGCTGGACCGCACCGGCCACCGCGTGCTGGAGGCCGACAGCGCCGAGTGGGCGCTGGAGCTGTTCCGCCGCTACCGGCCCGACCTGGTGCTGCTGGACGTGGAGATGCCGGGCCACGACGGCTACTGGACCGCCCGCGAGATGCGCGCCGCCGAGCCCGGCGGCTGGACGCCGATCATCTTCCTGTCGCAGTTCAACCAGGACGAGGACGTCTGGAAGGGCATCGAGGCCGGCGGCGACGACTACCTCGTCAAGCCGGTCTCCGCGATGATCCTGCACGCCAAGCTGCGCGCGATGCAGCGCCTGGCGCAGATGCGCGCGCGGCTGGTGCAGATGTCGGAGGACCTGCGCGCGGCCAACGCGCAGCTCGAGGAGCTGTCCAGCGTCGACGCGCTGACCGGCCTGATGAACCGGCGCGCGCTGGACGCGCGGCTGCAGCAGGAACTGGACCTGGCGCGCCGCGAGGGCAAGCCGCTGACGCTGATGCTGTGCGACGTCGACCACTTCAAGCGCTACAACGACGCCGCCGGCCACGTCGCCGGCGACGCCTGCCTGCGCCGCGTCGGCCAACTGCTCAAGGAAACCTGCCGCCGCCCCAGCGACTGCGCCGGCCGCTACGGCGGCGAGGAATTCGCGCTGATCCTGCCCAACACGCCGCGCTCCGGCGCGATGACCTACGCCCGCGCGCTGATGCGCACCGTGGAGCTGGCGGCCATCCCCCATCCGGATTCGCCCACCGGGGCGACGATCACCCTCTCGGGCGGCATCACCACCTGCCTGCCCGACGACAGCACCAGCGCCGAGGGGCTGATCATCCGCGCCGACGACGCGCTCTACAACGCCAAGTCCACCGGCCGGAACCGTTTCTTCAGCTACGAGATGCAGATGGACACCCGGGAGCAGCGCCGCCAGGCCGGCCCGGCCGCCGCCCCGCCGCCGTCCCCCACTTGAGGCATACCCGGGCTGCCGGGCCGCGGACCCGCCCCGCATAATCGGCGTCGGCACGCCTCGCTGCCGCCTGTCGACGCCGCCGGCCATGGATCCCTCCGCCTCGCTGCCGCCGCTCCGCATCCTCGTCGTGGACGACCAGGCGAGCACGCGCGGCTTCCTGTGCAGCCAGCTCCAGGCGATCGGCCACCACACGCTGGAGGCCGACGGCGGCGACAGCGCGCTGGCGCGCTTCGACGGCGACCGCCCGGACCTGGTGCTGCTGGATGTCGAGATGCCGGGCCACGACGGCTACTGGGTCGCCAGCCAGATGCGCGCGCACGAGAACGGCGGCTGGACGCCGATCATCTTCCTGTCCAGCCGCGACCGCGACCAGGACCTCTGGCAGGGCATCGAGTCCGGCGGCGACGACTACCTGGTCAAGCCCGTCTCCAACACCGTGCTGCAGGCCAAGCTGCGCGCGATGCAGCGGCTGCGACGGATGCAGGCGCGGCTGCTGGAGGTCTCGGACGAGCTGCGCAACAGCAACGAGCGGCTGGAGAAGCTCTCCGGCGAGGACCCGCTGACGCGGCTGATGAACCGCCGTGCCTTCGACGCCCGGCTCGGCCAGGAGATCGCCTGCGCCCGGCGCGACCAGCAGCCGCTGACGCTGGTGCTGTGCGACATCGACCACTTCAAGCGCTACAACGACAGCTACGGCCACCTCGCCGGCGACGCCTGCCTGCAGCGCGTGGCACTGCTGCTGCAGCAGACCTGCCGGCGCCCGCGCGACTGCGCCGCGCGCTACGGCGGCGAGGAGTTCGCGCTGATCCTGCCGGGCACGCCGCGCTCCGGCGCGATGACCTTCGCCCGGGCGGTGATGCGCACGCTGCGCAACTGCAACATGCTGCACCCCGACTCGGTCGAGTCCTACGTCACCCTCTCCGGCGGCATCACCACCTGCGTGCCCGATGCCGACACCTCGGTCGAGGGCCTGCTGCGGCGCTCCGACGACGCGCTCTACACGGCCAAGTCCCGCGGCCGCAACCGCTTCTTCAGCTTCGAGATGCAGATGGACACCGTCGAGCAGGCGCCCAGCGGCTTCGCGCCGTTGTGAGCCGGATGGCGGGCCAGCGTGCCCGCCTCGCCCTGCTCGCTCCAACCCGCTCCAACCCGCTCCAACCCGCTACACGCCCCGCCCTGCTGACACGTCCAGGACGGATCGGCGTTACCGTTTCCGCCTTTCGACCCTCGCCCTTCCTCATGCCCGTGATCGACCACGACGCGCTGCGGCGTCATGCCATCGCCCGCACCTTCTTCAAGCCAACCACGCTGCTGCGCGCGATCCAGCGCCTGGGCTTCGTGCAGGCCGACCCGATCCGCGCGCCGGCGCGGGCGCAGGACCTGATCCTGATGCACCGGGTCAAGGACTACCGCGCCGGGCAGCTCGAGTCGCGCTACGCGCGGCTGGCGGTCGAGGAGGACTGCCTCGTCAACTACGGCTTCCTGGCGCGCGAGACGCTGGCGCTGCTGCACCCGCGGGTGGCGCGTCGCGCCTGGGACGACGCGATGCATGCCCGCGCGGCCGAGGTGCTCGAATTCGTCCGCGCGCGCGGCCGCACCCATCCGCAGGACGTGCTGAAGGCCTTCACCCACGGCCGCGTCGAGGGCTACTGGGGCGGCGAGCTCAACGCCAGCACCCACCTGCTGGACGGCATGCACTACCGCGGCCTGCTGCGCGTGGCGCGGCGCGACTCGGGCACGCGGGTCTACGAGGCGATCGACCACGCGCCGCAGGACGACAGCCCCGAGGCCCGCCACGCGCGCGCGGCCGCGCTGCTGGACATGATCGTGGCGCTGTACGCGCCGCTGCCCTCGCCCAGCCTGGGCTACCTGACGACGCTGCTGGGCTACGGCGCGCCGCACCTGAAGGCCGAGGCCCGCGCGGTGCTCAAGCACGCGAAGACGCGCTGGGCGCATGCGAAGGTCGACGGCGAGGTCTGGTACTGGCCCGCCGACGAGAACCCGGCCTCGCGCGCCCACCGCGTCGAGCCGGACCGGCTGCGCTTCCTCGCGCCGTTCGATCCGCTGGTCTGGGACCGCCGCCGCTTCGAGCGGCTGTGGGGCTGGGCCTACCGCTTCGAGGCCTACACGCCGGCGGCCAAGCGCACGATGGGCCATTACGCGCTGCCGATGCTCTGGGGCGAGCGCGTCATCGGCTGGGCCAACCTGCGAGTCGAGGGCGGAACGCTCGTGCCCGAGCTCGGCTTCATCGACAAGCGGCCGCGCGACGCCGCCTTCCGGGCGGCCCTCGACGAGGCCTACGCCGACATGGCGGCCTTCCTCGGCCTCACTGCCTGAGGGCATGAAGAAAGCCCGGCGGGCGGGGCCGGCCGGGCTGCTGCTCGCCGCGCCGGGACGCGACGCCGGAGTCCTCGTCGATCAGGCGCCGATCAGGCGTTGACGAGCGCCATCGACACCTCCGGATAACGCTCCCCGGCGACCGGATGCGCTTCCAGCAGGTCGCGCAGTTCCTCGCGCAGCACGTCGTTGAGGCGGATCCGCGCGGCCATCGCGTTCTCCTCCAGCCGCGCGGTCGAGCGCGTGCCCGGGATCGGCACCACGTCCGGACCGCGGTCCAGCAGCCAGGCCAGCGCGAGCTGGGCCGGCGCCAGGCCGTGGTCGCGCGCCAGGGCGACGATCGCGTCGGCCAGCGCCAGGTTCTGCGCCAGGTGGCCGTCCTGGAAGCGCGGGTTGACGCGCCGCCAGTCGTCGGCCGCCAACTGGCCGGCGCTGCGGATCGCGCCGGTCAGGAAGCCGCGGCCCAGCGGGCTGTACGGCACCAGCGCGATGCCCAGCTCGCGGCAGGTCGGCAGCACCTCGGCCTCGACGTCGCGGGTCCACAGCGAGTACTCCGACTGCACCGCCGCGATCGGATGCACCTTGTGGGCGCGGCGGATCGTCTCGGCCGAGGCCTCGGACAGGCCGAGGTGGCGCACCTTGCCCGCGCGCACCAGCTCGGCCATCGCGCCGACCGTCTCCTCGATCGGCACCGACCTGTCGACGCGGTGCAGGTAGTACAGGTCGATGTGGTTGACGCCGAGCCGGCGCAGGCTGGCGTCGCAGGACGCGTGGACATGGGCCGGGCGGCCGTCGACGCCGGCGGACAGGCCTTGCGCGTTGCGGACGATGCCGAACTTCGTGGCCAGCACGACCTCGCGGCGGCGGTTGGCCAGCAGGCCCGACAGCAGGCGCTCGTTGGCGCCGTTGCCGTAGATGTCGGACGTGTCGAGGAAGTTCATCCCGAGGTCCAGCGCGCGGTGCAGGACGGCCATCGACGTGGCCTCGTCGGCGGGGCCGTAGAAGTCGGACATCCCCATGCAGCCGAGCCCGAGCGCGGAGACCTCCGGCCCGTGCGCGCCCAGGCGGCGGCGCGGCAGCTGCGGCAGGTTGTTGAGCGGTTCCCTGGACATGATGGTCATGGCGCTACTCCTTGAAGCGAGGTGGACGCGGCCTTCGGCATGAACGCCGCGATGTCCGTCAGCTTAGGAATCCGCCCCCCGGTCCAACCAGCGCAAACCTCGCCCGTCCTTGCCCAATCGTCCGGAACCCGGCGCCACGCGCGGGCAGGCGCTGGCGGCGCGCGCGAGGCACTTGCACAATCCGCCGCATGGTCGCTCCCATCCCGATTTCCCAGGCCGACGGGTTCCCCGGCGCGCTGCAGGCCCTGCGCGCGCAGATGGTGGACCTGACCCTGCGCCACGTCGACGGCGACGGCTCGCGCGTCACCGCCATCCCCTGCCTCCAGCTGATCAAGGCCAGCTGCAGCACGCCCAAGACCGCGCCCGCGCTGTACGAGCCGGGCCTGGCCATCGTGCTGCAGGGGCGCAAGAAGGTGGAGCTGGGCACGCAGACGCTGTACTACGACCCGCTGCATTTCCTGCTCGTGTCGATGCCGATGCTGCCCAAGGGTGGCGTGATCGAGGCCACGCCCGACAAGCCCTACCTGTGCGTGCGCATCGACTGCGACACCGCGACGCTGGCCGAGCTGATGCTGGAGGTCGGGCCGGCCTGCGGCGACGCGCCGGCGCCCGCGCACGCGGGGCTGAACGTGGCGCCGGTATCCGAGGCGCTGCTCGGCGCGGCGCTGCGGCTGATGCAGCTGCTGGACAACCCGCAGGACCAGCGCGTGCTGGCGCCGCTGCTGCAGCGCGAGATCTTCTACCGCGTGCTGACCGGGCCGCTGGGGCCGCGGCTGCGCGCGCTGGCGCAGCAGGACAGCGCGACGCGCCGCCTCGCCCGCGCGATCGACGAGCTCAACCGCCGCTTCCACGAGCCGATCAGCATCGACGAGCTGGCCGAGGTCGCGCACATGAGCGCGTCCACGCTGCACCAGCGCTTCAAGCAGCTGACCAGCATGTCGCCGATGCAGTACCAGAAGCAGCTGCGGCTGCAGCACGCGCGCCGGCTGATGCTGGGCAGCGGGCTGGACGCCGCGGCGGCCGCGCACCAGGTCGGCTACGAGAGCGCCTCGCAGTTCAGCCGCGAGTACCGCCGGCTCTTCGGCACGCCGCCGCGAGCCGACATCGAGCAGCTCATGCGCGCCGGGTGAGGGTGAGCGCATGAGCGATTCGACGTCAACGCAGGTCACGACCCCGACCATGCAGGCCACCGTGGCCACACCGGCGGCGGTCGCGCCGACGGCCGCCTCCGCCACCGCCACGCTGGCGGACCTGCTGCGGCGCCACGCCCCGCGCGAGGGCCTCTGGGCCACCGCGCTGCCCCGGGTGCTGGCGATCCGGCTGGACGCGCCCGGCGGCGAGATGGCGCACGCGGTGCAGCCGGCGTCGCTGTGCGTGATCGCGCAGGGGGCGAAGGAAGTGCGCCTCGGGGAAGAGCGCTACGTGTACGACGCGGCGCGCTTCATGGTGTTCACGACCGACCTGCCGGTCAGCGCCCGGGTGACCGACGCGTCGCCCGAGCGGCCCTACCTGTGCCTGAGGCTGGACTTCGACCCCGAGGAGGTCGCCGAGCTGGTGGCGCAATCCGGCCCGCCGCCGCGGGGAACGCCCCGGAGCGGGAACGGCGGCAACGGCAACGGCAACGGCGCCAGTGCCAGTGCCAGTGCCAGCGACGGCAGCGCCGGCGTTGGTCAAGGCGGCGACAAGGGCGACAAGGGCGACAAGGGCGCCGACGAACCGGGTCGCGGCCTGTTCGTCAGCGACGTGACACCGGACATGCTGGACGCGGCGGTGCGGCTGATGCGGCTGCTGGACCATCCGGAAGACCATGCCGCGCTGGCGCCGATGGCGATGCGCGAGCTGGTCTACCGCGTGCTGCGCTCCGAGCAGGGCGAGCGCCTGGCGCAGGTCGCCCGCGCCGACAGCCAGACGCAGCGCGTGCATCGGGCGATCCGCTGGCTCAAGGCGCACTACGCGCAGCCGCTGCGCATCGAGGCGCTGGCGAAGGAGGCGCACATGAGCGCCTCGTCGCTGCACCACCACTTCCGCGCGCTGACTTCGATGAGCCCGCTGCAGTACCAGAAGCAGCTGCGGCTGCAGGAAGCGCGCCGGCTGCTGGTGGCCGAGGGCCTGGAGGTCGCGCGCGCCGGCCACGCGGTCGGCTACGAGAGCCCGTCGCAGTTCAGCCGCGAGTACAGCCGGCTCTACGGCACGCCGCCGTCGCGCGACGCGGCCCGCTGGCGCGACGCGCCGGCTTCCCGGCTCGGCCTCTGACGGGACGGGACGGGCCGACGGCGCGAGGCCACCACCGGCTCGACCGTCGCGGCTCGCGGCTTCCGGCTTCCGGCTTCCGGCTTCCGGCCTGTGACGAGCTACTTGCCGAAACAGCCGCCCACCATCATCGGCGCGTCCTTGAGCCGGTCGTCGGTCGGATTGAGCGCGGCGATCCGGTTCTCGTAGACCCGCATGCACTTGCGGCCCTGGCGGACCACCTTCGAGCCGGATCCGCTGGTCGACTCGCTGGTCACGACCGGCAGGGTGCCGGCGGCGTCGGCGATCGCGGATTCGACGGTGCGCCGCTCGCTGTGGGAGCGTGGATCGTTGCGGACCTGGTCGGCCATCTGGAAGCGCGGATCGCCCGGTCCGGTGGCGGCGCCCTTGGGCAGCGCCAGGTTCAGCGTCGAACGCCCGTTGCCGAGCGGCGCGGATGCGGCGGAGGCCGGC
>NZ_JAOCCU010000089.1 GCF_029840635.1 Mitsuaria sp. GD03876 | reverse complement strand
TCATCGGCCAGGGCGCCGGCGGCACCAACTACTCGGTGCCGATCCAGACGCTGCTGTTCTTCACCGCGCTCGGGTTCCTGCCCGCGGTGCTGCTGATGATGACGGGCTTCACCCGGATCGTGATCGTGTTGTCGCTGCTGCGCCAGGCGCTGGGCACGCAGGCCGCGCCGCCCAACCAGGTGATCGTCGGCCTGTCGCTGTTCCTGACCTTCTTCGTGATGAGCCCGACGCTGGACCGCGTCTACGCCGAGGCCTGGCAGCCCTACCAGAGCGGCCAGATCGGCTTCGACGTGGCGCTGGACCGCGCCCAGGTGCCGATGCGCGCCTTCATGCTGAAGCAGACGCGCCAGTCGGACGTCGCGCTGTTCGCCAAGCTGGCCAAGCTCGAGCCCAACGTCGCGCCGGAAAGCGTGCCCTTCCGCGTGCTGGTGCCGGCCTTCGTGACCAGCGAGCTGAAGTCGGCGTTCCAGATCGCGTTCCTGATCTTCATCCCCTTCCTGGTGATCGACATGATCGTCTCCAGCGTGCTGATGAGCCTGGGGATGATGATGCTGTCGCCGGTGCTGGTGTCGCTGCCCTTCAAGCTGATGCTGTTCGTGCTGGCGGACGGCTGGAACCTGTTGCTGGGCTCGCTGGCGGCGTCGTTCGCGCAGTAGCGGCCTCGCACGAAAGGACAAGACGATGGATGCGCAACAGGTCTTCACGATCGGCCAGCAGGGCCTGTACGTGCTGCTGCTGGTGGCCGCGCCGCTGCTGCTGACGGTGCTGGCGGTCGGGGTGCTGGTGTCGGTGTTCCAGGCGGCGACGCAGATCAACGAGTCGACGCTGTCGTTCGTGCCCAAGATCGTCGCGGCGGTGCTGGTGCTGGCGATCGCCGGCCCCTGGATGATCACGACGCTGGTCGAGTACATCCAGCGCACGCTGCAGAGCATCCCGCAGGCGCTGGGCTGAGCGCCCGGCCGCGCCCGCCGCCTTCCCGTTCCCCTTCCCCTCGCCGCGATGATCTCCCTCAGCGAAGCGCAGTTGCTGGCCTGGATCAATCCGATCCTGTGGCCGTTCCTGCGCACGCTGGCGCTGTTCGCCGGCATGCCGGTGTTCAGCCAGCGCCAGGTGCCGACGCGGGTGCGGATCGGGCTGGCGCTGTTCATCGCGGTGGCGGCGCAGCCGTCGCTGCCGGCGATGCCGGTGATCCCGCTGGACTCGCTGCCGCAGATCCTGACGGTGACGGCGCAGCAGCTGCTGATCGGGCTGGCGATGGGCTTCGCGGTGCGGCTGGTGTTCGCGGCGCTGGAGTTCGCCGGCGAGCTGATCGGGCTGCAGATGGGGCTGAACTTCGCGGGCTTCTTCGATCCGTCGACCGGGTCGCAGGGGACGTCGTCGTCGCGCTTCCTCGGGTCGATGGTGGCGTTCCTGTTCGTGGCGATCAACGGGCACCTGATGCTGATCAACTCGCTGGTGGAGAGCTTCCAGGCCTTCCCGGTCGGCGAGGAGCCGTTCCGTTTCCTGCGCGTGGCGCAGCCGCAGGTCTGGGGCGCGGAGGTGTTCCGCATGGGGCTGTGGATCGCGCTGCCGCTGATCACGATGCTGATGTTCGTGAACCTGGTGCTGGGCATCATCTCGCGGGTGGCGCCGCAACTGAACGTGTTCTCGGTGGGTTTCCCGCTGACGGTCAGCATCGGCCTGGTCGGCATGGTGGCGACGCTGCCGCTGATGCATCAGCCGTTCATGGTCGCGCTGGAGCGGATGCTGGCCGCGTTCAGCTGACCACGCCCCTCGGGGTGCCCTCGCGCGGGTGCCCACTTCCTTGCTTGTTCTCCCCCCGTTTTCGACTTGTGCGAGTCATGACGCAGGGTCGACGCATTTCGAGAATCACCACCTTCTCAATCAAGCCGTGCAGGACCGCACCGCGAAAGGAAGGTGGACATGCTGACGATCGAAGAACGGCCTGCGACTGCGCGCGTGGCCTCGACGAACAGGATCCCGGAGGGATGCTGGGTCTATGACGCGGACTGGTCGAAATGGCCGAGCGCGTGTTATCCCTGCAATCCGAATGAATGGCCCTTCAACCTCGAGGCAAGCAAGGGCACGCGGACCTTCCACGAGATCATTGGATGGTTCCTCAAGCAACATCCGCAGGTCTATCCGCCGGATGTCGATCAACTGCTCTCCCTGGTGGAACAGTGCGCGGTCGACAAGACGATCACGGCCCAGGTCGACATGGACCCGGACGCGGGAACCTACCAGCTTCGCATCTCCATGTACGGCTGCCCTCGCGCCAACGGACGGCTGGTGGCGGCGGAGTTGTATCGACTGTGGGAGCTCGAGAAGGCACATCCTGCGCTGGCCGCCCTCGCCGGGTTGATCTCCGTCGAGGATGAAGCGGGATCGTTTCCTCCGGTGCGCGACGAGGAGGTCGAGCATGACGCCCAAACTCCCTGATGGCCTGCTCACCCTCGCCGGGGAACTTGTCCTGCGCAAGGACGAAGCAAGCCTTCGAACGGCCGCCTCCCGCGCGTACTACGCCGTGTTCCTACTCGCGAGGAAAGTGGCGAACGTGCAGTCCCGCGGCGCTGATGCGCACGCGCGCACGCAGCAGCACTTCGCCGCTTCTGGATACAAGGACTTCGCAAAGCGCCTTGGGACTCTGCGCAAGCGTCGGAACTCGGCCGACTACATCGACGAGCGACCGTTCTCGCGACATGAAGCCTTTGTGGCCCTGTCCGACGCCCACGAACTGCGACGAGAGATGGAGACCATGCCAATCGCTCGAACGGGCTGATGGCGCCCCTGAAAGCCGGCCGATGCTTCCCAGCACCGGCCGGCCTTTGATTTCAAAGCTCGCGCAGCGCCGTCGTGACCGGCACGCTGGCTGCCCGCACCGCCGGGAACAGGCCGCCGATGAAGCCGATGGCCAGGGCCCACTTGAGGCCTTCCCACAGCAGCTGCCCCGACACCCGCAGCTCGAAGCTCAGCTTGCCCACCGACCCCGCGGCCATCGTCGACGCCGCATGCCCGTTGAACAGCAGGAAGGCGATCGCCCCGCCGATGACGCCGCCGATCGCGGCCAGCAGCATCGTCTCCAGCATCACCGCGACCACCACCGGCAGCCCCGGGAAACCGATCGCGCGCAGCGTGGCGATCTCGCGGGCCCGCGTCGCGACCGCCGCGAACATCGTGTTCAGCGCCCCGAACACCGCGCCGATCGCCATGATCGTCCCGACGACGATGCCGATCACCCGCAGGATCTTGGTCATCTGCTCCGACTGCTTGGCGAAGAACGCCAGCGTCGTCGTCGCGTCGACCTTGAGCTGCGGATTGCCGTCCAGCGCCGCCTTGAAGCCCTTGAACGCGTCCGCGCCGGTCAGCTTCACCGTCACCGAGTTGCGGCTCGCGCCTCGCCGGTAGGTCTCCGCCACCACCGGCGCATCCGCCCACAGCTCCGACTCCATCGAGTCGCCCGAGGCGAAGATCCCGGTCACCGTCCAGATCTGGCTGCCCAGCCGGATCTGCTTGCCGGGCTCCAGGCCCTCGAACTGCCGCGCCGCGCCCTGGCCGACGATCATCTCCTTGAGCCCGGGCTGGAACTTCCGCCCGGCGACGATCTTCACCTGCGGCCGCACCGCGAAGGCCTCGTCGCCGACGCCGCGCACCTGCACGCTGCCCTCCTCGTCGGTCGTCGTGCCCTTGACCGGCAGGTTGGCCGCGACCACCGTCTCGGCCGACACCAGCGGCTCGCCCTTGGCGGACTTGGCCACGCCCGGCGCCTGCGCGATCTGCGTGATGTCGTCGCGGCTCAGCACCGAGGCCACCTCCGCCGCCGACGCGCCGCGCAGCACGATCGCGCTGTCCTCGCTGCCGGACTTGCGCAGCGTCTCGGCATACCCCTCGGCCATCGCCAGCAGCGCCACCAGCACGCCGACGACGCCCGCGATGCCCACCACGATCACCGCCGACGATCCCAGCCGCTGCGGCAGCGTGCTGACGCCGACGCTGGTCACCGACCGCGCCTGCGCCCCGCGCCGCGACAGGAACATCCACAGCGCCAGCAGCACCGCCAGTCCCAGCGCGCCGAACCACGGCAGCATCACCCACGCCGCCAGCACGATCACCAGCAGCAGCACCAATCCCAGTCGTTTCAGGAACTTCATGGTCAGGCCCTCCCGGCCAGCGCGTCGGTGATGTTCAGGCGCATCGCGTTCAAGGCCGGCAGCGCGCCGACGATGACGCCGAACAGCACCATGAAGCCCACGCCCATCGCCCAGCTGTTCAGCCCGGCCGCCGGCAGGTTCAGCGAACCGCCGCTGCCCGCGCTGATGACCGGCCCCAGCACGCTGGCCAGCCCCAGCCCGATCACGCCGCCGATCAGCAACAGCAGCACCGACTCCGCCAGCACCATCGCCAGCACGCTGTGCCCCGAGAAGCCGATCGTCTTGAGCACCGCGATCTCGCTGGTGCGCTCGCGCACCGCCTGCATCATCGTGTTGCCCGACAGCAGCAGCAGCGTGAAGAACACCGCGCCCATGATCGAGCTGACGATCAGCCCGATGTCCGCCACCTGCTTCATCCACGAGGCCATCGCCGCCTGCTCGGTCTGCGTGCGGGTCTCATGGTCGGAGTTGGCCGAGATCGCGTCGATCGCCTTGGCCACGCGGTCCGCCTGGTTCGCGTCGGCCACCCGCGTCACGTACCAGCCCACCGCGCCCTGGTTGTAGGGCGTCGTGTCGTCGAAGTACTTCCAGTTCAGCAGGAACATCTGGTCGTACCAGCCGCCGGACTTCTTGTCCGCGGCATGGATCAGGCCGACGATCTCGAACTGCCAGTTCTTGCTGCCGTTGCGGTCCGGGAAGATCGTCGACTGCAGCGGGATCTTGTCCCCGACCTTCCAGTTGAAGCGCTTGGCCAGGCCCTCGCCCACCAGCGCCCCGATGCGGGTCGAGGCGAAGGCCTGCCGGGCCTGGTCGGTGACCACCATCTCGGGATACATGTCCAGGTAGTTCGGCGCGACCGCGAAGCTGAAGACCTGGTTGTGCGGGTCCTGGTAGGCGCCGCCGAACCAGTTCGCATGGGTCACCAGCTTGACGCCGTCGACCGCCTGGATGCGCTGCGTCAGCGCCATCGGCAGGGTCTGGATGAAGGACAGCCGCGAGCCGGTCTGCAGCCGCGACGCGCCGTTGGCCGACTGGCCGGCCTGGTCGAAGGACGTCCGCACCGCGTCGAGCAGCCCGAACAGCAGGAACGCCGTGATGATCGACACCAGCGTCAGGAAGGTCCTGAGCTTGCGCCGGAACAGCGCCGCCCAGATCAGATGAAGGTATTTCATGGCCTGCCTCTCTTTGGGGCCGCGGCCTCAGGCCGCCGCCGACACCGACTGCTCGACCAGCGTGCCCTTGTCCAGGTGCAGGGTCATGCGGGCGCGCTCGGCGGCCTTCGGATCGTGGGTGACCATCACGATGGTCTTGCCATGGTCGCGGTTGAGCGCCTGCAGCAGCGCCAGCACGTCCTCGGCGGACTGGCGGTCCAGGTCGCCGGTGGGTTCGTCGCAGACCAGCAGCGTCGGGTCGGAGACGATCGCCCGGGCGATCGACACGCGCTGCTGCTGGCCGCCGGAGAGTTCCGTCGGCTTGTGGCTGGCGCGGTCCGACAGGCCCACCAGCTGCAGCGCGATCGAGGCGCGCTTGCGGCGCTCGGCCGCCGACAGCTTGGTCAGCAGCAGCGGCAGCTCCACGTTGCGCAGCGCGGAGAGCGTGGGCATCAGGTTGTAGAACTGGAAGACGAAGCCCACCTTGGCCGCGCGCCACTTCGACAGCGCCGAGGCGCTGAGCTGGTCGATGCGCTGGCCGCCGATGGCGATGGCGCCGCCGCTGGGCTGGTCCAGCCCGCCGATCAGGTTCAGCAGCGTCGTCTTGCCGGAGCCCGACGGGCCCATCAGCGCCAGGAACTCGCCTTGCGCCACGTCCAGGTCGATGTGGTGCAGCACCTCGACCTTCTGCTTGCCTCGGGTGTAGACCTTGGACAGGTCACGGATCTCGATCAACTTGCTCACGGTGACTCCTCGCATCAACGGTTCATTCACTTGGCGGTCAGATGGATCTCGCCGCCGTCCCGCAACTGCTCCGGTGGGTTCACGACGACGGGCTCGCCGGGCTTGATCCCGTCCAGCACCACCGCCTGGTCGCCCACCGGCGTTCCCTGCTTCACCTTGCGCGCCGCGGCGTTCTGGCCGACGACGACGAACACCACCTCCGCGCCGTCGCGCGTCGCGACGGCCGACCGGGGCACCAGCACGCCGGGCGGCGGCGCGGCCTGCGCGTCGGCCTTGGCGGCCAGGAAGGAGACCCGCACGCCCATGTCGGGCACGACGCGCTGGTCCTTCTTCTCCAGCGCGACCCGCACCTTGACCGTGGCCTTGCCGCGGTCGGCCGAGGGCACGACCGCGATCACGTGGGCGGGGATCTTCCAGTCGGGGTAGGCGTCCAGCACCGCCTCGGCCGGCATGTCCGCCTTGACCTGGCCGATGTAGGCCTCGTTGACGTCGACATCCACTTCCAGCGATTCCATGTCGACGATGGTGCCGACGCCGGTCCGCGTGAAGCCGCCGCCGGCCGACAGCGGCGAGACGATCTCGCCCACCTGCGCCGCCTTGGCGGTGATGACGCCGGAGAACGGCGCCTTGACGATCGTGTAGTCGAAGTTGACCTGCGTCTGCGCGGCCTGCGCGGCGGCGGCATCGGCCTCGCGGCGGCGCGCCTCCAGCTGCGCCGCGAAGGCCAGCACCGCGGTGCGGGCCTGCTCGGCCGCCTGCTTCGTCGACATGCCGCTGGCGGCCAGCTCGTCCTGGCGCTTCAGGTCGGACTGCGCCTGCAGCCACTGCGCCCGCGTCGCCTCGACATTGGCCTGCGCGCTCTTGACGTTGGCCCGCGCCGCCTCGAGCGCGGCCCGCAGGGCGTTGTCCTCGAGCCGGGCCAGCACCTGGCCCTTGACGACGCGGTCGCCTTCCTCGAACAGCACCTCGGTCAGGGTGCCGGTGA
>NZ_JAOCCU010000088.1 GCF_029840635.1 Mitsuaria sp. GD03876 | reverse complement strand
GCGGTCGCGGCCCAGCCGCCGGTGGCGGCGGCGGCCTCGCGCGCCGGCGGGACCAGCGGCAGTTCCGGCTGCGCCCAGCGCGCGCCGATCAGGAACATCGCCAGCATCACCACGCCGAAGAACAGCCAGCCGTAGATCAGGTGGTCCACACCCACGGCCAGCGTGTTGCCCGACAGGTGGCCGATCATCACGATCAGGTAGGCGCGCGCCCAGTTCGCCACCAGCGGCAACGCCAGCGCGAAGGCGATGAAGGCGAGCCGGCGGCGCGTCGCGTGGTAGCTCAGGTAGGCGTAGAGCGTGCCCACCATCGCCGAGGCGATCAGGTAGCGCACGCCGGAGCAGGCCTCCACCACCGACCACTGGCCGCTGGGGATGATGAATTGCAGGCCTTCCTGGTAGACCGGCAGGCCGCTCAGGCGCAGCGCGACGACGGTGAACCTCGCGGTCCAGTCCATCAGCTGCGGGAGCAGGAACTCGCCCACCGGCACGCAGAAGAACAGGAAGCCCAGCGGGAAGGCCATCTCGCGCGCGACGCGCCAGCCCAGCACCGCCGGCACCAGCAGCACCAGCATCGCCACCAGCGCCAGCTGCGTGACCGCGTTGATCGCGGCGAAGTCGGCGAACAGCCAGGCCGCGCCCAGCGCCAGGATGGGCAGCGCCAGCCACGGCACCGGCCGCGGCGCCAGCGGCGCGACCATCGCGCGCCGGCGCCAGGCCAGCCACAGCACGATCGGCGGCACCAGGAAGGCATGGGTGAAGGTGCCGGAGCGCCACCAGATCGTGACCATGCCCAGCGCCGTCTGACGGTACAGCAGCAGCACCGCCAGCATCAGCAGCAGCAGCACGGCCAGCGGGCGGCGCCAGGCCTGGGGAATCCCGCCCTCGCGCAGGGCCGACGGCGTCGTCGCGCTCATAGGGACCCCTCGTCCGCGGCCCGCCGCGGCCGGTCCCCCGAGGGGACGCGAGCTTGCTTGGGACGGCCCTGCGCTGCGCTCATGCCGCCTGCTCCCTCGGTCCGGTTTGCGGCAGGTAGCCATCCAGCTTGGACAGGTGGGCCTGCCAGCTGAACTGGCGCAGCACGCGCTCGCGCGCCTGCTGGCCGATCGCCTGCGCGCGGGCCGGCGCGCTCAGCAGCGCGTGGACCAGTTCCAGGTAGTCGGCGGCGCTGTCGGCCGAGAGCAGGTCCTGGCCGGCCAGCACGCCGTCCGCGCCCAGCGCCTCGACGCAGGAGCGCGCCGCCACCACCGGGCGGCCGACGGCCATCGCCTCCAGGATCTTGTTCTGCACGCCGCGCGCCAGCCGCAGCGGCGCGACCACCGCGGCCGCGTGCTGCAGGTAGGGCCGCACGTCGGGCACGGTGCCGGTGACGCGCACCGCGTCGCCGGCCAGCGCCAGCACCGACGGCGTCGGCGCCCGGCCCACGATGGTGAAGCGCAGCGTCGGCCAGCGCTGGCGCAGCTGCGGCAGCACCTCGGCGGCGAACCACTGCACCGCGTCCACGTTGGGCCAGTAGTCCATCGCGCCGGTGAAGACCAGCGGCAGCTCGTCGGCGTCGAACGGATTGGCCTGCTGCGGCAGCGGGGCGAAGTAGCCGCTGTCCACGCCGTTGCCCAGCGCCTCGACCGGCGCGCCGCTGGCGGACAGCTGCTGGAACAGCGCCTTCTCGCCCTCGGTCACGAAGAACGAGCAGCGCGCCTGCTCCGCGACGCGCCGCTCGTAGGCCAGCAGCTCGCGGCCCTCGCGGCGGTACAGCCAGGACATCGGCCAGCGGTGCGCCTTGGCGTAGTCGGTCCACTTGGCGGAGTCGACGTCGACGAAGTCGATCAGCATCGGCACCGGGCCAGCGACGGCGCGCAGCTGCTCGGCGTACTGCGCCATCGTCGACGAGAACACCATGATCGCGTCGAAGCGCTGCTCGCGCGCGATCTTCGCGATCCAGTCGCGCATCGCGCGCTGGCGGTAGTACGGCAGGCTCAGCGCCTCGCCGGTGGCCAGGCCGCGCAGGCTGGCCACGCGGGCCAGCAGCGGGTTGAGGTCGGCGGCGAAGAGCTCGGCGCACTGCGCGCGCAGCGCGGGCAGGTGGGCCCAGTCCTCGGCGTCGTCGACGAAGGTGCCCAGCCAGACCTTGTGGTGCGCGGCCAGGTGCTTGAGCAGGTGGTACGAACGCAGCTTGTCACCCTTGTTGGGCGGGTACGGCAGCCGGTGGACCAGGTACAGGATGTTGGCCATGCGCGCGTCCTCAGCCCAGGCTGCGCACGATGTGCGGGCCCAGCCAGTTCGCCACCGAGATCGGCAGCCGGCGCCAGGCCTTGATCATCAGCTGGTACTTGGCGTTGCTCGGGTTGTTCTGCGGCACCGCCTCGCGCTTGTAGAGGCAGTACTCGTAGTTCAGCGGCGTCGGCTCGAAGCCCCAGTTCTTCTTGAACGAGTAGCTGCCGGTGCCCTGCTTGGAGCGGCCGTAGTCGAAGACCTTGAGCCCGCGGCCGCAGGCGCGGCGCATCAGCTCCCAGTACTTGAAGTCGTTGGCGGCCAGGTCGCGCGCGGCGACCGCGTCGCCGGCGTAGTACGGCAGCACCTCGTCGCGGAAGTAGAAGCTCAGCACGCCCGACAGCGGCTCGCCCTGCTCGGAGCTGACGACCAGCACCTCGGCCGCGTCGCCGAACTCGTCCAGCAGCGCCTGGAAGTAGCGCCGCGGCATCGCCGGCGTGCCGTGGCGGTGGACGTTGTCGGCGTACAGCGCGAAGAAGCGGCCGGCGTCGCGGTCGATCTCCGCCTTCAGGTTGTTCTTGATGCCCTTGCGGACCATCGCGCGCTGCTTGCGCGGGATCGCCAGCATGTTGGCCTCCTCGTCCTCGAGGATCTCCTTGCGGAAGGTGACGTACAGGTCCTGGTGCGGCCAGTCGAGGTGGCGGCGCTCGACGTTGCGCAGCTCCAGGTGCTCGACGCCGAGCCGGCGCGCCAGCGCCTGCGCCTCGTCCTCCAGCGCGCGCGCGGCCTCGTCCGAGACCGCGGCCACGCCGCCGTAGACCGCGAACGGCAGGCCCACCAGCGCATGGCCGAACAGCCGGCTCTTGTTCTCCGCCAGCGGCAGCACGCCCTCGATCGCGCCGTCGCGCTCGGCGTAGAGGAAGTAGCCCTCGTGGCCGAACTGCTTGCGGATGATCCGCTGCCAGGCGGCCAGGTGGAAGAAGGTCGCCGACGGGCAGGCCTGCACGAACGCGTCCCAGCGCCGCGCGCTGTCCGCGTCCTTCAGTCCGAGCCGCTTGACCTGGACCGCCGATCGGGGCGTCGGGCTCATGCCGCCAGCCGCGCGCCCTCGGGCGCCAGGAAGAGCTCGTCCATCCGCGCCCACGCGAAGTCGCCGAGCAGCTGCTCGATGCGCGACTCGGTGCGGCCGATGTTCACGTAGTGCCGGAAGCGCGTCTTGGCATCGATGCCGGGAATGCGCGGCTGCGCCGGATCGATCTCCCACGGGTGGAAGTAGAAGACCGCGCTGCGGCCCTCGATGCGGTTGAAGCGCTCGATCATCCAGCGCGTCACGCCGTAGGGCAGCAGCCGGAACCAGCCGCCGCCGCTGCTCGGGTAGTTCTTGCCGCGGAATCGCAGCGTGGTCACCGGCACCTCGACCAGGCCCGGACGCACCTCGTAGGCGAAGCGCGGCGAATCGGGCATGCCGTAGTGGTCGTGCTGGATCGGGTAGACGCTGGAGCTGTAGCGGTAGCCGCATTCGAGCAGCACGTCGAAGGCCCAGAGGTTGTCCTTGCCGATCGAGAAGCTGGGCGCGCGGTAGCCCTTCACCGCCACGCCGCCCAGGTCCTCCAGCAGCGCCTTGGCGTCGCCGACGTCCTTCAGGAACGACGCGCGGTCCAGGTCGCTGGCGCGCTCGTGGCCGAAGCCGTGGCTGGCCAGTTCGTGGCCGCGGGCGACGATCTCGCGCACCAGCTGCGGATAGCGCTGCGCGATCCAGCCCAGCGTGAAGAAGGTGGCCTTGACGCCGCGCGCGTCGAGCAGGTCCAGGATGCGCATCACGTTGCGCTCGACGCGGCATTCGCGCCGGTCCCAGTCGCCGCGGGCGATGTAGGGCGCGAAGGCGGAGACCTGGAAGTAGTCCTCCACGTCGATGCTCATCGCGTTGCGGATCCGCGGCCGGGCGGTGCCGGACGCCGGGGTCGCCGAAGTCGTCGAGGTCGTCGGGGTCATCGCACCGCTCCCACCAGTTTCTGCAGCAGCGCCAGCGTCTGCTGGTTGATCCGTTCCAGCCGCGTCAGGCTGTCCTCGATGCGCTGCAGCCGCGCGTCCTGCCCGTCCAGGCTGAGCCCGGCCAGTTCCTGCGCCAGCGTGCCGAGCTCGCCCACCTCCCCGACCCGCGCGCGCAGCCGCGACAGGTCCAGGTCGACCGCGAGGTTGCCGGCCGCGTGGCCGTTGATCTCCGCGCCGTGCACCGCCGGCGCGGGCGCCGAGGCGGATTCGCGCGCCAGGTCCTGCACCACTTCCTCGACGTCGGCCGCGCTCAGGTGCGGGTTCTCGTGCATGAAGCCCAGCAGCAGCAGCCGGTCGCACAGCGTGTTGATGCGGCGCGGGATGCCGTGGCTGGCGCGGTGCAGCGCGGTGAACGCGTCGGCGTCGAAGCTGGGCTTGCCGTCGGCGCCGGCGCACTTGAGCCGGTGCTCGATGTAGCGCTGGGTGTCTTCCTCGTCCAGCGGACCGATGTGGCAGCTCGCGGCGATGCGCTGGCGGAACTGCTCCATCTCGGGCCGCTGCAGGATGCCGCGGAACTCGGGCTGGCCGACCAGGAAGGTCTGCACCAGCGACTGGTTGCCGAACTGGAAGTTGGACAGCATGCGCAGTTCCTCGACCGCGCGCGCGGTCAGGTTCTGCGCCTCGTCGACGATCAGCAGGCAGCGCTTGCCGCGGCTGGCCTCGCTGACGAAGAAGGCCTCCAGCGCCATCAGCAGCTCGCTCTTGGGCAGGTCCTTGACCCGCACGCCGAAGGCCGCGCCGACCAGGCGCAGCGTGTCCTCGGCGTCCAGCTGCGTGGTGACGACGTTGCCGATGACGACGTTGCTGCGGTTCAGGCTGTCCAGCAGCCCGCGCACCAGCGTCGTCTTGCCGGCGCCGATCTCGCCGGTGATGACGATGAAGCCGTCGCTGCGCAGGACGCCGTAGTCCAGGTAGGCCTTGGCGCGGCGGTGCTGCTTGCTGCCGAAGTAGAAGCTGGGATCGGGACTGAGCTGGAACGGCTTGCTGGCCAGCCCGTAGAAGGCCTCGTACATGGCGGTGATGCGGTTAGAAGCGCTGCGACAGCGAGGCGTAGACCGCGTTCTCGCGATAGCCGGAGTTGCCGAAGGCGTTGTCGTCGAACTTCGTGTGGCGCAGCCCGAAGCTGGCGTCGGCGCGGGGGCCCACGCGCATCGCCACGCTGGCCAGCAACGAAGTCATGTCGGTGGAGCCCACGTCGTCGCCGGCGGTGTGCTGGCGCGTGACGCTGAGGCTGCCGGTGGTCAGCGGCGTGAAGCGGTAGCCCAGGCTGACCGACGCGCCGCGCTGGCGCAGCCGGTTGGTCAGCGCCAGGTCGCCGCTGCCGGTGGGCGAGACGCCCAGCCGGCGGCTCAGGCTGTCGTTGGCGCCCAGCGTCGCGACCAGGCGCGGGCCGGTGTAGCCGATGGACAGCTCGGTGCGCCGCTGCAGCATCGCGGTGTTGGAGATGAAGCCGTTGCCGGTCAGCGCGTCGCCGTTCAGGCCCATCGCCGCCAGCACCGCCCGCACCAGCGCGTCGCGCTTGACCGGGTCGGGCTGGATGCCCTGGAACTGCAGGTCCAGCAGCTGGTAGTTGGTGGCCTGGCCGGTGGGCGCGTCGTTGGTCTGCACGCTCTGGGAGCTCGACACGCGCAGCGCGATCTGCTGCATGCGGTGCTCCAGCGCCAGGTTGTGGCTGTTGCCATAGCTGTGGTGCTGCCACTCGCCGTCGATGCGGGTGCGCGGCGTCGGCGTCCAGCGCGCGGTCACGCCGTAGATCGTCGAGGTCTCGCTGCCGAAGTAGTCGCTGCGCTCGCGCCCGGCGTTGACGCCCAGCGTCCAGTCGACGTCGGGGATCCAGTACAGCGAGCCCAGCAGCGACGAGGTCCGGTTGTCGACGCCGGTCTGGTCGAAATGGATGCGCTGGGTGCTCGCGTTCAGGCCCCAGTTGAAGACCCGGCCCTGCGGACCGGACAGGCCCAGCGACAGCGTGCCCTGCTTGCTGTCGCCGCTGGCGGAGCTGCCCGCGCCGCCGCCGCCGTCGCTGGAGCTGCGGATCAGCCCGGTGGCGCGCAGCTCGAAGGTGGCCAGCCCGGCGAGGATGCCGCGCCAGTACGGCGAGACCTGCAGCGAGCGCACCTCGGTGCGGTTCGGGCTGTCGAGCTGGTTGTTGGTGCTCTGCTGGCCGAAGGCCGAGATCGACTGCTGGCTGACGTTGCCGCGCACGTCGACGAACAGCGCCTGCGGCACCAGCTCGGCCAGGATGCGGGTGTTGAGCTGGTTCTGGACCCGCGCCGAGCGCTCGCTCTTCGTGTAGACCAGGCCGTCCAGCGTGTAGTCGAAGTTGCCGCGCACCGCGCCGCTGTTGCTGCTGATCGAGATGCCGGGGGAGACGGCGGTGATGATCGCCTTGTCGCGGAAGCCGTCCGGCGCCAGCTGCAGGTTGTCGGTCCAGGTCTCGGTGACCGAGATCTTGGGCTCGATCGTCCAGCCCTTGCGCGAGCCGCTGTCCCCGCCGCTGTCCTGGCCGCGCGCCGGGGCATGCGCCAGGACCGCCAGCGTCGCCAGCGCGGCGGCGCACGCGAGGGACAACGGCCGGCGGCGGTGGACGGGGGGCCGCGTCATCGCGTCAGGCCCGGTCCCGGCCGGCCTCGGCCGACGCGTCGACCGGGGCGTCGCCCTGTCCGTCGGCCTGGCCGTAGCCGTAGCCGTACCCGTAGCCATACCCGTAGCCATAGCCGTAGCCGCTGCTGCGCTTGTTGCTGGCCTGGTTGAGCAGCACCATCTTGAGCGGGCAGCTCTCGATCGCGGCCACCGACTGCTGCACCGCGCTCTGCGGCGTGCGCTCGGCCTGCACGACGATGACGATCTGGCCCATGTGCGTGGCCAGCACCCGCGACTCGGTGGTCAGCAGCAGCGGCGGGCTGTCGAAGATGATGATCCGGTCCGGATAGCGCTTGGCCATGTCGTCCAGCAGCGCGCTCATCGCGTCGGAGGCCAGCAGCTCGGTGGCGCGCGCGTGCGGGCGGCCCGAGGGCAGCAGCGTCAGCTTGTCGACGTTGGTCTTGAGCAGGACGCTGGCCATGTCGGCCTCCTTCTCCAGCACGTCCAGCAGGCCCGGGCCGGGCGGCAGGCCCAGCATGCGCAGCATCGACGGGCGGGCGACGTCGGCGTCCACCAGCATCACGGTGTTGTCGAACTCGGCGGCGATCGACATCGCCAGGTTCAGCGAGGTGAAGCTCTTGCCTTCGCCCGGCAGCGCGCTCGTCACCATGATCAGGTTGGCGTGCTTGAGCGACGAGGCGCCCTTGTTCATCGCGTTGCGGATCAGCGGGCGCTTGATGTTGCGGTACTGGTCCGCCATCACCGTGCGCGGCGCGTTCGGCGTCAGGAACCCCTGCGCGGCCAGCGCGTCCAGGTCCAGCTCGACGCGCTTGGACACCGGCTCG
>NZ_JAOCCU010000087.1 GCF_029840635.1 Mitsuaria sp. GD03876 | reverse complement strand
GTCGGCCTTGGGCACCTGCTGGCCCGGGCTGTCCGACGGGCCTTCGCCGGGCGGGATGTGCGGCAGCTTGTGCGCGATGCCCTTGTGGCAGTCGATGCAGGTCTTCTCCTTGCTGGCCAGGTAGGTCGAGTGCATCGCCTGCGCCCGCGCGCTCTGGCGCGTGAAGTCCATCGACTCGTAGTTGTGGCAGTTGCGGCACTCCAGCGAATCGTTGGCCTTGAACCGCGCCCACTCGTGCTTGGCCAGTTCCAGGCGCTTCTCCTGGAACTTCTCCGGCGTGCTGATCGTGCCGAAGATCTTGCCCCACACCTCCTTGGAGGCCTGCATCTTGCGCGCGATCTTGTAGGTCCAGTCGTGCGGGACGTGGCAGTTCGAGCAGATCGCCCGCACGCCGGAGCGGTTGGTGTAGTGGATGGTGCTCTTGAGCTCGGCGTAGACGTTCTCGCGCATCTCGTGGCAGCCGGTGCAGAAGGCCTCGGTGTTGGTGATCTCCATCGCGGTGTTGAACGCGCCCCAGAACACGATGCCGCCGATGAAGCCGCCCAGCGTCAGGAAACCGAGGCTGAAGTGGACGCTGGGCCGCCGCAGCACGGACCAGGTGCGCTTCAGGAGCCGGAAGGTGGCTTGCAGCATGGCGTGCTCCCTGGCGTCACTTGCGGCCCGCGGGCGCCGGGGCGGCGTCCTTGCGGGTCGGCGGGTTGCGGGCCTCGCGCTGGATCAGCGCGTCGATGTCGACGAAGGTGTTGGGCACCACCAGCGGCGCGGCGTCCTGCGGCACGTGGCACTGCAGGCAGAAGTAGCGCCGCGTGGACACCTGGCCCAGCATGTGGCCGTCGCGGTCCATGTAGTGGGTGACGCTCACCGGCACCGCCTGCGACACCGCGGTCTTCGCGCGGGCGTGGCAGTCCAGGCACTTGTTGAAGTTCTTGTCGACCTGGTAGCCGTCGACCCGGTGCGGGATCGTCGGCGGCTGCATCGCGTAGTTGCGGGTGCGGCGCAGGTCGTCGTTGACCTGGTTGCCCAGCAGCGGCGGCTTGGTGGTCTCGGGGATCGGCGTAGGCCCGCGGGCGGCATCGTAGAAGGGCTGGCCCTTGGACGGCACGGCGGTCTGCGCCATCGCGGCCGCGCCGGCCAGCAGCAGCGCGCCCGCGCCCAGGCGCAGCGCGCGGCGGAAGAACAATCGCATCGAGGTCATCGCGTGTCCTCCTTCAGGCGATCTTGGTGATCTTGACCGCGCACTTCTTGAAGTCGGTCTGGAACGAGATCGGGTCGGTCGCGTCCAGCGTGACCTTGTTGATCAGCACGCTGGCGTCGAACCAGGGCACGAACACCAGGCCGCGCGGCGGCTTGTTGCGCCCGCGCGTCTCCAGCCGCACCTGCATCTTGCCGCGCCGCGACGCGATCTCCACCAGCGTCCCGCGCCGCGCGCCCAGCGCCTTGGCGTCGTCGGGATGCATGTAGCAGTAGGCGTTGGGCACCGCGCGATGCAGCTCCGGCACGCGCCGCGTCATCGAGCCCGAGTGCCAGTGCTCCAGCACCCGGCCGGTGGACAGCCAGAACGGATAGTCCTTGTCCGGCGACTCGGGCGGCGGCTCGTAGGGCAGGGCGTAGATGTTGGCCTTGCCGTCCGGGTTGCCGTAGAACTGCCAGCCGGTGCCGGCCTTGACGTAGGGATCCTCGCCCTCGCGGTAGCGCCAGCGCGTCTCCTTGCCGTTGACCACCGGCCAGCGCAGGCCGCGCGCCTTGTGGTACTCGTCGAACGGGGCCAGGTCGTGCCCGTGGCCGCGGCCGAAGGCGGCGTATTCCTCGAACAGGCCCTTCTGCAGGTAGAAGCCGAAGACCTGCGCCTCGTCGTTGGCGTAGGCCTTGTCGACATCCGCCAGCGGGAAGCGGTCGACGTTGCCGTTGCGGTACAGCACGTCGTAGAGCGTCTTGCCGCGCAGCGCGGGTTGCTTGTCGAGCAGCTCCTTGGGCCAGACCTCCTCGACCTTGAAGCGCTTGGAGAACTCCACCAACTGCCACAGGTCGGAGCGCGCGTCGCCCGGCGCCTTGACCAGCTGGTGCCAGAAGTGGGTGCGGCGCTCGGCGTTGCCGTAGGCGCCTTCCTTCTCGACCCACATCGCGCTGGGCAGGATCAGGTCGGCCGCGACCGCGGTCACCGTCGGGTAGGCGTCGGAGACGACGACGAAGTTGTCCGGGTTGCGATAGCCCGGATAGCCCTCGTTCATCAGGTTGGCGCCGGCCTGCATGTTGTTGTTGACCATCACCCAGTAGGCGTTGAGCACGCCGTCCTTGAGCGCGCGGTTCTGCGCCACCGCGTGGAAGCCCGGCTTGTCGGGAATCGTGCCCTCGGGGAGCTTCCAGATCTCCTCGGCATGGGCGCGGTGCTTGGGGTTGGTCACCACCATGTCCGCCGGCAGCCGGTGGGCGAAGGTGCCGACCTCGCGCGCCGTGCCGCAGGCCGAGGGCTGCCCGGTCAGCGAGAACGGGCTGTTGCCCGGCGTCGAGATCTTTCCGGTCAGCAGGTGGATGTTGTAGATGAGGTTGTTGGCCCAGGTGCCGCGGGTGTGCTGGTTGAAGCCCATCGTCCAGAAGGACATCACCTTGGTCTTCGGGTCGGCGTAGAGCTCGGCCAGCGCCAGCAGCCGGTTGCGGGGCACGCCGGTGAGCTCGGCGGTGTAGTCCAGGTCGTACTTGCTGACGAAGCGGGCGTACTCGTCGAAGCCGATCGGCTTGGCGCCGTTGGCGTCGCCGGCGTTCTTCGCGGCCTTCTGCAACGGGTGCTCGGGCCGCAGGCCGTAGCCGATGTCCGCGTTGCCGAGCTTGAAGTTGGCGTGCTTGTCGACGAACTCCTTGTTGACGCGGTTCGTCGCGATGATGTGGTGGGCGATGTAGTTGAGGATCGCCAGGTCGGTCTGCGGCTTGAAGGTCAGCTCGATGTCGGCGAGCTCGTAGGAGCGGTGCTCGAAGGTCGACAGCACCGCGACCTTGACGTCCGGGCCGCTGAGGCGGCGGTCGGTGACGCGGGTCCACAGCACCGGGTGCATCTCGGCCATGTTCGAGCCCCAGAGCACGAACACGGTGGCGTTCTCGATGTCGTCGTAGCAGCCCATCGGCTCGTCCATGCCGAAGGTCCGCATGAAGCCGGTCACGGCCGAGGCCATGCAGTGGCGCGCGTTGGGGTCGATGTTGTTGCTGCGGAAACCGGCCTTCATCAGCTTGACCGCCGCGTAGCCCTCCCAGACCGTCCACTGGCCCGAGCCGAACATGCCCACCGCGCCCGGGCCCTTGGCCTTGAGCGTCTTCTTGAACTGCTCGGCCATGACATCGAACGCGCGGTCCCAACTGACGGGCTGGAACTCGCCGTCCTTGGCGTACTGGCCGTCCTTCATGCGCAGCAGCGGCGTGGTCAGCCGGTCGCCGCCGTACATGATCTTGGACAGGAAGTAGCCCTTGACGCAGTTCAGGCCGCGGTTCACCTCGGCCTCGGGGTCGCCCTGCGTGGCCACGACGCGGTTGTCCTTGACGGCGACCTGCACGTGGCAGCCGGTGCCGCAGAAGCGGCAGGGCGCCTTGGACCAGGTCAGCCTGGACGCCTCGGCGTAGGCCGAGCCGTCCTGCGCCAGCGCCTCGATGGGGATGCCCGCCACCGCGCCCGCCGCGACGGCGGCGGAGTGGCGGACGAAGTCACGACGTGTGCTCATGGGGGAATCCCTCCTTCTCGTTGACCGGAGCCGCCGGCGCGCGGGCGGACGCCTCGTCCGCCGGGTCCAGGGGCTCGATGTGCTGGTAGACCAGCGCGACGTTGATCACGCCGGGCAGTTGCTGGAGCTCGCCGACCTGGTCGACGATCTCGCCGGCGCTGGCGCCGTCGAGCGTGACGACCAGCTTGCCGCTGTCGGCGCGCCCGTGCAGCCGCGCCGCCGGCATCCGGGCGACGGCGGCGACCACGTCGTCGAGCAGGCGGGGCACCGCCTGCACCACCACGCTGGCGATGTGCATTTCAAGGGGCATGGCTGCCTTGTCGGTGATTGGGGGAGCGGCCAGGGACCCGCCGTTGGGCCGGGCCGCGGGATCAGGGAGGCGCCGCGGGAGCGGCGCCGGCGCGCTCAGCTGCCGGGCGGTCCCGCGAACATCTGGTAGATCCAGACGAGGAAGCCATAGCCGGCCACCGTGACCACCGCCAGCACGGGCGCGAGCACGACGGCGAGCAGGAGGAAGGTGCGGAGTTCTTCCGCGCGGGTCGACGGCGAGGCGTCGGGCGGTGGGATGGATGGCATGGAGCTACTCCCTTTCGGCCGCCGCGTGCGATTGGTATCTGTTTTGTTCGGGGGGCGACCCGTGGGTTTATATCGAGGGCCCCCGGATGCGTCAATGAACGCGCCCCCCTAGGTGACCAAAGGCAGGGCGGTCCGCCGGCATCGGCCGGATGGGGAGGGACAGGTGTTGCGGGAAGCATCTCGACGGCGATTCTTCGCCGCCAGGCGCGCCCGGGTGTTGACGCGCGTCAAGGGACGCGCAGCGACCGGGCGCCGTGCGGCCCTTGCACGCCGATGGCCGGGAACCGAATCCGGTCCGGGCTTAACGCTGCCGGACGCGGATGCGCAGCTCGCCCTGGAGCAGCAGGCCGTCCTCGTGCAGCAGCTGCAGCAGCGTGGGCTGCATGTGGCGCAGCTTGGCGGCGATGGCGGCGTTGTCCGCCACCAGCGTCCAGCCGTGCTCGTCGAGCGTGCCGGCCTGGACGAAGCGCTTCATCGCCCCGGGCAGCGCGACGCTGACCGCCGCCAGGTGGCGCTGTGACAGCGCCAGCTGCTGGCCCAGCCGGGCCAGCACGCCATGGCGCGACATCGCGCCGCCGAAGTCCAGCGGATCGGGCGTGTCGGACTTGACGCGGGGCGGCAGGTAGCGGGGCGGCATGGGGCGGCAGTGTAGTCCGGGCGCTGGAAAACCCGGGGTCGGACGCCGCCGCGGCCCCGGGGGCGCGGCCCCGGGGCGGCGGGACCCGGGTGCTAAACTCCGCCGGTTTTTTTCCGCGCGTTCGCTTGCAAACCGGGGCCAGGGCCCCACCTGCACCGGCCACGCGGCGCTGTCCTCGCCGGGCCGCCCACGAGGCAGCCCGCCGGGCGTCCGAGCCCGGTCCGACCGGGCCCACCCCCAAGAACTTCACAAAGCTGCATGTTGCCCAAGCTTTTGACCCAGATTTTCGGCAGTCGCAATGAGCGCCTGCTCAAGACGTATCGCAAGGTCGTCCAGCAGATCAACGCGCTGGAGCCGCAGTTCGAGGGGCTGAGCGACGACCAACTGCGCGCGAAGACCGAGGAGTTCAAGCAGCGCATCGCCCAGGGCGAGACCGTCGACGACATCCTGCCGGAAGCGTTCGCCGTCTGCCGCGAAGGCAGCAAGCGCATCCTCAAGATGCGCCACTTCGACGTGCAGCTGATCGGCGGCATGGTCCTGAACGCCGGCAAGATCGCTGAAATGCGCACCGGCGAGGGCAAGACGCTGATGGCCACGCTGCCGGTCTACCTGAATGCGCTGACCGGCAAGGGCGTGCACGTCGTGACGGTCAACGACTACCTGGCGCGCCGCGACGCCGAGTGGATGGGCCGCCTGTACCGCTTCCTGGGCCTGAGCGTGGGCATCAACTACGCGGGCCTGGCGCGGGACGAGAAGCAGGCCGCCTACGCCGCCGACGTCACCTACGGCACCAACAACGAATACGGCTTCGACCACCTGCGCGACAACATGGTCTACGAGGTCCGTGACCGCGTGCAGCGCGGGCTGGCCTACGCGATCGTGGACGAGGTGGACTCGATCCTGATCGACGAGGCGCGCACCCCGCTGATCATCTCCGGCCAGGCCGAGGACCACACCCAGCTGTACGTGGCGATCAACGCGGTCGCGCCCAAGCTCAAGCGCCAGATCGGCGAGCTCGATCCGCGCACCGGCGAGGGCGTGGTCGAGCCCGGCGACTTCACCGTCGACGAGAAGTCGCACCAGATCTACCTGACCGAGGACGGCCACGAGAACGCCGAGCGGCTGCTGTCGCAGGCCGGCCTGCTGACCGAGGGCGCGTCGCTGTACGACGCGGCCAACATCACGCTGATGCACCACCTGTACGCGTCGCTGCGCGCGCACCACGTGTATCACCGCGACACGCATTACGTCGTGCAGAACGACGAGGTCGTCATCGTCGACGAGTTCACCGGCCGCCTGATGACGGGCCGGCGCTGGAGCGACGGCCTGCACCAGGCCGTCGAGGCCAAGGAAGGCGTGCAGATCCAGGCCGAGAACCAGACGCTGGCCTCGGTCACCTTCCAGAACTACTTCCGCATGTACGGCAAGCTGTCGGGCATGACCGGCACGGCCGACACCGAGGCCTACGAGTTCCAGGAGATCTACGGCCTGGAGACCGTGGTGATCCCGCCGAACCGCCCGACGGTGCGCAAGGACGAGCTGGACCTGGTCTACAAGACGACCAAGGAGAAGTACGACGCCGTCACCCGCGACATCCGCGACTGCCATGAGCGCGGCCAGCCGGTGCTGGTGGGCACGACCTCGATCGAGAACTCCGAGAAGGTCGCCGAGCTGCTCAAGGCGGCGAAGCTGCCGCACCAGGTGCTCAACGCCAAGCAGCATGCGCGCGAGGCCGACATCATCACCCAGGCCGGCCGTCCGGGCGTGATCACGATCGCGACCAACATGGCCGGCCGCGGCACCGACATCGTGCTGGGCGGCAGCATCGAGAAGGACATCGTCGCCATCGAGGCCGACGAGTCGCTGTCCGAGGCCGACAAGCACGCCAAGGTCGCGGCGCTGAAGGCCGATTGGCAGCAGCTGCACGACCAGGTCAAGGCCGCCGGCGGCCTGCGCGTGATCTCCACCGAGCGCCACGAGAGCCGCCGCATCGACAACCAGCTGCGCGGCCGTTCGGGCCGCCAGGGCGACCCGGGCTCGTCGCGCTTCTACCTGTCGCTGGACGACCAGCTGATGCGCATCTTCGCCGGCGACCGCGTGCGCGCGATCATGGACCGGCTCAAGATGCCCGAGGGCGAGGCGATCGAGGCCGGCATCGTGACGCGCTCGATCGAGAGCGCGCAGCGCAAGGTCGAGGCCCGCAACTTCGACATCCGCAAGCAGCTGCTCGAGTACGACGACGTGTCGAACGACCAGCGCAAGGTCATCTACCAGCAGCGCAACGAGATCCTGGAGGCCGAGGAGCTGCTCGCGCAGATCTCGCACCTGCGCACCGGCACGCTGACCGACGTGGTGCGCGGCTTCGTGCCCGAGGAATCGCTCGAGGAGCAGTGGGACCTGCCGGCGCTGGAGCGCGTGCTGCGCGACGAGTGGAAGCTCGACGTGCCGCTGGGCGAGATGCTCAAGAAGAGCGAGACGCTGACCGACGAGGACATCCTCGACGCCGTGCTCAAGGCCGGCGACGTGGCGTTCCAGGACAAGCTGGACCGCGTCGGCCTGGAGCAGTTCATGCCGTTCATGCGCATGGTGCTGCTGCAGAGCATCGACCAGCACTGGCGCGAGCACCTGGCCTCGCTGGACTACCTGCGCCAGGGCATCCACCTGCGCGGCTACGCGCAGAAGAACCCGAAGCAGGAATACAAGCGCGAGGCCTTCGAGCTGTTCTCGCAGCTGCTGGACGCGGTGAAGCTGGAAGTGACCCGCGTGCTGCTGAACGTGCGCATCCAGTCGCAGGAGGAGGCCACCGCCGCCGCCGACGCGATCGAGCAGCGCGCCGAGAACGTCAGCAACGTGACCTACACGCATCCGAACGAGGATGGCTCGGTGTCGCAGGACGCGGCCCCGGTCGCCGGCGGCACGCAGGCCGTGCCGTCCGAGTGGGGCCACGTCGGCCGCAACGATCCCTGCCCGTGCGGCAGCGGCAAGAAGTTCAAGGCCTGCCACGGCAAGCTGGCCTGATCCGGCCGGACGCGAACCGAGCCGGTCCATCCCGGCCCGACCGCTGACGACGGCGCCCCTCGCGGGCGCCGTTGTCGTTTTCGCGTCGCCAGTTCCCCCTTGGGGCCAGTCCTTGCCCGGCCGCGCGCCCGAACGCCGTGCGGTTTCTCACGCGAGGCCCGAAAGCGGCCGCTTTTCCCCCCGTGCCGAGGGGGACACCGTACGGCCCCCGCTCTATAGAGTCCGCCGCATCGACCTGCTGTCGCGGGTCTCCGAGGTCTCCGGACCGACCGCACCGCCATGAAGCTCACGACCCGACTCCTCGCCGCCGCCGCGCTGGGCGCCGCCTCCCTCACCGCCGCGCTGGCCGCGCCGGTGACCGCGGCCCAATCCGTCGCGCTCCAGCAGGGCGCGACCGCCGACACCAAGACGGCGGGCTTCAGCATCGTGCACTCGGTGGCCGGCGAGTTCATCGACACCTTCACCTTCTCCGGCATCGACCGCTGGGGCATGGTCAACGCCAGCCTGACGACGATCGGCATGTCGGCGGCCTTCGACATCAACTTCGTCAGCGCGGTGATCAACGGGGCGACCTACAGCTTCAGCCGCACGAAGATGGGCAACTTCAACAACGCGCTGGAGATCGCGGCGCTGCCGGACGTGCGGCTGAGCGGCCCGCTGGTGCTGACGGTGCGCGGCTACGCCGGCCAGGGCCTGGCGGCCGGCACGGCGATCAGCGCGAGCTACTCCGGCACGGTCAACGTCACGCAGGTGCCGGAACCCGGCACGCTGGCCCTGGCGGTGCTGGCCCTGCTGGGCGGCGGCCTGATCCTGGCCCGGCGCCGTCCCGCGCTG
>NZ_JAOCCU010000086.1 GCF_029840635.1 Mitsuaria sp. GD03876 | reverse complement strand
CACCACCACCAGCCGCCGGCGGCGACCGCCAGCACGACCAGGCCGAGGACCCAGGGCGCGGCGCGGCCGCGCTGTCGCCGGCTCACCGGCGCGCTGGAGGAGGACACGGGGCCGGTGACCGGCGCGCCAGGGAGCTTGTTGTTCGGGTTCATTCGGGCGGGCGAAGCGTGATGTCGCCACCCTAGTATCTGGCGACAGCAGCCTGGTGTCGCCCGCGAAAAGAATCGCAAAGCGCCCGGGCTAACCCGCACGAGGCCCTCGGTCCGCCCATGAAAAATGCCGCTCGGGGAGCGGCATTCGACGGGGGCTGAGCGAGGCGGCCGGGCGGGATCAGCCCTCGGCCAGCAGCTTCTCGATCGTGCCGTGCAGCGCGGCGAAGTCGGGCTCGCCGACGAAGCGCTTGACGATCTCGCCGCGCTTGTTGATCAGGAAGGTGGTCGGGGTCAGCTGGACCTTGCCGAAGCTGCGCGCGATCTCGCCGGTGCTGTCCATCGCGACGCCGAAGGGCAGGGCGCGGGTCTCGGCGTAGTTGGCGACGTAGGCCGGCGGGTCGTAGCTCATCGCCACCGCCAGCGTGTCGAAGCCCTTGTCCTTGTACTTCTGGTGCGTGGCGACGACGTTGGGCATCTCCTTGACGCAGGTGGTGCAGGACGTCGCCCAGAAGTTGACCAGCATGACCTTGCCGGTCCAGGCCTGCGCGGAGGTGTGCTTCGAGCCGTCGAGCAGCACGTAGTCCACCCGCGGCGCGGGTTCGGGCTTCAGGCCCTCATAGGCGAGGCCGGCGCCGACACCGACGGCGGCGACCAACAGGAGGAGTCCGGTCCAGCGAGGCAGCTTCATGGGGGGCGAGTGTAGGCCGGTGGCCGTTGACCCGCCACCTCGGCGGGGCTTGCGCCGGGCTTCGGCCGCCCCGGCGTCAGGCGGCGTCGGTCGGCCCCCCCAGCGGCTCCCAGCGGCCCCGGGCGCGGTCAGAGCGCCTTGGACAGCTCGAACAGCAGCACCGACGGCAGCGCGTCCTGCAGGTTCTGGCGCGAGATGCGCGCCATGTGGTCGGCGGTGGCGGTGGAGAGCTGGGTCTGCTGGTCGCCGTCCATCACCTCGATGAAGCTGAAGTTGGGCACCTCGGCGGTGATGTCGGCGCGCAGGCGGTCGAAGTCCGCGTCGCGCAGCGACTGCTCGAAGGCGATGCCGTGCGGCAGGCCTTCCTCGCAGAACTGCAGCGCCTCGTCCATCGAGGCGACGGCGTCGATGATCAGCCCCATGTGCCGCACCGCGCCCTGGATCTCCTGGCGCACCTCGCGCCGCGGCGAGACGATCAGCAGGTGGCAGCCGGCCAGTGGCTTGGAGTTGTGCGACGGCGTCGGGTCGTCGAGATCGGGCAGTTCGGGCAACTCCTGGCGCTCCGGCCGCGCCGGCGGCAGCGCGTCCGGCGGCGCCTCGGACTCGTCGCCGGCGACATTGGGGAACTCCAGCGTCAGCATCGTGATGCCGGCCTCGTCCTCGCGCAGCGGCAGCGCGCCCAGCGTCAGCGCGGTCTGCTCGATCAGGCGCCAGGTCAGCGAGTTCAGCGCCTCCGGCGGCTCGTTGATCGCCGCCGACGGCGCGCTGCCCAGGTCCAGCGAGCGGTGGGCGAAGCGGCACATCAGCCGCGCCTTGGCCGGCCACGGCGTCAGGTCCAGCCGCATCTCCAGCGAGGAATGGGTGTTGGCCAGCGCCCAGTCCATCACCGCGTTGAGCAGCGAGAACAGCAGCGACGCGTCGGTCACCACCTCGATCGGCTGCAGCAGCTGGCGGATCTGGATGCCGCGGGCCTGCGTCTCGCGGCTGCGCTGCGTCAGCACGCCGCGCAGCACCTGCGTCAGGTGGACGCGTTCGCGCGAGAGCCGCAGCCGGCCTGACGCCAGCCGCGCCAGCTGCTGGCTGACCATGCCGGCCTCGCGCGCCTGGGCCACCGCGTCGCGCAGCGCGCGCAGGCCCTGGCGGTCGATCTGCCCGGTGCCGATCAGCGCGTGGATCCGTTCCAGCGCCGCGCTCAGCGGGCCGGCGATCTCGGCGCCGAGCTGCTGGACGATGTCGCCCCATTGCGAATCGCTGGGGCGCTGCACCATGTCATTGGCGGCCAACGGCGCGGCAACGGTGGGGGGCGGGCGGGACATGCTCTCTCATTCTTGTGGGCCTCCGGCGGCATGCCGGGGCTGGGAGGCGCCATGGTTCCGCGCGGCCCGGGGACCGGCCATCCCGTGAGTCGGGGGCACTCCTCCCCCTGGGGGGATGGCGTGAAAAGGCTCACGTTTCCGGGGGGATGGAGGGCGGTTTGCGGACGATTCGTCAGGCCTTCGCCTGGCGGTCCGCGAGCATCAGCAGCCGTTCGGCGAGCGCCTGCGGCGCGGACACCATCACCTGGTGGCCGGTCGGGATCTCGAACAGCTCCCAGCCCGGCTGGCTGCGCGCGCGCTCCCGCGCGGCGGCGATCGTCAGCAGGGCGGGGCGGTTGCAGTCGATGAAGGTGCGCGGCCGCGCCAGCCACGCGTCCTTGTCGAAGGCCAGCGGGCTGTCGTAGACGCCGCCGGGCTGCGGGCGCTGGCAACGCATCATCCAGTCGAAGTCCGCGGGCTGCAGGCCCATCCCGTGCGGCTCGGTGACCGGCAGATGGCCGAAGCGCGAGATCAGCTCGCGCCGCTGGACCTGCGTCTCCGGCGTGTGGCGGCTGGACCAGGACTCGCCCGGCTCCGGCACCACCGCGTCCAGGTAGACCAGCCGGGCGATGCGCTCGGGCATCTGGTCCGCGACGCCGGTGATCACCATGCCGCTGTAGCTGTGGCCGACCAGCAGCACGTCGCGCAGTTCCTCGCACTCGATGACCGCCTTCACGTCGTCGATGTGCGTCTGCAGCCGGATGCCGTCATGCGGCTGGTGCGCGCGCTCGCCGACACCGCTCAGCGTCACCGGGAACACCCGGTGCCCCGCCGCGCGCAGCGGCCCGAGCACCCGTTTCCACGCCCAGGCGCCCAGCCAGGCGCCGTGCACGAGGACGATGTCCACGCCGTCCCGCGGGCCCTCGTCCCGGCCTCTGCCGTCCTTGCCGCCGTTGCTCCGGTTGCCGTCGTCCTGGCTCATGCGATGACTCCTTCCACTCGCCACGCGGCGATCGCTTCGGGGGCATGGCCCAGCTCGGCGAGGACCTCGTCGGTGTGCTGCCCCATCAGCGGCGGGGGCAATCGGTAGGCCACCGGCGTGCCGGAGAGCTTCATCGGACTGGCCACGACGCGCAGCGCGTCGCTGAGCGGGTGGTCCATCTCGACCACCATGCCGCGATGGCGGACCTGCGCGTCGTCGAAGACCTCGGCCAGGTCGTTGATCGCGCCGCCCGGCACCTTGGCCGCCTCCATCGCGTCGAGCCAGTGCTGGCGCGGCCGGGCCGCGACGCGCTCGGCCAGCAGCGGCACCAGCGCCTCGCGATGCCGCACGCGCTGCGCGTTGGTCGCGTAGCGCGGATCGCGCGGCAGCTCGGGCAGGCCGAGGAGCTCGCAGAACTTGACGAACTGGCCGTCGTTGCCGACGGCGACGATCAGGTGGCCGTCGCTGGCCTGGAAGACCTGGTACGGGACGATGTTCTGGTGCGCATTGCCCATGCGGCGCGGCGCCTTGCCGGTGGTCAGGTAGTTCGAGCCGAGGTTGGCGAGCATCGCGACCTGCGTGTCCAGCAGCGCCATGTCGACCACCTGGCCCTGGCCGGTCGCGTCGCGGTGGCGCAGCGCGGCCAGGATCGCGACCGTCGCGTACATGCCGGTGAACAGGTCGGCCACCGCCACGCCCACCTTCTGCGGCCCGCCGCCGGGCAGCGCGTCGGCCTCGCCGGTGACGCTCATCAACCCGCCCAGGCCCTGGACGGCGTAGTCGTAGCCGGCGCGGTCGCGGTAGGGGCCGGTCTGGCCGAAGCCGGTCACCGAGCAGAACACCAGCCGCGGGTTGATCGCCCGCAGCGCCTCGGCGTCCAGGCCGTAGCGGGCCAGGTCGCCGACCTTGTAGTTCTCGACCAGCACGTCGGCGCGCAACGCCAGTTCGCGGATCAGCGCCTGGCCGGCCGGGCTGGCGATGTCGATCGCGACCGAGCGCTTGTTGCGGTTGGCGCCGAGGTAGTACGCCGCTTCGGCGGTGTCCTCGCCGTCCCGGTCCTTCAGGTAAGGCGGGCCCCACCCGCGGGTGTCGTCGCCGCCGGGGTGGCCGTCCTTCGGGGGACGTTCGACCTTGATGACGTCGGCGCCGAGGTCCGCCAGCGTCTGCGTGCACCAGGGACCGGCCAGCACGCGGGAGAGATCCAGAACGCGCACGCCCCGCAGGGCCATGGCGGAGGGACGGGAGGGGTTCGCTTCGCTCATCGGGCGATTGTGGGGGAAGCCGGCGGGGCGACGCGCCCGTCCTAAGATCGTCCGATGCGCGCTTCGACCCTCGCTTCGACCCCCGCTTCGATCCCCGTTTCGACCTCGAGACCCACCGGCCCGGCCGTCTCCGGGACGGGTGGGCCCGCGCCTGCCTCCCGGCGGCTGTCGGCGGCGCCGGGGTCGCTGCTGTTTCCCTTGCTGCTGTCCGTGCTCGTCGCGGGCTGCAGTCCGGCGCTGAACTGGCGCAAGGTGAACCCGGACGGCGCGCAGCTGGCCCTGATGTTCCCCTGCAAGCCCGAACGCGAGGAACGCACCCAGCCGGGGCCGGGCGGCCAGCCGGTGGCGGTGCGCTCGCTCAGCTGCAAGGCCCGGGGCGGGCAGTACTCGCTGACCTGGACCGACCTCGGCGACGCTGGCGCGACCTCGGCGGCGATGCGCCGGATGCATGAGGGCATCGCCCGCCAGATGGCCCCCCAGGCGTCGGCGCCGCTGGGCGTGCGCGGCGCGGCCCCCGATCCGGAGGCTTTCCAGCAGGCCTTCGACGCGCGTCCCGGCCAGCCGGCCCAGCAGGTGCGGCAGGCCGTGTTCTCGCAGGGCGGCCGCCTGTATCAGCTGCTCGTGCAGGCGGAACGCGTCGATCTGGAGGCCTGGGACGTGTTCCTCGGGTCGGTGCAATTGCCGGGGGGATGACCCCCTGGAGTGGGTCTCCTCCCCGTGATCGCGGGTTTGTGCGAGGCCCGCCCGCGCCATGCTGCGGCGCACGATAATGCGGCCCATGTCCGGCCTGCTGTTGATCGCCCATGCTCCGCTGGCCACCGCGCTGAAGCAGGTGGCCGAGCACACGTTCCCGCACTGCTCGCTGCAGCTGAGCGTGCTGGACGTGACGCCGGACATGAGCGCCGACGATGTCGAATCGCAGGCGCGCGCGCTGATCGGCGCGTCCGGCCATGTGCAGACCCTGGTGCTGACCGATGTCTACGGCGCCACGCCGACGAATGCCGCGCTGCGCCTGCAGGGCGAGCAGGTGAAGGTGCTGACCGGGGTCAACGTGCCGATGCTCTGGCGCTCGCTGTGCTACGCCGGCGAAGGCCTGGACGCGCTGGTGCAGCGCGCCAGCCAGGGCGGCACCCAGGGCATCCTCTGCGACGCCGTGGCCTCGGCCGCGACGCCGTGCTCCACGACTTCCACGTCCCAATCCTCCTGCTCATGATCAAGTCGACCCTCACCATCAGCAACAAGCTGGGCCTGCATGCCCGGGCATCGGCGAAGTTGACGAAGTTGGCGGGGGGATTCAAGGCGGAGGTCTTCATGAGCCGCAACGGCCGCCGCGTGAATGCCAAGAGCATCATGGGCGTGATGATGCTGGCCGCGGGCATCGGCGCCGAGGTCGAGCTGGAGACGGCCGGCGAGGACGAGCAGGCCGCGCACGAGGCGATCGCCGCGCTGGTGAACGACAAGTTCGGCGAAGGCCAGTAAGCCGCCTCGCGAAGGAAAAAGGGCTGCCGAGGCAGCCCTTTCGCGTTTTCGTCCGTCCGTCGGTCAGCGGCCCAGGAAATGCTTCCGGTACCGCGCCGGCAGGTCGGCGATGCGCATGATCATCGGCAGGTCGGCGGTGTTGAAGTCCGGGTCCCAGGCCGGACGGCCCAGGATGCGGGCGCCGCAGCGCAGGTAGCCCTTGATCAGCGGCGGGGGATCGACGACCAGGTCCTGGCGGAGCTCGTCGACCGGCAGCGGCAGCCGCGGACGGACCTGCCATTCGATGTCGGCCATGTGGCTGCCCTCGAGCTGGCGCCACAGGCTGGCGGCGTAATGGCCGCCGTCGCGCATGCTGATGCTGGCGCAGCCGATCATCGTGTCCAGGTCGTTGCGGACCATGAACTCGGCCAGCGCGCCCCACAGCGCCATGATGGCGCCGCCGTGGCGGTGGTCCGGATGGACGCAGGAGCGGCCGAGCTCGACCATCCGCGGGCGCAGCGAGCGCAGCCGGGTGAGATCGAATTCGGTTTCGCTGTACAGCCCGCCGGCGCGACGCGCCGCTTCCGGCGTCAGCACGCGGTAGGTGCCGATCACCTCGCCGGGCTGGTCATGCTTGTCGAGCGTGCGCACCAGCAGGTGCTCGCAGAAGGGATCGAAGATGTCCACGTCGTGCCCGGCGGGGGCGCCGGCCGGCACGCTCAGGCGCGCGCCCATCTCGTCGACGAAGACCTGGTACCTCAGGCGCTGGGCCTGGCGGACTTCGTCTTCCGTGCGCGCCCAACCCACGTGGAAGCGAGTGCGCGAAGCGTCGACAGCGACTTCTTGCGAGCCGGCTGGAAGTGACCTCCGGGGCGCCTCGGCCGGGCGCAGATCCGAGAAGGGCAGGGTGGGCAGCGGCAGATCCCTCATGACAGAGCCTCGCTCTCAAGTGATGCCCGCGATGCTGAGCGGACGGGGTGACGCGTCGGTGACCCGCAAGTGAACGAACCGTGACAGTCGCGGCGCCGTCACGTTCGCGGTCGTTGTCGGTTGACGCCGGGCCAGCATACGTTTTCACGCAGTTCACCTTCGGCCAACGGGGGCTTCGAACCCCGCTGCTACAGTCGGCGCATGAGTTTCCAGGTCTTCGGCATTCCCGTTTCCCGCGGCGTGGCGATCGGCCGAGCGGTGCTGGTCGCGTCCAGCCGCGTCGACGTCGCGCATTACTTCATCGGCGCCGCGGACGCGGAGCAGGAATATGCCCGGCTGGTCCGGGGCCGCGACGCGGTGACCCGCGAACTGCAGGACCTCAAGGCCGAGCTGCCCGAGGACGCGCCGCATGAGCTCGACGCGCTGCTGGACGTGCACCTGCTGCTGCTGAACGACGAGGCCCTCGTCGACGCGGCCCGCGACTGGATCGTCGACCGTCACTACAACGCCGAATGGGCGCTGTCGGCGCAGCTCGAGGTGCTGGCCCGCCAGTTCGACGAGATGGAGGACGACTACCTGCGCGAGCGCAAGGCCGACCTGGAGCAGGTGGTGGAGCGCGTCCTGGCCGCGCTCGCGGCGGAGCTGGACGACTCGCCCACCGGGCCGGCCGCCGTCGTGGCCCGCGACTTCGCCGGCGAGGACCCGCTGCTGCTGGTCGCCGCGGACATCGCGCCGGCCGACATGATCCAGTTCAAGCGCAGCGTCTTCCAGGGCTTCATCACCGACATCGGGGGGAAGACCTCGCACACGGCGATCGTGGCGCGCAGCATGGCGATTCCTGCCGTGGTGGGAACGCGGGAGGCCTCGCGGCTGATCCGTCAGGACGATTGGGTGATCATCGACGGGGATGCCGGGACGGTGATCGTGAATCCGTCGCCGATCATTCTTGAGGAGTACCGCTTCCGGCAACGGCAGGCGGAACTCGAGAACGCGCGGCTGGCCCGCTTGCGCCACACGCCGGCGATCACGCTGGATGGCCAGCGCATCGAGCTGCACGCCAACATCGAGCTGCCCGGCGACACGGTCGCGGCGCTCGCTTCCGGCGCGACCGGGGTGGGGCTGTTCCGCAGCGAGTTCCTGTTCATGAACCGCGACGGCGACCTGCCGAGCGAGGAAGAGCAGTTCATCGCCTATAAGAATGCGGTCGAGGCGATGGCCGGCCTGCCGGTGACGATCCGGACGGTGGACATCGGCGCCGACAAGCCCCTGGACCGGATGTCGGTCAACGAGTTGCGGCACGAGCATGTGCTCAATCCCGCCATGGGCCTGCGGGCGATCCGCTGGAGCCTGGCCGAGCCGAGCATGTTCCGGCAGCAGTTGCGGGCCATCTATCGGGCCAGTGCCTTCGGCAAGGTCAAGCTGTTGGTCCCGATGGTCGCCCACCTGGGGGAGATCCGTCAGGTCCAGGAAACCATCAAGCGGGTGAAGACCCAGTTGGACGAGGTCGGCCAGGCGTATGGCGAGGTCGAACTCGGCGTCATGGTGGAAGTGCCGGCCGCGGCGATCATGCTGCCGCAGCTGCTCAAGCAGGTGGACTTCGTGTCCATCGGCACCAATGACCTGATCCAGTACACCTTGGCGATCGACCGCGCCGACGAGGCCGTCGCCCATCTGTATGACCCGTGGCACCCGGCGGTGCTGCACCTGCTGGCGGGCTCGATCGCCCAGGCGAGGGCGGCCGGCAAGGAAGTCAGCGTCTGCGGCGAGATGGCGGGCGATGCCGCCTTCACCGACCTGCTGCTGGGCATGGGGCTGACCTGCTTCTCGATGCATCCGTCGCAGATCCCGTCGGTCAAGCAGCGCATCCTGCGCGCCGACGTGCCACGGCTGGCCGCCGCGCTGCCTCGCATCCTGGAGAGCGACGATCCGGCGAAGGTCGCGCTCGAAGTGCTGACGCCGCAGTCGCGGCTGCACTGAGCCCGTCCAGCGCGGCGGGCGGTCGATCTCCGCACGCCCAAGTGACAACCGGATGACGGGAGTTGCGCGGCTGGAAAAACTCGTGCTAGACTCTCGGTCTTCGCTGCTCACGACAACGTTTTGAGCGGCGGCCTCGGAGGGTATGCCGAGGTAGTCAGGTGAATATCTGGTTTGACCG
>NZ_JAOCCU010000085.1 GCF_029840635.1 Mitsuaria sp. GD03876 | reverse complement strand
AAGCGGTTGTTCCTCACCGGCTTGCCGGTCAGCGACGGCGCGCCGACGATGATCGCCGCCAGGTGGTTCGCCGGCTGCGGCGCGCCGAGCTTGTGGCCCATCTGCTCCAGGATCCGCTTCGTGTCGGGCGACAGCGCGTAGGGCTCGACGTTGGTCAGGTCCGGCAGCCACTGCTGGTGGAAGCGCGGCGCGTCCACCGCCTCCTGCACCGTCATGTCGTAGTCGATGGCGTTGATCATCGTCTGCAGCACCGCGGTGATGATCCGGCTGCCGCCCGGCGTGCCGACCACCATCACCGGCTTGCCGTCCTTGGTCACGATCGTCGGGCTCATCGACGACAACGGCCGCTTGCCCGGGGCGATCGCGTTGGCCTCGCCCTGCACCAGGCCGTACATGTTGGGCACGCCGACCTTCGAGGTGAAGTCGTCCATCTCGTTGTTGAGCAGCACGCCGGTCTTCGCCGCCGTGACCTTCGCGCCGAACCAGTCGTTGAGCGTGTAGGTCACCGACACCGCGTTGCCCCACTTGTCGGCGATCGAGTAGTGCGTGGTGTTGCTGCCCTCATGCGGCGGCACGCCGGGCTTGATGTCCATCGACACGCCGGCCTTGGTCGGGTCGATCGCCGCGCGGATCTTGGCGGCGTAGTCCTTGTCCAGCAGCCGCTGCAGCGGGTTCTTCACGAAGTCCGGATCGCCCAGCGTGCTGTTGCGATCGACGTAGGCATGCCGCATCGCCTCGATCTGGTAGTGCGCCGCCTGCGCCGAGTTCCAGCCCAGCTGCCGCAGCGGATAGCCCTCCAGGATGTTGAGCATCTCGCAGATGATCACGCCGCCCGAGCTCGGCGGCGGCGCCGACACCACGTGGTAGCCGCGGTAGTCGCATTCGACCGGCGCCAGCTCGCGCGTCTTGTACTGGTCCAGGTCGGCCTGCGTCAGGATGCCCTTGCCCGACTGGCTGGACTCGATCAGCGCCTTGGCCACCCAGCCCTTGTAGAAGCCGTCGGTGCCCTTGGCCGCGATCTCGCGCAGCGTCTTGGCCAGGTCCTTCTGCACCAGCCGGTCCCCGGGCTGGAAGGGCTTGCCCTTGTTCAGGAAGATCGCCCCCGAGGCCGGGTCCGCCTCGAAGTCCTTGGTCGCCGTCTGGAACATGTCGACGTCGCCCTGGTCCAGCGCGAAGCCGCGGTCCGCCAGCGCGATCGCCGGCGCGATCAGCCCCTGGCGCTTCATCGTGCCGTACTTCTCCCGCGCGTACTCCAGCCCCGAGACCGACCCCGGCACGCCCACCGCGAGGTGCCCGTGCGTGCTCAGGCCCTTGACGACGTTGCCGTCCTTGTCGAGGTACATGTTGGCCGTCGCGGCCAGCGGCGCCTTCTCGCGGAAGTCCAGGAAGGTCTTGCGGCCGTCGGCCAGCTGGATCGTCATGAAGCCGCCGCCGCCCAGGTTGCCCGCCGCCGGGTACACCACCGCCAGCGCGTAGCCCACCGCCACCGCGGCGTCGACGGCATTGCCGCCGTCCTTCAGCACATCGACGCCGACACGCGTCGCCAGGTGCTGCGCCGTCACCACCATGCCATTGGGCGCGGCCACCGGCGCCGGCGACGCGGCCAGCGCGATCTCGACCGGCACGAACGCGAACGACGCGGTCACCGCCGCGGCGCAGACAAGCAAACGGAACGTCTTCATGACCCGGAATCCTCGTTGCTGAGACCGGCCGATTCGACACCCATCGGCATCGCGGACGCAACTCGAACGAGCGTCAGGTCGTTACTGCAGCGGGTCTTTCAACGCGTCGGGCACCGGCAATGCGACGATGTCGATGCCTTCGTCCGCCAGTTCGCGCGCCTGCTCCGGCGTCGCCTGGCCGCGGATGCCGCGCTGCTCGGTCTCGCCGTAATGGATGCGACGCGCCTCGCTGGCGAAACGGTCGCCGACGTCCTCGGTGTTGGCGATCATCGTGCGGACCGCCTTCATCACCTGCCGCTGCAGCTGCATCGCGATCGCGGGCACGCCGCCCTCGGTCGCCGCCTCGGACGGCGCCGGCGCGGGACGGCTCGACGCCGCCGCCGGATCGGGCGCGGAGGACAGGTTCAGCCTCGGCGCGCTGGGCATGCGTCGCACGTCGGCGCTGTTGCACAGCGGGCAGCTCAGCAGGCCGCGCTGCTGCTGCGATTCGAAGTCGGAGGAGGACGCGAACCAGCCTTCGAAGGCGTGGCCGGCCGCGCAGGCCAGATTCAGGACCAGCATGATGGGCCGATGCTAGCGGCTCGCCGCCTCGTCGGCCGGCATCCAGTCCAGCGTCCAGGCGCCGGCGCGCCAGCGCTGCAGCCACAGCAGGCAGGTCAGCGTCTTGGCGTCGGTGACGCGGCCGTCGCAGGCCATGCGGTCGAGCTCGTCCTCGCCGACCGGCAGCAGGTCGAGGAACTCCTCGTCGTCCAGCCGCCGCTCGCCGGCCACCAGGCCGCGCGCGAAGAAGATCTCGATGCGTTCGTCCGAATAGGCGATCGCGTTGTGCATCACGCCCGCGTAGGCCCATTCGCGCGCGGTGTAGCCGGTCTCCTCGACCAGCTCGCGCATGCCGCAGCGCAGCGGCGATTCGTCCGGATCCAGCTTGCCCGCCGGGAACTCCAGCGCCACGCGTCCCAGCGGATAGCGGTACTGGCGCTCGAGCAGCACGCGGCCGTCGTCCAGCAGCGGCACCACCACGACGGCGCCGGGATGGCGGATGTACTCGCGCGTGGCCTCCCGGCCATTGGGCAGCGCGATGCGGTCGCGCTTCACCTGGAGGAAGTTGCCGCGCAGGATCCAGTCGGAACTCAGCGGGGTCTCGCGCAGGTGGGGATCGGCGTCCGCCGCCGGCGGGATGCCGACGACGCCATCGGCGTCGGGCCGGTTGGCCTCAGGCAGCTTCTTCGTCATCGAACTCACGCACTTTCGAGCGCGACCGGCGCAGGTAGCGCCACACGAAGCCGGGGAACCCCAGCGTGACGAATAGCGCCAGCGCCGCGGCGTAGAACTCCCAGCCCTGCGGGAAACGCTGGCCGAGCCGCGACTCGAGGCCGAAACCCACGACCAGCGTGATCAACGCCAGCAGGAAGAGCTCCAGCAGCCGCCAGCCGGCGGCCTTGGGCTCGCGCCGCGGGCCGACCAGCAGGATGCGGGAACTCATGTACGGCAGGTTGGCCGCGACCAGCGCGACCACCAGCACGACCCAGACCGATGCGCCCTGCTCCATCGACGACCGCGGCTACGGTTGCGAGCGGACGGCGCTCAGTGCGCCAGCGCGCGGGTCACGGCCTGGCTGCACAGGGCCAGCAGGCCACCGGGCAGCAGACCGAACACCAGCACCGCGATGCCATTGAGCGACATCACCAGGCGCGCGTCCGCCGGGGCGGTCAGCGGGCCGTGCTCGGCCGGCTCGTCGAAGAACATGACCTTGACGACGCGCAGGTAGTAGAAGGCGCCAATCAGCGACAGGATCACCGCGATCACCGCCAGCCAGAGGTAGAGCGACTGGCCGGTCGTGACCATCGCCTGCAGCACGGCCAGCTTGCCGTAGAAGCCCACCGTCGGCGGGATGCCGGTCAGCGAGAACATGTAGATCGCCATCACGAACGCGTACCAGGGGCTGCGCTTGAACAGGCCGGCCAGGTCGCTGATCTGCTCGGACTCGAAGCCCTGGCGCGCCAGCAGCATGATCAGGCCGAAGCTGCCCAGCGTCGTCAGCACGTAGGTGATCGCGTAGAACATCGCCGAGCTGTAGGCGTTCAGCGCATGCGCGTCCGGCTGGTTGTTCACCACGCCCGAGGCCAGGCCCAGCACGACGAAGCCCATCTGCGAGATCGTCGAGTACGCCAGCATCCGCTTCAGGTTGGTCTGCGCGATGGCGGCCAGGTTGCCCACCACCAGCGAGGCCACGGCCATCACCAGCATCATCTGTTGCCAGTCGGCGGCCAGCGGCAGCATGCCCTCGACCAGCAGGCGCAGCGTGATGCCCAGCGCGGCCAGCTTCGGCGCGCCGCCGATCAGCAGCGTCGCGGCCGTCGGCGCGCCCTGGTAGACGTCCGGCACCCACATGTGGAACGGCGCGGCGCCCAGCTTGAAGCCCAGGCCGGCGACGACGAAGACCACGCCCAGCACCAGCACGCCCTTGTTGACGGTGCCGCTGGAGATCACCTCGAACACGCGCGGGATCGACAGCGAGCCGGTGGCGCCGTACATCATCGACAGGCCGTACAGCAGGAAGCCCGACGCCAGCGCGCCCAGCACGAAGTACTTCATCGCCGCCTCGGTCGAGACGGTGTGGTCGCGGCGCAGCGCGGTCAGCGCGTACAGCGACAGGCTCATCAGCTCCAGGCCGAGGTAGATCGTCAGGAAGTTGTTGGACGCCACCATCACGTTCACGCCCAGCAGCGACAGCAGGCTCAGCACGAACAGCTCGCCCTTGAGGATGTCGCGGGACTCGGCGTACGGACGCGCGTAGACCAGCGTGACGATCAGCGCCAGCGCGCTGACGCCGCTGAGCAGGTGGCTCAGCGGATCGACCACCAGCATGCCCTGCATCGCCTCGGTCGAGACGTTGCCCATCGCGGCGAAGTGCATCGCGCCCACCACCGCCAGGCTCAGCTGCGTCAGCCAGTAGGTCGGCGTGCGGCGCGGGTCGGTGACGAACAGGTCCACCATGGCGACCACGCAGGCCAGCACCAGCAGGACGATTTCGGGATAGACCGCGACCCAGTTCATGTCGTTCATTCTGTTGGGTCCTTATTGGAGCTTGGACACGGCGACGTGCTTGAGCAGCGCGTCGACGGACTGATGCATCACGTCGGTGAAGGGCTTCGGATAGACGCCCATGAACAGCGTCGCCGCGGCCAGCACGCCCAGCATCAGGAACTCGCGCCCATTGATGTCGGTCAGGTTGCGCACGTTGTCGTTGGTCACCGCGCCGAAGTACACGCGCTTGATCATCCACAGTGTGTAGGCCGCGCCGAAGATCAGCGCGGTGGCCGCCAGCAGGCCGATCCAGAAGTTGTGCGCCACCGAGCCGATGATCACCATCCACTCGCCGACGAAACCGGCCGTCGCCGGCAGGCCGCAGTTGGCCATGCCGAAGAACACCGCCAGCGCCGCGAACTTGGGCATCGTGTTGACGACGCCGCCGTAGTCGGCGATCTCGCGCGAATGCACGCGGTCGTACAGCACGCCGATGCACAGGAACATCGCGCCCGACACGAAGCCGTGCGAGATCATCTGCACCAGGCCGCCCGAGACGCCCAGCTCGTTGAAGATGAAGAAGCCCAGCGTCACGAAGCCCATGTGCGCCACCGACGAGTAGGCCACCAGCTTCTTCATGTCGCGCTGCACCATCGCCACCAGGCCGATGTAGATCACCGCGATCAGCGACAGGCCGATGATGAACCAGTCGTAATGACGGGCCGCGTCAGGCGCGATCGGCAGCGAGAAGCGCAGGAAGCCGTAGGCGCCCAGCTTCAGCATGATGGCCGCCAGGACCACCGAGCCGCCGGTCGGCGCCTCCACGTGGGCGTCCGGCAACCACGTGTGCACCGGCCACATCGGCACCTTCACCGCGAAGGCCGCGAAGAACGCGAAGAACAGCAGCGTCTGCGCCGGCATCGCCAGCGGCAGCTTGTGCCAGGCCAGGATGTCGAAGCTGCCCGACTGGCTGTACAGGTACAGCAGCGCGATCAGCATCAGCAGCGAACCGGCCAGCGTGTACAGGAAGAACTTGAAGGCCGCGTACACGCGACGAGGTCCGCCCCAGACGCCGATGATGATGTACATCGGGATCAGCGTGGCCTCGAAGAACACGTAGAACAGCATGCCGTCGAGCGCGCAGAACACGCCGATCATCAGCCCCGACAGGATCAGGAAGGCGCCCATGTACTGGTGCACCCGCGTCTCGATCACTTCCCAGGCCGCGATCACCACGATGATCGAGATGAAGGCCGTCAGCGGGACGAACCACATCGAGATGCCATCCACGCCCAGGCGGTAGTGGATGTTGAAGCGCTCGATCCAGGCGGCGTTCTCGACGAACTGCATCGCCGCCGTCGACGTGTCGAAGCCCGAGATCAGCGGCAGCGTCACCAGGAACGACGCGATCGAGGCGACCAACGCCATCCAGCGCACCGCGCCGGCGTTGTTGTCGCGTCCGAGCGCGAGCAGCAGGCCACCGCAGACGATGGGCAGCCAGATGGAGAGACTCAGCAACATTCTTATTCTCCGCCCGCGTCACAGACCCAGCAGGGCCTTGAATTGGGGCCACATGGAAGGCCACAGCTGCCAGGTCATCAGACCCAGGACACCCAGGATCATCACCAGCGCATACCAGTACAGGTGGCCGGTCTGGATCAGGCGCACCAGGCCGGCGACGCCGCCCACCGTGCGCGCCGAGCCGTTGATCAGCACGCCGTCGATGACGCCCTGGTCGCCGCCCTTCCACAGCCCGGTGCCGAGCGCGCGGGCCGCGCGGGCCAGCACGTTCTCGTTGAACCAGTCCATGTAGTACTTGTTCTCGAGGATCGTCACGATCGGGCGGAAGATCCGCGCGAAGGCCGCCGGGATCGCCGGGTTGACCATGTAGAACACGTAGGCGGTCACCACGCCGGCGATCGCCAGCCACAGCACCGGGGTCTGCACGCTGTGCAGCGCCATCGCGAACGCGCCGTGGAACTCCTCGCCCAGCTCGTGCATCGCGTGATGCAGCTCGTGGTTCACGAAGATCGCGTCCTTGAAGAACTCGCCGTGCAGCATCGGCTGGATCGTGAAGTAGCCGATGACCACCGACGGGATCGCCAGCAGGATCAGCGGCACCGTCACCACCCACGGCGACTCGTGCGGCGTGTGGTCATGGCCGTGGCCGTGGTCGTCGTGGTGGTCGTGCTCGCCCGGGAACGGCTTGTGGTGGAAGTGCTCCTTGCCGTGGAAGACCAGGAAGTACATCCGGAAGCTGTAGAAGGCGGTCACGAACACGCCGGCCATCACCGCGAAGTACGCGAAGCCCGCGCCCGGCAGGTGCGAGGCGTGCACCGCCTCGATGATCGAGTCCTTCGAGTAGAAGCCCGCGAAGAACGGCGTGCCGATCAGCGCCAGCGAACCCAGCAGCGAGGTGATCCAGGTGATGGGCATGTACTTGCGCAGGCCGCCCATGTTGCGGATGTCCTGGTCGTGGTGCATGCCGATGATCACCGAGCCCGCGCCCAGGAACAGCAGCGCCTTGAAGAACGCGTGCGTCATCAGGTGGAACACCGCCACCGAGTAGGCCGAGGCGCCCAGCGCCACCGTCATGTACCCGAGCTGCGACAGCGTCGAGTACGCGACCACGCGCTTGATGTCGTTCTGGATGATGCCCAGGAAGCCCATGAACAGCGCCGTGATCGCGCCGATCACCATGACGAAGTTCAGGGCGGTGTCCGACAGCTCGAACAGCGGGCTGAAGCGCGACACCATGAAGATGCCGGCCGTCACCATCGTCGCCGCGTGGATCAGCGCCGAGATCGGGGTCGGGCCTTCCATCGAGTCCGGCAGCCACACGTGCAGCGGGAACTGGGCCGACTTGCCCATCGCGCCGATGAACAGGCAGATGCAGGCCACCGTCAGCATCATCCAGTCCTGGCCGGGGAACTTGATCGCGGCCAGCTCGCCCGCCTTGGCGAAGGTCTCGGTGTAGTTCAGCGAGCCGCCGTAGGCCACCAGCAGGCCGATGCCCAGGATGAAGCCGAAGTCACCCACGCGGTTGACCAGGAAGGCCTTCATGTTGGCGAAGATCGCCGTCGGCTTCGTGTACCAGAAGCCGATCAGCAGGTAGGACACCAGGCCCACCGCTTCCCAGCCGAAGAACAGCTGCAGCATGTTGTTGGCCATCACCAGCATCAGCATGCTGAAGGTGAACAACGAGATGTAGCTGAAGAAGCGCTGGTAGCCGGGGTCTTCCTCCATGTAGCCGATGGTGTAGATGTGCACCATCAGCGAGACGAAGGTCACCACGCACATCATCATCGCGGACAGGCCGTCGATCATGAAGCCGATTTCCATCTTCAGCCCGCCCAGCACCATCCACTCGTAGACGGTCTGGTTGAAGCGCGCGCCGTCCAGCACCGCGCTGAGGGTCATGGCCGACAGGATGAACGCGATCAGCACGCCGAGGATGGTCACGACGTGGGCGCCGCGGCGCCCCACCTGCTTGCCGAACAGGCCCGCGACGATGGCGCCCGCCAGCGGGGCCAGCGGCACCGCCAGCAGCATGTTCTGAGAGAGTGTTGCAGACATTGTTTTTCTCGCTTCCTGACGCGGGTCAGCCCTTCAGGGCGTCCAGCTCTTCCACGTCGATGCTGCTGCGGTTGCGGAACAGCACGACCAGGATGGCCAGGCCGATCGCGGACTCGGCGGCCGCCACGGTGAGGATGAAGAACACGAACACCTGGCCGGCCATGTCGCCCAGGTAGTGCGAGAAGGCCACGAAGTTCATGTTGACCGCCAGCAGCATCAGCTCGATGGCCATCAGCAGCACGATCAGGTTCTTGCGGTTCAGGAAGATGCCGATCACCGACAGCGCGAACAGGAACGCGCCCAGGATCAGGAAGTGGTTCAGGCTCAGCGCGAGCATCACGCGGCTCCTTCGTTCTTTTCAGCGGCCGGGGCGGACGGCGCCTCGACGGTCGGGGCGACCTTGACGATGCGCAGGCGGTCGGCCTTCTTCACGCGCACCTGCTGCGACGCGTCCTGGTGACGCGAGTCCTTGCGGCCGCGCAGCGTCAGCGCGATCGCCGCGACGATGCCCACCAGCAGCAGCACGGCGGCGATCTGCACCGGGAACAGGTAGTTCGTGTAGATCTCGATGCCCAGCAGCTTGGTGTTGCCCAGCTGCGCCATGTTGGCGATCTCCGGCGCGTTCTCGACGCCGCGGAAACCGCCCATCAGCACGGCCGCGATCTCCAGCGCGATGACCGCGCCCACCAGGCTCGCGATGGGCAGGTGCTTCCACACGCTCTCGCGCACGGCGGTGGACTCGAAGTCCAGCATCATCACCACGAACAGGAACAGCACCATGACGGCGCCGATGTAGACCAGCACCAGCGTGATCGCCAGGAACTCGGCCTTGAGCAGCATCCACAGACACGACGCGTTGAAGAACGCGAGGATCAGGAACAGGGCGGAATGCACCGTGCTCTTGGCCGTGATCACGCGGAACGCGGACGCCAGCAGCACGAATGAAAAAACGTAGAACAGCGCGGTAGTGATATC
>NZ_JAOCCU010000084.1 GCF_029840635.1 Mitsuaria sp. GD03876 | reverse complement strand
GCCGGCGTCCACGACCTTTGACGGGAGACCTCCATGGGCACCACCTACAAGATCTTTCCGACCATCGGCATCGCGCGGGTCGGCAACGCGCCGGAGCGCTTCTACATCGGCCCGGAAAGCTATCGCGGCCTGCCGCTGCGGCCGGACGGCCAGGCCTTCACCGAACGCGACTTCCGCGACGAGCAGGGCCGGCTGTGCCGCCAGGCCGCGCGGCTGCGCGTCTACCGCCGGACCGACGCGGGACCGTGGACCGAAGTGACGCTGCAGGCCGACGACATCGCCGCGATCGAATGGACCGTGCACGTCGCCAACAAGAAGGCGAGCTGGTACGCCTTCGAGACCAACGCCGGCGAGTACGGCTACGCCAGCAACCATGCGCTGCGCAACCCGTCGGTCGAGGACCGCCAGTCGCTGATGATCGATTTCGGCCCGCGCCGGATCGATGGCGGCGCCGCCTACCCCGTGCCGATCGACCAGGCGACGATGCCGCCCGGCTACCCGGGCACCCGCGCGCCGCAGCCGCTGCTGCACCCGTGCCAGGACCGCATCGAGGCGCTGGGCGAGCTGCGCTCCGATCCGCAGGGCCGGCTGCTGTTCCTGGGCGGTTTCGGCATCGCGGGCACGCCGGACGCCGACCCGCAGCTGCCGGAGTACGCCAACAACGACGGCTGGTGGGACGACACCTCCGACGGGCCGGTGCAGGCGGTGGTGGTGCTCAAGGACGGCACGCGCGTCGACGCGGGCACCGCCTGGGTGTCGGTCGCGCCGCCGAAGTACGCGCCGCAGATCGCCAACCTGGTGACGCTGTGGGACACGATCTTCGACGGCGCCGTGCGGCGCGGCGCGGATGCGCGCATCTACGACCAGGGGATGTGGCGCGGCGGCGCGGACGGCTACCGGCCGGACTTCGCCACCGAGATCTGGCCGGTGCTGGAGCGCGCGATGCTGTACCCCTGGGTCACGGCGATCCCGCCGAAGCCGCACCGCTTCGAGCCGTCGCAGCTGGGCCGCGTGCCCGTCGGCGACGACGATCCCTACCGCGGCCTGCGCGGCTGGATCCTGGAGGTGCTGCGCCCGCCCGGCGGCGAGAACCGGATCGTCAGCCCGCAGGGGCGGACGATGATGCCGTACCTGGCCGGGGACAACGCGCTCAAGCCGGACACGCTGACCTCCAAGTACCTGCGGCTGACCGACACGCAGTACTTCTTCCTGCAGCAGTGGACGCAGGGCTGGTTCGTCAACTCGGCGCCGGACGGCGCGGCCGCGCGGACGCCGGCGGCGGACGAGGCGCCCGATCCGCTGGCGCTGACGCGCGCGGTGCTGGACAACTGCGTCGGCGGCGCGTTCTCGCCGGGCATCGAGATGAGTTGGAACTCGCGGCTGGACGCGATCTACCAGGACGACGATCCGCTGCGGGTGAACGCGGCGATGGTGCCGCAGGGGCCGCTGTCGCCGGGCTTCGATCCGAAGCGGATGGAGCCGGGCGACATGTCGCGCTACATGGCGGTGCCGTGGCAGGCGGACTTCAACGAATGCGCGTCGCAGCCGCTGGACGGCCGGGTGCTGTGGTGGTGGCCGGCGCAGCGGCCGGAATTCGTCTACCTGGACCCGACGCCCCGGCTCCGGAACGCGTCCTTCGCGCCGCCGCAGCCGGACCAGCACACGCCGGGCCAGGTCCCGTGGATCGGCACCGACTTCGACCAGCTGGCGCCGGACTACATCACGTTCCCGGACAACGTCCAGATGGTGCGGTACTGGTCGCAGCTGGGCTTCGTGATGGCCAAGGAGGTGCCGGTGCCGCCGGACCGGCCGCCACGTGCAGACGGCGCGCTGCTGGAGGAGCGCTACGTCGAGGTCGCCCGCACGCTGCCGCGGCCGTTCTTCCCGCCGGACGAATGAGCGTGGACGCGAGGCCGCGACCGGTCGTCGAGCGCGAGGCGCCGGACGTGCCGGACGTGCTGATCGCCGGCGCCGGCCCGGCGGGCTGCGCGACGGCGCTCGCGCTGCGGCGCGCGGGCGTCAGCGTCGTGCTGGTCGAGCGCCAGGCTGTGCGAGGCGAAACGGCCTGCGGCGGCTCGGCGATGCCGCGCATCGAGTCGGCGACACCCGACGTGCCGGTGCTCCTGGCACGGTTGGGGTTCGAGGGATTCGATGCGCTCGCGGCGCTCGGCGGCGCGATGCCGTACGAATGCGCGCTGTCGGTGCACGACGGCGCGCCGGTGATGCGCCGTTTCGCCGACCGGGGGTGTCGCCCGGGCTGGCTGGTCGACCGGGCGCGGCTGGACGCGGCGCTCCGCGCCGCCGCGATCCAGGCCGGCGCGACGCTGATCGACGCGAGCGCGATCGACGGCCTTCAGCGCGCCGGCGACCGCTGGCGCGCGTCGGTGTCGCCAGTGCGAAGCGGTACGTCGGCATCAACCTCACCTGCAGCGCCAGCAGCCTCCGACGCCACGTCCCTCTCCTCGGCATCGCCCGTCGGCGTCACGGCTGCCTCGCCGGGCCCTCGCTCGCTGCACCCTCGCCTGCTCATCGATGCCACGGGACGCCGGGCCGCGCTCGCGGCGCACCTGCTGGGCGTGCCGCGCCACCGCTTGGACCGGCAGGTCGCGCTGCAACGCCGGATCCCGGTGCCGTCGGCCTGGTCGGCGGCGCAACGCCATTCGGTGCTGGTCGAAGGCGATCCGGCGGGCTGGTGGAGCACGGTGCCGGGTCCCCGCGACATCGTGCTCAGCTGGATGGTGCAGGCACCGGACGCGGCGGACTGCCGTCGCCCCGACGCGTGGGGGAAGGCGTGGTCGGCCACCTGGAGCGCCCGCCACTGGCTGACGGCGGACGCGCCGCGGGACGAGACCATCCACGTCACGTCGGCGGAAAGCGCCTGCCTGTCGCGCGCGGCGGGTCCGGGATGGCTCGCCATCGGCGATGCGTTGATGTCGCTGGACCCGCTGTCGTCATCGGGCCTCAGCGGCGCTCTGCGCGACGCGGTCGAGGCCTGCGATCAAGTGGTGCTGCCGTGGCTGTCGCGATCGAGCGGCTCCAGCGATCCGCGGGACGGCTGGACCGAAGCCCAGGCCTGGGCCACCCGCGCCGACCGGTTCTGGCGGCGCTTCCTCACGGAGCGCGCCTCCGCGCGGCGGTCGTTGATGCCGATGGGCGCTGGTTAGGCAGACCCGCAGCCGTCAACGCTCCGGATAGACCTGATAGAAGTGCACGACCAGCCGGTCCTGCGGCACCAGGTCCTTCGCGCGGAACTCCAGGGTCTTCGCATCGACGCGCCGGGCCTGCCCGGGAAAGCACAGCGACACGATCTCGTCCGGTCGGTCCTTCTCGATGCGCAGCGTGAAGTCGCCGATCGGCCCCTTCCAGTTGCGGCCGGTGCCCAGGATGTACTCGACGTCCTGCAAGGTCACCTGCAGCAGCTTGGCGCCCGCCTCCACCTCGCGCGCCATGCGACGGTCCAGCGCGGCGCGCGCGCCTTCGTCCAGGCAGACCGCGTCATCGTCGTGACGGGCCGGGCGCGGCAGCCGGTCCTGCGGCGGCACCCACTCGTTGCGCTGATACGGATAGGTGTAGATCTGCCCGCGCAGCGTCTTGTACTCGTGCTCCACGCGCAACGGCCGATCCTTTGGGAAGCGCTGCTGCCAGTACACCGTCTGCGCGACCCGCCATTGCGGGAAGCCCTTCACGACCGCCCCCAGCGCCTCCAGCCGCCGCTCCAGCGCCTTCGGGTACTCGCAGGTCTCCCGGTCGCAGCCGAAGGTCTCGAACATCGTCAGGTCGGAGAGCCCGGCCCGGCGCAGTTGGGCCGTCACGTCGCGCCCATCGAGCAACGCCTTCTGCTCCATCCGCGTCGGCACCGGCTGGCCGTCGACCAGCACCTTGAACGACAGCGGGTAGTCGTTCTCGTCGAGCATCGACATGCCCGGGTTCCAGCCGAAGTCCGGCAGCGGGAAGGCCACCGTCGTCTGGATGTCCGCGCGCCCTTCGTTGACGAACTGGTAGGTGACGCGGATCCGCTGCTGGGAGATCTCCAGCAGCTCGGAAGCCATGCGCACGTCGGCGCTCTTGACGAGCTGGAGACCGCCGGTGCCCACGCGCGCCATCGAATCGTTGGCGCGCGCGGCCGGCAGTCCGCTCGCGGCCAGCAGCAGCGCCGCCAGCCCGGGAAGGAGGAATTTCATGGCGGCGGAGTATCCGCCAGCGGCCCTCAATCGAAGCCGTATTCGAAGTCCCCGTCCTTCACCGTCAGCGCGACCTTCGTGATCGTCTGGCCGTTGGTCAGCCGCGTCAGGTACTCGCGGCTGATGCGCGGCAGCACCGTGTTGGTCAGGATCGCGTCCACCACCCGGCCGCCGCTCTCGACCTCGTTGCAGCGGCTGATGATCAGCTTGACCACCTCGTCGTCGAAGCTCAGCGGCACGCCCAGGTTCTCGCTCACGCGCTTCTGGATCCGGCCCAGCTGCAACCGCACGATCTGGCCCAGCATCTCCTCGCTCAGCGGGTAGTACGGGATCGTCACCAGGCGCCCCAGCAGCGCCGCCGGGAACACCTTCAGCAGCGGCTCGCGCAGCGCCTTGGCGATGCCCTCGGGTTCGGGCATCAGCTCCGGATCGCCGCACAGCTTCATGATCAGGTCGCTGCCCGCGTTGCTGGTCAGCAGGATGATCGTGTTCTTGAAGTCGATGTAGCGGCCCTCGCCGTCCTCCATCCAGCCCTTGTCGAAGACCTGGAAGAACAGCTCGTGCACGTCCGGGTGGGCCTTCTCCACCTCGTCGAGCAGCACCACGCTGTAGGGCCGGCGGCGCACCGCCTCGGTCAGCACCCCGCCCTCGCCGTAGCCGACGTAGCCCGGGGGCGAGCCCTTGAGCGTCGAGACGGTGTGCGCCTCCTGGTACTCGCTCATGTTGATCGTGATGACGTTCTGCTCGCCGCCGTACAGCGATTCGGCCAGCGCCAGCGCCGTCTCCGTCTTGCCCACGCCCGAGGTGCCCGCCAGCAGGAACACGCCGATCGGCTTGCCCGGGTTGTCCAGCCCCGCGCGCGACACCTCGATGCGCTTGGCGATCATCTCCAGCGCATGGCGCTGGCCCACGACCCGCTGGTTCAGCGTGTCCGCCAGCTTCAGCACCGCCTGCACCTCGTCGCGCACCATGCGCCCGACCGGCACGCCGGTCCAGTCCTGCACCACCGCGGCCACCGCCTGCTCGTCGACCTGCGGCAGGATCAGCGGCGCATCGCCCTGCAGCGCCGCCAGTTCGGTCCGCAAGCCGCCCAGCTCGGCCAGCAGCGTCTCGCGCGTCGCTTCGTCGGGCGCGCCCTCGCCGTCCTTGCGCAGCAGCGCATGCAGTTCCAGCACGCGGTCGACCAGGCCCTTCTCCTTCAGGTGGCGCGCCTCGAGCTCCGCCTTGCGCGTCTGCGCCTCGTCGAGCTGGCTCGCCACGCGCGCCTTGCGCTCCGCGACGTCCATGCCGATCGCGCCCTCGCGGCCGATGATCTCGCGCTCGATCTCCAGCGCCTGGATGCGGCGCAGGCAGTCCTCGAGCTCCGCCGGCGTCGCATGCTGGCTCACCGCCACGCGCGCGCAGGCCGTGTCCAGCAGGCTCACCGCCTTGTCGGGCAGCTGCCGCGCCGGGATGTAGCGGTGGCTCAGCCGCACCGCCGCCTCGATGCCTTCGTCCAGCAGCGCCACGCGGTGGTGCTTCTCCAGGATCGAGGCCACGCCGCGCAGCATCAGCACCGCCTTGTGCTCGTCAGGCTCGGGCACCTGCACGACCTGGAAGCGCCGCGTCAGCGCGGGGTCCTTCTCGATGTGCTTCTTGTACTCGGCCCAGGTGGTCGCGGCGACGGTGCGCAGCTTGCCGCGCGCCAGCGCCGGCTTGAGCAGGTTGGCCGCGTCGCCGGTGCCGGCCGCGCCGCCCGCGCCGATCAGCGTGTGCGCCTCGTCGATGAACAGGATGATCGGCTTGGGCGAGGCCTGCACCTCGTCGATGACCTGGCGCAGGCGGTTCTCGAATTCGCCCTTCATGCTCGCGCCGGCCTGCAGCAGGCCGATGTCCAGCATGTACAGCGACACGTCCTTGAGCTGCGGCGGCACGTCGCCCTGCGCCAGGCGCAGCGCGAAGCCTTCCACCACCGCCGTCTTGCCCACGCCCGCCTCGCCGGTGAGGATGGGGTTGTTCTGGCGGCGCCGCATCAGGATGTCGACGATCTGGCGGATCTCCTCGTCGCGGCCGGCGATCGGGTCGATCTCGCCGTTGCGCGCGCGTTCCGTCAGGTCGACGGCGTAGCGCTTGAGCGCCTCCTGCTTGCCCATCGCCGCGGGCGCGATGGCGCCGCTGGCGTCGCCGGGATCGGCGCCGGGTTCGGCGGCGCGCATCGAGCGCTCGGGCGAGCCCTCGAGGATCTGGTTGAACTTCTCGCTCAGGTCGTCGACGTTGATCTTCTCGAACTGCTTGGAGATCGACAGCAGCACGTTGCGCATCGATGCCGTCTTCAGCAGCCCCAGTACCAGGTGGCCGGTGCGCACCTGCTGGTCGCCGAACATCAGCGAGCCATAGACCCAGCCGCGCTCGACCGCGTTCTCGACCCAGCTCGACAGGTCGGTGACCGAGGTCGCGCCGCGCGGCAGCCGGTCCAGCGAGGCCATCAGGTCCGCCGACAGCTGCGCCGCGTCCAGCCCGTAATGCTTGGCCAGGCGGTGCAGGTCGGAGTCCGGCGTGTTGAGGATCTGGTACAGCCAGTGCTGCAGCTCCACGTACGGATTGCCCCGCAGCTTGCAGAACACGGTGGCGCCTTCGATCGCCTTGTAGGCCAGCGGATTGAGCTTGCCGAACAGGCTGGTGCGGGCGATTTCAGTCATGACGATGCTCCCTGTGATGCCGGCGGCGTCGCCCGCCCCTTGACCCGCTGGCGCGGATGCAGGTGCAGGTCGCCCCGGTCGTGACGATGCGGACGGCCGCCCGCGCGGCCCGTCCAGGATGTGAAGCCGAGCCGCGCGCGGCCGCTCAGCGCGGCGGCGGGCACCTCGTCCCGGCGCAGCACCGGCTGCAGCTCCCACTGCAGGTTGTGCCCGACGTACTGGCGGATCCAGTCGTTGAGCGGCCGCCACGCGTCGCCGTCGGGCAGGAAGCCCTCGTACTGGCGCAGCGTCAGCGGGCCCAGCACGACGCGGAAGCGGTACTGCCGGTCCCAGGCCTTGTTGCCGGCCGCCGTGTTCTGGCCCAGCCGCGGCAGCGTCGCGCCGATGCGCTCGGGCCGCTGGCGGGCGAAACCCAGCCGCGTGCGTTCGCTGTCCTCGACCGGCAGCCAGTGCGCGACGTGCTGCTCGATGCGCACCGGCACGCCGAAGTGCAGCGACAGGATCTTGGCCAGCCCCTCCGGATGCTGCGCCCGGCCGCCGTGCAGGCCGGCCTGGAACAGCCGCGCCGACTGCGGCAGCGAGTCGCCGGGCCGCATCGCGCCGTCCAGTCCGGTGGCGGCGCCCAGCCAGGCGGCATAACGGTCCGTCGCCGGCCGGTCATGCTGGACCGCCGGCTGGGACTGCGCCCAGGCCCGGTAGAAGTGCAGCAGCAGCCGGTGGTGGAAGACGTCCAGGAAACGGCTAAGCGTCGGGTCGCCGCGCTGGTGCAGCCGCTCCCGGGTGTATTCAGTGAGGTGCAGCGGCATCGGCCCCTGCGGGCCGAGCAGCCCGAAGAAGCGCACGCCCAGCCGCGGCGCCGGGTTCTGCCCGCGCGTCAGGCTGGCCAGCGCCGCCGGCGCGAAGTCCAGTTCCGGTTCCTGGCCCAGCCGGATCGCCTCCTGCGACGGGCGCAGCCCGCGCCCCAGCCGCGGCACGTCCGGCGACAAGCCCTCGATACGACGCAACAGCGCGAAGAAGTCGTGCGCCCAGGGCGCCGCCTCGACCTGCTCGAACAGCGCGCGCAGCGCCTCGTCCCGCTCGCCGCGCTTGCCGGGACGGCGGGCCAGCAGCGCCTCGGGCGGCGACTCCGCGGCCAAGGCGTCGATGGCGGCGGCCGCGACCGCGTCGCCGCCGGTCCCGTCGTCCGCGCCGTCGGGGATCGAGCCGGGCTCGCGCACGTTCATGCGCGGTCTCCGCGGGCCTCGCCGCGGCCCTCGGCGTCGCCGCCGATGCGCGGCGCCCAGCGCTTGACCAGGCCGCGCTGCGGCGTGCGCAGGCTCAGCTGCGTGAAGCTGTTGATCGCCGCGTGACGGGTGAAATAACGCTCGAGCACGCTCGCGAACAGGTAGGCGCTGTGGCCCTGGAACGCGAGTTCATCGAGCTCCAACTCGATCTCCGTGCCGGCGCCGAAGCTCAGCGGCCCGGTGAACGGCAGCCGCCGCACGACCGGCTTGGCCTCGACGGCGCGCACGCCTTCGACCTGGCGCAGCCACGCGGCGTCGCCCGGCGGGCCGTACAGCGCCAGCAGGCGCCGCAAGGTCGCCGCGGCCTGCGCCGGCGGTTCGTCGGCCCAGGGCAGTTGCTGCTGCGTCAGCAGGCCGACCAGGTTCCAGCCCGCCTCGCCGGCCGGCTGGCGGCTGACCGGCCGCGTCGGTCCGTGCAGCGCCTCGACCTTGAGCACCGGACCGGCGGCGTCGAGCCGCCAGACGCCGGCGCCGTTGTGCGGCAGCAGCATCGGCAGGTCGCGGTTGGTCACCAGCGCCGATACCGACAGCTGGCGGATGTCCTCGCGATACGGCGCGTGGCGCGGATCGACCAGCGACAGGAAGACCTCGTCGCCGATGTAGCCGGTGCGCGGCCCCTGCTCCTTCTGGCGCGAGGACAGCAGCCGCGGCTCGCGCCGCGCGGTGTAGAAGCCCGGCGCGTCGGCGCGCGCCTCGTGGTAGGTCGCGTACAGCGGCTCGAAGCCCTGCCGCCCCAGCGACCCGGCGCCGTAGCCGGTCACCGACTGCAGGCTGTGGATCTCGTAGTCCATCGGCCGGGTGCGGTCCGGCACGACGTGGTACTCCCAGCTGCCGGTGCCGAGCTGGATCCGGTCCAGCCGCTTCGGGAACAGGTTGATCGCCGGCGTGCAGTGCAGCGACACGCTGTCGACATCGACCATCGCCTCCAGCGCCGGCTCGCCGCGCCCGAAGAACAGCACGATCTCGAAGGACGTGCCGTCGATCCGCGTCAGCCGATCGGCCAGCTGGTCGATCTCCAGGAACAGGAAGCGCCGAGGCATCGTCGCGACCTCCTGCATCAGCCGGCTGCCGGAGAAGTTGCGATGGGTCTCGGGCAGCAGCGCCTCGTCGGCGCCGAAGCCCAGCGGGCGGATGCTCGGCGCGGCGCGCCATTGCGCCGGCACCAGCGGCGCGTCGATGCCCTCGCCGGTCACGTAGGTGCCCAGCGGCGCGCCCAGCGCCAGTTCGTGCAGCCGGTACGCGACCTCGTCGGGCGCGCTCAGGTACAGCGCCAGCCGGTCCAGGCCGAGCTGGCGCACCGGGATGCCGCCGCCGGTGCGCAGCTTGAGCCGCAGCCCGCCGCGCGAGCCGGCCGCGTCCGGCAGCCGCGACACCGGCAGGTCCGGCGCGTGGGTGAAGTACTGGACATCGTCCAGCGTCAGCGGCCACAGCGTCACCGCATGCGCGGTGCGAAACTCGCAGCGCGTGTCCTGCCCGCGCGGCACGCCGGCCTGCAGCACGCTGCCGCGCGGCACCGGGTGGCCCTTGGACAGGTTGGGATCGGTCGGATCGACGCCGAAGCGCGCGATCATCATCGACGGCACCGGCGCCAGGAAGTTCGGGTAGATCGACTCCAGCAGGTGCGCGATCAGCCGCGGGTGTTCCGCGTCGAGCTTGAGCTGCACCCGCGCCGACAGGAAGGCGAAGCCCTCCAGCAGCCGCTCGACGTAGGGGTCGGCGACCTCGGCGTCCTCCATGCCCAGCCGCGCGGCGATCTTGGGGAAGTCGCGCGCGAACTCAGCGCCGACCTCGCGCAGGTGGGCGAGCTCGTCGTTGTACAGGCGCAGCAGCCGCGGATCCATCGCCTCAGCCCTCGCGGACTTCGACCTGCCCGGCCTCGAGGTCCAGCTGCGTGCGCAGCAGGATCTCCAGCGGCACCGGCTGCGACCAGAGGTGGCCGCGGATGTCGAACTCGATCACGTTGTGGGTGTCCATCACGCTCTGCGTCTCGATCGCGCGCACGTGCAGCGTCTCGGGCAGGATGCGCGGCTCGAAGCGCAGGATGGCCTGGCGGATCTGCTTCTCCAGCAGGTGCACGTCCACGCGCGAGGCCAGCTGGCCCGACAGCGCCGGCAGGCCGAAGTTCAGCACGCTCTCGCCGACGCGCGCGTAGGTCTCGGACGAGTCCTTGCCCAGCGGCTGCGTCGCGTTGAACAGCCAGCTCAGGTCGCGCAGCACCGCCTGGCGCAGCTGCGACTTGGACATGACGCGCCGTTCCTCGGCCTCGACGCGGTGGTAGGGGTCGTCGTCGGTCAGCCGGTCCAGCAG
>NZ_JAOCCU010000083.1 GCF_029840635.1 Mitsuaria sp. GD03876 | reverse complement strand
CCCGAGGTGCAGCTGCAGCAGCCCGCGCCCCGCGCGCGGCCGTCCTGCCCGGCGGGCTGGGACATCGCGCTGCAGGACAGCCGCAGCCTGATGCGCGTGCGGCTGAGCGCCCGCTGCGCCGACGACGCCGCGCGCGTGCCGCCGCAGGACTTCCTGCTGCGGGCGACGCTGGGCGCCGAGGTGCTGGTCGTGACGCAGGCCGTCGCGAGCGGCCAGCCGGTCACCGAGGACCAGCTGCAGCTGCAGCGCCGCGACATCACGCAGACGCCGGACGCCCTGTCCACGCTGGAGCCCGGCCAGGCCGCGCGCACGACGCTGCGTCCCGGCCAGCTGCTGCAGAAGCGGCTGCTGGCGGCGGCGATCGTCGTCAAGCGCGGCGACACGGTGCGCATCCAGGCCAGCCGCGGCGGCGTCAGCGTCGAAGGCGCCGGCGAGGCGCTGGACAGCGGCGCGCGTCAAAGCGTGATCCGCGTGCGCAACAACGCCAGCGGCCGCGTGATCCAGGCGCGCGTGCTGGACGCCGGCCTGGTCGAGCCCGCCGAACTGCGCTGAGACACGCGCCGCTGCGTCGGCGGCGCGCGTCGCGCCACCGGCACCGGCGTCTGCACCAGCGCCGACACCGGCACCAGCACCAGCACGGGTGCCGGCATGGTTCGACGTGATCGCGGGTCTCACTTCGTTGCTCCCTGCGCCTTGCCGGCCAGGTGCGCGTTCACGCGCGCGGTGACCTGCGCCAGCTTCTCGGCGTACGCCGGATCGGTCGCGTAGCCGCCGCGCTGCAGCGCGACGCCGTAGGCGCGCGCGTCGCCGCCGGCGTTGACCGCGCCCTGGTAGCGCGGGCTCGTGCCGACCAGGCGCGCCAGGTCGTCGAAGGACTGCGCGGGCGACGCGTAGGCGCGGAACGCCTCGTGGCGCGCGACGGCCTGGCCGCCCTCGACCTCGGTCGTCATCGCCTGCGCGACGGCGCCCTGCCAGCCGGTGGCCTTGATGCCGAAGTAGTTGTGGCTGGACGTGCCGTCCGCCGCGCGGATCGGCGAGCGGCCCCAGCCCGTCTCCAACGCCGCCTGCGCGGTCAGCACCTCGGGCGCGACACCCAGCTTCGCGCCGGCGCCGCGCGCCAGCGGCATCACCTGATCGATGAAGGCCTGGCGTCGCGCGGCGTCAACCGGCTCGCCGCCGTCGATGACGCCCGCGCCGCCCAGCGCCGCGAGGCCGTCGGCGGCAGCGCCCGACATCGCCTGCACCCGGCCCCAGGCGCCCTCCGGGCTGAGCCCGTTGCTGGCGCCCGTGCTGCCGCCACCGCCGGCACCGCCGTCGCCCTGCTCGATGTAGCGCACGACGTCGCGATGCAGCTCCTGATAGAGCGCGTCGAACCGCGCCGCGCCGGTGTCGCCACCGGTGCCAGCGCCACCGATGCCAGCGCCACGGCCCATCGCGTTGCCAAGACCGACGCCGACGCCGATGCCGGTGCCGGTGCCGACGCCGATGCCGGTGCCGGTGCCGGTGCTGGCGCCATTGGCCGCCGGACGCGCCGCGTCGAAGCGGCCGGCGCCCAGCGACGGGAACTCGCCGGCGAAGACGTCAGCGCTGCGCATAGACATGCTCCTCGCGGCCCAGCAGCTGCTGCATCAGCGCCTGCTGCTCGCCGATCAACTGCGCGTTGCGCAGGTTCATCGCCTTGCATTCGGCCAGCGCCCGCTCGATCGCCTGGCGCAGCGCGAGCAGCGGCTCGCCCATCTCGACCGGCAGCCGGTCCAGCAGCGCGCGCAGGCTCGGCTGGCCGGCGCGGCCCAGCAGCGCCACCAGCAACTCGCGGCGATGCGCGCGCTGCGCCTCGATCTCGGCGGCCTGCGCCAGGATCCCGGCCGACAGCGCCGCCATCTCTTCCGACTGGTGCCGCAGCGCGGCGTGGAACTGCCGCTCCAGCAGCTCGCGCAGCGCGCCGTAGCCGCGCAGGTCCTGCGCCAGGCCTTCGCGCAGCTGGCGCAGCATCGTCGCGGCGGTGCTGTCGGCGCGGCGCGCGGTGCGGGTCAGCGTGGCGGTCACGAGCGGCCTCCGTGATAGCGCTGGATCAGCTGCGACAGGCGGTTCGCGTCGAACTTGATCTCGCCCTTGGCCAGCGCGTCGCGCAGCGCGGCGACCTTCACCTCGTCGACCTCGGGCATCTCGGCCAGCGCGGCCTGCGCCGGCTTGAGCAGCGCGGTCTCGAGCCCGGCGGCGCGCATCGCGGGGCCGGACGCGCCGGGGGCCGGCGCGCGGTCGGTTGCCTCGACGGCGGCGGAGGTCGCGGCGCCGGTGCCGGCGGCGGGGTTCAGCGGGTTGGAGCCAGTGATCTTCATTCGTTCACCCTTGGTTCTGGTGCGCATCGGGGCCTCCGTCAGCGGGAGGCCGCCGGCTCGGCGGACGGTGCCGCGGCATCGGCGGGATGGCGGGTCGCGGGGGCCTTCGCGGTCGTCGCGGTCGTTGCAGCCGTTGCAGCCGTTGCAGCCGTTGCGGCCGTTGCGGCCGTTGCAGCCGTTGCGGCCGTTGCGGCCGTTGCAGCCGTTGCGGCCGTTGCAGCCGTTGCAGCCGTTGCGGCCAGCGTGGGCGTCGTGGGCGTCGCGGCCGTGAGCGCCGGCAGCGCGCCGCGCACCTGCGCGGCGGCATCGGCGGCGGCGTCGCGCAAGCCAGCGGGGCCGTACAGGCCGCTGATGCTCTGCGCCTGCGCGGCGGTCAGCAGCATCAGCTCGATGCGACGGTTCACCGCGGCGGTGGGATGCAGCGGATCCAGCGGCGCGGCGTCCGCCATGCCCGACACCTGCAGCACGCTGGACTCGGGCATGCCGCCGGCCAGCAGCTCATGGCGGGCCGCCATCGCACGGTGGCTGGACAGCGCCCAGTTCGTGAAGGCGCCGGGTCCCTTGTCCTGGTAGGGCGTCGCGTCGGTGTGACCGACGATCAGCAGTTGGTTGCGGATCTCCGCCAGCAACGGCCCAAGCTTGCGCAGCAGCGCGCGCAGCGGCGCCGACGGCTGCGCGCTGCCGCGCTCGAACATGCCGCTGGCCTCGGTGTCGTGCAGCTGCAGCCGCAGGCCCTGCGGCGTGACGGCGCTGCGCAGGTGGCCCTGCAGGCCCTCCTCCGCGGCCAGGCCGGCGATGCGGCGCGCCAGCGCCTGCAGCTGCTCCGGCGACTCCAGGCTCGGCCGGCCCATGCGCGCGTCGGCCGCGCCGCGCTGCGGATCGCCGGGGTTCATCTCCTCGCTGCGGGCCGGCAACGGATGGCGCTCGATCATGCTGCCGCGCGATCCCGCCGCCAGCGAGTTGGTCAGGCCCTGCCCGTCCTCGATCAAGTTGGCGCCGGCGTTCTGCAGCACGACCTGCATGCGTTCCGAGTTGCGCGAGGCCAGCAGCCACAGCACCAGGAACAGGCACAGCAGCGCCAGGCAGAAGTCCGCGAACGCGACCTTCCACGCGCCGCCGTGACCCTCGTCGTCGTGGCGGCGCGAGACGCGCTTGACCACCGTCGGATGGTGGTCGCGGGCGGCGCGGCCCGCCGCGCCGATCGGAACGACCTCAGGCGGCACGGCGTTCCCCCTCGCCCGGCGCGCGGTCGCCGGCGCGGCGGCGCGGCGTGCCGGCGTCGCCGTTGAGCGCGTCGATCCAGCCCTCCAGCTGCGCGAAGCTGGGCTTGATGTTGAGCTGCACCAGGCGGCGCCCGGCGTCGATCGCCAGCAGCGGCGGCTTGCCCGACACATGCGTGACCAGCACCACCTTGACCGACTCCAGCGAGGCCAGCTCCGCGTGCACCAGCTGCTTCATCATGTTGGACAGCGGGTCCATGACGCCGTAGCAGAAGAAGATGCCGATGAAGGTGCCGACCATCGCCGCGGCGACCATGACCGCGATCTCGCCGCTGCCGGCGCCGTCGGCCACGTGGTTCATCGCCATCACGATGCCCAGCACCGCGGCCAGGATGCCGAAGCCCGGCATCGCCTCGGCGATCTTGTGCAGCGACTTGGACGGCTGCATCAGTTCGTCGTGGATCGCCTCGAGCTCCTGCTCCAGCACGCCCTCGAGCTCATGCGCGCTGATCTTGCCCATGGCCATCAGCCGGAAGTTGTCGACGATGAAGTGCAGCAGCTTGGGGTGGTTCAGGATCAGCGGGTAGCGCTGGAACAGCGGGCTCTCGTGCGGCGCCTCGACGTGCGCGTCCAGCGCCTTGAGGCCGCCGGCCGCGGCCTGCAGCAGCTCGTACATCAGCAGCAGCAGCTGGCGCTGGAACTCCTGGCCGTGGCTGTTGCGCCGCACCAGCTGGCGCAGCTGCAAGAGCATCTCCGACAGCACGTGGCGCGGGTTGCCCAGCACGATCGCGCCCAGGCCGGCGCCGACGATGATCAGCAGCTCCACCGGCTGCCAGATGACCTTGAACGAGCCGCCATGCAGCATGAAGCCGCCGAAGACGCAGCCCAGCACGATGAGGATGCCGACGAGTGCTTGCATGTCCGTTCCCCGGCCCTCAGGCCTGTTGCAGGAAGGCGCGCATCTTGGCGAGCGCGGCCTTGTTGATCTGGGAGACGCGCGCCTCGGTGAGATCGAGCACGGCGGCGATCTCCTTGAGGCTGGCGTCGAATTCGTAATACAGCTGGATCACCCGCTGCTCGCGCTCGTCGAGCGCCGTCAGCGCCTGCGCGATCGAGCGCGTGACCATCAGCTGCGCCTCCGGGCTGCGGTGGTCGCTGGGCAGCTGCGCCAGTTCCTCGACCAGCTCGTCGAAGCTGGCCAGCTCCTCGGCCACCTCGGCCTGCAGGAAGTCCTGGTACTGCCGCGGCGTGAGCTTCAGGTGGGCCAGCACCTCGGCCTCGGCCGGCTCGCGGCCCAGCTGGCGCGTCAGCGCGCGCAGCGCGTCGCGCGTCTTGTGGCTGTCCTGGCGCACCGTGCGCGGGCGCCAGTCCTGGCGGCGCAGCTCGTCCAGGATCGCGCCGCGCACCCGCAGCGCCGCGAAGGCGCCGAAGCCAGCGTCCGGCATGCCGTAGCGGCGCAGCGCCTCCAGCAGGCCCATCAGGCCGACCTGCGCCATGTCCTCGCGGTCCATCACCGCGCTGGCCTGCGCCGAGAGCTGCCGCACCACGCGCTTGACCAGCGGCGCGTACTCGCGCAGCGCGCGCTGCTCGAGCTCGGCGTCCAGGCCCGCCGTCGCGACGGCGCCCCATTCGGCGTAGGCATGTTGCACGGTGGCGCTCCGGTCCCAGGCCGTCACTCGATGATCAGCTTGCCGATCAGCGCCTCGGCGAACGGCGCCTCGCGGCGGTCGGTCGCGTAGCTCTCGGCATAGGCGCGGTTGAGCAGCTGCGCGAACTGCTCGACGCTCATCGCCTGCGCGCTCTCGACGGTGTGCGCCGACAGCGCCTTGACCGCGACCGTGCGCAGCAGCGGCAGGTGGTCCTTGGTGCGCTTCTCCTGCTCGGGCAGGGTCTTGAAGACGATGTCCACCGCCATGTAATGCGACACCGCCGCGCCGTTGGGCCCGCGCAGCATCACCAGCACCTTGTCCAGCATCACGTACTTGTAGTCGGGCGCGGGCTTGCCGTCGTCCTTGGCGGCCTTCCCGTCCTTGGCGTCCTTGGCGTTCGCGGCGTCGGCCACGGGCTTGCCCGCCTCGGCCTTCATCCACCACACGGCGGCACCGGCGCCGCCGGCGGCCAGCAGCGCCACCGCGGCGACCAGCCCGATCAGCTTGATGTTGATCTTCATCGCGAGGTCCTCTTCAACGGGGCGGCGTGGCCGCCCAGGGCGCCGATCGCGCCGATCGCACCGGCGGCGCCGGAAGCGGCCGTGGTGCCGGCGTGGGCCTGGAAGGCATCGGCGAAGGCGGCGACGTTCGTCGCGCCCGCCGTGTTGGCGTGGTCGTCATCGAGCGCGCGGCCGGGCTGGCGCTGCTCGCGCGGCTGGCCCTGGGACTGCGGCTGACCGCCGGCGGCGCCGTCGCGGCCGCGGCCGTCGCCGGCCGCCTGCGCGCCGGAGGCCACCTGCACCGAGACCTCGCCGGCATGGCGCTGGACCAGCTCGTGGCGCAGCGGCTCGGCGATCTGGCGCAGCTGCTGGCGCACCTCGTCATGGCTGGCCGACAGCTGCACCTGCAGCGCCCCGCCCTGCTGGCGGATGTCGATCTCGATGCGGCCCAGCTGCGGCGGCTCCAGGTGCAGCCGCGCGCTGTCGGCGCGTTGCGCGATCTGGAGCTGCAGCCGGTCGCCCAGCGCCTGCATCAGCGGCTGCGACCAGGCATCGCGCGCGGCCGGCAGCGACAGCGTCGCGCCGCCGGCGTCGTTGGCCGCGGCGCCGGGCGCCGGGGTCGTCGCCATCGCGCTCATCAGGTCGGCGCTCCAGCGCTGCAGGCCCTGCCAGGCCGCCGTGTTGGCTGCGTTGGCTGCGTTGGCGGTGTCGGCGGAGCCGGCCGGGGCCGGCTGCCCAAGGGCGGGCGTCGCGCCGTCCGTGCCCTGCAGCGCCAGCAGGCGCGCCGGATCGGCGGTCAACGCCGACGGCACGTCCGGGAGCGGCCGCGTCGCGGTGGGGGTCGCATCGTCCGTGGACACGAGGCCGCGCGCGGCCGGCGCCGGCGGCATGACGGCCGGCATCAGCGTGGGCATCAGCATCGCCATCAGCGGCGCGGTCGTGGTGGGAGGCACGGTGCCCGCGGTCGCGTCGCTGGATCCGGTGTCCTCGTCCTTCTTGCCGCCCACGACCACGCCGAGGACGGCATCGCCGGCGGCGGATGCCGTGTGGGCGAGATTGCCGCCCAGCAGGTCCTCCAGCGCCTGCGCCAACGCGGCGTCGAGCACGTCGACCGCCTCGTCCGGCGCGCCGTCCTGGTCGGCGGGCGACGCGGCCGCGACGTCGCCGCGCGTGTCGTCGGCGTTCATCAGCGGGCCGAAGCGGCCGGCGGACGCAGCGGCAGGAACGCCTGCGGACGCAGCGGCAGCGGCACTCGTGGTGCTCGCGGCACCCGTGGCGTTCGCGGCGCTCGCGGCGTTTGCGGCGTTCGCGGAAACCTTCGAGGCCATCTCGACACGCGTCGAGGCGGCGGCGGCCAGGCCAGCCGACGGAGTGGGCAGCGTCATCGTCATGCCTGCGCCTCCGCGCCCCAGTCGGCGGCCTGCGCCTCCACGCCCCAATCGGCGGCCTGCGCGTAGGCGGACCAGCCCTGGCGCTGCTCGCGCATCCGCGCCAGCGTCTGGCCGACGCGCTCGAGCTCGCGCTGGCACTCGGCGCTGATCTGTTGATGGAGGCGGCGCAGCTGCTGCAGCGCGCCGCGTTCGCCGGGGCTCAGCGCGGCGGCGTCGAGGCCGCCCAGCAGCTGGGCCAGCTCGGCGTCGGTGCGGGCCAGCGCGGTCCAGTTGCGCGCGGCGCAGGCGTCGCGCAGCCGCTCGCCCAGCATCTGCAGCCGGGCGGTGACCGGGACGGGGCGCAAGGTGTTCGTCATCGCCATGCCCCTCAGCCGTGACGGGCCTGCACGCCCTGCCAGCCACCGCGGATCTGCGCCAGCAGCCCGCGGACCTCGTCCACCACGGCGACGTCCAGCTCCACGCCGGCGCGGTACAGCCGCTCGGCGCAGTAGTCGTACAGCCGCGCCAGGTTGGCCACGACCTCGCCGCCGGCTTCCAGGTCCAGCGCGCTGGAGAGCCCGTTGATGATCGCGACGCACTTGTCCAGGCTGGCCGCCTTGAGCTCGAAGCGCCGCGCCTCGATGTGGGCGCGGGCGCGGGCCAGCTCGTCGAGCAGGCCGTCCATCAGCACCAGCACCAGCTGGAGCGGGGACGCCTGCGCGGTCTGCGCATGCAGGTGGACGGTCTGGTAGCTCTGGTAGGCGTCGTGGCTCATCGTGGGGTCGTCGGTGTTCCCGGCGCTCAGGCCGAGACGGCGTCGAACAGGCTGCCCGTCCCGCCCAGCTGCGACTGCAGGTTCTGCAGCTGCGTGAACTGTTGGAGGTAGCGGCTGTACGCCTGGTTGTATTGCTGGTCCAAGCGCAGCTGGCGATCGCCGATGCTCTTCTGCTGCGCCTGGATCGAGGTCTGGCGCTGCTTGATCTGGCCGCTCGAGCTGTTGGTCCAGGTGTCGGCGAGCTTGTCCATCGCGCCCAGCAGCCCGGAGGGGTTGGACAGCGCGGTCGAGCCCAGCACCTTGTCCAGCGCGTCGGGCGTGGCGGCCAGCGCCTTGCCCAGCTTGGCGCTGTCCAGCGAGACGCTGCCGTCCCGGCCGATGGACACGCCCAGCGTGCGCAGGTTGGCGCCGGCGTAGTCGTTGCGCATCAAGGTGCCGATGCGGTCCCGCAGCGCGCGCACGCCGGCGTCGCTGGCGAAGGCGCCGTTGGCCGCGCCGTCCTTGCCGATGACGGTCAGGTCGTCGAGCGCCTTCTCCAGCGTGTTGTAGGCGTCGACGAACCCCTGCAGCTTGGCGCTGGTGGCGGTGTCGTCGCGGGCGACGGTCAGCGTCACCGGCGACTGGCCCGCGGCCTGCGCCTTCTTCAGCGTGACGGTCACGCCCTGGATCGCGGTGACGGTGTTGCTGGCCTGCTGCAGCCGCACGCCGGTGCCCTGCGCGCCCAGCCAGACGACGGCGTCCTGCGCGCCGACCAGGTCCTTGCGCCTGGTCGTGTCGTCCAGCGCGGTCTTGAGCGGACCGGACAGGCCCGAGGTGTCGAGGGTGAGCTTGCCGCCCGCCCCGCTGACGCCGGAGGTCATCACCAGCTGCGTCGCGCCGCCGACGGTCACCACCATCGCGGTGGCCTTGCCGGCCGCGGCGGCGTTGATCGCGCGGGCGATCTCGGTCTGGCTCAGCGTGCCGTCGCCGTCGCCGTCGGCGCTGGCCAGGTCGACGTTGAAGCCGCTGCCGTCGGCCAGCTGCACCGACATGCTGCCCGGGCCGGCCGGCACCGCCGGCAGGTCCTGGAAGGCGACCTGGTGGGTCGTGGCCAGTTGCTCGACGAACAGCGGCGTGCTGGTCGGCTGCGCGCCGGCCGCCGCGGTCGCGGTCATGACCGCGGTGTCGCTGGGCGTGGCGCTGTACTGCGTCACCGATTGCCCGGGCTTGGACGACAGGCCGGCCAGCGCCGTCTTGAACGCGCTCAGCGCGCTCTGCAGCTTGGTCAGCCCGTTCGACGTGGCCTGCGCGGCCTTGGTCTGGGCGTCGAGCAGCGTCTGCGTCGGCTGGACGTACGCGGTGGCCAGCTGGGTGGCCGTCGAGGTGGGATCGAAACTAGTCGCCATGGCGGACTCCTCCACAGGGGGCGGGGTTGAGACGTCCCCGGTGGAAGGCGACCGGCGCGGGCCGGAACTTAAAAGCGGTCGAGAAGCGGCGCTCAGCCATGGCGCCCCCGGGTCGGAAGGAGGCCGAAGGTGCCGGAGGCGCCGAACGCGCCCAGGCCGCCGAAGGCGCTGTCGTTGCGGGCGCCCGTCGCGCGCTGGGCGGCGATCTCGTCCTGGCCCTTCTGGTCGCGGCGGGCCTGCTCGGTCCGCGCGCGCTCGTCGGCGCGCTCGACCAGCTGGCGCAGCGTCTCCTGCTTGCGGGCGGCGGCCAGCGTGTCGGCGCGCGCCTGCTCGAGCTCCGCCTGGCGCCGCGCCAGTTCCTCGCGCTGGCGGTCGGCCCAGCCCAGCATCGCCTGCTTGTAGGCGGCGCTGTTCTGCGCCAGGCCCGGCAGCAGCGTGCCGGTCAGCGTGGCCTGGGCGCCGAGCGCCTCCAGCCGGTCGACCGTGCCCTGCACGCGCTGGCACAGCCGCTGCTGCTCGGCCAGCCGGGCCTGCTGGCGGTCCAGCTGCAGCTGCTGCAGCCCGGCCAGCGTGCCGAGGCCGCGGCGCAGCGAGTCCTTCGACGAGCCGCTCATCGCAGCACCTCCATCAATCGGGATTGCGTCTGCGCCAGCGGCGCGCCCTCGTGGGTGCCCTGGTGCAGGAAGGCCTCGATGCGGGGCCACAGCGCCACGGCGCGGTCGGTGGCCGGATCGGCGCCGGGCACGTAGGCGCCCAGCGGCATCAGCTCGCGGACCTGCTCGAAGCGGGCCATCAGCTGCTTGAGCTCGCGCGCCGCCTGCTGCTGGCCGCGGTCGGCCACCAGCGCCATGCAGCGGCTGATCGACTGGGCCACGTCGATGGCCGGGTAGTGGCCGCGCTCGGCCAGCGCCCGCGACAGCACGATGTGGCCGTCCAGGATCGCCCGCGCCGTGTCCACGACCGGGTCCTGCTGGTCGTCGCCCTCGGCCAGGACGGTGTAGATCGCGCTCATGCTGCCCTCGCCCTCGCCGTTGCCGGCGCTCTCGACGAGCTCGGGCAGCAGGCTGAAGACCGACGGCGGATACCCGCGCGTGGCCGGCGGCTCACCCAAGGCGAGCGCCACCTCGCGCCGCGCCATCGCGTAGCGGGTCAGCGAGTCCACCAGCAGCAGCACGTGCTGGCCCTGGTCGCGGTAATGGGTGGCGATGCCGTGGCACAGCTCGGTGGCGCGCAGGCGCATCAACGGCGACTCGTCCGCCGGCGCCACGACGACCACCGCCCGCGCCAGCCCTTCGGCGCCCAGCGACAGGTCGATGAACTCGCGCACCTCGCGGCCGCGCTCGCCGATCAGGCCGACGACGACGACATCGGCGACGGTGTTGCGGGTGATCAGGCCGAGCAGCACGCTCTTGCCGACGCCGGAACCGGCCATCAGGCCCACGCGCTGGCCGCGGCCCAGCGTCAGCAGGCCATTGATCGCGCGCACGCCGACGTCCAGCGGCTCCTGCACCGGCTTCTTGCGCAGCGGGTTGACCTTGGGCGGGACCATCTGCAGCGGCTGGTCGCCGCCCAGGCGGCCGCGGCCGTCGATCGGCTCGCCCAGGCCGTTGACGATGCGGCCCAGCCACTGCGGGCCGATCGTCAGCGACGAGCGCTCCGGCGCCGGCAGCACGCGGGCGCCGGCGGCCAGGCCGTCGGGTTTCTTGAACGGCATCAGGTAGGCGACCTGGTCGCGGAAACCGACGACCTGCGCGGCCAGCCAGCCGTCGGTCGAGGTCTCGGACGCGCCCTCGGGCCGCGCTTCCGCGCCCCAGCCGGGATGGGTCTCGATCAGGCAGCGCTGGCCGGTGCGCAGCACGCAGCCGGTGGCCTCGAGCAGCAGGCCCGAGGCGCCGACCAGGCGTCCGGTGGGCGTGGCCACCGGCACGTCGCCGAGCTCGACGCGTCGCAGCGCGTTGCTGATCATCGGGCGCCCTCCCCGGCCGCGGCGGAGGCGG
>NZ_JAOCCU010000082.1 GCF_029840635.1 Mitsuaria sp. GD03876 | reverse complement strand
GCTTCGACTGCTGCGGCACGTGGCTGCTGTCGACGCGGGTCACCGTGGCGTTGGCGCGCTTGGCCATCGCGGCCTGCGCCTCGGGGGCGATCATGTGGTCGGACGTCGCCAGCAGGTACCACGACGGCTTGGCCTTCCAGGCCGGCACGGTCACGGTGTCCTCGAAGGCCTTGGCCTGGATCGGGCCTTGCGTGGCGGTCATCACCGCGGTGGTCGCGGCGGGCAGGTCCTGGGCGAAGTGATGGCGCATGCCTTCCTCGGTCAGGCTGAGCCAGCCTTGCGCGTCGGCCTTGAAGTGGGCGGAGCCGGACGGCGTCGGGAAGCCCTTGCCCTGCTCGGCGGTGTTCTGGCCGGCGTCCGGCGCGAAGGCCGCGACGTAGACCAGCGACGCGACCTTGGGCGAGTTGCCGGCCTCGGTGATCACCGTGCCACCCCAGGAGTGGCCGACCAGCACGACCTTGCCCGGCTGCGCGTCGATGGCGCGGCGCGCGGCGGCGACGTCGTCGGCCAGCGAGCTCAGCGGGTTCTGCACCACGGTCACCTGCACGCCTTCGCGCTGCAGCAGCGGCACGACCTTGGCGAAGTCGGAGCCGTCGGCGAAGGCGCCGTGGACGATGACGACGGACGGCTGGCCGGCGGCGGGCGTCGCGGCCAGCGCGGCGCCGGAGAAGCCCGCGGAAGCGGCCAGGGCGGAAGCCGCGGCGGCGGCGACGAGGAGACGGCGGGTGAAGGTCATGGTGGGCTCCAGAGAGGTTGGGGGCCGCGCCGCCGGGAGGGCCGGCGGCGCTTGCCGAGGGGTGTCTCGACAGGGCTCTACTGTCGCGATTCGGGGCCGATGCCGGTATCGGACGAATGTCCGAGGCGCCGGTCCTCCTGGCGAGGGATCGACAGGGGAGACGCCAGGGGCACACCAGGGACAGGGCAGGGACAAGGCAGGGGACAAGGCAAGGGTTTGCCCATCCGGATTTGCACCGAGGGCGCAACACCGCCGCCCGCGCCGGGCGCGCCCGTCTGGCACACGGCGGTCCACGCATCGCCAGCAACGGCGCGTTTGCGCGCGGTTTGCGCACGGAAGGCGCGCTCCGCGGACGGGCAATACCTGGCCCCGACAGGCGCGACACCCCCCCCGGGTCCGAGGGGGAGCAGGGATTGGACGACTCCTGCGGACCGTGACCTGCGTCACAGAATCGACACGCTCGAAGGCCGACCTCCCCCGACCGTCAGCTGTCACGGCCGCGCGCCGCATCCCGGCGCGCGGCCGATCCTGTCCCGGTGGTCATCCCACCGACATCGCAAGAAGAAGGACCCGCAATGTTCAAGAAAGCCTGCCTGGCCGCCGCGCTCGTCGGTGCCCTGGCTTCGGCGCATGCCGAGCAATACACGTTCATCGACGAGGGCTTCGCCAACGTCCCGGCGCTGACCAGCCAGGGCTGGAAGGTGCTCAATCCCAACGGCCCCGGCGCGACCCAGCCCTGGGTCCAGGGCGACCAGACCAACTTCGGCGCCCGTTCGGGCCTGCCGGAGTCGTACGCGTCGTCGCTGTGGTCCGACACGGCCACCGGCGCGCTGTCGAGCTGGCTGCTCACCTCGGCCTTCTCGACCGAGTTCGACACCGAGGTCTCGTTCTGGGCCCGCGGCGGCGCGGTCGACGGCTACTTCGACCAGCTGACCTACGGCCTGGTCAACGCCGCCGGCGACCTGTCCAGCCTGCTGAGCGCCTCGACCGTGACCGTCCTGGACGACTGGACGCGCTACACCTTCAAGATCGACGCGCAGGGCGCGGGCGCCTCGGCGCGCTTCGCGCTGGGCCATGTCGGCAACCCCGACACGTCCAACGTCGTCGGCCTGGACGACCTGCGCGTGGCGCAGGTGCCGGAGCCCTCGACCTGGGCGCTGGCCGGCGTCAGCCTGCTGGGCCTGATGGCCGCCCGCCGCCGCCGCGCGCAGCGCTGAGCGCGCGCCGCCCCGTTCCCGTCATCCGAGTCATCTCCGCAAGGACAACGACCATGATCACCCGCATGTCCCTGGGCCTGGCGATCGCCGCGGCCCTGCCGCTGGCCGCGCAGGCTCACGAAGCCGCTCCCGCGTCCACGGCGCCCACCGCGCCCGCCACCGCGACGGCCCCCGCCGCCGCTCCGGCCGAATCGCTCGTCGTCGTGCGCGACGCCGACACCGGCAAGCTGCGTCCCGCCACCGCCGAGGAGCACGCCGCGCTGCAGGCGCGCGTGCCCGCGGCGCAGGCGCGTGTCGCGCTGCGCGCCGTCGCCCTGTCGCCGCAGCTCAAGCGGCACACCAGCGGCGCCACCGGCATCCGCGCCACCGACGAGATGGCCAGCCAGTCCGTCATCGTGCGCGGTCCCGACGGCAAGCTGATCGAAGCCTGCTTCGCCAGCAAGGAGGAGGCCGAGGCCTTCATGAAGAGCGGTGCCACCGCCGCCCCGGCCAAGTCGGCCCTGCCCACGGAGTAAGCCGCCATGACCAAGACCTTCAAACAGACCGCCGTGCGCGCGGCCCTGCTGGCGGCGCTGTGCGGCGCCGGCGTGGCGCAGGCCGCCACCATCGTCATCCAGAGCCGCGATCCCGCCGGCGTGGGCTTCAACGACACGACGCCGGTGGCGCCCGTGGGCGGCAACCCCGGCACCACGCTGGGCGCGCAGCGCATGTTCGTCTACCGCTACGTCGCCGACGTGTGGGAAAAGGCGCTGGACAGCAACGTCACCATCACCGTCAGCGCCGGCTGGGAGCCGCTGGCCTGCACGCCGACCGGCGCCACGCTGGGCAGCGCCTCGGCCTACAACTTCTGGTACGGCTTCGCCGGCGGCGAGCCCGACACCTGGTACCCGCAGGCGCTGGCCAACAAGCTGGCGGGCGTCAACCTCAGCGAGGGCCAGCCCGACCCGAGCGGCTACGCCAACGTCGACATCAAGACCCAGTTCAACATCAACCTGGGCAACACCGGCTGCCTGGACGGTTCGCCGTTCTACCTGGGCGTGGACGGCAACTTCGGCAACGGCGTGAACTTCGTCGAGACGCTGCTGCATGAACTGGGCCACGGCCTGGGCTTCAGCGTGCTGTCGGTGCAGACCTCCACCGGCAAGCGGATCAACCGCGCCGGCACCGCCTACACCGACGACGGACTGCCCAGCATCTGGGAACGGTTCATGTACGACAACACGGCCGGCAAGACCTGGCTGACCATGACCAGCGCCGAGCGCAAGGCCTCCGCGGTGAACCCGCTGGGCCTGGCCTGGACCGGTCCCAACGTGCTGGCTGGCGCCGGCATGCTGTCGGCCACGCCGGTGCTCAAGATCGCGAGCTCGGCGCCCAACCAGAGCGGCCTGTATGCCTACGGCACCGCGTCCTTCGGCCCGGCGGTGAACACCGGCCTGGCGCTGGGCGCGCTGGCCACGGTCTCGCCCGATCCGGTCAACGGCATGGGCTGCCTGCCGTTCAGCCCGGCGGACACGACCGCGGTGGCGGGCAAGGTGGCGGTGATCGACCGCGGCACCTGCGGTTTCGCGGTCAAGGCCAAGAACGCGCAGAACGCGGGCGCGGTCGGCGTGATCATCGCCAACAACGCCGCCGGCTCGGCCCCCGGCCTGGGCGGCACCGACCCGACGGTGGTGATCCCGACGGTCAGCGTCTCGCAGGCGGACGGCGTCAAGCTGCGCGCGGCCATCGTCGCCTCGGTGCCCTACGGCATGCGCGGCAAGGTGGGTTACGCGACCGGCTCGCTGGCGACCGACCCGTCGCGCCGCGCGGGCGCCGACGCGCTCGGCCGGCCGCTGCTGTACACGCCCAATCCGCTGGTGGGCGGCTCGTCGGTCTCGCACTGGGACGTCTCGGCCACGCCCAACCTGCTGATGGAACCCAACATCAGCCCGGACCTGGGCCTGGTGCTGGTGCCGCCGAAGGACCTGACCAAGTCGCTGCTGAAGGACCTGGGCTGGTAAGCCCCGGTCCGGCGCCGGACCGGCCCGACGGCGAATGCCTGACGGCCGGTTGACGTCGATCCCCATGAAGCCCGGTGCGCGAGCCCCGGGCTTTTTCTTTTGTGCGGCAGCGCACCGACGGCGGGCGGATGTCGCTCGAATGGGCGATGAAATCCGCCATCCGGACGCTCGGCGGGGCGTGGGGGCGGGGTGGTTGCGTCTTCAAACAGGCGGGTGCTCAGGTCTGGCTGATAATCGCGGCCCCCGGCTAGCCGGATCCTGGTTTTTTACTGGAAGCATTGATGAACAAGAGTGAACTGATCGAAGGCATCGCCAACAAGGCGGGCGTGACCCGCGCCGTGGCCGCGACGGCCCTGGACGCGACCCTGGAAACCATCACCGAAGCGCTGGCCGCTGGCGACCAGATCGCCCTGGTGGGCTTCGGCACCTTCAAGGTGAGCGAGCGCGCCGCCCGCACCGGCAAGAACCCCGCCACCGGCGAAGCGCTGGACATCCCGGCCTCCAAGGTCGCGAAGTTCACCGCCGGCAAGGCGCTGAAGGACGCGGTGAACAAGTAAGCCTCCCGGCTTCGTTCACGGCACGACGCCCGCGCCTGCTCACGCAGCGCGGGCGTCGTCGTTTCCGCGCGCCAAGGCCCGCACACGCCAAGGCGCCCGCACACGCCAAGGCCCGGGGTCCTCGATGGGGGTGGGGCCGGAATGATGCGGGGGGTTCCCGGAGGGACGCCCCCCGCGTCGTGAAGAGCCCGCGCCTGGCCAGCCGAAGTCGGGTCTTCTAGCCTTCCCGGAAGAACTTGAGCGCCGCCAGGTCCGGAAACGCCGTGGGCCGTTTCGCCTGGGCCGCCGAGAACGCTTCCATCAGGTTCTTGTTCTGCCAGATCGCCGCCTGCAGCCAGCCCATCTGCTGGAGGCTGTCCTTGACGCCGTGGTCGCGCGCGTAGTGGATCGCCTGCTTGCTGCCCCACACGGCCACCGGCGGTTTCTGCGCGATCTCCCGCGCGCACTGCAGCGCCGCCTCGACGCAGTCGGCCTGCGTCGCGAAGACGTCGTTGACCAATCCCACCGCCTGCGCCCGCGCCGCCGGCATGCGTCGTCCGGTGTAGGCCAGTTCCTTGACCACGCCCAGCGGCACCAGCTTGGGCAGCCGCTGCAGCGTGCCGAGGTCGGCCACCATGCCGATGTTGATTTCCTGGATGCAGAAGAACGCGCCGGTCTCCGCGTAGCGGATGTCGCAGGCCGCGACCAGGTCGACCGCGCCGCCGATGCAGCCGCCGTGGATGGCGGCGATGGTGGGCACGCGCAGGTCGTCGAGCTGGTTGAACGCGCGCTGCATGTCGGCCAGCAGGTCGACGATGGCGGCGCGGCCTTCGGCGCTGCGGTCGTCAAGCTGGATGCCGCCGTTCTGGAACACGTCCAGCGACATGCCCGCCGAGAAGTGCTTGCCGGTGGACGAGATGACCAGCGCCCGCAGCGTCGGGCTGCGATGCAGTTGCTCGAGCACCGCCTCGAGCTCGCGCCACAGCTGCGGCGACATCGTGTTCATCGCCTCGGGCCGGTTCAGCACCAGGTGGCCGACGCCGGCCTCTTCGCTCAGGGTCAGGCAATCCATGCGGGTCTCCTTGTTGTCGTCGTGCAGGGGGAACGGACGATGCTAGCGGGAGACCGCCGGGCGCCGCGTCGTCGAGGCGACGCCCGGTGCCGATTGGAGAGCGCTCCCGACCCCGGCGCGCCGCGCGGGTCCGGGGCCCGCGGCGATCAGGCGCCGACCAGTTCCTCGGCGGGGCCGAAGAACTCGTAGCGCAGTTGCGCCGCCGGCACGCCCAGCGAGCGGCCCGCGCGGTAGACCGCCTGCATGAAGGGCTTGGGGCCGAGCAGGTAGAGGTCCACGTCGCGGTCCTCGGGCAGGTGCCGCGCCAGCAGCGCGTCGGTGAGGAAACCGACCTCATGCGGCTGGTCCTCCACCCGGGGCGCGTCGTAGACGTACATTGCCTCGACGTTCCCGTGCGCCGCAGCCAGCAGGTCGACCCGCTCGCGGAACGCGTGCACGCCGCCGTGCCGGGCCGCGTGGATGAAGCGGATCGGCCGGCCGCTGGCGGCGGCGGACTCCAGCATCGACATCGCCGGCGTGATGCCGACGCCGCCGGTGACCAGCACCAGCGGCCGGGTCGCGTCGGCGTCCAGCGTGAACTCGCCGGCCGGCGCCTGGATCTCGATGGTCGCGCCGACCTGGACGCGGTCGTGCATCCAGCCCGAGACCAGTCCGCCGTCCTCGCGCTTGATGCTGACGCGATACCAGGCCTTGCCCGGTGCGTCCGACAGCGAGTAGTTGCGCCGCACCGTCCGTCCGTCGATGTCCAGCACCAGGGTCAGGTATTGCCCGGGCTGGAACGGCGGCAGCGGCTGGCCGTCCGCCGGCTCCAGGTAGAAGGAGGTGATCAGCTCGCTCTCGCGTTCCTTGCGCGCGACGACCATCGCGCGCGTGCCGCGCCAGCCGCCCGGCAGCGCGGCATTGGCGGCGTAGACCTGCTCCTCGGCGTCGATCAGCAGCTGCGCCAGCGCGCCGTAGGCCTCGGCCCAGGCGGCGATGATCTCGTCGGTGGCGACGTCCGCGCCGAGCACCTCGCGGATCGCGCGCAGCAGGCACTGGCCGACGATCGGGTAGTGCGCGGGCTGCACGCCCAGCGCCACGTGCTTCTGGATGATGCGGGGCAGGGCGGGGGCGAGTTCATGCACGCGGTCGATGTGGCTGGCGTAGGCCAGCACCGCGCCGGCCAGCGCGCGGGCCTGCGTGCCCTCGGCCTGGTGGGCCTCGTTGAAGAAGGCCTTCAGCTCGGGGTGCTCGGACAGCATCACGCGGTAGAAATGACGCGTGATGTCCTCGCCGCGCGACTTCAGCAGCGGCACGGTGGCCTGGATCAGGGCAATGGTCTGAGGCGAAAACATGAGGTGGGGAACTCCGGTCTTGTTGGGATGACCGGGATCAATCACGATCCGTGCCAGCGCGCCTTCCGCATTCCACTCGACGCAACCCTTTGATCTGAAAGGCTTCGTGGCATCGGTGTTGTCGTTTGTTGTCTAAATGACCGAAGATGTCGAGGTGTCCGAATGACAACCAGAAGGTCGAAGTGACAACCGAATCCCGCTATCGCCAGTTGCTGGCCGCCGTGCGCGGCCTGGTGCGCTGCGACGCCGCCGCGCTGCTGCGGCTTGTCCCGGAGGAGGGCGCGCCGGTGCTGCAACCGGTGGCGGTGGACGGGCTGGCGGACGAGGCGCTCGGGCGCCGTTTCCCGGTCGACGCGCATCCGCGGCTGGCGCGGCTGCTGGACAGCGGCCGGGGGCTGCGTTTTCCCGCCGACGCCGGCCTGCCGGACCCGTACGACGGGCTGCTCGAGCACCAGCAGGAACTCGAGGCGGTGCATGACTGCATGGGCGCGCCGCTGCGTGTCGACGGCCGGATCTGGGGCCTGGTGACGCTGGATGCGATGGACCCGCGGGCCTTCGACGGCGTCGATGCGACGCGGCTGGACGCGGTCGTTCGGATGCTCGAGACCGGCATCGCGGCCGAACTGACCATCGTCGAGATGACCCGGCAGGCCGAGCGGGAACAGGCGCTGGCGCGCGCGGCTCGCGGCGGCGGGCCCCGCGAACTGCTGGGCCGCAGCGCCGCGATGGTCCGGCTGCGCCAGGAGATCGACACCGTCGCCGGGGCCGACCTGACGGTGCTGATCCTGGGCGAGACCGGCGTCGGCAAGGAACTCGTCGCGGAGCGGCTGCATGCGCGCTCGGCGCGGAGCGACCGGCCGCTGGTGCAGATCAACTGCGCGGCATTGCCGGAGACGCTGGCCGACAGCGAGCTCTTCGGCCACAAGCGCGGCGCCTTCACCGGCGCGATCGCGGACCGCGCCGGCAAGTTCGAGCTCGCTGACGGCGGCACGCTGCTGCTGGACGAGGTCGGCGAGCTGCCCTTGCCGGTGCAGGCCAAGCTGCTGCGCGTGCTGCAGAGCGGCGACGTGCAGCGGCCCGGCAGCGACCGCGTGCAGCGGGTCGACGTGCGGGTGCTGGCGGCGACCAACCGCGACCTGCGCGAGGAGGTCGCGCGCGGCCGTTTCCGGGCCGACCTCTATCACCGGCTGTCGGTGTTCCCGCTGCGGGTGCCGCCGTTGCGCGAGCGCGGCCGGGACGTGCTGGCGCTGGCCGGCGGGTTTCTCGAGGAGAACCAGCACCGCCTCGGCGCGCGCAACCTGCGGCTGTCGCCGGCGGCCTCGGGGGCGTTGCTCGCCCATGACTGGCCGGGCAACGTGCGGGAACTGGAACACTTGATCAGCCGCGCGGCGCTGCGGGCGCTGGCGGCGGCCGGACGGGGCGGGCGCTGGATCGCGATCGAGCCGGAGCATCTGGGGCTGGCCGCGACCGCCTCCGTGGCGCCGCCAGGTCCCGGTGCCGAACTCGCCGGTGTGGACAGCCTGGACGGGGCATCGAAAATGCCCCTCGACCTGGCGCCGGAGTTTTCTACCGGCCTCGGCCTGCGAGAGGCCACCGAGCGCTTCCAGCGCCAGTGGATCGAACAGGCGCTGCGCCGACACGGCGGCGCGATGGCGGCGGCGGCGCGCGAGGCCGGCATGGACCGCAGCAATTTCCTGCGGCTGGCGAAGCGGCTCGGCGTCAAGGCGTGACCGCGTGACAGGAGACAACAAGTTGGGCATCGAGGACGACGACGTGCAACGCCTGCGCCTGGCGGGCGATGCGGTCTACCGCCGCCTGGTCGAGGGCGTGCTCGATTACGCGATCTTCCTGCTGACGCCGGCCGGTCGCATCGCGACCTGGAACGCGGGCGCGCAGCGCATCAAGGGCTACGAGGCCGACGAGGTCATCGGCCGGCACTTCTCGATCTTCTATACCGCGCCGGACATCGAGTCCGCCTGGCCGGACGAGGAGCTGCAACTCGCGCGGCGCGACGGCCGGTTCGAGGACGAGGGCTGGCGGGTGCGCAAGGACGGCACGACCTTCTGGGCCAACGTCGTGATCACGGCGCTGTTCCATCCGGACGGCACCTTGCTCGGGTACGCCAAGGTCACCCGCGACCTGACGGCCCGCATGGAGCGGGAGCGCGAGCAGCTGCGCATGGCCGAGCTGGTCGAGGAAAGCCGCCGGATGACCGAGTTCATCGCGATGCTGTCGCACGAGATCCGCAACCCGCTCGCGCCGATCATGAACGTGCTGGCGCTGCTCGGGCGCGAGACGCTGACCGCGCGCGGTCAGTGGTGCGTGGAGGTCGCCAACAAGCAGGTGCGGCAGATCAACCGGCTGGTGGAGGACCTGCTCGACGTCAGCCGCGTGACGACCGGCAAGGTGCGGCTGACGGTGGCGCCGCTGGAGCTCGGCGCGATGGTGCACGACGCCGTCGAAGGCATGCGACCGGTCGCCGACGCGCGCGGGCATCAGCTGCACGCGGCGCTCGCGGGCGAGCCGCTGCGGCTCGAGGGCGACCGGACGCGGCTGATCCAGTTGGTGTCCAACCTGCTGAGCAACGCCATCAAGTTCACGCCCGCGGGCGGGCGCATCGACGTCTCGCTGCGGCGCGACGGCGACGAGGCGGTGCTCACCGTGAGCGACAACGGCATCGGCATGAGCGCGGAGACGCTCGAGCACGCGTTCGAGCCGTTCTCGCAGGGCGCGGAACATGCGCGCGGCGGCAGCGGGCACGGGGGACTGGGGCTCGGACTGGCGCTGGTGCGCAGCATCGCGGAGCTGCATGGCGGCCAGGCCGGCGCGAGCAGCGCGGGGACGGGGCAGGGGACCGTGGTGACGGTGCGCTTGCCGCTCAAGGCGACGGACGGCGAGGCCTGACCGCGGGGCGCGACGGAGTGAGGGCCCCGAGCGTACCAACGACCGGCCGGTCGCACACGCGGCGGCAGGCCAGCGGCCGCGACCACCGGCAGCGGCAGTCCTCGCGCGTCGACGTCCGGGCCGGCGTCGTCGACCGCGCCGCGGTCAGGGGCGCCCCGGCCTGCCTCGCCGCCAGCGCGGCCACCTGCTCCCCCGGCGCGCCATCGGCGCCCAGCGCCACCGCGTCCCGTTCCGCGCCGCGCTCGCCGAAAGAGGCCACGGCGAAGGCCAGGGCCGCGCTGAGCACGGCGATGACCAGCCCCAGGCAGGACGGAGCCGGCGGCGGTGAAGACCAGGGCGGTGAGGACGGCGGCGCTTTCGGATTCATCCGGCAGGAAGGCACCAGCCCGGCGTGGACGCCGGCGCCGGCAGTGGTGACAACCCTGCCATGCTCCGCGACCGGGATTGCCCGAACATTGCCTCCCTGCCGGCCGCGCGGTTCCTGCCGCGACGCACGCGCGGGTCGCTAGCATCGCGGGCCCGCCCTCGTCTTCTTCCCTCTCCCTCCCTTCCGAGCACCATGCGCGTCTTGCTTGTCGAGGACGACCTGCCCCTGGCCCAGGCGTTGAAAACAGCGCTCGAGCGCCACGGCCTGATCGTCGACACGGTCCATTCGATCGCGATAGCCGATGCCGCGCTGCGCCTGGGCGTGCACGACGTGCTGCTGCTCGACCGCTCGCTGCCGGACGGCGACGGGCTCGGTTTCATCGCGACCGCCCGGGGCATCGCGCAGGCGCTTCCGATCATCGTGCTGACCGCGCGCGGCGAGCTGCCGGACCGGGTCGAGGGCCTCAACGGCGGCGCCGACGACTACGTCACCAAACCGGTCGCGATCGACGAGCTGCTGGCCCGGCTGCGCGCCGTCGCCCGCCGGCCGGCCGCGCTCGCGCTGTCCGAGGCCCGCATCGGACGCCTCAGCTTCGACTTCTCCACCCAGGAAGCGCGCGTCGGCGGTGGCGAGCCGCTGCGGCTGCAGCGCCGCCAGTTGCTGATCCTCGAAGCGCTGGTCTACCGCCAGGGCCGCACCGTGCGCCGCGAGGCGCTGCGCGAGGCGGTCTACGGCCTGGACGACGAGATCCAATCCAACGCGCTGGATGCGCACATCTCCAAGCTGCGCAAGCTGCTCGAAGTGGCCGAGGCCGAGGTCGAGATCGCCGTCGTGCGGGGCGTGGGTTACCTGCTCAAGGAGAAGCGATGCGTCTGAAGCGCGCCAAGGGCCCGTCCCTCACGCTCCGGCTGCTGGTCTCGCTGACGATCGCGCAGGCCCTGGCCACGGTGGTCGGCGGCGCCGCCCTGGTCTATTGGGTCGCCGACCGGTCGACCGGCTACGTCAACAAGTCGATCGCCAACGAGCTGGAGGCCTCGCTGGCCCTCGGGCCCGACGGCCCGATCGTGACCGACCAGGCCCGGATCGACGCGGTGGCCGCCGAGCACGCCCGGCTGTGGTGGATCGCGCGGGACCCGGCGGGCCGGCAGTTGAGCTTCGGCCAGCCGCCCGAGGTGCTGGCGGGTGTCGTGCAGGGATTGCCGGCCTTCGTCCCGGCCGAGCTGATCGGGCCGATGAGCCACCCGGAGCTGTCGATGCGGGTGGACGCGCTGACGATCACCGGCGGCAAGCTGCTGCTGCTCACCGGCGGCGGCAAGCCGGGCACGCTGCAGCGCACCGCCGGGCTGCTGGCGCTGTTCTTCACCTCGTGGTTCGCGCTGCCGCTGATCGCGCTGTCCTCGGCGGCGATCGCCTGGGCGATCTGGCGTGCCACGCGCGGCCTGCAGCACGTGGTCCGCCAGGCCGCCGCGCTGGAGCTCAGCGAGCGCACCGCCCACCTGCCCGAGGACGCCGTCCCGCGCGAGATCCGTCCGCTGATCCGCGCGTTCAACGGCGCGCTGGACCGCATCAAGGCCGAGCATCAGGACCGCGACCGTTTCCTGCGCGACGCCGCGCACGAGATCCGCATCCCGATCGCGGTGCTGATGGCGCGCGTGGAGGAGCTGCCCGCCCATCCGGTCAAGGCGACGCTGCTCACCGACCTGAGCCGGCTGACGACGCTGGCGGAACAGCTGCTGGACCTGCAGCGCCTGCGCGGCCTGTCCGAGGCGATGGGCACGGTCGACCTGTGCGAGCTGGCGCGCGAGGTGGTCTCCGAGATGGCGCCGCTGGCACTGGGCCGCGGCAACGACCTGGTGGTCGAGGCGCCGGACCGGGCGGTCGAGGTCACCGGCCAGGCCACCGCCCTCGGCCGGGTGCTGGCCAACCTGGTGCAGAACGCGCTGGTGCACGGCGGCAGTCCCGGCGCGGTGATCGTCACCGTGCGCCGCGATGGGTCTCACGGCGTGCTGGAGGTGTCCGACGAGGGCGACGGCATCGCGGCGCCGGCGCGGCGCGAGATCTTCCGGCCCTTCGTGCGCGGCGACTCGTCGGGCTCCGGCCATGGCCTCGGACTGCACCTGGTCGACGAGATCGTCAAGCTGCACGGCGGCCACGTCACCGTCGACCGCAGCGAGGC
>NZ_JAOCCU010000081.1 GCF_029840635.1 Mitsuaria sp. GD03876 | reverse complement strand
TGCAAGCTCGCCCAGGCCGCGTTCCAGCAGGCCGGGCTGACCCGCTCGCCGATGCGCATCACCTACATGCCGGGCGGCGTCGGCGCGATCGCGTTCGACCAGATCGTCACCCGGCGTCCGGCCGAGCCGCAGACGCTGGTGGCCTTCTCCAGCGGCTCGCTGCTCAATCTCTCGCATGGCCGTTTCGGCAAGCGCAGCGTCGAGGACGTGCGCTGGGTCGCGGCCGTCGGCGTGGACTACGGCGTCGTGCTGGTCGGCCGCCAGGCGCCGTGGAAGACGCTGCCCGAGCTGCTCGCCGCGCTCAAGGCCGATCCCGGCCGGATCAGCTTCGCCGCCGGCGGCACGATCGGCAGCCAGGACTGGGTCAAGTCCGCGCTGGTCGCCGGGGCCGGCGGCGTGGACCACAAGTCGATGCGTTTCGTCGCCTTCGAGGGCGGCGGCGAGGCGATGGCCGCGCTCAAGGGCGGCCATGTGCAGGTCTACATGGGCGACGCGTCCGAGGTCTTCGACAAGCTCTCGCCCGGCGGCCCGTTCCGCGCGCTGGCGGTGCTGGCCGAGCGCCGCCTGCCCGGCCCGCTGGCCGGCGTGCCGACGGCGCGGGAGCAGGGCGTGGACATCGTCTGGCCCGCGATCCGCGGTTTCTACGTCGGCCCGCAGGTGTCCGACGCGGCCTATGCCGCCTGGGTCGCGGCCTTCGACCACCTGATGGCCGCGCCGGCCTTCGACGAGATCCGCGCGCGCCATGGCCTGTTCCCGCTGGCGCTCACCGGCCCGGCGTTGCGCGCGTTCATCGACCGGCAAAACCGGGAATACGCCGAACTCGCCACCCGCTTCGGGCTGCGGCGCTGAGCCCCGGCCCGTCATCGCCGCCCGGACCCGCGATCCACCGGGCGCGCGATGTCCCCATCCACCGAATCCCCATCAACGACAACGAGGAGACTCCCTTGAACCTGTTCCACACCCCGACCCGATCGACGCGCCTGAACGGCCTGTGCGCCGCCGGCCTGCTGGCGCTGTGCGCGGCGCCGTCCGCCTTCGCCCAGAGCAGCGTCACCGTCTACGGCATCGCCGACGTGCTGCTGGAGTACCGCGACAAGATGAACGCCGCCGGCGACCACCGCTTCGGCGTGACCTCGGGCGGCATGAACACCTCGCGCTGGGGCCTGCGCGGCGCCGAGGACCTGGGCGGCGGCCTCAAGGCGGTGTTCCAGCTCGAGGCCGAGGTCGGCTTCGACAGCGGCGCCGCGGGCTCGTCGTTCTGGGGCCGCCAGGCCAACGTCGGCCTCGAGGGCGAATTCGGCCGCGTCATCGCCGGCCGCTCGTACTCGACCACCTACGACTTCATGCTGCCTTTCGACCCGATGGGCTACGCGCCGTTCTATTCCTGGGCCACCTCGGGCGGCCAGATCGCCAACCAGCCGCGCAAGGACGGCATGGTCACCGGCGTGTCCAACCTGATCAAGTACCAGGGCACCTTCGGCCCGGTGAAGGTCGGCGCGACCTACGCGCTGGGCGAGGTGACCGGCTCCGACTCGGCCGGCCGCTTCTTCGCGCTGGCCGGCGCGTACTCGGACGGTCCGTTCGCCGCGACGTTGGTCGTGGACCAGCGCAACGGCGCCACGCTGGCCGGCAACGGCCGCTACGACAAGGAGAAGGCGCTGCACTGGGGCCTGTCCTACGACTGGAAGCCGGTCAAGCTGTTCCTGGCGCAGCGCGCCTACAAGAAGGAATTCGCCGCCGGCGGCGCCAACGCCAAGAGCACGATGACCTGGGTGGGCGCGACCTGGCAGGCCACGCCGGCGCTGAGCATCACGCCGGCCTTCTACTTCCAGGACATTTCCAGCGGCGCCAGCGGCACCGACGATCCCAAGCTCTTCGCGCTGCGCGCCAAGTACGAGCTGTCCAAGCGGACCAGCCTGTACGCGGTGGCCTCGACCGCCAAGTCCGGCGACGGCGGCCAGGTCAGCGTCTCGCGCGACGACAACGGCTTCGGCGACAGCCAGAACAGCCTGGGCGTCGGCATCCAGCACCGCTTCTGAGCGGCCCTGACCGGGCCGGCCGCGCGCGGTCCGCGCGCGGCCGTCACGTCGCTGCGGGCGTGTCCGCGTCCGCCGCCGGCGGCGAGACCTGGCCCGGCAACAGGCCTTCGGCGCGCAGCCGGGTCAGCACGTCGAAGAGCAGGTCGCTCTTGATGCCGTAGGCCGAGCGGGGCGAGCCGACGAAACCCGAGGCGTTCAGCACCAGCTTGTCGCCGTCGATGCCGTCGAGCTGCACGTTGGGCGCCGGCGCGGACAGCACGCCGGGATGCGCCTCGAACGAGGCCAGCACCAGCGCCTTGACCCGCTCGGTGTCGGTGGCCAACGGCATCGGCAGCTTGAACTGCACCATGCCCAGCGATTCGCCGTAGGTGACGTTGCGCACGATCTTGGTGATGAACTCCGAGTTCGGGACGATCACCGTGGAGCGGTCGCCCATCTGGATCTCGGTGGCGCGCACGCTGATGCGGCGGATGTCGCCCTCGACGCCGGACAGGGAGACCCAGTCGCCCACCTTCACCGGGCGCTCGGCCAGCAGGATCAGGCCGGAGACGAAGTTCTGCACCACCGACTGCAGGCCGAAGCCGATGCCCACCGACAGCGCGCTGGCGACCCAGGCGACGCTCTGCAGGCTGAAGCCGACGGCCGAGAGCGCCGCGGCAATCGCGGCCACGGCACCGACATACCCGAACAGCGTCGTGGTCGACGAGCGCATGCCGACGTCCATCCGCGTCGTGGGCATGTAGCGCTGCGACAGCCACCCCTTGAGCAGCCGCACGGCGCCCAGCCCGATCACGAGCACCGCCAGCCCCTGCAGCAGGTCCAGCGGGCGCAGCGTCAGCGCGCCGATCTCCAGGCCGTCGCCCAGGCTGCCGGCCCGGCGGACCAGGTCCAGCGGCCCCTCGCCGTAGGGCGCCAGCAGCAGCAACAGCGCGAAGAACGCGATCGCGACGCGGCACAGGCCCGAGAGCAGCAGCGCGGTCTGCTCGCGGGTGCGGGGCGGCGCGGGACGGTCGTCGGCGGGCGGCGCGGCCTTCGCGCCGTCGGCCAGGGGCGCGGCGGGCGAGGGCGCCAGCAGCGTCATGAACAGGTCGTCGACCAGCACGCTCAGCAGGTAGGCGCCGCCGAGCACGATCAGCGCCCAGACGAACTGGTTCATCACGAACATCGCCAGCCAGACATACCCGGTGACCAGCGCCAGCAGCGCGCCGATCAGGGTCAGCCAGGCCGCGGCGCTGAGCACCGACAACCACAGCGGCCGGACGGCCGGCTCGCGCGGCGCGGCCGTGGAGGCGTCCTTGTCCGGCGCGGGCGCGGCGGCGACGCGCGCCCGGCGCAACTGCGTGACCGCCAGCGCCAGGACCGCGAAGAAGCTCAGCGAGGCCAGCGCCTGCGCGGCCCCGATCCAGGGCAGGCTGATCTCCAGCGTCGCCGCCGTCCTGGAGGTGAACCAGCCCAGCATCACCGCGGCGGCCAGCGTGTGCGGGAACCAGACCAGCCGCGCCGCGGTCTCGTCGGGCAGCGGCAGCAGCCGCCAGGAGGGCTTGCGCGGCATCAGCGCCGCCGCGCCCAGTCCGGCGACGAAGCCGCCGAACCACACGATGACCTCGACCGCGTCCAGCCAGCCGTCGAGCAGGTCCGACGGCGCCGCCGCCGAGGTCAGCGTCACCACCAGGCCGTGCGCGATCAAGCCCGGCCGCAGGGTCCGCAGCGCGACGACGCTGGCCGCGTACAGCGAGCGCCGCAGGCGGCCGACCGGGACGCGGGTCGCGCACAGGTGCCTGACCAGGCTCTGCAGCGCATAGGCGATGCCCAGCACCAGGCCCACCGCGACGACGAAGGCGATCCACGCGGGGGCCGGCACCGTGCGCGCGAGGTCGGCGAGCTGCGTCGCCAGGCCTTCGACGCGCGCCGCGTCCGCCGCCCGTTCCCGTGACAGCCCGCGCCAGAACGCCGATTGCACCGGCGACGGCGTGCGTTCGCCCAGCCGCTCGCCCAGCTGCGTGCGTCGCTTGGACTGCGCCTGCGCGACGGCCTGCTCGGCCTCGAAGCCGATCAGCTTGGCCAGCTTGATCTGGGAGTCGATGGTCGAGACCTCGCGGTTGAGCTGCGAGCGCTGGGTCGCCAGCTCCGGCGCCTCCTTCACGCCGTCCTGCGGCTGGCCGAGTTGCTCCAGCCGGGCCTGCGCGTCCGTCAAGCGCGGGGCGAGCGCGGCCGCCGCCTCCTCCGCGCGCGACTGCACGGACTGCGCGGTCTTGCGGAAGTCCTTCAGCGCCGCGTCGTCCAGCGTGTCGTTCTGCTGCTTGCGCACGGCCACCATGTCCTTGCGGGCGGCATCGAGCAGCTTGTCGGGATCGATCGGCTCGGCGGGGGCATCCTGCGCGAGGGCGGGCAGCGCCAGGGACGCGAAGGCCAGCATCAGCACGCTCAACAACCAGGCGAGCGGTCGGGTCGGGCGTCGCGGGCGGGGAAGGGTCATCCTCTCGAGGTCGAAGCCAGGGTGCCGCGGAGAGGGCAATCCGGCTGCCCGGCCGAACACTTCGCTACATCGACTTTGGTCACTGGCGCGGCGCCGGCAGGCGGATAGCGTCGCGGCGACATCATTGGGGAGAGCACACCATGCACCTGCTGCGGATCAACGCGGACTGGGCCCGACAGATCGCCGTCCTGCGCGACGCGGTCACCGAGGACACCCACCTCATCCGGTTCGACAACGGCTTCTATCGCATCTGCCGGCCCGGCAACGGACGCTTCCAGGTCCGGCTGCTGCCGGGCGACGACAAGGACGGCACCGCGTCCGGCGTGCAGCTGACGCTGCAGGAGAACGACCTCTACGTGGCCGACATCGACGGCAAGCCCTTCGAGCGCTACGCCAGCACGCTCGACCAGTTGCAGCCCGACGCGGGCGGGCTCAACGGCGCCGTGCGGCGCCTGCCGGAGACCCACGGCGTCCCGCGCTTCAAGCTGCAGTCGCTGATCGTCTTCTGCATCGCGGAGTCGCTGCGCAGCGATCACATCGCCACCGCCGTCGGGCAGATGATCCAGAGCTCCACGACCGGGCTGCTCGGCGTCGCGCCAACGCTGCCCACGCCGCGCCTGCTGGAGCAGGCCCGCTGCTGGGGCCAGGCGAGCAACGCGGTCCACGAGGCCCTGTCGCCGGAAGCGCGCGCCATCGTCGTCAAGCGGCGGACCGAGCTGACGCCGCAACAGCGCCAGTTCAGCGAACGGGTCGACATGGGGCGCATCGAGGCGGCGCTGCGCGAGCCGGCCCGGGCGGTGAAGGTGCTCAAGCGGCCCGACTGAGCCGGGCGGCCGGCCGCCTGGACGGTCGATCGGCGCCTGGGTTGGGCGCATGGCGTGCAATGGGCCGGCACTTCGTCGGGCAAGCGGCGGCCCGGCGTCGCGGGCGGCGGCGAGCGGGTAGAGTCCCCGCCATCGTTCACCCCCACGCCCGCCGTGCCGGCAGCCGCCTCGACGCGCGGGCGTTGTCACGAGGACCCCGCCATGACGACGCCTTCCTATCCCGACACCCGCCTGCTGATCGCCAACGAATGGGTCGACGCCGCCGGCGGCAAGACGATCGACGTGCGTAATCCGGCCACCGGCGCCGTGATCGGCAAGGTCGCCCACGCGGCCAAGGCCGACCTGGACCGCGCGCTCGAGGCTGCCCAGAAGGGCTTTGAGGCCTGGCGCAATGTCTCCGCCCATGAGCGCGCCGCCACGATGCGCCGCGCCGCCGCGCTGCTGCGCGAACGCGCGCCGGAGATCGCCAAGCTCCTGACGCAGGAGCAGGGCAAGCCGGTCGCGGAAGCGAAGGTCGAAGTCCTGGCCGGCGCCGACATCATCGAATGGTTCGCCGACGAAGGCCGCCGCGTCTACGGCCGCATCGTCCCGTCGCGCAACCTCGCGGCGCAGCAACTCGTGCTCAAGGAACCCGTCGGCCCGGTCGCCGCCTTCACGCCGTGGAACTTCCCGGTCAACCAGATCGTGCGCAAGCTCGGCGCGGCGCTGGCCACCGGCTGCTCGTTCCTGGTGAAGGCGCCCGAGGAAACCCCGGCCTCGCCCGCGGCGCTGCTGCAGACCTTCGTCGATGCCGGCGTCCCGCCCGGCACCGTGGGCCTGGTCTTCGGCGACCCAGCCGAGATCTCCAGCTACCTGATCCCGCATCCGGTCATCCGCAAGGTCACCTTCACCGGCTCGACGCCGGTGGGCAAGCAGCTCGCGGCGCTGGCCGGCGCGCACATGAAGCGGGTGACGATGGAACTCGGCGGCCACGCGCCGGTGATCGTCGCGGAGGACGCGGACGTCGCGCTGGCGGTCAAGGCGGCCGGCGGCGCCAAGTTCCGCAACGCGGGCCAGGTCTGCATCTCGCCGACGCGTTTCCTCGTCCACAACAGCCTCAAGGACGAGTTCACCGCCGCCATGGTCAAGCACGCGCAGGGCCTGAAGCTCGGCGACGGCCTGGCCGACGGCACGACGCTCGGCCCGCTGGCCAATGAGCGCCGCGTGGTGGCGATGTCCAAGATCGTCGCGGAGGCGCGTGAGCGCGGCGCCAAGATCGCCACCGGCGGCGAACGTGTCGGCAATGCCGGCAACTTCTTCGCGCCGACGATCCTGGCCGACGTGCCGCTGGACGCCTCGGTGTTCAACGACGAGCCGTTCGGACCGATCGCGGCGATCCGCGGCTTCGACACGCTCGAGGACGCCATCGCGGAAGCCAACCGGCTGCCGTTCGGGCTCGCGGGGTACGCGTTCACCAAGTCCATCAAGAACGCGCACCTGCTGGCGCAGCGCATGGAGGTCGGCATGCTGTGGGTCAACCAGCCCGCCACGCCGTCGGCCGAAATGCCGTTCGGCGGGATCAAGGACTCGGGCTACGGTTCCGAAGGCGGGCCCGAGGCGCTGGAGGCTTACCTCAACACCAAGTCGGTGTCGATCCTCGGGGTCTGAGCCGCCGGGCGCATTCGCGTCACGACACCAGGCGCGGCCACCACACGGTGACCGCGCCCTGCACGCAGATCCAGCCCCACAGCAGCACGACCGCCTCGCGCGTCGCGTGTTGCCGCGGGCGCACCAGGCCCGCCGCGAGGCGCGCGCCGTAGTACAGCGCCAGCATCGCCGCCACCGCGATCTGCAGTCCCTGCAGCGCATGCAGCGCGGCCAGCGTCCCCGTCCACGCATCCAGTGTCGGCGGACGCTCCGACGGCCATGCGCTCATCAATCCGCTGTAGAACGCCAGGACGGCCAGCGCAAGGCCTGGCACCAGCAGCGCCGCGCGCCATCGGCCGACCGGCGCGCGCCAGGCCCCAAGGCCCGCCCACACGACGAACGCCAGGCTCAGCGCATAGCCCAGCGTCTGTAGCCACAGGGCACTCGCGTCCGCGAGGCCCACCCCCGGCGGCGGGCACACATCCAGCCGCATCGCGACATGCAGGTGCGCGAACGCCATCGACGCGAAGATCGTCGCCTCCACCACGATCAGGATGACCACGCCCCAGAAGGCCGGCGCCTGTCGCCCCGACGCGCCCATCGGCAACATCACGCCCTGCGCCGCCTCCGCGTCCTCGAACGGCGGCGCCCGGTCCGTCTGCCACAGCCACGCCCACAGCGACACGACCGCCAGCACCCCGCCCAGGACGGTGCCGACCAGCGCCTTCACCGTCATCAACAGGAAGAACGCCGCCGTGCCCACCGCCGCCAGGAATGGCCACAGGCTGTCCTTGGCCAGCATCACCACCCGCAGCGGATGCGCCTGGACCGGGCTCGTCAACAGCGTCTCGCGCCCGCCGCTGATCGTCCCTGGCAGCCAGTGCGCGCCGGCCTCGACCTCCTCGTGCAACTCGGGCCGGTGCCACAGCGGCTCGTGATGCTCGACATGCGGGATGCTGCGCGTGCCGTAGGGTTCCGACGGCAACCATTCCAAAGTCGACGAGCGCCAGGGATCCTCGTGGTCCTGCTCCGGCCCCCGCTGGCTGCGCACCAGGTCCACGACGAACAGCAGCACGCCCGCCGCGATCACGAACGCGCCCGCCGAGGACAGCAGGTTCGGCCACTCCAGCCCCAGCCCCGCCGGATAGGTGTGGACCCGGCGCGGCATGCCCAGCATCCCGGCGATGTGCATCGGGAAGAAGGTCAGGTGGAAGCCGCCGAAGATCAGCCCGAAGACCCAGCGGCCCGCGCGCTCCGACATCGCGCGGCCCTTCCAGAGCGGGATCCAGTGATAGAGCGCAGCGAACATCGGCAGCACCATCCCCCCGATCAGCACGTAATGGAAATGCGCGACGACGAAGTAGGTGTCGTGCACCTGCCAGTCGATCGGCAGCAGCGCCAGCATCACGCCGGTCAGGCCGCCGATGACGAAGGTGACCAGGAAGCCGACCAGGAACAGCGTCGCCGTCGTCCACCGCAGGCGGCCGCGCCACAGCGTGCCGATCCACGCGAAGACCTGCAGCGCGCCCGGGATCGCGATCGCGACGCTGAGGATGGACACCAGGCTCATGCCCAGGCCGCCCAGGCCGGCGGTGAACATGTGGTGCAGCCACAGCAGGAAGCTGACGACGCCGATCGCGACCAGCGCCGCCGTCACCGCATGCCGGCCGATCAGCGAGGTCCGCGCCAGCGCCGGCACCATCGTCGAGACCAGGCCCGCCGCCGGCAGGAAGATGATGTAGACCTCCGGGTGGCCGAAGAACCAGAACAGGTGCTGCCACAGCAGCGGATCGCCGCCGCGCGTCGCGTCGAAGATCGGCCAGTCGAAGGCGCGCTCGATCTCCAGCAACGCGGTGCCCGCGATCACCGCCGGGAAGGCCAGCACGATCATCCCGCCCACCACCAGCATCGACCACGCATACACCGGCATCCGGCCCAGCGTCATGCCGGGCGCCCGCGTCATCAGCGTCCCGGTGATCAACTCGATCGCGCCGGCGATCGCCGAGATCTCGATGAAGCCGATGCCCAGCAGCCAGAAGTCCGCGTTCAGCCCCGGCGAGTAGGTCGCGCCGCTCAGCGGCGGGTACATGAACCAGCCGCCATCGGGGGCCAGCCGCCAGAACAGCGTCGCGTAGAACGCCAGCCCGCCGATCGCGTACATCCAGTACGAGTACGCCGACAGCCGCGGGAAGGGCAGGTCCCGCGCGCCCAGCATGTTGGGCAGCAGGTAGACGGAGATCGCCTCGACCATCGGCACGGCGAAGAGAAACATCATCACCGTGCCGTGCATCGTGAACAGCTGCTGGAACAGCGGCGCGTCGATCAGCGTCTGCGACGGCGCCGCCAGTTGCGCCCGCATCAGCAGGGCCAGCACGCCGCCCAGCAGCAGGAACACGAAGGCCGTCGCGATGTAGAGCTTGCCGATGAAGACGTTGTTGACGCTGCCGATCCGCCGCCAGCCGCTGGGCGGCTTCCAGGCGGCGCGCAGGCGCTCGAGCTCGTCGTCCGGGCGCGGCAGCCGGTTGGACGGGCGGGCGGCGGTCATGGTGTCGACGCCACCAGCGGGCGGTCCGTCGCGACGCCGGCCGGCGGCGGCCCGGCGAGGAACTCGGTCAGCGCGTCGATCTCGTCGGCCGGCAGGTGTCGGTAGGACGGCATGCGGGCCCCGGGCTTGGCCTGCTGCGCATCGGAGATCCACTGCCGCAGCGCCGTGCGGGGATCTCCGAGCGGATCGCGGTTGCGCAGCGCGCCGGCGCCGATCCACAGGCGGTCGGCGACATGCGTCAGGTCCGGACCCAGCGGCGGCGCCGTCAACGCGGTCCGCGCCGGATCGGCGCCGTCCAACCCGCGCACCGCGTGGCAGGCGGTGCAGCCGTGTTCCCGGAAGAGCGCCGCGCCGCGCAGCGCCTGCCGGGAAACCGGCACGGGCGCGTCGGCGGCCTGGGCGCGGCGCCAGCGGTCGAAGTCCCCGGGCGCCATCGCCACGACCTGCAGCACCATCGCGGCGTGCTGCGCGCCGCAGTACTCCGAGCAGGGGCCCCGGTACACGCCGGGGCGGGCCGCGGTGAAGGTCAACCGGTTCAGCCGTCCGGGCACCAGGTCGACCTTGCCACCCAGCGCCGGGACCCAGTAGCTGTGGATCACGTCCTCCGACGCCAGCGTCAGCGTGACCGGTCGGCCGACCGGCACGCGCAGCTCGTTGGCGGTGGCGAAGGCCGGGGTGCCGCCGTCGGCCTGGTATCGCAGCGACCACCACCACAGGTGGCCGGTGACGGCGACCCGCAGCGCGCCCGGCGGCGACGGCGCGTCCAGCCCGCGCGCCTCGCGCTCGCCGTGCAGCAGCAGGCCGCCGAAGACCAGCACCGGCAGCACGAGCCCGCCGACCCATAGCCACAGCGCCGGCGGGAGCGCGCGCCGGTTCTTCCACCACAGCGCCGCCGCCAGGCAGGTCATCGCGAACAGGAAGGCGAGGGCGCACACCACCAAGGTCGTGTTCATCACGCCGGCGAGGGCGTCGGCCTCGGGGCCGGCCGGCCGGAACATGCCGCCCGCGCTCATTTCAGCGACAGCAGGTAACCGGCGACGTCGCGCGCGTCCTGCTCGGACAAGCCCAGCCGCGGCATCGTCGTGCCGGGGACCTGGCCCGGCGGGTCCAGCAGCCAGCGCTGCAGCGTTTCCGGGGTGTTGGGCAGCTGGCCCGCGATGTAGGCGCGCCGGCCGAAGCGCGCCAGTTCCGGCGCGCGTTGACCGCCTCCCGGCACGCCGGTCACGACGTGGCAGGACCCGCATTGGTAATGCGTCATCAGCACCCGGCCGCGGTCGAGGTCCGCCGATTCCACCTGCCAGCGGCGCAGCGGCTCGTCGGGCGCGGGGCCGCAGCCGAGCAGCAGCAGGCCCGGCAGCAGCGTCGCTGCCGCAAGAACGGAGACGGGCAGGGCATGAAAGCGCGTCATGCGCGCTCCCCGGCACGCGAAGTGCCCGCCCCGGCAGCGGTCCGGCATCGCGCTTGCCTCGCAGCGCCCATGAGTGAACCGCCGCGCCGTCCGTCCCCCGTGAAGGTCGTCCTGGCCGCCGTCGCGGCGGCCGGCGCGCTGGCGGCCGGCGGGGCCGTCGCCTTCGTGTGGTTCGGCGCCTACGACGTGTCGGCCACCGGGCCGCACCTGCAACCGGTGCATTCGCTGCTGGAGTTCGCGCTCAAGCGCGCCGTCCAGCGCCGTGCCGACGCGCACCCGCCGCCGCCCGATCTCCTCACCGCCGAGCGGGTGATGCAAGGCGCGGCCTGCTTCCGCGACCGCTGCGTCGCCTGCCATGGCGCGCCGGGCGTGGCGCCGGAGCGCTTCTCGCTGGGCATGCAGCCGGTCCCCAGCTCGCTGATCGAGGCCACCCGCCACTGGCGTCGCCAGGACCTCTACTGGATCACCCGCAACGGCATCAAGATGAGCGGCATGCCCGCCTGGGAGTACCGCCTCGACGACGGCGAACTCTGGGCGGTGGTCGCGTTCCTCGACGCGTTGCCGCTGCTGACGCCGGACCAGTACCGCGCGCTGACCTCGGCGCCCACGGTCGCGGCCGGCGGCGCCACGCCCGCGCCGCCGCGCTGCGACGGCATCGTCGAGGTGCCGGCGCCGCTCGATCCGCCGCTGACCACCGCCGAGCTCGCGCGCCGCGCCTTCCGGCAACACGGCTGCACCGCCTGCCACACCATCCCCGGCGTCGTCGGGCCCGACACGTCCAACGGGCCGCGTCTCAGCGGCCTCGCCGGCCGCGATCGGATCGGCGGGAAAGCCTTCCCCACCGAGGACGGCATCGCCGCCTGGATCCGGGATCCGCAGGCCATCGATCCCCATACCGCGATGCCGACGCTCGGGATCAGCGAGACTCAGGCGAGGTTGATGGCGAGGTATCTGCTGGACCATTGAGCGCCGGCGCCGGCGCTGACGCCGAAGCCGACAAGGACGAAGACACCGACTTCGAGAAGCCAGGCGCGGGCTCTTCACGACGCGGGGGGCGTCCCTCCGGGAACCCCCCGCATCATTCCGGCCCCACCCACACTCGCTGACTCCGGTTCTTGGCGAGGCGTTTGCCTGGTCACTTCTCCAAGATGAACGAGCCGATCACCAGGGCGTCGAGCGGCGTGCTGAAGAAGGCCTCGATCGCGGCCTTGGGCGTGCCCACGATCGGCTCGCCCCGCACGTTGAACGAGGTGTTCACCAGGACCGGCACGCCCGTCTTCTCACCGACCGCCTTCAGCAGGTCGTGGAAGACCGGGTTCGTCGCGCCATCCACCGTCTGCACCCGCGCCGACCGGTCCGTGTGCAGCGCCGACGGGATCCGGGCCTCGCGGCCCGCCTTCACGCCGTAGACGAAAAGCATGAACGGCGACTCGCCGTCGTTGGCCTGCGCCGGCTCGAACCAGTCCGCCATGTCCTCGCGCGTCACCGCCGGCGCCACCGGCCGGAAATCCTCCCGGTCCTTCAACTCGTTGAGCCGCGCCTGCATGTGCGGATCGATCGGCGACGCCAGCAGCGATCGCGCCCCCAGGGCCCGCGGCCCGAACTCCATCCGGCCCTGGAACCAGCCGATGATCTTGTTCTGCGCCAGCAAGGTCGCCGTCTCGGCCGCCACGTCGTCCACGCGGCGATACCGCAGCCGCGCCCACTGGAGCAAGGCCTCCACCTCGGCATCGTCGTAAGCCGGGCCCAGGTAGGCGTGATCCATCTGCCAACGGCGCTCGGCCAGCGCCAGGCCGTCGCCCTCGCCGCCGCCACCCGTCGCCTCG
>NZ_JAOCCU010000080.1 GCF_029840635.1 Mitsuaria sp. GD03876 | reverse complement strand
CCCGGAATCCGGTGACACACGCGATCGACGGCCGCGACCGCATCCCCGGGGGCTCGACCTCCGGCGGCGCGGTCAGCGTCGCGGCGGGCGCGGCGTGGGCGGCGCTGGGATCGGACACCGGCGGCTCGTTGCGCATCCCCGCCGCGCTGCAGGGCCTGGTCGGATTCAAGGGCACCGCCCGGCTGGTGCCGCTCGAGGGCGCCCTGCCGCTGGCGCCGTCGCTCGACACGGCCGGCGCGATCACCCGCTCGGTGCGCGACGCGGCGTTGCTGCACGCCCTCCTGGGCGACCGGCCGGTCGCGCTCGACGAGCGCCCGCTGTCGCACTGGACGCTCGCGGTCACGCCGGACTTCATGCAGGACGAGCTCGAGCCGGCGGTCGCGGCCGCCTTCGACCGCGCGCTGGCGACGCTGCGCGCCGCGGGCGCGCGCATCGAGGAACGCGCGCTGCCCGCCCTGCCCCGTGTGGCGGAACTGCAAACCCAGGGCGGGATCACCGCCGCCGAGGCCTGGGCATGGCACCATGCGCGCCTCGCCGAACGCGGCGACCGCTACGACCCGCGCGTCGCGCTGCGCATCCGCCGCGGCGAGGCGATCGCGCCGCCCGCCTACCAGGCGCTGCTCGACGCGCGCCGGCGCTGGATCCACGACATGACCGCCTCGATGCAGGGCATCGACGCCTTCCTCAGCCCCACCGTTCCCCTGCAAGCCCCGGAGATCGCCCCCTTGCTGCACAGCGACGACCTGTTCTTTGCCACCAACGCGCGCCTGCTGCGCAACACCGCCGTCGTGAACCTGCTCGACGGCTGCGCGATCTCGATCCCCTGCGAGCATCCCGGCGAGCTGCCGGTGGGCCTGATGCTGTGGACGGGCGCGCTGGGCGACCGCGCGGTGCTGAGCGCCGCGTCGCGCGTCGAAGCCGCGCTCCAGGCCGCCTCGGCGGGAGCGCGCTGACATGCGGGTCGCGATCATCGGCGCCGGCCTGGCCGGCGTGACCAGCGCGTACGAACTCGCGCTGCAGGGCCACGAGGTCCACGTCTTCGAACGCGACACCAGTGTCGCCACCGGCGCGAGCTTCGCGCCGCCGGGGCTCATCGCGCCGGGCCTGATGGCCGCGCGGCCCGAGCTGCCGCTGGCCTGGCGCGGCAAGCCGGGACAACTCGGCTGGAAGCTCGCGCACTGGCGCGCCGGCCGCGCCCGCGGCGCGTCGGCGATGCCGGAGGCGCTGCACGCCCTCGCCTTGCGCGGCCAGGCGGTGATGGCCGTGTGGCGGCGCGAACTCCAGATGGACGTCGAGCGCGAGGCCGGCGTGCTGCTGCTGTGGCGCACCGCCAAGGACTACAAGGCGGCCGCGCCGCTGCTGGCGCGGCTGCAGGAGCGGCAGGTGCCGCATCGCGAGCTCGACGCCGACGGCTGCCGCGCGCAGGAACCGGGACTCAATCCCGAGACCGCGCTGCATGGCGGCATCCTGCTGCCGCAGGACGAGGTGGCCAACGCGCGCCAGTTCAGCCAGGCGCTGAAGGTGGAAGCGCAGCGCCTGGGCGTGCGCTGGAACTTCAACGCCGACGTGCTGCGCATCGAGCCGGGCCAGCAGCCGGCGGTCCACGTCGCGGCCGGCGAGCCGCTGCGCGTCGACGCGGTGCTGGTGTGCGCCGGCAAGGGCGCGGCCCCGCTGCTCGCCGCGCAGGGCCTCAAGCTGCCCTGGGGCACCGTGCACACCCACACGCTGACCGCGCCGCTGCGCATGCTCGAAGCCCATCCCGACCTCGGGCCGCGCGCAACCGTCCTCGACATGAGCCTGGGCGTCAGCCTCACCCGCCTCGGGCAACGCGTTCGCGTCGGCGGGGCCCACGAGCTCGGCGGCTCGTCGACGCAGCCCGACGGGCAGTCGATGGGCGCCCTGCACCAGGCGGCGCACGACTGGTTCCCGGGCGCGCTGCTCGCCGGCGGGCAGCAGCGCTGGAAGGCCACCCGCCTGCAACTGCCCGACGAGCTGCCGTTGATCGGCGAATCCGGACTGCCGGGCGTGTGGCTCAACATCGGGCATGGCGAGCATGGCTGGACGATGGCCGGTGCCGCCGCGCAGTTGCTGGCGGCGCGGCTGGCGAAGAAGGATCCCGGGATCGACGCGGGGCTGCTCGAGCCCGGACGGCTGCGCTGAGGTCGACGGGACCTCGACTGCCACCGTCGAGCGCAGGCACGCACCGGGCGTTTGGATAGAGTCGCCCCATGCTTGCCGTGCTGCCGCTCGCCCATGACTGGCCCCTGCACGACGCCGCGTCGAGCCGCCGCGTCGAAACCGCCGCGCTGTCGCGGCACCCGCCCCACACCTTGATCGAGCGCGCCGGCCTCGCCGTCGCCCGGCTCGCGCTGGCGCTCAAGCCCTGCGGCCAGTCGGCGATCGTCGTCGCGGGACCGGGCAACAACGGGGGCGACGGACTCGTCGCCGCGCGTCACCTCGCGGCACTGGGCTGGCAGGTGCATGTCGCGCTCGTCGGATCGACGCCGAAAGCCGGAAGCGACGCCGCGCATGCGCTGTCTGCCGCGCAGCAAGCGGGCATCGCGCCACGCGTCGGTCTCGATGCGCTGCCACGAAGCGCCGACCTCGTCATCGACGCCCTGCTCGGCCTCGGCGCCAGCCGGGCGCCCGAGGGCGACTTCGCCACCGCGATCCAGGCCATCGATCACCTGCGGCGCGCCGGCGCGGTGGTGCTGGCCGTCGACGTGCCGAGCGGACTCGACGTCCGCACCGGCCAACCGCTTGGCGTCGACGTCGTCCGCGCCGATCACACGCTCAGCTTCCTGACCTTGAAGGCGGGCCTGTTCACCGGCGAGGGCCGCGCGCTGGCCGGCCGTCTCTGGTTCGACGACCTCGGCGAATCCGTCGACGAGGACGGCCTGGGCCTGCTGGTCGGCCAGGACCGGATCGCCCAGTGGCAACGCGCGCATGCCCGGTCGGCGGCGAGCCACAAGGGCCGCCAGGGCGATGTCGTCGTGCTCGGCGGCGCGCCGTCGATGCGCGGCGCCGCATGGCTCGCCGCGTCGTCGGCGCTCGCGGCGGGCGCGGGCCGCGTCTACGCGGCGCTGCCCGACGACGACGGCCAACCCTGGCCCGCGCGCCCGGAATTGATGCACTGGGACTTCGCGCGCTGGAACGCGCCGACAGCCGACTGGCGCGACGTCGTCGCCGTGTGCGGCTGCGGCGGCGGCGCGGCGATCGCGCCGGCGCTGTCGACGGTGCTGCACGGCGCCACGCGCGTCGTGCTCGATGCCGACGCGCTCAACCTGATCGCCGCCGACGAGTCGCTGCGGCACGCGGTCACGCAGCGCGCGGCGCACGGCTGGGGCACCGTGCTCACGCCGCATCCGCTGGAGGCGGCGCGGCTGCTGGGCCTGCGCTCGGCCGCGGAGGTGCAGGCCGACCGGCTGCAGGCGGCCACCGAGCTGGCGCGGCGCTACGGCGCCACGGTCGTGCTGAAGGGCTCGGGCAGCGTCGTCGTCACGAGGAACCGGCCGCTGTCGATCAACAGCACCGGCTCGTCCGCGCTCGCGACCGCGGGCAGCGGCGACGTGCTGGCCGGCTGGATCGGCGGGCTGTGGGCGCAGTCGCCCGGCGTGCCGCCGCACGACCTGGCCTGCGCCGCCGTCGCCTGGCACGGCGCGGCCGCGCAGGACCATGCCGGTCCGATGCTCGCCGCCGACCTGATCGACGCGATGGCGGCGCTGCACGCGCCGGCCGCCTGAGCCGACCCACCCCGAAGCCTCCCCACGCCAGCGCGCGCCTGGGTGCGTTCGCCGCCCGGCGGGCCGACGCATCGCCAGAGGCAACGCGCCCGGTCGGCACCTGCCCGCCGGCGCCCACGCGAGCCGGCGGCGCGCCAACGAAAAAGGCCTGGCATCGCCAGGCCTTGTCATCGCGGCGCGAAGCGCCCTCAGCCGCCGCGCTTGCGTCGCGTCGTCTTCGCCGCGGGCGCGCTGCTGCTCTTGGCGGCGACCGACTTGGACGCGCCGCGCGCGGAGCGCTTGGCCGCCTTCACCGGATGCGTCGAGGCCGCCTTGGTCGCGCGCGCCGACTTGCGGCGTTCGCCCTGCAAGGCGCGGTCCGCCTGCTCGATGCGCTCGAGCGCGTCGACCGCCGTCGGCGGATCAGGCGGCGGCATCGGCATCGGCGCCACCGCGGCGGCCGGCGCCGCGGCCGCCTCGCGCCGCGCGCGCTGGTCGGCGCGCCGGTCCTGCTTCTTCGCCGGCCGCTTGCCGTCCTGGCGATCGCCGTGCTTGTCGCGCATCGCGCCCCGCAGCAGCCGGTGCTCGTCCTGCTCGCGGACCAGGCGGAAATCGATCTTGCGGCCATCCAGGTCGACGCGGCTGACCTGCACCTGCACCCGCGCGCCGGTGGCGTAGCGGATGCCGGTGCGCTCGCCGCGCAGCTCCTGGCGCACCTCGTCGAAGCGGAAGTACTCGCCGCCGAGTTCGGTGATGTGGATCAGGCCTTCGACATACAGCGCGTCGAGTTGCACGAACAGGCCGAAGGTCGTCACCGCGCTCACCGTGCCGGCGAACTCCTCGCCCAGGTGATCGCGCATGAAGCGGCACTTCAGCCAGGCCTCGACGTCGCGCGAGGCCTCGTCGGCGCGGCGCTCGTTGGCGCTGCAATGCGCGCCGACGATCTCCCAGCGCTCGAGCTCGGTCGAGGCGTTCGCCGGCGTCGGCAACACCTTCGACGGCTTGCCCGGCCGCTTGGGCATCGGGTTGGCCGCTTCCATCTTGTGGGCGTCCAGCGCGTACTTCTTCTCCCCCAGCAACGCCTTGATCACGCGGTGCACCAGCAGGTCGGGATAGCGCCGGATCGGGCTGGTGAAGTGCGTGTAGGCCTGGTAGGCCAGGCCGAAGTGGCCCGAGTTGAACGGCGTGTAGATCGCCTGCTGCATCGAACGCAGCAGCATCGTGTGGATCTGCTGCGCGTCGGGCCGGTCCTTGGTCGCCTGCGCGATCGCCTGGAACTCGCCGGGCGTCGGGTCGTCGCTGATGCCCAGGCCCAGGCCCAGCGCGCGCAGGTAGGCCTGCAGCGTGCCGCGCTTCTCGGGCGTCGGACCCTCGTGCACCCGGTACAGCGACGCATGCTTGCCGCCGGCGATGAAGTCGGCCGAGCACACGTTGGCCGCGAGCATCGCCTCCTCGATCAGGCGGTGCGCCTCGTTGCGGGTGCGCGGCACGATCTTCTCGATGCGGCCGTTGTCGTCGCAGACGATCTGCGTCTCGGTGGTCTCGAAGTCGACCGCGCCGCGCCTGGCGCGTTGCGACAGCAGCGCGCGGTAGACCTCGTGCAGGTGCAGCAGGTGCGGCACCAGCGCCTTGCGCTTGTGAGCCTCGGGGCCATGCGTGTTGCCCAGGATCGCCGCCACCTCGGTGTAGGTGAAGCGCGCATGCGAGTTGATGACCGCCGGATAGAACTGGTAGGCGTGCAGCTCGCCCTCTTCCGTGACCAGCATGTCGCAGACCATCGACAGGCGGTCCTGCTCCGGGTTCAGCGAGCACAGGCCGTTGGAGAGCTTCTCCGGCAGCATCGGGATGACGCGGCGCGGGAAGTAAACCGAGGTCGCGCGCTCGTAGGCATCGCGATCCAGCGGCTCGCCGGGCTTGACGTAGTGGCTGACGTCGGCGATCGCGACCAGCAGGCGCCAGCCCTTGAAGGCCGTCTTGCCTCGGCCCTGCTTGTGGGGCTCGCAGTAGACGGCGTCGTCGAAGTCGCGGGCGTCCTCGCCGTCGATCGTCACCAGCGCCACGTCGCGCAGGTCGATGCGGTGCTTCATGTCGACCGCGCGGACCTTGTCGGGCAGCTTCGCCGCCTGCGCCAGCGTGTCGGCGGAGAACGCGTGCGGCACCTCGTACTTGCGCACCGCGATCTCGATCTCCATGCCGGGGTCGTCGATCTCGCCGAGCACCTCGGTCACGCGCCCCACCGGCTGCGAATACAGCGACGGCGGCTCGGTCAGCTCGACCGCGACGATCTGGCCGGCGGCCGCGTTGGCGATCGCGTTCTTCGGGACCAGGATGTCCTGGCCATAGCGCTTGTCTTCCGGCGCGACCAGCCAGATGCCGGACTCCAGCAACAGGCGCCCGATGATCGGTTTCTTGCGGCGCTCCAGGATCTCCAGCACGCGGCCCTCGGGGCGATTGCGCTTGTCGTAGCGCACCACGCGCACCCGCAGGCGGTCGCCGTGCATGACGGCGTGCATTTCCTGCGAGGACAGATAGATATCCGGCTGGCCGTCGTCGGGCATCAGGAAACCGTGCCCGTCGCGGTGGCCCTGCACCGTGCCTTCGATCTCCCCCATCAGCTGATGGCTCGGGGGAGTTGCATTCTTGAAGTTTTTGATAGTAGAATCCTTGTCTTTCCTGAAACGCAGAAGCCTTTGAGCGTTTCGAAGAAACCGAAGGCTCAAGAATACTTCAAAGTTCCTTGAGCGCGATTTTCGAGCAGTTGGCTTCTGACCTTGCCCAGGTGGCGGAATTGGTAGACGCACTAGTTTCAGGTACTAGCGGGTAACTCCGTGGAGGTTCGAGTCCTCTCCTGGGCACCAAATTCAGAAAGCCGGCCTCGCGCCGGCTTTTTTCATTGGCGCCTCGCCGCCAAACAAAAAGGGCTGACATCGTCAGCCCTTCGTTCATCAGATCGCGAATTTCTTCGCCAGCGCGTCGGGGCGCAGGGAGTCGTAATCCTCGAACGGCTGATGGATCCACGGGCTGGTTTCCAGCATCTCGACGTAATAGTCCGGCGTGTATTCCGAGACGCTCTTCGTCCAGATCACCGCCGAACGCAGCTCGCTGATCGACGGCATGCCGCGCAGCCGCTCGACCACCGCCTTCAGCGTCACGCCCGAATCCGCCAGGTCGTCGACCAGCAGCACGCGGCCCGCCAGTTCGCCCTTGGGCATGGTGATGTACTTGGCGATGTCCAGACGACCCTGGATGGTGCCGGCCTCGGCGCGGTAGGAGCTCGTCGACATGATGCCCAGCGGCTTGTCGAACACGCGCGACAGCACGTCGCCAGGACGCATCCCGCCACGCGCCAGGCACAGGATCTGGTCGAACTGCCAGCCGGAGGCATGCACCTTCAGCGCCAGGCGTTCGATCAGCAGGTGATATTCATCCCAGGACACGTACAGATGTTTGCCGTCGTCGGTCAGCATGGGGGAGGCTCCTCAGCGAAGAATGGGGTCGGGTCTGGATCAGACGAAGAAACGACAGGGTCCGAGCGGATCGCTCAGGCCTGGAACGGGTGACGCAGCAGGATGGTGTGCTCGCGGTCGGGACCGGTGGACACCATGGCGATCGGCGCGCCGATCACTTCCTCGACGCGCTTCAGGTAGGCGCGCGCATTCGCCGGCAGCTGCTCCCAGCGGGTGATGCCGAAGGTCGATTCGGTCCAGCCCGGGAAGACTTCGTAGATCGGCTTGCAGGCGGCGATCTCGTCGCCGTCCAGCGGCAGGATGTCGATCTGCCGGCCGTCGAGCTCATAACCGACGCACATGTTGATCTCGGGCAGGCCGTCCAGCACGTCGAGCTTGGTCAGGCACAGGCCGGTGATGCCGTTGATGATGATCGAGCGCTTGAGCGCGGCGGCATCGATCCAGCCGCAGCGGCGCGCGCGGCCGGTCACCGTGCCGCGCTCCTGGCCCACCGTCGACAGGTGGTGGCCGACGGTGCCGGGGGTCTCCCAGTCCAGCTCGGTCGGGAACGGGCCCGAGCCGACGCGCGTCGCGTAGGCCTTCGTGATGCCCAGCATGTAATGCAGCATCTGCGGGCCGACGCCCGCGCCCGCGGCCGCGTTGCCGGCGACGCAGTTGCTCGAGGTCACGTACGGGTAGGTGCCGTGGTCGATGTCCAGCAGCGTGCCCTGCGCGCCCTCGAACAGGATGTTGTCGCCCGCCAGATGCGCCTTGTGCAGCATGTAGCCGACGTCGGCCATCATCGGCTTGATCTGGTCGGCCAGCGACATCGCGTGGTCGAACACCGGCTGGAACTCCAGCGCCTTGGCGTTCAGGTAGCCCGACAGCGCGACGTTGTGCAGCTCGATCAGTTCCTTGAGCTTCTTGGCGAAACGCTCCGGATGCTTCAGGTCCTGCACGCGCAGCGCGCGGCGGGCGACCTTGTCCTCGTAGGCCGGGCCGATGCCCTTGCCGGTCGTGCCGATCTTGCCGCTGCCGCTGCTCTCGCGCAGCGCCTCGCGGGCGCGGTCGACCTCGACGTGGAACGGCAGGATCAGCGGGCAGGACTCGCTGATGTACAGGCGCGAACGCACTTCGACGCCGGCCTTCTCCAGGCGCTCGATCTCCGACAGCAGGTGGGTCGGGTCCAGCACCACGCCGTTGCCGATGTAGCAGGCGACGCCGTCGCGCATGATGCCCGAGGGGATCAGCTGCAGCGCCGTCTTCACGCCCTTGATGACCAGCGTGTGGCCCGCGTTGTGGCCGCCCTGGAAGCGCACCACGCCTTGCGCGTGGTCCGTCAGCCAGTCGACGACCTTGCCCTTGCCTTCGTCACCCCACTGGGTGCCGACGACCACCACGTTGCGGCCGCGCGCGATCTCACTGCTTTGCATGACGTTCATCCGATGAATTGAGGTTGAGGGGGTGAGGGGCGGATCGCGTCGCTCAGAGCGATCGCAGCACCCATTGACCGCCGGCCAGCACCAGCTCGCGGTCGCATTCGAACTCGTCGTTCTCTTGTTCGTGGCCCGGCAGCACGCAGACCACGGTCTCGCCCTGCTCGCGCAGGCGGCGCACCGCCGCGCGCAGGTCGGGCGCCTCGCCCCACGGCGCGCGCACCGCGGCCCGCAGCGAGGTGGCGGGGATCAGCCCCACCAGCGTCTTCAGATCCAGGCTGAAGCCGACCGCCGGACGCCGGCGGCCGAAGACGGCGCCGACCTCGTCGTAGCGGCCGCCGCGCAGGACCGCATCGCTGCCGCCCTCCGCGTAGAGCGCGAAACGGACGCCGCTGTAGTAGCCGAAGCCCGGCAGGTCCGCGAGATCGACGCCGATGCGCACGTCGGGATACGCCGCGCGCAGGTGATGGATCAGCCACTCCAGGTCGTCCAGCGCCGCCGTCACCAGCGGATGCGACGGCAGCGCCTGGCGCGCGTCGGCCAGCACCTCGACGCCGCCGTACAGGCGCAGCAGCGTCTGCAGCGCCGCGACCACGCTGGCCGGCAATTCGCCCGCGAACGCGCCGACGCCGGCGGCGTCCTTGGCCGCCATCGCGGCGACCAGCGCGTTCAGGCGGTCTTCATGAAGGGCGTGCTCGCCCAGCACGCCGCGCACCAGGCGCGCGTCGCCCAGGTCCAGCACCAGCCGCATCAGGCCGGCGCGCTGCATCGCGTCGATCGCCAGCTCCTGTGCTTCCAGATCGGCTTCCAGGCCGGCATGGCCGTAGATCTCGACGCCGAACTGCAGCGGCTCGCGGGTCGCGGTCAGGCCTTCGGCGCGGGTATGCAGCACCGGCCCGCAGTAGCACAGGCGCGTCACGCCGGCGCGGTTCAGCAGGTGGGCATCGATGCGGGCCACTTGCGGCGTCGTGTCCGCGCGCAGGCCCAGGCTGCGACCGGAGAGCTGGTCGACGAGCTTGAAGGTCTTGAGGTCCAGCGCCTGACCGGTGCCGGAAAGCAGCGAGTCCAGGTGCTCCAGCATCGGGGGCATCACCAGCTCGCAACCGTAGGTCCGGGCCATGTCCAGCAACTCGCGGCGCAGTTCTTCGATGCGGCGGGCCTGGGACGGCAGGACGTCAGCAATGTGCTCGGGCAGCAGCCAAGCAGAGGCCATGGACGTTCAGGGAGGGGGTTAAAAACGGCATTGTACCGGGGTCGCGGCGAACCACGGCGGCCGAGCCCCTTACGCGCGGGTCCGGCGCGGGTTCGTCAACGATTCACCCAGACTTCGTGACAGGCTGCGCAGCCTGTCCGGCACGGGCGGCCGCCCTTCAGAGCAGCCAGAGCAGCAGCCCGCCGCAGGCGAGGCTGGCCAGGCCGAGGAAGCGCAACTGGCCGTCGCTCATCGCCAACAGCTTGGCGAACAGCTGGCGCCAGGCGCCGGGATTCAGGAAGGGCATCAGCCCTTCCATGATCAGCAGCAGCGCCAACGCCGCCAGCCACTTGTCGCCGCTCATGATGAGGACGCCCTCCCCGGCCCTCGCCGGTCAGCACGGCGACGGCGCGGGGCGCGGCCGGCAAGCCGCGTCGCCGCAGCCGCCCGCGGTCACTTCTTCGGTGCGGCGGCCGGGGCGCCAGGGCCCCCGTTGCGCATCGTGGAGAAGAACTGGCTCGACGGGTCGAGCACCATCACGTCGCCCTTGTTCTTGAACGAGCGCTGGTAGGCATCCAGCGAGCGATAGAACTGCGCGAACTGCGGGTCGCGGCCAAAGGCCTCCGAGTACAACGCCGATGCCTTCGCATCGCCCTCGCCCATGATCTTCTGCGCGTCGCGGTAGGCCTCGGCGGTGATGATCTCGCGCTGCTTGTCGGCATCGGCCTTGATCTTCTCGCCCTCGGCCGCGCCGGTGGAGCGCAGCTCGTTGGCGACCCGGGCCCGCTCCGACTTCATCCGGTTGTAGACCGATTCGGTGATGTTGGCCGCGAAGTCCACGCGCTTGACGCGCACGTCGACGATCTCGATGCCGAACTGCCGGGCCTCTTCCTCGAGGCGCTTGCGCACGTCCTGCATGACCTTCTCGCGCTCGGTGGCCAGCACCGCGCGCACGGTGCGCTTGGTGACTTCCTCGTTCAGCGCGGCCTGCACGATCGGGCTCAGGCGCGTTTCCAGGTTGCGCAGCTGGGTACCGCTGTTGCGGATGTACTGGCGCGAATCGACGATGCGCCACTTCACCAGCCAGTCGATGACCAGGCTCTTCTTCTCGGCGGTGAAGATCGGGCGCGGGTCGGCCGCGTCCAGCGTCTGCACTCTGCGGTCCAGGAAGACCACGTTCTGCAGCGGCGGCGGCAGCTTGAACTTGAGGCCGGGCTCGGTGATCACTTCCTTGATCTCGCCCAGCGAATAGACGACCGCGAACTGGCGCTGGTCGACGACGAACAGCGTCGAGCTGGCGATCATGAACAGGATCAGCAAGCCGACGACGACGGAGACGATGCGATTCATTGTTGTGGGCTCCTGTCGATCAACGGCCTTCGCGATCGCGACCGCGCATGCTGTCGCGCGAACGCGGATCGGTGCTCATCGAGCTCGTCCCGGACTGCGCCGGGTCCGTCGGCAGCGCCGGCGTCGGCACCGTCGTGGTGACCGTGCCGGTCGACGCCTGCTGCTGCAGCAGCTTGTCCAGCGGCAGGTACAGCAGGTTGTTGGAGCCGGCGCGGGCATCCACCATCACCTTGGTCACCCGCGAATAGACCTGCTGCATCGTGTCGATGTACAGGCGGTCGCGCGTGACGGCCGGCGCCTTCTGGTACTCGGCCAGCACCGACTTGAAGCGTTGCGCGTCACCGTCGGCGAACGACACGACCTTGGCGCGATAGGCCTCGGCGTCCTCGCGCAGGCGGGCCGCCTGACCCTGCGCGCGCGGGATCACGTCGTTGGCGTAGGCCTCGCCCTCGTTCTTCAGGCGCTCGCGGTCGGCGGTGGCGCGGAACGCGTCGTCGAAGGCGGCCTGCACCTGCTCGGGCGGCTGCACGCTGCTCACGTTCACGTTGACGATCTGGATGCCGGTCTTCAGCCGGTCCAGCTGCGCCTGGATGGACTTGGCCAGGTCGGTGGCGATGGCGTCGCGCTGCTCGTACAGCACCGAGTCCATGTTGCTGCGGCCGACGATCTCGCGCACCGCCGATTCGGAGGCCTGGTTGACGGCCTCGTCGGTGTTGACGTTCTCGAACAGGTAGTCGCGCGAATCCTTCAGCCGGTACTGCACGGTGAAGCGGATGTCGATGATGTTCTCGTCCTGCGTCAGCATCGACGAGTCCCGCAGGCCCGAGGCCTGGCCCACCGAGTTGCGGCCGACGTCGACCGTCTGCAGCTGGGTGAAGGAGACGACCTCATGCGCCTGGAACGGATACGGCAGGCGGTACTGGATGCCGGCATCCACCGTGCGGCTGTACTTGCCGAACGAGGTGATCACGCCCTGCTGGCCTTCCTGCACGATGAACACGCCGCTGGCGAGCCAGCCCAGCGCCACGACGCCGACCACCAGGCCGACGCCGATGCCCGCGCCCTTCATGTCGGGCTGCAGGTTGCCGCCGCCGTTGCCGGAGGGGCCGCCGCCGTCGTTGCCGCCGCGGCCGCCGAACAGGCGCGACAGCTTGCGGTTGAAATCGCGCCAGAGCTCGTCCAGGTCCGGCGGGCCTTCGTTGCGGCCATTGCTCATCCAGAGCCCCAACCGGCGGCGCAGGCCACCGGCCCCGCTCCGCGGGCCACGTCCGTCGCCGGCGACGGACATGCGATCGTCTTGATTCATACGCATCCTGATGAGGAAGTCTTGTTGCAAGTATCGGGCATTGATCGGCGATCTCAGCCTGCGTGTCCCTGCGGATGATCCTGCGGGTCCGACGGATCTTGGGGCAGGTCTTGCGGGTTCAAGCCGGCGTATTCCGGCACCGGCTCCGCCTGCATCAACGACGCGATCATTCCCCGCAATTCGTCGAGGCCCTCGCCCCCCACCGCGCTGACGAACACGCGGGGCAGGCGCTGGCCGCCGTGCTCGCCGCCGATGCGCGTCAGCCAGTCCTGCAACTGGCGCGGGCGCTGCGTCGGCTCCAGCAGATCGAGCTTGTTGTAGACGAGGATCTGCGGGATGTGCTGCGCGCCGATCTCGGCGAGCACCCGCTCGACTTCCTCCATCTGCTCGGTCAGCACGGGGCTGGCGGCATCGACGACATGCAGCAGCAGGTCGGCGTCGGCCGCCTCCTGCAGCGTCGCCTTGAAGGCCTCGACCAGCTTGTGCGGCAGGTCGCGGATGAAGCCCACCGTGTCGGACAGCGACACGCTGGTGCCCGCCTCCTCCAGGTAGAGCGAACGCGTCGTCGTGTCCAGCGTCGCGAAGAGCTGGTTGGCCGCGTAGGTCCGCGCCTTGGTCAGCGCATTGAACAGCGTGCTCTTGCCCGCGTTCGTGTAGCCGACCAGCGAGACGCGGAACACGCCGTTGCGGGCGCGCGCGCGGCGCTGCGTGGCGCGCTGCTTCTGGACCTTCTTGAGGCGCTCCTTGATCGACTTGATGCGGTCGTCGATCATCCGGCGGTCGAGTTCGATCTGGCGCTCGCCGGGGCCGCCGCGCATGCCGATGCCGCCGCTCTGGCGCTCCAGGTGGCTCCAGCGGCGCACCAGCCGCGTGGCCAGGTACTGCAGCCGCGCGAGCTCGACCTGCAGCTTGCCCTCGAAGCTCTGCGCGCGGGCCGCGAAGATCTCCAGGATCAGCGCGGTGCGGTCGGCCACGGGCACGCCGAGGTGGCGTTCGAGGTTGCGTTGCTGGGCGGGGGAGATGGCCTGGTCGAACAGCACGGTGTGGGCGCCGTGCGCCTGCACCATCAGCTTGATCTCGTCGGCCTTGCCGGAACCGACGAACAGCGCCGCGTCGGGCGCCTTGCGCTTGGCGACGACGCGGGCGACCGGCGTGTCGCCAGCCGATTCCGCGAGCAGCGCGAGTTCGTCAAGGGTGGGGTCGAAGGCCTCGCCGCGGCCCAGATCGACCCCCACCAGAATGGCGCGCGCCGCCTCGGGGGGCGGCGTCGAATGGGTGGGGTCTGACGTAGTCAATCAGCTTCAGCTGGCGTCGTTGCTCTCGCCGGCGTGGAAATTCACGGCGCGGCCGGGGACCACCGTGGAGATGGCGTGCTTGTAGACCATCTGCGTCACCGTATTGCGCAGCAGCACCACATACTGGTCAAAGGACTCGATATGGCCCTGCAGCTTGATGCCGTTCACGAGGTAGATGCTCACAGGAACATGCTCCTTGCGCAGCAGGTTCAGGAAGGGGTCTTGCAAGAGTTGTCCTTTGTTGCTCACGATATGCTCCGTGTTGAGAGTGAGGTGTTGGAACCCCGCACCTTATCACAGCACCGGGTTTCCCCGGACGGCCCTGAAGTCAGGTTTCGGCGAACGGATTCTTCGACGAGCGCATCTCGATGCGCAGCGGCGTTCCCACCAGTTTGTAGTGGTCGCGGATCCGCCCTTCCAGGTAGCGCTTGTAGACGTCGCTGACGCCTTCGAGCGCATTGCCGTGGATGACGACGATCGGGGGATTCATCCCGCCCTGGTGCGCGTAGCGCAGCTTCGGACGCGAGATCCCCGCCCGCTGCGGCTGCTGGTGCTGGACCGCTTCCTGGATGAGACGGGTCAGCACCGGCGTCGTCATCTTGCGATAGGCCGACGAATAGGCATCCGCCAACGCCTTCCACAGCGGGCCCAGGCCCTGCCGCTTCAGCGCGGAGATCTTCAGGATGGGGGCGAAGCGCAGGAATCCAAGCCGCGTCAGGATCTGGCGCTCGATCGTCTCGCGCTGATAGCTGTCGATCGCGTCCCACTTGTTGATCGCCACGACCACCGCGCGGCCGCTGTCCAGCACGTAGCCGGCGATGTGCGCGTCCTGGTCGGTGACGCCCTGGGTCGCGTCGATCAGCAGCAGCACGACGTTGGCGTCGGCGATCGCCTGCAGCGTCTTGACCACCGAGAACTTCTCGATCGCCTCGAAGACCTTGCCCTTGCGGCGCAGCC
>NZ_JAOCCU010000008.1 GCF_029840635.1 Mitsuaria sp. GD03876 | reverse complement strand
GCCCCGGCCCCGCAGGCCGCGACCTACACCGGCCCGGCCGAAGGCGAGTACGACGTGATCGTGCTCGGCGGCGGGCCTGGCGGTTACTCGGCGGCGTTCCGCGCGGCCGACCTGGGCCTGAAGGTCGCGCTGGTCGAGCGCTACGCGACGCTGGGCGGCGTGTGCCTGAACGTGGGCTGCATCCCGTCCAAGGCGCTGCTGCACGTGGCGGCGGTGATGGACGAGGTCAAGCACTTCGCCGACCTGGGCGTCGAGTTCGGCGAACCCAAGGTCGAGCTGCCCAAGCTGCTGACGCACAAGAAGAAGGTCATCGGCAAGCTGACCGGCGGCCTGGCCATGATGGCCAAGATGCGCAAGGTCACGGTGATCCGCGGCTACGGCACGCTGCTGGATGCGAACCACCTGTCGGTCGAGGAGACCGGCGGCGAGGGCCAGGAGCGCACCGGCAAGACCCAGACGCTGAAGTTCCGCAAGGTCATCCTGGCGGCGGGCTCGCAGGCGGTGCGCCTGCCCTTCATGCCCAACGACCCGCGCGTGATCGACTCGACCGGCGCGCTGGAGCTCGCCACGAGCCCGAAGCGCATGCTGATCGTCGGCGGCGGCATCATCGGCCTGGAGATGGGGACGGTGTACTCGACGCTGGGCGCGCGCCTGGACGTCGTGGAAATGCTGCCCACGCTGATGACCGGCGCGGACCGTGACCTGGTCAAGGTCTGGCAGAAGATGAACGCGCCGCGCTTCGACAACATCATGTTGAACACGAAGACGGTCGCGGCCGAGGCCACGCCCGAGGGCATCAAGGTGACCTTCGAAGGCGAGGGCGCGCCGAAGGAGCCGCAGGTCTACGACCTGGTGCTGCAGGCGGTGGGCCGCACGCCCAACGGCAAGAAGATCGGCGCGGACAAGGCCGGCGTCGTGGTCACCGACCGCGGCTTCATCCCGGTGGACGTGCAGATGCGCACCAACGTGGCCAACGTCTTCGCGATCGGCGACATCGTCGGCCAGCCGATGCTGGCGCACAAGGCGGTGCACGAGGGCCACGTGGCCGCGGAAGTCATCGCCGGCGAACTGCTGGGCGACGACGCGCTGGCCAAGTCGCGCTTCGATGCGCGCGTGATCCCGAGCGTCGCCTACACCGATCCGGAGGTGGCCTGGGTCGGCGTGACCGAGGACGAGGCCAAGGCCCGCGGCATCAAGGTCAAGAAGGGCCTGCTGCCGTGGTCGGCCTCGGGCCGCGCGATCGCCAACGGGCGTGACGAGGGCTTCACCAAGCTGCTGTTCGACGAGGAGACCCACCGCATCATCGGCGGCGGCATCGTCGGCACGCATGCGGGCGACATGATCGGCGAGATCGCGCTGGCGATCGAGATGGGCGCGGACGCGGTCGACATCGGCAAGACGATCCACCCGCACCCGACGCTGGGCGAGTCGATCGGCCTGGCCGCGGAAGTCGCGCACGGCTCGTGCACCGACGTGCCGCCGCCGCGCAAGTAAGCCGCCACCACGGAGCCCGCGCCCGGATGCTGGTCCTCGACGCCGCCGCCACCGCGCGGGCGCTGCCGTGGTCCCTCCTGATGGAGGAGATCGCCCGGGTCTGTCGCGAGCATCGCGACGGCCGGCTCACCTGCCCGCCGCGGCAGGTGCTGCCGCTGCGCCAGGACGGCGTGCTGCTGGTGATGCCTTGCCTGAGCGACACCTTGTCGATCACCAAGCTCGTCAGCGTGCATCCGCGCAACGCGGCGCTCGGGCTGCCGACGATCTCGGGCGAGGTCGTCGTGCTGGACAGCCGTACCGGCCAACGCCTGGCGGTGCTGGACGGTCCCGCGCTGACCGCGCGCCGCACGGCCGCGGTCAGCATGCTCGCGCTGCAGCACCTGGCGCGCCAGGCGCCGCGCCGCGCGCTGGTGGTCGGCGGCGGCGTGCAGGCGCGCGCGCATGTCGAGGCGCTGCAGGCGCTGCATCCGCAGGCCAGCATCCATGTGCAGGGACACCAGTCGGTACCGGGCTTCGTCGAGGAACTCGGCGTCCAGCCGCTGGCCCCGGAGGCGCAGACGCGCCAGCCCTGGGACCTGATCGTCTGCGCGACGACGAGCCGCGTGCCGGTGCTGCGGCCGGGCGTGGGCGAGGGCGCGGTGGTGATCGGCGTCGGCGCCTTCCGCGACGACATGGTCGAGCTGCCGCCGGAGCTGGTCCGCGGCGCGCAGGTCTGGGTGGATGACCCGGTCGGCGCGCAAGCCGAGGCGGGTGACCTGATGGCGGCTGGCCGCTTCGAACCGCAGGACGCGATCGAGGATCTGGTGATGGGTCAGCAGCCGGTCGACGACCACCGCACGCGGTTGTTCAAGAGCGTGGGCTGCGCCCGCTGGGACCTGGCCGCCGCCCGAGTGGCAGTCCGCCCCTGACCCCTTCGCCCATCGACGTCACGCCCCCTTCGCCACTCGCCCCTCGCCGCCCCCTGGCTTCGCAAGACGATCTCAAGCCTCGTCGAGCATGTCCCGCAGCGTCTCATCCCACTGTTCGAGTTCGTCTTCGGGGAGGTGGAGCCAAGCCAATGCCGCGTCGCGGTTGGCTGCCCAATCCACGTCCGCGTCGAGTCCTTCGTGCTGTCGCATCAATTGCTCAGCGATGAGTCCAGCCGCGATCAGCGTGCGGACTTCAGGATCGATGCTGTCGTCATGGAGCGCCTCGAAGTCGTGATGAAGCCGGATGGCGGTCATCAACTCGGGCGCGAGGTTCCAGACCTTGATGACGAGCGCGCCGACGACGGCGTGGTCGGTGCGGTGGTTGACGTTCTCGGTCTTGATGTAGGGCCGGTCGATGCGTGCGGCGGCTTCGACCATGGTGGCGCCGTAGCCGCGCACGCTTTGCAGCAGTACCGGCATGCCGACATGGCAGAACAGGCCATAGCTTTGGGCGAGGTCCACGCGCATGCCGGGCAGTTGGCCGGCGATGAAGCCCATGGCGATGGCGCGTTTGGTCGAGCGTTGCCAGAAGCGCAGGAGGTGCGGGCTGTTGACCGGGATGGCGTGTCGCACCAGGAAGGCCTGCATCAGCGCGACGCTTTCGTCCAGGCCGAGGCGGTACATCGCCTGTCCGACGGTGGTGCAAGGCACGTTGCCTGCCACGAGGTGCAACGGGCTGTTGGCCACGCGCAGCAGCGTCGCGGACATGGCGACGTCGGCGGCGGCGACGCGACCGACCTCGTTGAGGTCGGGTTGCGGCAGCGACATCGCCGCGCGCAGCCGCTGCAGCAGCTCGGGGCACGGGGGGATCTGGATCTGGCGCAGCGGCCCGTTGGCGCGGGCCTGTTCCAGTTCCTGGCGGACGGCTTGGGTCTTCATGTGAGCGCCGGATTATCCCGGCGGGGCCCACGCGGGTGCGTGACGGCGGTGCGGCAAATTGCCGGTTGTCCGAGGCCGCGTCGTGGTTCGCCCGGGCGGGTGCACGGAGGCAGATACATTGCAGCGCATGTCACGTTTCGTCACTCGCACAGCGACGCGCGCTGCCCGGACCGTCCGGCCGGCGCTGGCGGCGCTGGCGTGCGTGGCGGGCTTGTGGTCCGCGCTGGCCTGGGGCTGGGACAAGGACCGGCTGGCCGAGTCGGCCGCCAAGCTGTCCCCGAAGACGCAGGCGGCGGTGCGGGCGATGGTGCAGATGGCGGACCGCGCGGCCGCCCAGGCCGACGAGCGCGACCGGCTGACCACGGTCAACAATTTCTTCAACCAGCGCGTGGCGTTCCGCGACGACATCGAGGTCTGGGGCCAGGTGGATTACTGGGCCACGCCGCTGGAGCTGCTGGACAAGGGCGCGGGCGACTGCGAGGACTACGCGATCGCCAAGTACATGAGCCTGCTGGCGGCCAACGTGCCGCAGTCCCGGCTGAGGATGGTCTACGTGCGGGCGCAGTTCCAGGGCCGGCCGCAGGCGCACATGGTCCTGGCCTACTATCCGCAGCCGGACGCCGAGCCCTTGATTCTGGACAATATCAATCCCGAGATCCGGCCGGCGTCGCTGCGGCCGGACTTGACGCCGGTGTTCAGCTTCAACGGCGAGGGCTTGTGGACCGGCGTCGGCGCGACCACGGCGGGCAATCCGCTGGCGCGCCTGTCGTTGTGGCGCGAGCTGCTGGCCAAGGCCAAGGCGGAGGGGTTCTGATGAGGCGGCCCGGCGACGGAGAATTCAACACATGTCCCTGATAAGACAAATCTGGTGCCTGGTCCTGGGCGCGGTGCTGGCCTCGGTGCTGGGCGGCGTGGCGGTGAGCACCTGGTCCTTGCGCGAGCTGCTGCAGACGCAGGCGCAGCTCAAGAACGCCGACAACGCCAACGCGCTGGCGCTGGCGCTGTCGCAGCAGAAGGGCGACGCGGAGTTGATGTCGCTGCTGATCTCGGCGCAGTTCGACGCCGGTGCCTACGAGAGCGTGCGCTGGCGCGACGGCAGCGGCGCGCAGGTGTTCGAGCGCCATCTGGAGACGCCGCAGCTCTCGCATGCGCCGGGTTGGTTCGTCGCGCTGCTGCCGCTGGACGTGGCGCCGGGCCTGGCCAAGGTGTCCGACGGCTGGAAGGCGGTCGGCGAGATCGAGTTGCGCGGCCAGACCGGCTACGTGCACGAGGCGCTGTGGCGCGCCACGCTCAGCACCGCGTCCTGGCTGGCGCTGGTGGGCGTGATCACCGGCGTGGCGGCGGCGGTGGTGCTGTCGCGGCTGCGCCGTCCGCTGGACACCGCGGTGCGCCAGGCCGAGGGCGTGACGCAGGGGCGCTTCGAGACAGTGCTCGAGCCGCGCGTGCCCGAGATGCGCGCGCTGACCAGCGCGATGAACACGATGGTGGTGCGGACCCGGCAGATGTTCGAGGCGCAGGCCGAGCAGCTGCGCACGTTGCATCACCAGTTGCTGTGCGACGAGCTGACGGGGCTGTCGCACCGGCGGCAGTTCGTGGCGGAGTTGAATTCGGCGCTGGAGCGCGACGACGGTCCGTTGCGCGCGGGGCTGGTGCTGCTGCGCCTGAAGGACCTGCAGGGCCTGAACCAACGGCTGGGCCATGGCGCGACCGACCAGGCGCTGGTGGCGATCGCGCAGGCGCTGCGCGTCTATCCGGAGCAGGTCCGCGGTTGCCTGGCGGGCCGGCTCAATGGCTCGGACTTCGCGTTGTGGCTGCCGGCGCCCAATGTCGTCGGCGACACGGCGCAGGCGTTGGCCGACGCGTTGCGCGCCGGCTTGCAGAACCTGGGCGCGGGCGTGGGCGTCGCGCTGGGCGCGGTCGAGCTGATGCGCGACCAGCCGATGAGCGCCTGGTTCGCCGCGGCCGACGCGGCGCTGGCGAAGGCGGAGCAGGGCGACGGCGTGGTGCTCGAGTTGCGCGAGGCGCCGCCGTCGGACGAAGTGGCGCAGGGCGAGCGCGCCTGGCGCGCGCTGATCTCGGACGCGCTGGCGCAGCAACGCAGCCGGCTGCTGGAGTTCCCGCTGATCGGCCGCGACCGCCAGGTGCTGCACCTGGAATGCCCGCTGCAACTCAAGCTCAATCCGGTCGGCGAATTCGAGCCTGCCGCGCGCTGGTTGCCGCTGGCGTTGCGGCACCGGCTGAGCGCCGAGGCGGATCTTCAGGCCTTGGCGCTGGCGCTGCAGGCGTCGCAGCAGGACCATCGCGCGCGCTGCGTCAACGTGGCGCCGGCCTCGCTGAACGACGGCAGCTTCATCGCCCGCGCCCGCGAACTGGTGCAGGCGGCACCGGCCGTGGCGCGGCGCCAGATCGGCCTGGAGCTGGCGGAGCCGGCGGCGGTGCAGCACTTCGAGGCGCTGCAGGAACTGGGGCGCCAGTTGCGGCCGCTCGGCGTGCAGCTGGGGCTGGAACACGCGGGGGCCGGACTGGCTCAAATCGATCGTCTTTTCCAGGCGGGCCTGGACTACGTGAAGCTCGACAGCGCGGTGGTCTCGGGCGTGTCGGCGGACGCCGGCCGCGCCGCCTTCGTGCGCAGCCTGGTGGTGATGCTGCGCAGCCTGTCGCTGAAGGTCTACGCCGAAGGCGTGACCGATGCGCTCGACGCGCAGGCGCTGTGGGACTGCGAGCTCGACGGCATCACCGGGCCGTGGGCGTCGGCGCAGGAGATCAAGCCCTGACTCATCCAAGTCGGTGAATCGCTTGATGGGCATCAAGCACTGTTGCAATCCGATTTGAAGCTCTCAGAATCCGCGCCTTCCTCTTGTCGTTGAAAGAGCAGGCGCAGAATGTCCGCACTTCTCCAGCCCATCGATTCCTTCATGCCTCGCGCAGACTTCCACGTCCAGATCGACGAGCAACTCAAGGCCCGTGTCGAGGCGTTGGCGAGTCGCCTCACGGTCGACATGAACGAGCTCGTCGAGTTCCTCGTCAAGCGCTGGGTCGAGCGCACCGATCCCGACGAGCCGAACGTGACGATTCACGAGGTGCTGATGGAGCGTCAGGAGGACAACGCCGTGAAGGCCGCCCTCCGTGGCGACACGGTGCCGCATGACGAAGTCATCGCCAAGTTCGACCAGTTGCTGGAACACGGGCGTGAGGACGGAGGGCGGTCGCCATCCTCGTCATCGGGTTCTGGCACACGGCGCAATTGAGGCCGATGCCCGACGGCGTGGGTGGCTGACGCGTCAGTCGATGTCCGCGGTGTGCAGCGGATACCCGGTGCCCGCGCGCCGGTCCTCGAAGAAGCGGCGCAGCGTTTCCTCGATCGTGTGGAAGGCGATCTCGTCCCAGGGGATCTCGTGCTCGTGGAACAGCCGCGCTTCCAGCGTCTCCGGGCCCGGATCGAACTCGGGGCTCAGCAGCGCGGCGCGGTAGAAGAGATGGACCTGCCCGACGCGGACCACGTTCATCACGCAGTACAGGTTCTGCAGCTCGATGCGCGCGCCGGCTTCCTCGACGGTCTCGCGCTGCGCGCCTTCGGCCAGCGTCTCGCCCAGTTCCATGAAGCCCGCCGGCAAGGTCCACTTGCCCCGCCGCGGCTCGATCGCGCGCTTGCACAGCAGCACCTGCTCGCCCCACACCGGCAAGGTGCCGACGACGTTCAGCGGGTTCTCGTAATGGATCGCGCCGCAGGCCGTGCAGGTCGCGCGCGGCCGGTTGTCGTCGGCCGGGACGCGGTAGTCGATCTGGCCGCCGCAGGTGGGGCAATGCTGGTAGCGCCGCGCTTGGAACATGGCGCGCAGTGTAGCGGCCTCGCGTGGCATGATCCCCCGCCATGCAGCTCTACAACTACTTCCGCTCGTCGGCTTCGTTCCGCGTGCGCATCGCGCTTGCGCTCAAGGGCATCGACTTCGACTACCGGTCGGTCCACCTCGCGAAGAACGAGCAGTTCAACGAGTCGTACGCGGCAGTCTCCGCGTCGCGGCTGGTCCCGCTGCTCAAGGACGAGGACGCGGTGGTCACCCAGTCGATGGCGATCATCGAGTACCTGGACGAGACCCATCCCGAGCCGCCGCTGCTGCCCGGCGACGCGCTGTGCCGCGCCTACGTGCGCGCGATCGCGCAGGACATCGCCTGCGAGATCCATCCGCTGAACAACCTGCGGGTGCTGCGCTACCTGGTCAAGGACCTCGGCGTCAGCGAGGACGACAAGACCCGCTGGTACCGCCACTGGGTCGAGAGCGGGCTGGCGATCGTCGAGCAGCGCCTCGCGCATGAAGGCCGCGCCGGGCGGTTCTGCTTCGGCGACACGCCGACGATGGCCGACTGCGTGCTGGTGCCGCAGGTGTTCAACGCACGGCGTTTCGATTGCCGCCTGGACCATGTGCCGACGGTGATGAAGATCCACGATCACTGCATGGCGCTCGACGCCTTCAACAAGACCCAGCCGAGTGCCTGTCCCGATGCGGAGTGACGCGGACGCCGGCCTCGACGCGCCGCATGCCGACTGGTTGCGCCCGGACTGGCGGGCGCCGCGGGTCGAGGCGTTCATGACCACGCGCGCCGGCGGCGTCAGCGGCGGACCGCAGGCGCCGGCCGACCAGCAGGGGTTGACCAGCCTCAACCTCGGACGATCGGTCGGCGACGAGCCGGCGAACGTCGCCGAGAACCGACGCCGCGTGGCCGCCGCGATCGGCGCCACGCCGGTTTTCCTGAAGCAGGTTCACGGGACCACGGTGTTGCATCTGCGCGCCGATCACGCGCTGCCCGGCGCGGATCCCGAGCCGGCCGATGCGTCGATCAGCACCGATCCGTCGCTCGCCTGCGCGGTGATGGTGGCGGACTGCCTGCCGGTGCTGTTCGCGGGGCCGGGCGTCGTCGGCGCCGCGCATGCCGGTTGGCGCGGCCTGGCCGGCGGCGTGCTGCGTCACACCGTCGACGCCATGTGCGACGCCGCGTTCTGCGCGCCCGACGAGCTGCAAGCCTGGATGGGCGCGTGCATCGGTCCGGCGCGTTTCGAGGTCGGTGCCGACGTGCTCGCGGCCTTCGGCGCCGAGCCGCTCGAGCGCGACCAACCGCTGTTCCGCTTCCAGCCCAACGAGCAGGGCGAGCCGCGCTGGCGCGCCGATCTCTACGGTCTCGCGCGGCAGCGGCTCGAAGCCGCCGGCGTCGGCGCCGTCAGCGGCGGCGGCTGGTGCACGGTCGGCGAGCCGTCACGGTTCTTTTCGTTCCGACACGAACGCGTCAGCGGCCTGCGCAGCGGGCGCATGGCCGCGGTCATCCGGCTGCGTTGACGTCGGCGTGGACCCGCCCGCCGCCGCGTCCGAGTGCGGAACGTCGGACATCTCCGCCTTGCGGCGTGCGGCGCGCCGCCGGGGCGCGCCCATCACGTAGATCACGATCGACAGCGGCAGCAGACCGTACAGCACGAACGTGACCAGCGCCCCGAGCACCGTGCCCTGCGGGCTGAAGGCCTCGACCACCGCCATCATCAGCACCACATACATCCAGGCGATGGCAACCAGATACATCAACGATTTCCTCGGGTGCTTCGCGACACCACCGTCACGCGGGGGTAAGCTGAACGGGCTACAAAGCGCCTGAGCATATGCGAAGCGCCCGGCCCGATCCCGCGATCGGCTGTGGCAAGCTTCTTGCTCGGGTCCGCAAGAGGAGACACATGAGCGCCAACAACGCCGAGGCCGGATTCACCGGCGCATCGTTCCCGGGTTTCGATCATTGGGCCCAGCAGGCGCAGCAGGCCGCCGGCAGCCTCTCGCACGGATTCGGCGACGCCCTGCGGCAGCTGCAGGCGATGCAGGTCGCGCCCGACGCCTGGAACCAGCTGCAGTCCGACTACCTCCGCCAGGCCGGCGAGCTGTGGAACACCGCGCTCGGCGGGCCGGAGGGCGCCGCGCCGGCCGCGACCGCCTTGAAGGACCGCCGCTTCGCCGACACGTCCTGGACCGACAACCGCCTGGCCCACTTCACCGCGCAGCTCTACCTGCTCAACGCGAAGACGCTGCAGCGCATGGCCGAGCAGGTGCAGGGCGACGACAAGACCCGCGCCCGCGTCCGCTTCGCGGTGCAGCAGTTCGTCGACGCCGCGTCGCCGAGCAACTTCCTGGCGCTGAATCCGGAAGCGCAGCAACGCGCGATGAACACGCAGGGCGAGAGCCTCGCCCGCGGGCTGCAGCTGCTGATGGCCGACGTCCAGCGCGGCCACGTGTCGCAGACCGACGAGACGGCCTTCGAGGTCGGCCGCAACGTCGCGACGACCGAGGGCCACGTGGTCTTCGAGAACGAGTTCTTCCAGCTGCTCGAGTACAAGCCGCTGACCGCGAAGGTCCACGCGCGGCCGCTGCTGATGGTGCCGCCCTGCATCAACAAGTACTACATCCTGGACCTGCAACCGGAGAACTCGCTGATCCGCTACGCGGTGGCGCAGGGCCACCGCACCTTCGTGGTGAGCTGGCGCAATCCGGACGCCGACTGCGTGCGCTGGACCTGGGACGACTACATCGGCCAGGCCGCGATCCGGGCGATCGAGGTGGTGCGCGAGATCGCCGGCACCGAGACCATCAACACGCTCGGGTTCTGCGTCGGCGGCACGATCCTGGCGACCGCGCTGGCGGTGCTGGCCGCGCGCGGCGAGCAGCCCGCCGAGAGCGTCACCCTGCTGACCACGCTGATCGACTTCAGCAGCAACGGCATCCTGGACCTGTTCATCGACGAGCCCGCGGTGCGGCTGCGCGAGATGACGCTGGGCGAGCAGGCGGTCAACGGCCCGGCCTTGCTGCACGGGCAGGAACTCGCGACGACCTTCAGCTTCCTGCGCCCCAACGACCTGGTGTGGAACTACGTCGTGGGCAACTACCTGAAGGGCGAGGCGCCGCCGGCGTTCGACCTGCTGTACTGGAACGGCGACGCGACCAACCTGCCGGGCCCGATGTACTGCTGGTACCTGCGCCACACCTACCTGCAGAACGAGCTGAAGGTCCCCGGCCAGCTGACCGTCTGCGGCGAGCGGCTGGACCTGGGCGCGATCAAGGCGCCGGTCTACATCTACGGCTCGCGCGAGGACCACATCGTGCCCTGGGACGCCGCGTACCGCAGCACGCAGGTGTTCGCGGGCAAGAAGCGCTTCGTGCTCGGCGCGTCCGGGCACATCGCCGGCGTCATCAATCCGCCGGAGAAGAAGAAGCGCAGCCACTGGATCGGCAAGGGCACCGCGCTGCCGGCCGACCACCAGCAATGGCTGCAGACCGCCACCGAGCATCCCGGCAGCTGGTGGACGGACTGGTCGCAGTGGCTGGGCGGCCACGCCGGCCCGCTGAAGGCCGCGCCGCGCGCGCCGGGCAACCGCGCGCACCCGGCGATCGAGCCGGCCCCGGGCCGTTACGTGAAGCAGCGTGCCTGACAGGGGCAAGCAACGGCTGCCACAGTCCCCCTTCCTCCCCACCCCGTCCACCTTCATCCCGCTGAGTCAGCAGTTTCGAAACAGGAGCGAGTCATGAGTTCACCGCAAGACATCGTCATCGTCGCCGCGGCGCGCACGCCGATCGGCAAGTTCGGAGGGACGCTGTCGAAGACCCCGGCCAGCGAGCTGGGCGCGATCGTCATCCAGGAGTTGCTGCGTCGCAGCGGGCTGCAGCCGGACCAGATCCATGAAGTGATCCTCGGCCAGGTGCTGACCGCGGGCGTCGGCCAGAACCCGGCGCGCCAGGCCGTCATCAAGGCGGGCCTGCCGGTCACCGTGCCGGCGATGACGATCAACAAGGTCTGCGGTTCCGGCCTGAAGGCCGTGATGCTGGCGGCGCAGGCGATCCGCGACGGCGACTCGGACATCGTCATCGCCGGCGGCCAGGAGAACATGAGCCTGTCGCCGCACGTGCTGCCGGGCTCGCGCGACGGCCAGCGCATGGGCGACTGGAAGCTCGTCGACACGATGATCGTGGACGGCCTGTGGGACGTGTACAACCAGTACCACATGGGCATCACCGCCGAGAACGTGGCCAAGGAGTACCACGTCAGCCGCGCGCAGCAGGACGAGCTGGCGTTGGCCAGCCAGCAGAAGGCCGCCGCGGCGCAGGACGCCGGCCGCTTCACCGCCGAGATCGTCCCGGTGACGATCCCGCAGCGCAAGGGCGATCCGGTCGTCTTCGCGCAGGACGAGTTCGTCAACCGCAAGACCAACGCCGAGGCGCTGGCCGGGCTGAAGCCGGCCTTCGACAAGGCCGGCTCGGTGACCGCGGGCAACGCCTCCGGGCTGAACGACGGTGCCGCCGGGCTGCTGCTGATGACCGACGCGAAGGCCCAGGCGCTGGGCCTGACGCCGCTGGCCCGGATCGCGTCGTACGCGAGCGCCGGCGTCGACCCCAAGACCATGGGCATGGGCCCGGTGCCGGCCTCGCGCAAGGCGCTGGAGCGCGCCGGCTGGCAGGCCAAGGACCTGGACCTGCTCGAGATCAACGAGGCCTTCGCGGCGCAGGCCTGCGCGGTGCACCAGGAGATGGGCTGGGACCTGAGCAAGGTCAACGTCAACGGCGGCGCGATCGCGCTGGGCCATCCGATCGGCGCGTCCGGCGCCCGCATCCTGGTCACGCTGCTGCACGAGATGATCAAGCGCGATGCGAAGAAGGGCATCGCCAGCCTGTGCATCGGCGGCGGCATGGGCGTGGCGCTGTGCGTCGAACGCTGAGCGCCGCGCGCGCCGAAGTTTTCCCCCGCGTCTGAACGATCCGATATTCCAGGGCACCCCGGCCGCGGACGCGGCGGCGCGGCGTGCCTCACAGGAGGCAAGCAAGATGAGTCAGAAAGTTGCATACGTCACCGGCGGCATGGGCGGTATCGGCACCGCCATCTGCCAGCGCCTCCACAAGGACGGCTTCAAGGTCATCGCCGGCTGCGGCCCGCACCGCGACCATGCCAAGTGGCTCGCCGAGCAGACCGCGCTGGGGTTCACCTTCTACGCGTCGGTGGGCAACGTGGCCGATTGGGATTCGACCGTGGGCGCCTTCGAGCACGCGATCGCCGAGCACGGCAAGATCGATGTGCTGGTCAACAACGCCGGCGTGACCAAGGACCGCATGTTCCTGAAGATGACCCGCGACGAGTGGGACACCGTCATCGACACCAACCTCAACAGCATGTTCAACGTCACCAAGCAGGTGGTGCCGGGCATGATCGACAAGGGATGGGGGCGGATCATCAACATCTCGTCGGTGAACGGCGAGAAGGGGCAGGCGGGGCAGACCAACTACTCCGCGGCCAAGGCCGGCATGCACGGCTTCACGATGGCGCTGGCGCAGGAGCTGGCGTCCAAGGGCGTGACGGTGAACACCGTCAGCCCGGGCTACATCGGCACGGACATGGTCAAGGCGGTGCGGCCGGACGTGCTGGAGAAGATCGTCGCCGGCATCCCGGTCAAGCGGCTGGGTGAGCCCGACGAGATCGCGTCGATCGTGGGCTGGCTGGCGGGCGAGAGCTCGGGCTTCACCACCGGCGCGGACTTCAGCTGCAACGGCGGGTTGCATATGGGGTGAGGAAGGACCGAGCTCAGTCCGGTGGACTGAGCGACGCCTTCCGAACGACTGCGGACCGGAGGTCCGCAGGCTGGGGAGGGTGGTTCACTTCGAACCAGCCCTCTCTCCGCAACGACGCAACGCCGGCGCGCCCTTCGGGCCGCCGGCGTTGCCGTTCCTGCTGGAGAGAATCCCCATGCCTCGTTCCTCGCGCCCCTCGTCCGGGCGCCGTTCCCTGCTGCTCGCGGCCGCCGCCGCGGCGCTCCCCGTCATGCCCGTCCGGGCATTGCCGCTCGACCCCGTTCCGCCATGGCCGAGGCGCCAGCGCCCCCTGCGTCTCGGCGTCATCGACCTCAGCTTCCATCGCGCCAGCGCCGGCGTCGTCGCCGAGGTGCTGCGCGCCGGTGGCGTGCCCGTCGAGCTGGTGGTCGATGTCCACGAGCGGATCTACGACCGCCTGCGCCGCGGCGAGATCGACATGGCGGTGTCCGCCTGGCTGCCCGGCAGCCATGGCGACTACATCCGCGGCCTCGACAACGACCTGCTGCGCCTGGGCGTCCTCTACCAGCCCTACGCGCTGTGGGGCGTGCCGGACTACGTGCCGGTGGAGATCCTGGACACCATCGGCGACCTTCGCCGCGACGACGTGCGCGCGGCGATCACGGTCAAGCGCATCCAGGGCATCGGTCCCGGCGCGGGCATCAGCCGTTTCTCGCGCGAGATCATGCAGCGCTACGACCTGGGCGCGCATGGCTACGAATTCATGAACGGCTCGCTGCGCGACTGCGTGCAGGCCTTCGAATCCGCCGTCGCCGAGCGCCGTTGGGTCGTGGTGCCGCTGTGGCGCCCGCAGTACCTGCACGCGCGCCACCGCATCCGCGACCTGCGCGATCCGGTCGGCCTGCTGCGCGGCGTCGACGACGCGACGCTGCTGCTGCGCCGCGACGCGAGAGCCTTGATCCCGGACGCGACGCTGAAGGTGCTCGCCGGCATGTCGCTGGGCAACGAGACGGTGGCCGCGCTCGACGAGCAGGTCGGCCGCGACGGCCAGCCGGCTGAGCGGGTCGCGGCCGAGTGGCTGGCCCGCCATCCGACGCGGCCGACCGAATGGGCGCTCGCGGGCGACAGGGTATTGGCCGCCGCGCCGGCCGCCGTGCCCTGAACGCGGCCGCCGCGCCATGACGAAGGGCTGCCGCGGCAGCCCTTTGGTCATCGCGGCCGGCCATTCCCCGGCCGGCCGGCGGCGTCAGTCCTTCTTCATCAGCACCAGCAGCTGCGACAGGTTCTGCGCGGCCGCCTGCAGCTTGGGCAGGCCCTGCTCGAGCAGCACCTGCGGCGGCGTGCGCGACGCATGCGTGCTGATGTTGATCGCGGCGACCACCTTGCCGTCCCGGCCGGTGATCGGCACGGCGATCGTCAGCACGCCGTCCTCCAGTTCCTGGTCCACCAGGCACCAGTGCTGGCGCCGCGCCTGCTCGACGGCGGCGCGCAGCTCCTCGTGGGAGCGCACCGTGTTGCCGGCGCGCCGCGCGATCTGCGCCTGCGCGACGCGGTGCTCGCGCTCCTCGATCGGCAGCGAGGCCAGCAGCACGCGGCCGGTGGCGGTGGCCCAGGCGGGCAGCCGGCTGCCCACGCCCATGGGCTCCGACATGATCTTGCGCAGCGGCGCGCGCAGCACGAAGACCACGTCGTCGCCGTCCAGCACCGCGATCGAGACGGACTCGCGCACCTCGTTGGCGAGCTGCATGGCCACCGGATCGGCGAAGCGCCACAGCGGTTGCGAGGACAGGTAGGCGAAGCCGAGGTCCAGGATCTTCGGGGTGAGCTCGAACATCCGCCCCTCGGAGCGCACGTAGCCCAGCGTCTGCAGCGTGAGCAGGATGCGCCGCGCGCCGGCCCGTGTCAGGCCGCAGCGCTTGGCGACGTCGGTGAGCGTCTGCCGCGCATGGTGGGTGTCGAAGGTCCGGATGACCGACAGGCCGCGAGCGAACGACTGCACATAGCTGTCGCCCGGCTTCAGGGGAGTATTGGTTGCGCTTTCGTCTTGAGACATGGGCGTCATGACCGCAGTTTGGAAAGGCCGCGAAACGCTAACATCGCGCCCGTTTCCTTAGGAAGTGACAAAGAGGTGAAGACCATGGCCATGGATGTTGTCGACTACGAGATCAAGGGTGCCGAAATGCAGTTCGTCGAGGTCGAGCTCGACCCCGGCGAAGCGGCAATCGGCGAAGCCGGCAGCATGATGTTCATGGATGCCGGCATCGGCATGGACACGGTGTTCGGCGACGGGTCGGCCAACCAGGGCGGGTTCTTCGGCAAGTTGCTGGGCGCTGGCAAGCGGCTGGTGACCGGGGAATCGCTGTTCACCACGATCTACACGAACCAGGCTCATGGCAAGCAGCGGGTCGCGTTCGCGGCGCCGTATCCCGGCAAGATCCTGCCGATGGATCTGGCCAAGCTGGGCGGCACGCTCATCTGCCAGAAGGATGCGTTCCTGTGCGCGGCCCGCGGCGTGTCGCTGGGGATTGCTCTCCAGCAGCGCCTGTCGACCGGCTTCTTCGGTGGCGAAGGGTTCATCATGCAGAAGCTCGATGGTGATGGGCTGGCCTTCGTGCACGCGGGGGGTACCGTGGTTCGTCGTACGCTCCAGCCCGGGCAGACGGTGCTGGTCGATACCGGGTGCGTGGTGGCCTACACCCCGAATGTGAGTTTCGAGATCCAGTACGTGGGCAAGATCAAGACCGCCCTGTTCGGCGGCGAGGGCCTGTTCCTGGCCAAGATGACCGGCCCGGGCGAGGTCTGGCTGCAGAGCCTGCCGTTCTCGCGCCTGGCGTCGCGCGTGTTCGCCGCGGCCCCGCAGCGCGGCGGCTCCCGCGAGGAGGGCTCGGTGCTGGGCGGCTTCGCCACCGGCGGCCTGCTGGGCGGGCTGCTCGGCGGCGACGACGAATAAGGCCTCGTCGAAGTTCGCCATGCGCAGACTTGCCGCAACGCTGGCGGCAAGTCTGGCGCAACCGGATGCAACCGTGAGGCCCCCGCGAAGCCCGCATCAACAGGGCGTCGGCGGCGCTGTTCCGGCCTGGACCTAGGGAGAACCCGCCTACACTTGAGGGCTGCGCGTCGCCTGGCGCGCCGGACATCTCCTGTTGAGGATCTCCATGCTGTCTTCCCTCGCGCGGTCGGTGCTGGCCGCCGTGACGCTCGCCGCCTCGGGCGCGCTGCTCGCTCCCGCCGCGGTCGCTTCCGCCGGCAGTCCCATCTTCGTGCTGAACTCGCTGGACGCCGACGTCAGCGTGATCGATCCCAAGGGCTTCCGCGAGGTCAAGCGCATCCCGACCGGCAAGGAGCCGCATCACCTGTACCTGACGCCCGACCGCAAGACGATGGTCGTGGCGAACGCATTGGGCGACTCGCTGACCTTCCTCGACCCGGTGACCGCGGAGGTGCAGCGCACCGTGCGCGGCATCCCCGACCCGTACCACCTGCGCTTCTCGCCCGACATGAAGTGGCTGGTGCTGGCCGGCAACCGGCTGGACCATGTCGACGTCTACAAGTGGCAGCCGCAGAACGCGGCGCAGCCGCTGGCGCTGTTCAAGCGCTTCTCGGCGCCGAAGACGCCGAGCCACCTCTCCATCGACAGCAAGAGCTCCGTCGTCTACGCCAGCCTGCAGGACAGCAGCGAGCTGCTGGCGATCGACCTGGGCACGATGAACCCGCGCTGGAAGATCCCGGTGGGCAAGCTGCCCGCCGACCTCTACCTGACGCCGGACGACAAGTTCCTGCTGGTCGCGCTGACCGGCGAGCGCAGCGTCGAGGTCTACGACGTCGCCGGCGCGCAGCCCCGGCTGGTGAAGAAGATCGAGACCGGCGACGGCGCCCACTCGTTCCGCGCGCTGGGCGACAAGAAACACGTGCTGGTCAGCAACCGCGCGGCCAACACGATCAGCAAGATCGCGCTGGCGGACTTCAGCGTCGTCGACACCTTCAAGGCGCCCGGCGGTCCGGACGACATGGAGATCCTCACCGACGGCCGCACGCTGATGTTCACCTCGCGCTGGGCCCGCAAGCTGACGGTGATGGACCTGCAGACCAAGCAGATCCTGCAGCAGGTCAAGGTCGGCAAGTCGCCGCATGGCGTCTGGACGCTGGACCAGATGCCGCGCCAGTGAGCGCGGTCCGACGAAAGCCGCGCGCGTGAAGCTCCCGCCCGTCCTGCGGCATGGCGCCGCGTTGCTGCTCGGCCTGACGATGGCCGCGCAGGCCCAGCCGCAGGCCGCGTCGAACGCGGCCGCCTCGACGCCGCCTTGCGACAAGCCGGTCTACCTCACCTTCGACACCGGCCACATGGGCGTGGCGCCGCTGATCGTGGACACGCTCAAGCGCTTCGACGCGAAGGCGACCTTCTTCCTGGCGCAGGAACCCACGATCGACGGCGGCCAGACGCTGGACGACAAGTGGGCGCCGTGGTGGCGTCAGCTGGCCGAGCAAGGCCACGACTTCGGCTCGCACACCTGGTTCCACGACACCTGGTCGGCGGACCTGCCCGACGGGAAGTTCCGCTTCCGGCGCGCCGCCGGCGAGCAGGTGCCGCAGACGGTGGTGCTGAGCAGCGCCGACTATTGCGAGGAACTCAAGCGCCCCGCGCGCCGTTTCCTGGAAATGACCGGGCGGCCGATGTCGATGATCTTCCGCGCGCCGGCCGGGCGGACCTCGCCGGCGTTGCTGGCGGCGGCGCAGGCCTGCGGCTTCCGGCACGTGGGCTGGAGCGCGGCGGGATTCCTCGGCGACGAGCTGCCCAGCGACAAGTACCCCAACCAGGCGCTGCTGGAGCAGGCGCTGCGCCGCGTGAAGCCGGGCGACATCCTGATGGCCCACCTGGGCATCTGGTCGCGCCAGGACCCGTGGGCGCCGGCGGTGCTGGAGCCGCTGCTGCAGGGGCTGAAATCCCGGGGCATGTGCTTCGCGCCGTTGCGCGATCATCCGGAATACGTCGCCTGGATGCGCCGGCCGCAGGAAGCGGTCGCGCTCAAGCCTCCGGGCGCGGCGGCCGCCGGCTCCGGCGCGAGCCCCAAGGACGCGCTCCGGCGCTGACGCCGCCTCGTTGCGGCATCGACTGACGAGAGGACCGACGGCGTGATGGACTGGTTCACCGATCTGTTCGGGCAGGCGCAGCAGGCGCTGTTCGAAGGCGTCATCCAGCCGATCGTGTTCGGCCTGGGCTACGGCAACCTGCTCGAGGACGCGTTCGACGCGACCGGCTGGCTGCTGGTCGGCCTGGCGCAGATCGTCGTGATGCTGGCGGTCATCGGCGCGCTGCAGCGCTGGCGGCCGGCCGAGGCGGTGACCGACCGGCGCGCGATCCGCGTCGACATCGTCTACACGCTGATCCAGCGGCTGGGCCTGTTCCGGCTGGCGATGTTCTTCTCGCTGGATCCGCTGTTCGACAGCCTGGTCGGCGAGCTGCGCATGCTCGGCGCGCCGAGCTTCCAGCTCGACGCGATCTGGCCGGGCGTCACCGACCAGGCCTGGCTCAGCTTCGTGCTGTACCTGGTCGCGTTCGACCTGCTGCAGTACTGGCTGCACCGCGCGCAGCACTCGTGGCACTGGTGGTGGGCGCTGCACTCGCTGCATCACAGCCAGCGCCAGATGACGATGTGGAGCGACAGCCGCAACCACCTGCTGGACGACGCGCTCATCGACAGCGCCGTGGCGCTGACGGCGATCCTGATCGGCGTCGGGCCGGGGCAGTTCGTCGCGCTGGTGGCGATCTCGCAGCTGCTGGAGAACCTGCAGCACGCCAACCTGCGGCTGAGCTTCGGCCGCGTCGGCGAGCGGCTGCTGGTCAGCCCGCGCTTCCACCGGCTGCACCACTCGATCGGCATCGGCCACGAAGGCTTCGGCCGCGGCACGCTGGGCGGCCACAACTTCGCGGTGCTGTTCCCGGTGTGGGACGTGCTGTTCCGCACCGCCAACTTCGAGGACCGCTGGGACCCGACCGGCGTGCGCGACCAGCTCCCGGAGGAGGGCGGCCGCGACTACGGCGAGGGCTACTGGGCGCAGCAATGGCTGGGGCTCAAGCGGCTCTTCGGGCGTGACAAGATCGCGCCCTCGACGATGACGATGCCCGGCCGCTCGCCGGCCGGAGGGGACGACTGATGATCAAGCCGATGAGCCGCGTCGCGGACGCGTTCTGGCGCGCCGCCGCGTACTGCCTGCACCCGCGGGTGATCGGCCTGTCGCTGTTGCCGCTGGTGGTGTCGGCGGCGCTGGCCTTCGGGCTGGGCTACTTCTTCTGGGAAGCCGCGGTCGCCGGCGTGCGCGCGACGATGGAGTCCTGGAGCCTGGTCGACGCGCTGCTGAAGTGGCTGGACAGCCTGGGCGCCGCGTCCTTCCGCACCGTGCTGGCGCCGATCGTCGTGCTGGCGATGGCGGTGCCGGCGCTGGTCGTGCTGAGCCTGCTGCTGGTGGCGCTGCTGATGACGCCGTCCATGGTGGACCTGGTCGCGCAGCGGCGCTTCGCCGGCCTGGAGCGCAAGCGCGGCGCGGGCTTCGTCGCCAGCCTGAGCTGGTCGCTGGGCCACACGGTGCTGTGCGTGGTGCTGCTGGTCGCGTCGCTGCCGTTCTGGCTGATCCCGCCGCTGGCGCTGATCCTGCCGCCGCTGATCTGGGGTTGGCTGGGGTATCGCGTCTTCACCTTCGACGTGCTGGCCGAACACGCCTCCGGTCCCGAGCGCCGCCGCCTGCTGAACGAGCACCGGCTGCCGCTGCTGCTGCTGGGCCTGGCCACCGGCTACCTGGGCGCCGCGCCGGCCGCGATCTGGGCCATGGGCGCGCTGACGATCGCGTTCGCGCCGGTGCTGATCCTGGTCTCGGTGTGGCTGTACACGCTGGTCTTCGCCTTCAGCTCGCTGTGGTTCGCGCATTACGCGCTGGCCGCGCTGCAGGACATGCGCCGCGCCGACACCGTCGCCGAACGCGCGCCCGATCCGGTGATGGACGCGCTGCCCGCGAACTACGCGACCCAGCCGCCGTCGCTGGCCGACGATCCCGACCCGGCCCCGCCGGCGATCGAGAACAAGCCGTCGCCGCTCTGAACCTTCCGTTCCCACGCCCGCGCAGGACACCCGCATGAACATCGGCCTCTTCATCATCGGCGACGAGATCCTGTCCGGGAAACGCCAGGACAAGCACCTGTCCAAGGTGATCGAGCTGCTCTCGGCGCGCGGCCTGTCGCTGGCCTGGGCGAAGTACCTCGGCGACGACCGCGAGCAACTGGTCCGCGAGTACCGGGACGCGTTCGCCAGCGGCGACCTGTTCTTCAGCTGCGGCGGCATCGGCGCGACGCCGGACGACCACACGCGCCAGGCCGCGGCCGCTGCGCTGGACCGGCCGCTCGAGCTGCACCCCGAGGCCGCCGAGCTGATCTGGCAGCGCGTGCAGCAGATGGCCGCGGAGCAGGGCACGACGCCCGAGCGCGACCACCCCGACACCCGCCGCCGGCTCGAGATGGGCGTGTTCCCCCAGGGCGCGGCGATCATCCCGAATCCGTACAACAAGATCCCCGGCTTCTCGGTCGGCGCGGCGTACTTCGTCCCCGGCTTCCCGGTGATGGCGCATCCGATGATCGAGTGGGTGCTGGACCACCTGCACGCGGACCTGCACCGCGACGTCGGCACGCGGGAGCGCTCGCTGATCCTGCAGGGCGCGATGGAGGCCAGCCTGACGCCGCTGATGGAGCGCATCGAGGCCGACTTCCCCGGCATCAAGGTGTTCTCGCTCCCGAGCGTCGACCATCCGCAGTGGGGACGCCACATCGAACTGGGCGTCAAGGGCGAGGCCGCGTCGATGGCGGCCGCCTACGACGCGCTGCGCGCCGGCGTTGTCCAATTTGGTGCCGTCATCAGCACCGAATTGGTGCGATGATGCACCGCTTCGGGACTCTCCCCCGGACGACGGGACGACTGGTCTGACGCCGGTCCGCTCCGGACCGCGGATGCCGCCCTCGCGTGGCGCGCTGGGCATCGAGGTTTGGCGCGTCATGCACCGGTCTGGCGCCTGGCTGTCACGGGGATGCCATCCGTTGGCATGCAAACTGCTAAATCGTCCGCGCAGGGCCGAAGCCCGACGACTCTTTCTTTCTCATCCAGCCCCCTAGGAGTGATTGATGGCCACCAAGACCGTCGCCGACGTGATGAACATGGTGAAGGAGCACGAAGTCAAGTTCGTTGACTTCCGCTTCACCGACACCCGCGGCAAAGAGCACCACGTGTCCGTGCCCGTGTCCGCGTTCGACGAAGACAAGTTCCAGTCGGGCCATGCCTTCGACGGTTCCTCGATCGCCGGCTGGAAGGGCATCGAAGCCTCCGACATGCTGCTGATGCCGGACCCGAACACGGCCAACATCGACCCGTTCTTCGAAGAGCCGACGCTGATCCTGTCGTGCGACGTGATCGACCCGACCGACGGCAAGGCCTATGAGCGCGACCCGCGCTCGCTGGCGCGCCGCGCCGAGGCCTACCTGAAGTCCTCCGGCCTGGGCGACACCGCCTACTTCGGTCCGGAACCCGAGTTCTTCATCTTCGACAGCATCCGCTGGGGCGTCGACATGTCGGGCTGCTTCGTGAAGATCGAGGCGGAAGAAGCCGCCTGGAACACCGGCAAGGAATACGAGCACGGCAACAGCGGCTACCGTCCGACGGTCAAGGGCGGCTACTTCCCGGTGCCCCCGGTCGACAGCGGCCAGGACATGCGCTCGGAGATGTGCCTGATCCTGGAACAGATGGGCATCCCCGTCGAGGTCCACCACCACGAGGTCGCCAACGCCGGCCAGATGGAGATCGGCACCAAGTTCAGCTCGCTGGTCGAGCGCGCCGACTGGCTGCAGCTGCAGAAGTACATCATCACGAACGTCGCGCACGCCTACGGCAAGACCGCCACGTTCATGCCGAAGCCCATCGTCGGCGACAACGGCTCGGGCATGCACGTGCACCAGTCGGTCTGGAAGGACGGCAAGAACCTGTTCGCCGGTGACGGCTACGCCGGCCTGAGCGACTTCGCGCTGTACTACATCGGCGGCATCATCAAGCACGCCCGCGCGCTCAACGCGATCACCAACCCCGGCACCAACTCGTACAAGCGCCTGGTGCCCGGCTTCGAAGCCCCGGTGAAGCTGGCCTACTCGGCCAAGAACCGCTCGGCCTCGATCCGCATCCCGTACGTCGCGAACCCGAAGGGCCGCCGCATCGAGGCGCGTTTCCCGGATCCCTCGGCCAACCCGTACCTGGCCTTCGCCGCGCTGCTGATGGCCGGCCTGGACGGCGTCGAGAACAAGATCCATCCGGGCGAAGCCGCCACGAAGGACCTGTACCACCTGCCGCCGGAAGAAGACGCGAAGATCCCGACCGTCTGCCACAGCCTGGACCAGGCGCTGGACTACCTGGACAAGGACCGCGCGTTCCTGACCAAGGGCGGCGTGTTCACCGATGCCTACATCGATGCCTACATCGACCTGAAGATGCAGGAAGTCCAGCGCTTCCGCATGACCACCCACCCGGTCGAGTTCGACATGTACTACTCGCTGTGATCGCGAGCGCGGAGCGCGCCATGACCGCTTGGGCACGGTGCGCACCGCCTCCTCATCACGCAGGGGGACGGCCATGGCCGTCCCTTTTCGTTGGCGGATCCTTGCTGGGCGTGTCGGACGTTGCGCAGCGGTACACCTGGCAACAGCGTGTGTGCGCGTCGTCGCGAACGCGACTGACCGATTGCGTCACAATGCCCGACGACTCTGGTCAGTTAGAAGCAGGGAATGCAGATGACGCTGCAGATCACACGGGTGGGACGTTGGGTGAGCCGGTCGGCATGGGGCGCGTTGGCGCTGGTCGCCGGCCAGGTGTCGGCGCAGGGCGTGGTGTACCGCTGCCCGGGACCGCCGGTGCTGTACACCGACGCGATGACGGCCAAGGAAGCCGCCGAGAAGGGCTGCCGCAGCATCGAGGGCACGCCGATCTCGGTGATCGCGCCGATCAAGCCGCGCGCGCCGACGGCCGGCGGCTCCGGCCCGGTCGTGGGGTCGCAAAGTGCTGACCTCAAGGTCGACGCCAAGGACCAGCGCGTGCGCGACGACGATCGCCGGCGCATCCTCGAGCAGGAACTGCGCGAGGCCGAAGGCAAGCTCGCCAAGCTCCAGCAGGAATACAACAACGGCCAGCCCGATCGCCGCGGCGACGAGCGCAACTATCAGAAGTACCTGGACCGCACGGCCGAGCTCAAGGCCGCCGTCAGCCGCCAGGAAGCCGACATCCAGGCCCTCAAGCGCGAGCTCGGCAAGCTGCCCTGACGATCCGGTGCCGCCGGTCCGGGGCGCGTGCGTCGAGCCGGGCCCGGGCGACACCCGATGACCTCCTCTTCCTCACCTTCCCCGGACGCCGCGCCGCGGCCCGACGCGGCCTACCAGTGCTTCGACCTGCTGGCGACGCTGGTCGCGGTGGTCCGCCCGGACGGCACCTGCGAGTTCGCCAACACCGCCGTCGAGACGCTGTTCAACCTGCCGCGGCGCGCCGTGCAGGGCTCCAACCTGCTCGAGTGGTTCCCCGACACCGGCCGGCTGGTCGAGGCGCTGGACGGCGTGAGCCGCAACGCGTTCTCGAGCTCGCGCTTCGACGCGACCATCCGCCGCGGGCCGCGCACGCAGGACGACCTGCTGCCGGTGCACGTGATCGTCAGCCAGACCGACGATCCCGGCCGGCTGGTGATCGAGCTGATCGAGAACGCGCAGCAGACGCGCCAGGACCGCGAGGAACGCAACCTCGACCAGGTCCACGCGACCAAGGAGCTCACCCGCAACCTCGCGCACGAGATCAAGAACCCGCTGGGCGGCATCCGCGGCGCGGCGCAGCTGTTGGCGCTGGAACTGCAGCCGACGGACCTGTGGCGCGAGCTCGAGGAATACACCGAGGTCATCATCCACGAGGCCGACCGGCTGCAATCGCTGGTGGACCGGCTGCTGGCGCCGCACCGGCGCGCGCAGGTGGTGGCCGACGTCAACATCCACGAGATCTGCGAGCGGGTGCGCTCGCTGGTGATGGCGCAGTACCCCCGGGGCCTGGCGCTGCAGCGCGACTACGACATCTCGCTGCCCGACTTCCGCGGCGACCGGGAGCAGCTGATCCAGGCGGTGCTCAACATCGTCCAGAACGCGGCGCAGGCGCTGCATGAGCGCATCGCCGCCGGCGACGCGGTCATCGTGCTGCGCACGCGCGTCGCGCGGCAGGTCACCATCGGTAAGCAGCGCTGGCGCTTGGCATTGGAATTGCATGTCGAGGACAACGGCCCGGGCGTGCCCGAGGAGATCAAGGACCGCATCTTTTTCCCGCTGGTGTCGGGGCGGGATGGGGGCTCTGGTCTCGGGCTGACGCTGGCGCAGACGATCGCCCAACAGCACCAGGGGATGATCGACTGCGACAGCCAGCCGGGCCGGACCGATTTCCGAATCACCCTGCCTTTGCCCTGAGCCGCGGCCACAAGTCGACAACGGGGAAAAGGGGAGCCATAGATGAAGTCGATCTGGATTGTTGACGACGACCATTCGATCCGTTTTGTTCTCGAGAAGGCGCTGGCGCGCGAGGGCCTGCCGGTGCGCACCTTCAGCCAGACACGGGAGGTGCTGGCGGCGCTGGCGGACGACACGCCGCAGGTGCTGGTGTCGGACATCCGCATGCCGGGCGGCTCGGGCCTGGAGCTGCTGAGCACGATCAAGAAGCAGCTGCCGGGACTGCCGGTGATCATCATGACGGCCTACTCGGACCTGGACAGCGCGGTGAGCGCGTTCCAGGGCGGGGCCTTCGAGTACCTGCCCAAGCCCTTCGACCTGCCGCGCGCGGTGGAGCTGATCCGGCGCGCGCAGGAGGAGAGCGAGCGCGAGGCCGTCGGCGAGGCCGAGAAGGTCGAGATGCCCGAGATGCTGGGCCAGGCGCCGGCGATGCAGGACGTGTTCCGCGCGATCGGGCGGCTGAGCCAGAGCCATGTGACGGTGCTGATCACCGGCGAGTCGGGCTCGGGCAAGGAGCTGGTGGCGCGCGCGCTGCACAAGCACAGCCCGCGCGCGGACGGGCCCTTCGTCGCGATCAACACCGCGGCGATTCCGAAGGACCTGCTGGAGTCGGAACTCTTCGGCCATGAGCGCGGCGCGTTCACCGGCGCGCAGGCGACGCGGCGCGGCCGCTTCGAGCAGGCCGAGGGCGGCACGCTGTTCCTGGACGAGATCGGCGACATGCCGCTGGACCTGCAGACGCGGCTGCTGCGCGTGCTGTCGGACGGGCAGTTCTATCGCGTCGGCGGGCACAGCCCGCAGAAGGCGAATGTGCGGGTGGTCGCGGCGACCCACCAGAACCTGGAGTCGCTGGTCAAGGAAGGGCGCTTCCGCGAGGACCTGTTCCATCGCCTGAACGTGATCCGGCTGCGGCTGCCGCCGCTGCGCGAGCGCCGCGAGGACGTGCCGCTGCTGGCGCGCTACTTCCTGCAGCGCAGCGCGAGCGAGCTGGGGGTCGAGCCCAAGCGGCTGTCGGAGGCGGCGCTGCAGCGGCTGGTCGGGTTCGACTTCCCGGGCAACGTGCGGCAGCTGGAGAACATCTGCCACTGGCTCAGCGTGATGGCGCCGAGCCTGGTGGTGGAGGCCAAGGACCTGCCGCAGGAGTTGCTGGCGGGGCCGGGCGCGGCGGGCGTGGCGATGGCGGGGGCGCTGTCGCCGGACGTGGTGCCGCTGGCCAGCGGGCTGACCGGCGTGGCGAGCGCGGCGGCGCCGATGCCGCTGCCCGCGGTGGCGATCCCGCCGTCGCCGGACGCGTGGGTCGCGGAGATGGCGCGCGAGGCCAGACGGCTGCTCGCCGCCGGAGAGCCCAATGTCTGGGACGTGCTGACGCGGCGCTTCGAGGCCAGCCTGATCCTGACGGCGCTGGACCTCACGCGCGGAAGGCGCATCGAGGCGGCGCAGAAGCTCGGCATCGGGCGCAACACGATCACGCGCAAGATCCAGGAGCTCAACCTGGACGCCTGAGCGGTGGCGGCTCCCTCGCCCGCACTGCGGGAGAGGGCGGGGGGTGAGGGTCTGCGATCAGCCTCCGGCCTTGCCCAGGCGATCCAGCCACACCCCCAGCCCCTGGGCGTTGAGTTCGACATCCAGCGCCAGCAACTCGGCCACGCGCGTCGGTGACATCCTGTCGCCGAGGTGCTCCGCGACGCGGCGCTGGTACAGCGCCAGCAGCTCGCGCTTGAGCGCCTCATGCCGGTCCGGCGCGTCCTTGAGCCGCAGCCCGATCGCCTCCATCTCGTCGATCTGCGACAGCAGCAGCGCCGCCAGGCGCTCGACGTCCGCGGCGTTGCGGCCGATGCGGCTGTAGTGGGTGACGTACATCCGCGACGGCTGCGTCGCCATCATCCGGCGGATCGACGCGCGCAGCGGCTCCGGCTCGAACTGCACCGGCGTGCTCGTCGGCACGATCCAGGCGCCGCGCTCCGGATCGTCGAACTCCCGATACGACAGCCCGAAGGTGTCGCCGGTGAACCAGCCGCCGCTGGTCTCGTCCCAGATGCAATGGTGATGGCGCGCATGCCCCGGCGTGTCGATCAACCGCAGCGTGCGCCGGCCCAGCGCGATGCGCTGCTCGTCCGCGCTGGCCTGGGCGCGCGACTCCGGCACGCCGACCACCTCGCCGTAGGAACGACGCATTTCCTCGTCCCCGTAGACCGCGCTCGCGCCGGCCCACAGCACCCGTGGATCGACCATGTGCCGCAACCCGCGCGGATGCACCAGCATCGTCGCGGCGGGCAACTCCGCCATCAGCGCGCCGACGCCGCCCGCATGGTCCAGATGCACATGCGTCGGGATCACCCAGTCCACCGCGTCGCGCGACACGCCCAGCGCCTCCAGCGCGCCGAGCAGCCGCGGCACCGCGAAGCGCGTGCCGGTGTCGATGAAGGCGGCACGGCCGTCGTCCACGATCAGGTAGGCAGCATCGAAATGGTCGCGCTGGAAGGCGGTGTCGACGGCGTAGACGCCGTGGCCGAGCGGTTCCAGATACGAGGGAAGGGCGGTCGTGGCGCTCACGGCGGTCTCCTGGAGGGCGTTCTTAAAATGGCCCGCAGGTTACGCGATGCCGCAAGACGACGCCGTCGCCGGCAGGTCATCGCCCCACGCCGCGTCCCCACCGCATTTTTCACCGCATTCCCACCGCCCCTCACACCGAAGGAAGCATCCATGGCCGTCCGCGAGATCCTCAAGATGGGCGATCCCCGCCTGCTGCGCCACGCCCAGCCCGTCCAGGCCTTCGACACGCCCGAGCTGAAAGCGCTGCTCGAGGACATGGTCGACACGATGAAAGCCGCCAACGGCGCCGGCCTCGCCGCGCCGCAGATCGGCGTGGACCTGCAGGTGGTCGTGTTCGGCTTCCAGCGCAACGAACGCTACCCCGACGCGCCGCCCGTGCCGATGACCGTGCTCATCAACCCGACCATCGAACCGCTGTCCGACGCGACCGAGGAAGGCTGGGAAGGCTGCCTGTCCGTGCCCGGCCTGCGCGGCGTTGTGCCGCGGCTCAGCCGCATCCGCTACCGCGGGGTCGACGAACACGGCCAACCCATCGACCGCGAAGCCGAAGGCTTCCATGCCCGCGTGGTCCAGCACGAATGCGATCACCTGGTCGGGACGCTCTATCCCATGCGGATCAAGGACTTCAGCCGGTTCGGGTTCACCGAAATCCTGTTCCCGGGGTTGGATCCGAATACCGACGATTGAGGGAGGATGGGAACGCCGTTCGCCCTTGCGACGAGCGCGCCGTCGGGATGCCAGGCGCGGGCTCTCCACGGGGCATGAGGGCTCCCTCCAGGACCCTCAAGCCCCATTCCGGCCCCACAGGCACTCGCTGCCCACGGGGCTGCGGCATGGTCGTCGGCGTGGGCCGCGACTTGGTCCTGGAATCTGGTTTTCGGGCGGGTGTATGGCGTCCGCTTGACGGTTCGGCAATAGGGCGTCAAGTTGTAAGGAGACGTGCACCGGGTTGTCGGTGTCACGTTAAGAAACGATCGCGGAACTCCGCAACCCGCCTGCCGCCGGACTCCGGCGCAAGCTCACGGCCATGACCCACACGATGTCCCGCTCCCCGATGCCGCGCTGGCTGATCGCCGCCTCGATGCTGCTGGTCGGGCTGGCGCTCGTGCTGGCCCATGGACCGGCCCTGGCGGACCCGCCGGCGCGCGCCGGCCGCCTGGCCGACCTGACCGGCACCGTCTGGCTCTACGACGCCGATGAGCGCGAATGGGTCCAGATGCAGCGCAACCAGACCGTCGGCGACGGCGACCGGTTGCGCGCCGACGACGGCAGCGGCGCCGTCATCTCGATCGGCACCGCCACGATGTGGCTCGACCAGCGCAGCGAGGTGGAGTTCAACGCGCTCGGCGACAACCGCATCGCGGTGCAACTGGTCAAGGGCTCGGTGGGGCTGCGGCTGCGCGGCCAGGAATCGGCCGACGAATGGTCGCTGCGCACGCTGGAAGGCCGCTTCGGCTTCGAGCGCGAAGGCCTGTACCGCGTCTCGCAGCTCGAGCGCGGCAGCGAGGCGCAGGCCTGGCAGGGCAAGCTGCGCTTCGAATCGCGCGCGACCGACGCGCAGCCGGTGTTGCTCGGCACGAACGAGCAGGCCGAGTTCTGGTGGGACAACGGCCCGCGCACCGAACGCCAGCCGCTGGAACAGGACGGTTTCGCCCGGCTGATCCTGGCCGACAGCCGGGACACGGTCCAGCCGCTGGTCGGGACCGGCACGCCGGTGCCCTACGTCTCGCCCGAGATGACCGGCGCCGAGGACCTGGCGCGCTACGGCGCCTGGGAGCAGAGCACCGATTACGGCGCGGTCTGGGTGCCGACGGTGGTCGTCTCGGACTGGGCACCGTACCGCTATGGGCGCTGGATGTGGAGCTCGCGCTGGGGCTGGACCTGGGTCGACGACATGCCGTGGGGCTTCGCGCCGTTCCACTACGGGCGCTGGGCCTACTGGCGCGACCGTTGGTGCTGGGTGCCGGGGCCGTACGCGCGCCGGCCGGCCTACGCGCCGGCGCTGGTGGGCGGAGTGGGGCCGGGCTTGTCCGTCGGCGTCGTGATCGGCGGACGCCGCCCGCCGCCGCCGCGCTACGGCACCTGGGTGCCGCTGGCGCCGCGCGAGGCCTGGACGCCGGGCTACCGGCACAGCCCGGGCTACTGGCGCCGGCTGAATCCCGATCCGAATCCGGTCACCGTCGTGCGGCCCGGCGAGCGCCCGCCGGTGTACCGGCATGAGCGCGAGCATGGCGCGCTGTTCACGCAGCGTCCGGTGATGGGCCCGCTGCCGGCGGCCGCGCTGCAACCGCAGCGGTCGTGGCCGCCGCGGCCGAGCGACCAGACGGTGAACCGCCCGGACGGCCGGCCCATCGTCGACCGCAACCATGACGGTCGGCCGGACGGCCGCCCGATCGTCGACCGCAACGGCGACGGCAAGCCCGATGGTCGCAACGACGGTCGTCCGTTCATCGATCGGAACCATGACGGTCGTCCGGATGGATTCGGCGACGCGCGGCCCGGCGATGGCCGCCCGACGCGCGGCGTGATCAAGCCGGAGCCCGACAACGCGACGGTGCGCCCGCAGACCCCGTTCCCGACGCCGCAAGGCCCGGGCACGCCGCAGACGCAAACGCCGGCCCCGGCGGTGCAGCCGGGCTTCCCGGCGCGCGGTCCGGATGCGCAGCGGCCGAACGATCGCCGCGAAGGCGACCGCGATGGCTGGCGCCAACGCGGCCCCGAGGGCGTGGACCGCGGCGATCGCGGCGACTGGGGCCATCGCGGCCGCGACGGCCGGCAGGACCCGGTCCGGGTCGCGCCGCCGACGCCACCTCGCATCGAGCAGCCCCGGGTCGAGCAACCGCGCATCGAGGCGCCTCGTCCGGAGCCCCGCATGGAGCCGCCGCGCTTCGAGCGCCCGCAACCGCAGCCCCAACCGCAGCCGCGGATGGAGCAACCTCGCATCGAAGCGCCGCGTCCGATGCCGCAGCCGCGGATGGAAGCGCCGCGCGCCGAGCCGCCGCGGCCGGCGCCGCGAGTGGAACCGCCGCGCGCGGAACCGCCTCGCCGCAATGACGGTGCGAGCCGTCAGCAGGAGCGCTGAGCGGGCGCGTCCGGGCGCGTCCGGCCGAGCCGCCGCGCGCCGGAACGCCGGAGCCATCACGGCATCCGGCGCCTGATCGGGCTGATGTGCCAGATCGACCTGATCGACCTGATCGAGGTCAATCGATCCTGAACGACACGCCCGTGATGAACAGCGTGTCGTTCTTCTTGAGGCCTTCGCCCGGATTGCTGTCGTAGCGGTGCTGGACCGTGGCGGTGAGGCTCAGCCGCTTGGTCATCGCCACGGAGACGCCGCCGTCGAAGGTCGCGCGGTACTCGCCGCTGTTGCGCAGGTCCGGCAGGTAGGCCAGCCGTTGCTTGAGCGTCGTGGAATCCGAGATCTTGTGGTTCGACTCCTCGGCCAGCAGCAGCTCGGTGTTGCCGTACTTGCTGCGCACGACGCCATCCTGGATCTCCGGCTCGACATACCGCTCGCGGGTGTAGCCCAGACCGCCGGAGACATCCCAGGTCAGGTCGTCGCGCTTGATCAGGTGATAACCGGCGCCGGCGCCGACGGACAGGCGCGAGGACAGGTTGGCCGGCTCGTCCTTGAGCGCGTCGAACTGCCCGAAACCGAAGACGCGTTCGGTGAGGTCGCGCTGGTAGTGCGTGCCGAAGGCGTAGCGCTGCTCGGAGTCCGCGTCGTCGTTCTTCAGGTAGAGCGCGCGGCCGTTGATCGTCAGCTTGTCGGCCTTGGTGGCCTTGACCGCCTCGCCGCTGAGATTGATCGTCGTCGAATCGCTGTTGCCGGACGACACGCTGGCCCCGGCGGTGAAGAGGGCCCGCCACTGGCCGTCGTCCTTGACGGTGACCTGCGCGAACGAGGCGAGGGGGAGCGCGGCGAGGCAGGCGGTGGAAATGCGGGAAGCGAGGCGTGCGGAGAGAAGGCGCGTCGGCGGCATGTCGATTCCTTGGGGAGAGGTGAACATGCCTTCGTGCCGGCAACCTCCGATCCTGTTTGGCGGGATCGAGGAGGTTGCCGCCGTCATCCGACGCGATCCGTCGGCTTCCTCCGACAACTCGGCGGCATGATCGCCGCCGGCGCCGTGCGCGCAACGCGCGCCGGATGTGTCCGACTGTGCGGCCGGGTCAGGCCACCGCCGGCAGCACCGTGCCGATGCACGGACCGAAGCCGATCGCCCGCCGGCCCGGCGCCTCGCAGCGCCCGACCAGCGCGACGCTGTCGCCGTCCTGCAGGAACACGCGCTGCTCGCCGTTGGGCAGCGTGATCGGCTGCTTGCCGCCTTGGGTGAGCTCGAGCAGCGAGCCCCCCTGGTCCGCCGCGGCGCCCGACATCGTGCCGGAGCCGAACAGGTCGCCCGGCTGCAGGTTGCAGCCGTTGCTCGCGTGATGGGTCAGCATCTGCGCGACGGTCCAGTAGGCATCGGCGAAGTCCGATCCCATCAGCCGGGCCGGGGCGACGCCCTCGTCGCGCATCGCGCGCGTCTGCAGGTGGACCTCGAGCCGGATCGAGATCGCGCCGCGCTCGCGGTTGGCCGCGCCGTCGAGGTAGGGCAGCGGCTGCGGATCGCCGTCGGGCCGCGTGAACGCGCGGCGGAACGGCGCCAGCGCCTCCATCGTGATCACCCACGGCGACAAGGTCGTCGCGAAGCTCTTGGACAGGAACGGCCCCAGCGGCTGGTACTCCCAGGCCTGGATGTCGCGGGCCGACCAGTCGTTGAGCAGCACCAGGCCGAACAGATGCTGCTCCGCGTCGCCGATCGCGATCGGATGCCCCTGCTCGTTGCCGGTGCCCACCAGCGCGCCGATCTCGAGCTCGTAGTCCAGGCGCTTGATCGCGCCGACGCTGGGCGTCTCCGCGTCGGGCGCCTTGGTCTGGCCGACGGGACGACGGAAGCTCTGGCCGCTGACGCCGATCGACGAGACCCGCCCGTGATAACCGATCGGGACCCACTTGTAGTTCGGCAGCAGCGGGTTGTCCGGACGGAACAGCTTGCCCACCGCGGTGGCGTGATGGATGCCGGCGTAGAAGTCGGTGTAGTCGCCGATGCGGCAGGGCAGCGTCATCTCGACATCGCCGATCGGCACCAGCGCTGGCGCCAGCTGCTCGGACTGCTTCGGGCCCGCGTCGGCGTTCAGCGCCGCGACCAGCTCATGACGCAGTTGCCGGCGCAGTGCCGGGCCGATCGCCATCAGCGGGTTCAGGCCGAGGCCCTCGCAGGTGCGCAGCACGGCGCCGAGCGACTCGGACAGCGCGCCGAGTTCCGCCGCGGCGATCAGGTCCAGCACCTGGTCGCCGATGGCCGTGCCGGGCCGGAACGAGCCGGTCGCGCCGGCGCGGCGGAACATGCCCAGCGGCAGGTTCTGAATGGGGAAGTCGGTGTCGTCCGTGTTGGCGGACGCGATCCAGCTGCGCAGCGCGGGATCGTGGGTGTGGTCGAGGTCGGGCAGGGCGCTCATGGCATCAGGCTTTCGTTGTTCTGGTTGTCGTGGGTCGAGGGGCGGCGGCAAGGCTCATGCCGGCTTGAACTTGTCCTTCAGCGCGCCCCAGCAGGCGGCGTAGTTCGCGTCGAGCGCGCCGCCATGCAGCGCCCACTTGGACGGGCGGAAACGCCAGCGGCTCTCGAACATGAAGGCCAGCGTGTGGTCCAGCTTCTGCGGTGTCAACGCACGGGTGCTGGCGGCTTCGAAGGCGTCGGCATCGGGGCCGTGCGGCACCAGGCAGTTGTGCAGGCTCGCGCCGCCGGGACGGAAGCCCTCGGGCTTGGCGTCGTACTGGCCGTGGATCAGGCCCATGAACTCGCTCATCACGTTGCGGTGGTACCAGGGCGGACGGAAGGTGTCCTCCTGCACCAGCCAGCGCGGCGGGAAAATCACGAAGTCGCAGTTGGCCGTCCCGGGCGTGTCGCTCGGCGAGGTGAGCACGGTGAAGATCGACGGATCCGGATGGTCGAAGCTGATCGAGCCGATCGTCATGAAATGCTTCGTGTCGTACTTCAGCGGCGTCAGGTTGCCGTGCCAGGCGACGACGTTGAACGGCGTCACCGCCTGCGCGTTGCGCCACAGCGCGCCGCCGGTCTTGCGGATCACCTCGTAGGGCGCGCCATCGGCCTCGTGCGCGGCGACGGGCGCGAGGAAGTCGCGCGGATTGGCCAGGCCGTTCGAGCCGATCGGCCCCAGCTCCGGCAGGCGGAACGCGGCGCCGTAGTTCTCGCAGATGTAGCCGCGGGCCGCGCCGTCGTGCGCCTCGACGCGGAAGGTCACGCCGCGCGGGATCAACGCGATCTCGCCAGGCACCACGTCGAGCAGGCCCATCTCGGTCGTGACGCGCAGGCCGCCTTGCTGCGGGACGATCAGCATCTCGCCGTCGGCGTTCATCAGCGCGCGGCGCGTCATCGGACGGTTGAAGGCGTAGACCAGCGCGGCCATGCCGGTCTGCGCGTCGGGATCGCCGTTGCTGACCACCGTCTTCAGGCTGTCGACGAAATCGACCGCGGCCGCGGCGCCGCCGTTCGCGGCGGCCTCGTCCGGCATCGGGAACGGATGCCACCGCAGCGGATCCGGCGGGGCCGCCACGCCACCGGCCGCGCCGCTGGTCCAGAACGGCTGCTCATACGCATGGAACGCACCCGTCACCACCGACGGCTGCCGGCGATACAACCAGGTGCGACGGTTCTCCACCCGCGGCGCGGTGAAGGCACTCCCCGACAGCAGCTCGGGATACAAGTCCATCGGCGCGCGCTGCGGGCTGTTGCGGCCCTGCGGCAAGGCGCCCGCGACCGCCTCGGTCTCGAACTGGTTGCCGAAGCCGCTCTGGTACGCCAAGGCGCTCGTCGTCGGTGCCGACGCCGATGCCGCCGCGTCCGACGGGCGAAGGGTCTCTGGTGCGTTCATGCTTGTCCTCGTGATGACACACGACCCGGATCGGTCGCGTCGATGGGAATGGATCGGGCCGCGGCCGACAACGCCTCCAGCAGCACGTCCTGCCGGCCAATGTGATTCGCCAACAGCAGGATCAAGCGCGCATTGAAGGCCTGACTCGCCGCGACGTCCAGCGATTGATGCGCCGTCAGCAGGGCTTCGTAGAAGTCGTCGCCGGATTCGAAATTCGGGGCGGTGATCAGCGGCATGGGACCTCCTCGCGATGCAGCGCGCGATGCAAGGCGGTGAGCAACGCTGCTTCCGTTGGCGGAGCGGTCCAGCGGGCGCACTCGTGCTGGTCGGGGCGCAGCAGCACCACCGCGCCGGTGGTGGCGGCGTAGCGGCGGTGGGCCAGTCCGGCTGGATCGCTCTCGGGGGTGATGCGCAGGATCGTGAGACCACCTTCGGCCGCATCGCCAGGCGCGGGCTCTTCACGGGGCATGGGGGATCCCTCCTGGACCCCCAAGCCCCATTCCGGCCCCAGCCACGCTCGCTGCCCTTCGCCTGCCGCCTCCGAGCGCTCTTGCGGCGGCATCGCTTGCTCCTGGTTTGGGCGCTGGGGCGCGCGGGTCGTGTCGTCTTCGAAAACCAGCGCGGTGAAGCGGCCCGGTTTCATCTGGCGCAGCAGCCAGTCGTCATGGCCGTCGATGTGGATCGGCGCGTCCGCGGCAGGCGCGCCGTACCGCGTCGTCGGGACCGAGAGGCGGCCGCTGTTGACCAGGCGGCGCGCGAAGTCGAAATCCCTCGCCAGGGTCAAGGTCGCGTCGCGGAAGACGCGGCTGACCTCGCTCTTGGGCGTGATGAAGTCCGTCGAGCGCGTCGAGTTCAAGATGTTCTCGTCCGCGGCGATCTCGCGCTCGCGCGCATAGCTGTCGAGCAAGCGGTCCGGCGCCCGGCCCTGGATCACCGCCGCCAGCTTCCACGCCAGGTTGTCCGCGTCCTGGATGCCGGAGTTGGCGCCGCGCGCGCCGAACGGCGACACGCCATGCGCCGCGTCGCCGGCGAAGAGCACCCGTCCGTGCCGGAAGCTGTCCATGCGCATGCAGGCGAAGGTGTAGACGCTGGCCCAGACCAGCTCGATCTCCGGCACCTGTCCGTCGCCGCCCGCGGCGATCGAGGCCTCGCGCATCAGCGTGCGCACGCGCGGCAGGATGCGCTCGGGCTGCTTCTCGACGTCCGGATCCGCGTCCCACCCCAACTGGAAGTCGATGCGCCACACGCCGTCGGGCTGGCGGTGCAGCAGCACGCTTTGTCCCGGGTGGAAGGGCGGGTCGAACCAGAACCAGCGCTCCGCCGGGAAGGGCGCGTTCATGCGCACGTCGGCGATCAGGAATCGGTCCTTGAAGGTGCGGCCGTGGCTCTCCTGGCCGACGAGCCGTCGCAGCGTCGAGCGCGACCCGTCGCAGGCGACGACGTGATCCGCCCGCAGCGTGTAGGGGCCGTCCGGCGTGTCGACGGTGAGCGCGACGTGGTCCTCGTGGGCCTCGAGGCCGCTGACGCCGTGATGCCAGCGCAGGTCGACGAGCGGCAGTTCGAGCGCGCGCTCGACCAGGAAGCCCTCGACGTAGTACTGCTGCAGGTTGACGAAGGCGGGCCGCTGGTGGCCGGCCTCGGCCAGCAGGTCGAACTGGTAGACCTGCTCGTCGCGGAAGAAGACACGGCCCACGCCCCAGGACACGCCCTTGTCGACGAGCCGCTGTCCGCAGCCGAGCCGGTCGAGGATCTCCAGCGTCCGCTTGGCGAAGCACAACGCGCGCGAGCCCACCGAGAGCCGTCCGTCGTTGTTGAGCAGCACGACCGGGATGCCCTGCAGCGCGAGGTCGATGGCGACGCACAAGCCCACCGGCCCCGCGCCCACGACGACGACCGGATGCCGCGCGGGCGCGCCCGCGTCATGGCTGTCCTGGTCCGCGCTGCGCCGGTACGGATAGACGACGCGTTGGTAGTCGACGTCGGACATCGCGCGTCCCGCCTTCAGCCTTCGAGCGTCGCCCACATCTCCTGGTCGCGCTGCGCGGTCCAGATGCGCGGATCCCGGAACTGCGTGACCTCGTCGTAGCAGCGGGTGACGTCGAACGGCATGCAGTGGTCGAAGATGACCCAGTGGCCGTACTTCTGCTTCATCAGCGCGAACGTGTCCTTGTAGACCGCGTTGAGGTCCTTGCCCGCGGCGACGCCGGCCTTCACCGACGCATGCAGGTCGGCGATGAACGCCCGCGTGCCGGCCAGGCCCTGCGAGACGGATTCCGGCGTGGTCAGCGCCGCGCCGCGTCCCGGGACCAGCGCCGCCGGCTTCAGCGCGGCGAGGTTGTCCAGCGTCTTCGGCCAGTCGGTGAAGTACGCGTCGCCGGCGTAGGGCGTGGCGTCGAACTCGACCAGGTCGCCGGAGAAGAGGATCTTCTGCTGCGGCAGCCAGACGACCGTGTCGCCCTTGGTATGGCCGCGCCCGAGCTGCAGCAGCTGCACCTCGAGCTTGCCCAGCCACAGGCTCATCGCGCCCTGGAAGGTGATCGTCGGCCAGGTCAGGCCGGCCGGCACGGATTCGACATTGCGGAACAGCCGCGGGAAGCGGCCGATCTCGCTGGCCTTGTCCTGCTCGCCGCGCTCGACGATGAGGTCGTAGGTGTCGCGGCTGGCGATGACGTGCTCGGGCCGGTAGGCCGACGCGCCCAGCACCCGCACCGCGTGGTAATGGCTGAGCACGACGTACTTGATCGGCTTGTCCGTGACCTCGCGGATGCGCCGGATCACGTCCTGCGCCATCACCGGCGTGGCCTGGGTGTCGATGACCATCACCGCGTCGTCGCCGATGACGATGCCGGTGTTCGGGTCGCCCTCGGCCGTGTAGGCATAGGCGTTGTCGCTGAGCTTGACGAAGGAGACCTGCTTCTCCTCGACATCGGCGTGGCTGGCGAACTGCTTGGTCATGGCGTGTCCCGGGCGATTGGCTGGTTGGCTGGAAGGGGAACGGAATTCAACAAAACGGAATCCGTTCGTTGGATGCGAATATAGCTGTGTCGTGGAATTCGTTCAACAATAGCGAAATGAGTACCCAGGATATGACCGACGACGGCCCCGATTCCAATGACCGCGAGGACCGTCGGGGGATCCAGAGCATCGAGGTGGGCGGGCGGCTGCTGAAGGCCGCCGCCGCGCGCGGGCAGCCGCTGCCGCTGAAGGTGTTGTCGCAGGCCGCGGAGATGAGCCCGGCGAAGGCGCATCCCTACCTGGTGAGCTTCTGCAAGCTCGGGCTGATGCGGCAGGACCCGGCGACCGGTTATTACGGGCTGGGGCCGCTGGCGATGGAGATGGGGCTGATCGGCATCCAGCAGATCGATCCGGTGCGGCTGGCGACGGCGCGGCTGGAGGCGCTGGCCGAGGAGATCGGCCAGACGGTGGCGATCGCGGTGTGGGGCTCGCAGGGCGCGACGATCGTGCGCACGGCGGCGTCGCCGGCCGCGGTGCACGTGACGATGCGGCATGGGACGGTGGTGTCGCTGTCGGACACCGCGTCGGGGCCGCTGTTCGCCGCCTACCGGCCGGAGGCGGAGATCAAGGCGATGCTGGCCGACGCGCGCCGCAAGGGACCGACGGACCTGGTGCGCGTGGGGCGGCACGATCCGCCGCAGGCGCTGCCGTCCTGGGCGGAGTTCTCGCGCACGCTGGCGGAGATCCGCGGCCGGGCGCTGCATCGTTCGGTCGGCGGCATCGTCGAGGGCGTCAGCGCGCTGGCGGTGCCGGTCTTCGACAGCGACGCGCAGATGGCGCTGGCGTTGACGGCGATCGGGCCCTCGGGCGCGTTCGACGCCGAATGGGACGGCGCCGTGGCGCGCGGGCTCACCGCGGCGGCGACGGAATTGATGCGGGAGATCGGTGGGCGGTTCCCGGGTTGACGGCGAAGTCAGGCCGGCGGCGAAGCGTCCGGCCCGAGCTCGATCCGCGCCACCGCGTCGACCTCCGACAACACCAGCGTGAAGCGCCAGCCGAAGCGTTGGCAGATGCGTCGCGCGATCAACTGGCCGATGCCGAATCCCGGCGCCGACGGCCGCTCCGGCAGGCGGTTCCGGACGACCAGGGCATCGACCCGCAGGCTCACCTCGATCGGCGCGTCCGCGCCGTGGAAGATCGCGTTCTTCAGCAGGTTGGCGACCAGCACGTGCAGCATCGTCTCCGGTGCGTCGAGCCGCGGCGGCGCCTGTTCGTCGATCGTGAACGCATGCGGCGCCTCACCGCCGCCGAGGTGATGGAACAGCGCGGTCACCCACGCGGTGTCGATGACGACCGGCGCCGACGGCGCCGCGGGACGGTCGGTCGAGAGCCTCAGGAAGGTGTCGATCAGCGCCTGCATGTCCCGCAGGCCGCGGTGCGCGCGCGCCAACGGGCGCACCTGCTCCGGCCGGGCATGCGCCTCCAGGCGCTCCAGCGCGGACTGGATCACCGCGGCCGGCGTGCGCAGCTCGTGGCTGGCGAACTGGGTGAAGCTGCGTTCGCGGTCCAGCACGTCCGCGGTCCGCTGCAGGGCGCTGTTGACCTGCTCGACCAGCGCGATCAGCTCGACCGACGAGCCCGGTGGGATCGCCAGCGGCTCGAGGCTGTCCGGCGCCCGCTCCGCCGCGAGGCGGCCGACGTCCCGCATCGGCGCGGCCACGCGCCGCGTGATGCGCTGGCACAGCCACAGCAGCAGCAGGCCCAGCGGCACCATGCCCATCAGGTACCAGGTGAAGACCTGGTACTCCATCGTCTCGTTGGGCTTGACCTCGGAATGGAACTCGACGACGTAGAACGCCGGACCGCCGTCCACCGAGCGCGCGAGCACGAAGTAGTCTCGCGCGCGATTGCCCAGCTCGAACAGGCCGCGCGCCTCGGGCTTGAGCAGCGCGCGCAGGTGCGCCGGCATCAGCTCGTGGCGCGGATAGACGATGGTGACCGGGTCCAGCCCCAGCGGCGCCCGCAGCGGCGGCTGGGTGCTCCAGTACTCGGCGATGCGCTGAAGCCGGCGCTCGGTCTGCGCCTCCGAGCCCAGCTGCAGCGTGCCGGTCACGAGGAAGGCGTGTACGACGAAGGTCGCCAGCATCAGCGCCAGCAGCGGATGCCACATGCGCGCGAAGAGCGTGCGTGGACGGCCAGAGCGGAAGAAGGGAAGGCGCCGCATCACAAGGCCAGGCAGTAGCCCTGCTTGCCGCAGGTGCGGATGACGGCCGGACCGCCGGCCTGCTGGATGAGCCGGCGCAGCTGGTAGAGGTGCGTGCGCAGCGCATCGCTGGAGGGGCGGTGCTCGTCGCCCCACAGCGCGCTCTCCAGTTCGTCGCGCGAGACCACGCGCGGCGCATGCCGCATCAGCGTGTGCAGCAGGCGGCCCTGCAGCGGCGTGAGCGCGCAGGTCGCGCCGCCGGGCAGCAGCAGCTGGCAGCGGCCGGTGTCCAGCGCGAGGCCCTCGGCCTGCACCAGGCCGGCCCCGTCGGGCACGCGCAGGTGACGCCGGACCGCCGCGCGGATCCGCGCGACCAGCACGCGGGCCTCGAAGGGCTTGACGATGTAGTCGTCGGCGCCGCGCTCCAGGCCCTGGACGATCTGGTCCGCGGCGCCCTGCGCGGTGAGCATCAGGATCGGCGCCCGGAAACCCTCGCGGGGCAAGGCCGAGCAGACCTCGAAGCCGCTGAGCCGCGGCAGGCCGACGTCCAGGATCACCGCGTCGAAGGGCGGCCGCGTCGACAGCGCCAGCCGCAGGCCGTGGTCGCCGTCGCCGGCGTAGTCGGGCTCGAAGCCGTTCTCCTCGAGGGTCTCGAGCAGCGACGCGGCGAGGTCGCGATGGTCCTCGACCAGCAGGATGCGGTCGCGATGGGCGGGAGCGTCGTTCATGGCGGTGGGCGGGCGGTGCCGCGTCGGCGGGCGGGCCGGCGCGCGCCCCGCATTCTGGCAAGAGACCCGTGGCGCCGTCCGATGGCTCGGCCCGGCGGCGCGGGTCGGAGGCGGTCAGAACAGATAGAGGTAGGACAGGCGGGCGCTGTCCTGGCGGCGGCGCTCGACCAACGGGCTGTCCTGGATGGCGTCGCCCAGGCGCGTGGTGCTCAGGTCCAGCGACAGCCGGTGCCGCGGCGCGATCGCGTAGCCGACGCGCAGGCCGAGCTCCAGGTTGGTCGACGCGGCGCCCGCATGCGCGGCGCGCCGCGCGGTCGCCTCCTCGGCGCGCACGCCGTAGTAGTAGTCGACGAACTTGCGGTCGACGCGATGCCCGACCACGCGCGGCGTCAGATCGAAGGCGCCGGCGGAGAAGCGTCGCTCGACGCCCAGGCTCATCCGGGTGCCCTTGCTGTGGCCGCTGGCGTCGCCGAGCACCTCGGCCGACAGCGTGGCCCAGCCCGTCCGCCACGCGGCCGCGCCGCCCAGCCAGAAGCTGGACTTGCGCTCGGCCATGCCCTGCAGGAACGGCGAGTCGTCGGCCTCGTAGCCGTCGCCGGCGTAGCGCAGGCGCAGGCCCGCGGTCCAGGACTCGCGGCCCAGCAGCTTGAGGTCGAGCGTCGGTCCGGCGACGCGCACCCAGCGGTTCTCGTAGACGAGCAGGGGCAGCACCTGCGTCTCGTCGTCGAAGTCGCGGTAGGGCTTGCGGTCGAGGCCGACGGTGAGGCCCAGGCCCCACGAGGAGCCCGTGCTCGACGACGCGTCGGCCTGAGCGGCGGACGAGGCGGTGGACAGGGTGAGCGCGCCCAGCAGGAGGGATAGTCGGCGCATGAGGGGCGTGAGGCGCGGGAGGTGAGGCAAGGGGAACGATGGAGTGGGCATCTTGAAGCTCGCGTGAGGTGAGGGCTGACGGACGAGGGGGTCCGGCGGCGCGATTGGGCGGCGGGGCCGGTGAAGCAACCGTGAGGGACCCGGGCGGCTCAGGGCACGATCGTGTTGGCGATCAGGCCGAGGTACTCGGCGCGCATCAGCACCTCGTCGCCGGGCTGCAGGTAGTGGCCGTCGGCATGCGCTTCCAGCAGCATGCGGTCGACCATCAGGCTCGGCGTGGTCCAGCGCAGGCTGACCAGCCACTGCGTGACGCCGATGAAGAGCTGCCGCGCCGACGGCGGCCGCACGACGACGCCGTCGGTGGTCCCCGACAGGAGGATGGTGCGTGCCGGCAGCGTGCCGTCCGCGGCGATCGGCAGCTTCACCGTGTTGCGGCCCATCGGGAAGGCGAGGTCCCGGCGCGCGAAGGTCTCCTGCAGCATGCGGTCGAGGTCCCAGGTCAGGTCCTTGGGCATCGCGACCTGGCGCAGCCGGTCGTTGACGTGCAGGCGCAGCTCGAGCTTCCTGTGGAAGGTCCGCACGTCCTTCGGGATGACGAACAGCGCGCCCACCGGCATCGCGGGCACCAGCGACTTCGCCGCGGCGAAGGCCAGCCCGGTGCTGACGTCGCCGATGTTGAGGTCGCGCAGCAGCCGGTCGCGGTCGGTGTAGTCGGAGGCGAGCACCAGCCCGAAATGCGAGGGCCGCTCGCCGGGTTTCAGCGCCTGGAGCGCGACGACGCCGAGCTCGATCTCGTAGTCGAGCAGGAAGGTCCGGCTGGGCACCGGCACGTTCCAGGCCTGCGCCGCCAGCAGCTTGGGAAACACGAAGGGGCGCGGGATGCGGGTCTCGCCGGCGTGCGCGGGGTAGGTGCCGCCCATGCCGACCTGCGCCGTCGTGGACGCGAAGGGCACCGCCAGGGCCGCGGCCGGGAGGCTCACCGCGGGGCCGTCCGCCGCGGCGATGGCCTCGTAGTCCGAGCGCTGCCACAGCGTGATGGGATCCGGCTCGCCGCCGCCAGGTTGCGCGGCGGTGATGTCGACACCGGACACCATCCCGTGCTCGTAGCGCGACACGCGCATCAGGCGCAGGCCGGACGCGTCGCGGAAACGCGCGAAGGTGAGCGCTTCACGCAGCGGCGCGATGGCGACGCCGTCGCGCCGGGGGGCCGAGCTCAGCGCCTGCGCGGCGCCGTAGGGCGAAACCGGCGCCGGCTCGGTGCCGTTCAGCGCGATGGCGTAGGCCAGGCCGAACAGCCCGAGCGCGCACCACGCGCCGAGGCCAAGGAGTTTCTTGAGAGGGGGCATGTCGCGCTCCACGATGAAGGAGCGCGCATTGCAGCCGCCGCGCGGTGAAGCGACCGTGAGGCGAGGGCGAGGGCGGGGCCGGAACCGGGAATGGGAAGGGGAAGGGGAAGGGGAGCGGGACTGGGAGCGGGACTGGGAGCGGGGCTGGCCTTCAGCAGCGCTCGCCGGCTCTCAGCCGCCGCAGGCAGCCGCGTTCGCTCGCGCGGTCGTCGTCATTGCCCCAGTACGTCGGCACGTGGTTCCAGACGGGGCCGCCCCAAGGCAGCGCGAGGTTGCGGTACATGCTGGTCACGTAGAAGTAGTCGGCGCGCGATGCCGACAGCGCCGCCTGCATCTGCGCCTGCGTCGCGGAGTGGACCAGCACCCAGGTCTTGACGTTCATCGAGGCCGCGAGCGTCTGCACCGTCCCGTTGATCGCGTCCGCCGACGCGAGGTGGTCCGCATAGGCGGCCTCCTGCACGACGACGTGTTCCCCGCCATGCGCCGCGCGGACGAAGCACCCGTTGGCACCGGGGCGGCCCGCCTGCCACACCATGGTGCCGCCGACGCCGGCCTCGGTGAGCAGGCCCCGCACCTTCTCCCACTTCGCGAGCGTGCCCGCGCAGGCCTTGGCGTCGTCCACCGTCGGGCCCTCGTGCGCCGCCTGGGCGAAGAAGTAGCCGTCGACGCCGCCCAGCGCCGTGGCGTAGGCGCTCAGTTCGGCGGGGATCGCCTTGAAGCGCAGCTGGTCGTCGTTGGCGCTGCCGTCATGGCCGGTGGGCACGTAGCCGAGCACCTTGCCGCCCTGCGCGCGGATGCTCGCGATCACGGCCTTCCAGCTGGCGACCTGGTCCCGGCCGAGGCCCGAGGCGCCGTCGGCGGGATTGATGACGACCAGGCTGCCCGAGGGGATCCGTCCGCGGTAGGCGCTGGGGTCCTTGTCCCAGTAGGCGAGCATGCCGAAGCCGCCCGGTGCCGCGAGCGCCGACCCCATCGGCAGCGCCAGCGCCGCGGTGATCGTCACCATGGCAGCCGCGACGATTGACGCCGCTGGACGGGCTGGCCGACATCCGCCGTCCACGGCCGCGATCGACGCGACCGGCCGTTGGGCGATGAGGGACGGCGAGCGGACTGTCTGCATGTCTTCTCCTGCGGGAGCCGGAACGGCGCCGATCATCGCGCGGGCGCAAAGGCCCGAAGGATCCGAGGGCCTCGCGCGCGGCGCGCTCAAGCCGCCGCGGGCGGCACCAGCGAAAACATGTGGGCGTCCGCCACGACGCCGTTGACCTGCAGCCGGTTGCGCAGCACGCCCTCGTAGTGCGCGCCTGCCTTGCGCGCCACGGCTTGGCTGGGCTCGTTGCCGACGGCCACGACGATCTCGATGCGCTGGATCTTGAGCGTGCCGAAACCGAAGCGGCTCAGCGCGCGCACCGCCGCCGACGCGACGCCCCGGCCCTCGCACGACCGGCGCACCCAGTAGCCGAGGTTGCACAGCGGGTGCATGACGTTGAAGTGGTTGAGCCCGCAGCCGCCGACGAAGGCGCCGGTCTCGCGATCGAAGATGCCGAGGTCGTAGGACGTGCCGGCGGCCAGGTTCTGGGTGCAGCGCGCGAACCAGGCGGCGCCTTCCTCGACGGTGTAGCCCGCATGCGCGAAGCCCATCCAGCGGCCCACGGTCTCCTCGGATTCCCGCACGCCCGCGACGAACTCGGACAGGTCCTCGGGCCGGTAGGGGCGGAACACGAAGGCGCCTTCGTGCAACGGCTCGAAGGCCGGGCGCTCCGGCGCGTCGTCTTCCCAGACCTCCGGGGCCAGCTGCTTCGCGCAGGCCAGCATCGATCGGTTGTAGCGCGACAGGCGCGGCGCGAGCGTCGCCAGCGCCAGGCCGGCCGCCTCGTTGCCGCGGCCTTGCGCGGCATAGGTGAGGGCCAGCAGCGCGCGAGCCTCGTCATGCAGCGGCCGGTCGTTGCCGGACTGCAGGTGATGGGTGAGCTCGCCGACGAGCAGCGCCTCGCTCTCCTCGAGCCGGTCCAGCCAGCGCAGCGTGCTCGCCAGCTGGATCACCGCGCGCGTGCGGCGATAGGGGTCGAGCTGGCCGCTCTCGAGCGCGGCGCGGTAGAGCGGCTCGGCCTCGGCTTCGAGCCCCGCCGTGTCGCGGGCGCAGGCGCGCTCGAACAGGGCGCGGCCGTCGGTCGCGGGACGCTCGGCGGCGAGCGCGTCGATCGCGGCGACGAGCTGGTCGCCGGCCAGGTCCGGGGCGCGACGCCAGACGTCGTCGATGCGCAGGGTCCAGGCGTCGTGGAGCGGGGCGGGCGTGGTCATCGGGGCAGTCTAGCGACCGCTTTCAGGAGGTGCCGGAAGTCTGCAGGACCGCCATGGCGACCGTGGCCAGCGCCATCGCGGCGGTCGCGAGCCAGCCCAGCACGCGCCAGACCGGCGGCATGCGCAGTTCGCCGACGATCTTCGGATGCGAGGCGGCGATCATCACCGCCACCATGATCGGGACCGAGATCACCGCGTTCACCACGGCGGACCAGACCAGCGCCTTGATCGGGTTGATGCCCGCGAGGCTGACGGCGAGTCCGACCAGCATGGCGCCGCTGAGGATCGCGTAGAAGGCGCGAGCGGACTGCGGCGGGCGGTCCAGGCCGCGGCGCACGCCGGCGAGCGTCGCCACGGCGTAGGCGGCCGAGCCGGCCAGCACCGGCAGCGCGAGGAAGCCGGTGCCGACGATGCCGGCGGCGAAGAGCACGAAGGCGAACTCGCCGGCGATGGGCTTGAGGGCGGTGGCGGCCTGGGCGGTGGTTTCGATGTCGCGGATGCCGTGGGCGTGCAGCGCGGCGGCGGTCGCGACGATCATGAAGAAGGCGATGGTGTTGGAGAAGCCCATGCCGACCAGCGTGTCGGTGCGCAGGCGCCGGAACTGCGCGGCGGCCTGCTCGGGCGCGACGGCCAGGGGGCGGTCGGCGTCGATGCGGCGGATCTCTTCGGCTTCCTGGCTGGCCTGCCAGAAGAAGAGGTAGGGGCTGATGGTGGTGCCGAGGATGGCGACGAGGGTGGTGGCGTAGTCCCGATCCCAACGCAGGGTGGGGAGCACCAGCGACTTCAACGCGAGGGCCCAGTCGGCCTGCGCCGCGAAGCCGACGCCGACATAGGCGAGCAGCGACAGCGTGAGCCACTTGAGGAGCTTCACGTAGCGCTCATAGGGCAGCCAGATCTGCAGGAGGAGGGAGACCAGGGCCATGGCGATGACGTGGGCGCTGGCGGGGCCGCCGATGGCGAGGTGCATGGCGTCGCCCATGGCGGAGAGGTCGGCCCCGAGGTTGATGACGTTGGCGAGCACGAGCAGCGAGACCAGCGCGACGACGAGCCAACGCGGACAGAGTTTGGCGAAGGTTTCGGTGAGTCCTTTGCCGGTGATGCGTCCGATGCGGGCGCTGGCGAGCTGGATGCCGACCATGAGGGGGAAGGTGAGGAGGATGGTCCAGCTGACGGCGTAGCCGAACTGGGCGCCGGCTTGGGAGTAGGTGGCGATGCCGCTGGGGTCGTCGTCGGCGGCGCCTGTGATGAGTCCGGGTCCGAGCTTGGACCACCAGGGAGGCTGGACGTGTTTCGGTGCCTTCATCCCGCCCCCCAGGCAACCGGAATGCCCGAACGAACAACGGCCGTCTCGGAAACGGGCATGGCCGGGGCCGGCGACGAAGTCGAGCCTTCCATGACTGACCAGGCGCGTTCTGTCTGACCGGAGCGAGCCGAAGGTGAGCGCAGGGAGTTGAGCGCCGAGGCTCGACGGGAGTCGCCGGCCCCGGTCATGCTCGTTGGCGCTGTTGGTGGCGCAGTCGGCCTATGCCGAGCCTACTGGCCCAAGCCGGGCCTACTGGTCGAACCTGAGGTGTTCCACCGGAAGCCGAGGCGCCTCCCACGCGTAGTGGGGGTGGAGCACATTGCGGGCATCTTGCCGCCCGTCCCACCGCAGGTGCATGAGTTCCGCGAGCGTCCACCCGGCCCAATCGGCGCGGAACGGGCGAGCGGCGGTGGCTGGATCGAAGCCCGCGTCGCCGCGCCAAAGGAGTGTCGGGATGCGATACCCCGCCGCGGTTCCGGGGCTGTGCCCCGCGTGCACGATGGTGTGTCCGACCTCCTGTCCGTGGTCGGAGAGGAACATCCAGGCGGCCCGTCCATGGGCGGGCTGGTGCTGGCGGGTGAGGCGAAGCGACTGGGCGACGACGCTGTCGTGGTACTGGATGGCGCCGTCGTAGTCCTGGCGGAACTCGCGCAGCCAGGCGGGTTTGCCGGCGCGTGCCATGTCGGCGTCGATGGTGTCGTTGACGTGGTCGAACGGGTGATGGCCGGGCGGCATGCGCAGCCGGTAGTGGGGGTGGGCGCCGAGCAGATGGACGACGATGAGCTTGCGCGGCGCGGGATCGACGAGCGCTTCCTCGAGGCAGTCGAGGAGTTCCCCGTCCAGGGAGATGGTGGAGCGCCCGGGTCGGCGGTTGATCATCTCGATCTCGTCGGCGAGGCGCGCGTGCTGCTGGTCGACGGCGACGTCGTCGTGGTTGCCCATCCACCAGACCTTGTAGCCCGCGACGCGCGCGAGCGCGAGGAGGTGCTGCGCCTGGCCGGCCGGGTCGTCCTCGTCGCGTTCGCCGAAGCTGAACAGGCCGCTGAGCGAGGCCACCGTGCCGGCCTTGGCGGACCAGGCGTGGCGCAGGGTGAGCAGGCGGGAGGTTTCCTCGTCGCGCAGCGCCGCGAGTTGCGGCGTCGTGGGACGCGCGTAGCCGTAGAGGCTCATGTTGTCGCGGTTGATGCTGTCGCCCAGCACGAGCACGACCGTGGCGGGGCCGTCGGTGGTGATCGCCGGCGACGCGGCGCGCGCGTTGCGCATCAGCTGGTCGCGCTGGGCTTGCTGGTCGGACCAGATCGCGCGCAGGTCGGCGACCTGCTGCGTCCATTGCGGCCAGAACAGCAGCGGGTGGTGGCGGCGCCAAGGCTTGCTCAGGTGGGCGAGGGCGCACAGGACCAGCACGGCGACGAGCGCGATCCGCCAGCGCCGCGACAACGCGCGTTCGCCGCGCCCGGCGGCCGAGATCGCCGCGCCGGTCAGGAGCAGCAGGACGACCAGGGCGCCCGCGCCGGCCGCCATCGCGGACCGCTGCGCGTTCAGGAACTCGGCGGCCTCGCGCGGCGTCGTGTTCGCGACGGCGCCGAGCACCAGCGAGCTGTCCGGCGCCGCCTGGTAGTGCGCGAGCAGCCAGGTCCGCACCGCGCCGTCGAGCAGGAAGGCGGCGATGACGATGAACACGACGATCCCGCGCGTGCGACGCCAGAGGGCCGTCGCGATCGGCCATCGCAGCCACAGCAGCGCGGGGAGCGCCAGCATCGCGACCTGAGCGCCGCGCCGCCCGTCATGACCCAGCGCGATCGCGGCGGCGCATGACGCGCCAAGGAACACCATCGCGAGCCAGGACGGCATCGCGGACCGGAGAGGAATCGAAGGGAGCATCAACGCGCGGGCCGGAAACGGAAGCGGCGCGAGTCTAGGAGCGCGCCGCCTTTCCCACCTGCGCTTCGTCGAGGCCGGCCCGGAGGTTTTTGCGGCGACCCTCGGGGCCGCCGGCGCTCACAGCATCGGGCGCAGCACCTTCCAGACGTTGTCCAGCATCACCGGATGGGCCTTGGCCAGCGGATGGATGCGGTCGCCCTGGAACCAGTCCGCCGAATCGGCGCGGTCGGCGATGCCGGCCAGCAGGAAGGGCAGCAGCGGCACCTTCTCTTCCTGGGCGACGGTCTTGAAGCTGTTCTCGAAATCGCGCCCGTAGCTCGCGCCCATGTTCGGCGGGATCTGCATGCCGACCAGCATCACCTTCGCGCCGGCCGCCTTGCCGGCCCGGACCATCGCCTGCAGGTTCTCGCGGGTCATCTTCAGCGGCAGCCCGCGCAGCGCGTCGTTGCCGCCGAGCTCGATGACCAGGTGCGTCGGCCGATGCTGCTGGAGCAGCGCCGGCAGCCGCGAGCGGCCGCCCGACGTGGTGTCGCCGCTGATGCTGGCGTTGACGACGTCGGCGCCGAGCTTCTGGGCCTTCAGCCGCGCGTCCAGCAGCGCGACCCAGCCGCTGCCGCGGGCCAGGCCGTACTCGGCCGACAGGCTGTCGCCGAGCACCAGGATCCGGCGCGTGCCCGACGCGGCGCCTTCGGCGCGGCCTTGCGCCGCGACAGGCCGGGACAGGGTCCCCGCGGCGGCGAGGGTCACGACACAGGCGCTACAGTGCACGATCCATTCACGGCGGCGCATCTGCGGTTGATTCATGGTTCAGAACATCCTCGAAGTCGATCACGTCAGCAAGTCGGTCCAGGATGCCGACGGCGTGCTGACCATTCTGCATGACATCAATTTCCAGCTGCAGGCGCGGGAGTCCGTCGCCATCGTCGGCGCATCGGGCTCCGGCAAGAGCACGCTGCTGTCGATCCTGGCGGGCCTGGACACGCCCAGCGAGGGCACCGTGCGCCTGCGCGGGCAGGACATGTTCGCGCTGGACGAGGACGGCCGCGCCGCGCTGCGCGGCGCGCACCTGGGCTTCGTGTTCCAGAGCTTCCAGCTGCTGGCCCACCTGACCGCGCTGGAGAACGTGATGCTGCCGCTGGAGCTGCGCGGCGAGCGCGACGCCCGGGGACAGGCCAGGCAGATGCTCGAGCGCGTCGGGCTGGGGCAGCGGCTCTCGCACTACCCGCGCGTGCTGTCGGGCGGCGAGCAGCAGCGCGTCGCGCTGGCGCGGGCCTTCGTGCAGCAGCCGGCGCTGCTGCTGGCCGACGAGCCCACCGGTAGCCTGGACTACGCCACCGGCGAGCAGGTGATGGCGCTGATGTTCGAGCTCAACCGCGAGCTGGGCACGACGCTCGTCATGGTCACCCACGACAACAGCATCGCCGCGCGCTGCGAGCGGCAGCTGAAGATCTCGGCCGGCCATCTGCAGGACATCACGATGGCCGACCTGCCGGCCTGAGCTCAGGCATGGCGCGGCGGGAAGGCCGCGCCGGCGCTCAGACGCGCAGCGCGCGCTCGCGCAGGCGGCGTCGGCGCTCGTAGCGGATCACCGCCCACCAGCCGACATAGACGATCGCGTACAGCGACAGCCCGAGCAGGATGCCCGCCAGCGGCAGGCCCGCCAGCAACGGCGTGCCGAGCTCCGACAGCCACTGGCTGATCGCGTGCCACCAGCTGGTCGGATCGCTCCAGTTCAACGCCAGCTCCTTGGGCGCCGAGATCGGTCCATGGATGCCCAGCACCTGGCGGCCCAGGAAGATCGCCAGCGTCCAGATCGGCACCAGCGTCAGCGGATTGGTCAGCCAGGTCGCGGCGATCGCCGCGGCGACGTTGGCGCGGCACACGATGGCCACGAGCGCGGCCAGCAGCATCTGCGTGGGCAGCGGGATCACGCCCACCGCCAGTCCCAGGCCGGCGCCCAGCGCCACGCGCCGCCGGTGCGCGACCCACAGCCAGGGCCGATCGCGCAGGTAGTGGCCCAGCCATTTCAGCCCCTTGGTCTGTTCCAGGGATTCGGGCGAGGGCAGCAGCCGTCGGGCGAGTCGGGAAGCCGTCATGAAGGAGTCAAGTGGGCACGGAGGCCGGAAAAGAAAGAGCGGGGCGGATGTGAAAAGCCCGCGCGGCTGAGATCAGCGGCGCGGGCCTCGCAGGTCGACGGGACCGGGATCAGTTCGCGGAGAACTTGTAGTCCGTCTTGGCCTTCGTGCGCAGTTCCTCCTGGAACTCCGCGACCTTCTGCTGCTGCATGCGCTGGATGATCTGGGCCTTGACGTCGTCGAAGGCCGGGAACTGCTGCGGACGCGACTCTTCGAGCTTGATGATGTGGAAGCCGAATTGCGACTTCACCGGCTCCTGCGTCATCTCGCCCGGCTTGAGCTTGGCCATCGCGGCGCTGAACTCAGGCACGTAGGCGTCCGGCGCGGACCAGCCCAGGTCGCCGCCGTTCTGGGCGGAACCGGTGTCCTTGGAGTTCTTGGTCGCGACGTCCTCGAACTTCGCGCCGCCGTTGAGCTGCTTGATCAGCGCCTTGGCGTCGTCTTCCTTCTCGACCAGGATGTGACGCGCGTGGTATTCGTTGCCGGTGGCTTGCGCCTTGAACTTGTCGTACTCGGCCTTGGCGTCGGCGTCGGTGATCGGGTTCTTCTTCGCGTAGTCGGCGAAGAGCTCGCGGATCAGCAGCGACTGGCGCGCCAGTTCCATCTGGTTCTTGTAGTCGTCGGTCTTGTTCAGGCCGCGCTTCTCGGCTTCCTGCAGGAAGATCTCGCGCAGGACGACCTCGTCCTTGACCTTGGTTTCCATCTCCGGGCTGCGCGGCTGGCCGGCCTTGGTGATCTGGCTGATCAGCACGTCGGCGCGGGCCTTGGGCACCGGCTTGCCGTTCACGATCGCGATGTTCTGGGCCATGGCCGGCAGGGCCACGGCGCCGATGGCCGCCACGGCGGCGGCAAGCACAAACTTCTTCATGGATTAAGGGCCTTTCGACTCCCGGGTGAGCGTGAACGCTCCAAAACAAAGCGCCGGCAGGCGGCGCTACTGAGGACCAGAGTTCTGTTGTTCGTCGGGCGCGCGAGCATCGATGGCCAGCGCGTGAATGCCCTTCTGCATCAGATCGGCGAGGGCATCATATACGAGCCGATGTCGCGCGACCCTGGGTAAACCGGCAAAGCGCGGGCTCACGATTTCGAGGTAATAGTGGCCGCCCTCCCGGGCGCCGGCGTGCCCCGCGTGGTGCGCGCTGTCGTCGCGCAGACGCAGCGAGACGGGCTCGAGCGCGGCCTGCAGCCGGGCCTCGATCGCCGCCGACGGCGTGGCCGCCGGATTGGTTTTCCCCGAGGGAGTTCCGTGCCCGCTCATGGCTTGCGCTCCTCGGCCGGGGCTTCGCTTTCCTGCGGCAGGTGGCGGCTCATGTAGAGCCCCTGGCCCAGCGTGAACAGCAGGATCAGCCCGGTCGAGCCGAAGGCCTTGAAGTTGGCCCAGGCCTCGGTGCTGTAGGCGTAAGCGACGTAAAGATTCGCAAAACCCATCGCCGCGAAGAACGCGACCCAGGCCCAGTTCAGCCGCGTCCAGACCGGATCGGGCAGCGGGAGCTCCGCGCCCAGCATCTTGCGCAGCAGGTTCTTGCCGAGCACCACGTGGCTGATCAGGAAGGCGGCCGAGAACGCCCAGTACAGCATCGTCGGCTTCCACTTGATGAAGGTCTCGTTGTGGAAGTAGACCGTCGCGGCGCCCAGCGTGACCACCAGCCCGAGGCTGATCCACAGCATCAGGTCGACCTTGCGGCCGCGGATCTTCAGGTAGAGCACCTGCGCGATGGTCGCCAGCATCACCACGATCGTGGCGAGCAGCACCGGGGCCTCGGTCGGGCCGACCTTGCCGCCGGACACCAGGAAGCCCAGGTGCTCGGTGGCGAAGGCCGCCGCCCAGTCCGGCTGTCCGTCGGCGTACTTGAACGTCACGAAGAACAGCAGGAGCGGCAGGAAATCGAGCAACAGCTTCATTCGGAATCAGCAAACAGCAGCGCTCAGCGCTGGGGCTCGAAGTCTATCGCGGCGGAATTGATGCAGAACCGCTCGCCCGTCGGTTCCGGGCCGTCGGGAAAGACGTGGCCGAGGTGGGTGCCGCACTTGTTGCAGCGCACCTCGACACGGACCATCCCGTGCGTCGAGTCGACGACGCGCTCCACCACCTCGGCGTTGATCGGCTCGTAATAGCTGGGCCAGCCGCAGCCGGCGTCGAACTTGGTGTCGGCCTGGAACAGCGGCGTGCCGCAGCCGACGCAGTTGTAGCGGCCGGCTTCCCAGTGGTCCCAGTACTTGCCGGTGAAGGCGCGCTCGGTGGCGGCATGGCGGGCGACCTGGTACTGCGTCGGGTCGAGTTGCTCGCGCCATTCGGCATCGGTCTTGTGCACCGGGTAGGCGGTGTCGCGGTCGCGGTCCACGTCGGAGGCGGCTTGGATGAACTTGTCGTAGCGGCTCATGATGAACAGGAAACCTCCAGCGTTTGCGCCCAGTCGGGCGGGAAATCGGCGTCCGACGCCTGCGCGGGTTCGTCGAACGGGCGGCGCAGCACGTCCAGCAGCCGGCGCGTCTCGTCGAAGTCGCCGGTCTCGGCCCGCTGGATCGCCGTCTCGGCCAGGTGGTTGCGCAGCACCACCGCCGGGTTGACCGCGTCCATGCGGCGGGCACGGGTCGCAAGTGCGTCCGCCGGCTCGATCTTCAAGCGCGCCGCGTAGCGCGCGGCCCAGGCGTCGAAGGCGTCGCGGTCCAGGAACAAATCCCGGATCGGCGCCTGAGCGGCGGCATCCAGCGGCAGGGCGGCGTCGAAGCCGGCCAGGCGACGGTGCGCGATCGTGTAGTCGGTCCGGTGCGCGGCCAGCAGCCGCAGCCAGTCGTCGATCAACGGGCCGTCCTCGCCGCGCTCGTCGACCTCGGCGCTCAGGCCGAGCTTGGCGCGCATCGCGCCCAGCAGCGCGGCGCCGAAGCGCTCGCGGTAGACCTCCAGCGACTCGACCAGCTCGTCGCCGGCCGCCTCGGCGTCGGTGTCGACACCGGGCATCAGCGGCAGCAGCGCCTGCGCCAGCGCATGCAGGTTCCAGAACGCGACCTGCGGCTGGCGCGCGAAGGCGTAACGGCCCTGGTGGTCCGAGTGGTTGCAGACATGGCCTGGGTCGAAGCCGTCCATGAAGCCGAACGGGCCGTAGTCGATGGTCAGGCCGAGCATCGACATGTTGTCGGTGTTCATCACGCCATGCATGAACCCGACCGCCTGCCATTGCGCGACCAGCTCGGCCGTCCGCGCGGCGACCTGGGCCAGCGCGGCGGTGACCGGGTTGGGCGCGTCGACGCAGTCGGGCGCGTGGTGGCGCAGGAAGAAGTCGAACAGCTCGCGCGTGCGCGCTTCCATGCCGTGATGGGTGAAGTGCTCGAAATGGCCGAAACGCAGGAAGCTGGGCGCGACCCGCGTGACCACGGCGCCGGTCTCGACGCGCTCGCGCTGGACCTTCAGCGCGGTCGAGCCGGTGATCGCCAGCGCGCGGGTCGTCGGGATGCCCAGCGCGGCCATCGCCTCGGAGCAGAGGAATTCGCGGATGGACGAGCGCAGCACCGCGCGGCCGTCGCCGCGGCGCGAATAGGGCGTCAGGCCGGCGCCCTTCAGCTGGAGCTCGAAATGCCCGTTCGGGCCGTCCACGCCGCCGAGCAGCAGTGCGCGCCCGTCGCCGAGCTGGCCGGCCCAGACGCCGAATTGGTGGCCGCTGTACACGGTCGCCAGCGGCCGCATGCCGGGCAGCGGCGCGTTGCCGCTGAAGGCCTCGAGCATGCCGGGGCGCGTCCACCAGTCAGCCGGCAGGCCGAGGAGGGCGGCGCAATCGGGGCTGGTGGCGACCCAGTGCGGGTCGGGCAATCCGGTGCCGGGAAGTTCGGTGAAGAAGTCGGGACCGAGGCCGGCGAAGCGGTGGGTCCAGGAGAGCTCCGGCGGGGAGAAGGGAGCGTTCATCCGGGGAGTTTAGCGACCGCTCCATGGCCCTGCGGCGCATGGGGACGCGCGCGCCGGCGCTTGGCGGGCCGGCGCCGCGAGGCTCAGGGACGCAGGTCCAGGCTCATCAGGTCCTTGGCGCAGTAACGGCCGTCGGACAGCCGGATCGCGCGCGGCAGGTGGCCGTAGCGGGTGAAGCCCGCCTGGCGGTACAGCGCGATCGCCGGCCGGTTGCCGGCAGTGACGCTCAGCGTCACCGTCTCCAGCCGCGGCTCGCGGCGCAGCAGCGCCAGCGCCTGCTCCAGCAGCCGCTTGCCGATGCCCCGGCCGCTGAAGCCGTCGTCGACCATCATCCCGATCAGGTGCGCGATGTGGCGCACCTTCTGGCGGCCCTCGTGCTCGCAGGTCAGCGCGCCCACCAGGCGCTCGCCCTGCCACGCGCCCAGCGTGAACAGCGACTTGCCGCCCGCCTGCGGATGCAGCCGCACGCGGTAGCTCGAGGCCTCGCGGGCGCGCTCGGTCTCGGCGTCGGAGGTGAAGGCCTGCTCATGGCGCGCGAGCATCGCGTCGCGCAGCGCCTTGTAGGCGGGCAGGTCGCGCTCGGTCAGCAGGCGCAGCGCGATCGTGGTGCTGGCGTCGTTACCGGAGACGTTCGAGTCGCTCAAGCTCGCTCCTGTCGTTGATGTTGGCGAAGGCGGTGTCGTCGCCCGGTCGGTCGAACGCGACGCGCGCCAGCGGCAGGGTGTCGAGCCAGCGTTCGACGCGCCGTTCCCCGGCGCGCAAGGCCGCCTCGAGCGCGTCCCGGTGCCGGGCGTGGACCAGGCTCGCGAGCGGCTGGCTGCGCAGCGGCTCGCCCGGCGCCTCGCGGCCCAGCGCCATCGCCGCCGACTGTCCGGGCGCCAGGCCGCTGGCCAGCCGCGCGAGCAGGTCGGCCGGCAGCCAGGGGCTGTCGCCGCTGGCCACGAGCAGCCAGTCGCCGTCGCCCGGGTCCTCGCCGCCGCGAGGCCGGGTGGCGAGCGCGTTCAGCCCGGCGAGCACGCCCGCGAGCGGGCCGGGGAAGTCGGGCAGCGGATCGGTGAGGACCGGGTGACCCAGCCGGCGGTAGTCGTCCAGGTGGCGATTGGCGCTGATCAGCACGCGGCCGTCCGTCTGGGGCGCCAGGCGCTCGAGGACATGCGCGACGAGCGGTCGTCCCTGGAAGGGCTGGAGCGGCTTGTCGACGCCGCCCATGCGGGTGGCGCGGCCGCCGCAGAGGATCAGCGCGGTGGCGCGCATCAGCCGCCGATGTAGTGCATCTCGACGCGGCGCGCCGAACCGGACTCGGCCGCCGGCAAGCTGGCCCGCAGCTCGGAATAGCGGTCGCCGCGCCGCGTCCAGAGCGCGCCCAGCGCGGCGGCGATCTCGTCGTCGGTGCGCGGGTCGTGCTGGGCGTCGCCGCGCAGCAGCGCGCGCAGGTCGTGGCCGTCGCCGGCGAACAGGCAGGTGTAGAGCCGGCCTTCGGTGGAGAGCCGCGCGCGGTTGCAGTCGCCGCAGAAGGCCTGCGTGACGCTGGAGATCAGGCCGATCTCGCCGCTGCCGTCGGCATACCCCCAGCGGGTCGCGGTCTCGCCCTCGGCGGCCGGGGCCAGCGGCACCAGGTCCGCCTGCTCGCGCAGCCGCGCGAGCACCTCGGACGACGGCAGCACCTCGTCCATGCGCCAGCCGTTGCTCATGCCGACGTCCATGTACTCGATGAAGCGCAGCACCACGCCGGTGCCGCGGAAGTGGCGCGCCATCGGCACGATCTGGTCGTCGTTGGTGCCGCGCTTGACGACCATGTTGACCTTGATCGGCGCCAGGCCCGCCGCCTGCGCGGCCTCGATGCCGCGCAGCACCTCGGCCACCGGGAAGTCGACGTCGTTCATGCGGCGGAAGACGGCGTCGTCCAGCGCGTCCAGGCTGACGGTGACGCGCTGCAGCCCGGCGGCCTTCAGCGCCGCGGCCTTGCGCGCGAGCAGCGAGCCGTTGGTCGTCAGCGTCAGGTCCAGCGGCCGGCCCTCGGGCGTGCGCAGCGCGGCCAGTTGGGCGATCAGCGCCTCCAGGTTGCGGCGCAGCAGCGGCTCGCCGCCGGTCAGGCGCAGCTTGTGGATGCCCAGGCCGGCGAAGACCCGCGCCAGCCGGGTGATTTCCTCGAAGCTGAGCAGCTCGCGATGCGGCAGGAACGGGTAGTCCTTGTCGAACACGTCCTTGGGCATGCAGTAGCTGCAGCGGAAGTTGCAGCGGTCGGTCACCGAGATGCGCAGGTCGCGCAGCGGCCGGCCGCGCGCGTCCAGCCACGGGCCGCTGCGCGGCGGCGGCAGCGGATGCGGCACGGGAGGCGTCCGCCCTGCCTGGCGCAGGTCGAGCAGCGGAATCACACCATCGGTCATGGGTCGGGATTGTGCCGCCGACGGCCCGGCCTGATCGGAGCAGGGGCTCGCGGGCCGGACTGTCTCGTGAATCGGACACGGCCTGCCCTTCGTCACCCTGTAGGACTTATCACTTGCGGCGCGCCGCCCCCGGGGGTCGAATCGCGGACATGAGCTTGACCCCCACGACCGTGGTCCACGCGGACCTGGCCAGCTTCGTCTCCTTCGGCGAGGCCCTCACCGACATGATCCGCGTCGGCCACGATCTCTGGCACAGCCGCAGCGGCGGTTCCCCCTGGAACGTGGCCGTGGCGATGTCGCGCCTGGGCCAGCTCAGCGCCTTCGCCGGCGGCCTCAGCAAGGACCCGTTCGGCCAGGCGATCTGGCAGGCCAGCGCGGATGCCAGCCTCGACCTGCGCTTCATCCAGCAATTCGCCAAGGCGCCGCTGATGGCCTACGTCCACAGCGTCGAGCCGCCCGAGTACGCCTTCGTCGGCGACGACAGCGCCGACCTGCATTTCCGCCCGCACGCGCTGCCGGCCGGTTGGCGCCGGGCGCTGCGCTGGGCGCATTTCGGCTCGATCAGCCTGACCCGCGAGCCGCTCGCCGCCCGGCTGATCGCGCTGGCCGAGTCGCTGAAGGACGAGGGCGTGCGCCTGAGCTACGACCCCAACTACCGCATCTCGATGGACTCGCGCTACGACCGCACGCTCGAGCGCATGTGCCGCCTGGCCGACGTGATCAAGGTCTCCGACGAGGACCTGCGCGGGCTGTTCCGCAGCCGCGACCACCACCTCGGGCTGGCGCAGATCTCGGCCTGGAACCCGCGGGCGATCGTGATGCTGACGCTGGGCGAGCGCGGCGCCCAGCTGTTCCACCCGAAGGCGGACCTCAGCGCCTCGCCGCCGGTGATGGACGGCGTGGTCGACACGATCGGCGCCGGCGACGCGTCGATGGCCGGGCTGCTCTACAGCCTGATGAACGGCCCGACCCAGGATCCCGAGGAACACCTGCGCTGGGCCGTCGCGGCCGGCGCCGCGGCGTGCGCGGGCGGCGGCGTGCACGGGCTGTCGGCCGGCCGGGTGAGCGCGCTGATCGACCGGGTGGAGATCAGGAAGGCCGAACTGGCCTGAGCCGGCGTCCGGCGATCCCGGGCGCGGCGGCGACACCCCACGAAAAAAGCCCCCGCGCCGTCGCCGGGCGGGGGCCTGCGGGCAGGGCGCCGACGGCGCCCCGCGCGGGCGGATTACTGGTAATCCGGCTGGGTCAGCTGCGGGTCGAAGGGCAGCGACAACTGGGTCGCGACTTCCTTGCCGACGGTGCCCGGCGAGGCCAGCGGGGCCGCGCCGCACAGGCCGGTGGCCTTCTTCTGGATGGACCAGATCATGGCGCCGTCACGCGGATTGCGGTTGGGGCCGGCGTACTCGCGCACCGCCTTCATCAGCCGCTCGACCGAGTAGGGCTTGTCCACGTTGTTGCCGTACTGGTCCTGCAGGACCTTGGAGCCCACGCACTGCGCGTCGGCGTCCTTGACCACCAGCATGGCGCCGGCCCAGCTCTCGGGCGCCGGCTGCAGGCCGGGCGAGACGATGGTCTTGGCCGGGAACAGCGCGCGGTTCTCCTGGTAGGCCAGCACCGGGTCGTAGCGCTCGAAGCGGGCGTCGTAGGTCATGACGTTGATCATGTCCAGCGCGGCGATCGCGTCCGGATGCTGCTTGGCCAGCACGCGTTCGCGGCCGGCGCTGCCGCCCCAGTACGACACCTTGCCGTTGCACGCCGGGTCGCCGGCGGTCGCGGCGATGCAGTCCGCGCCGGTCGACCAGGTGGCGGCCGTCAGCAGGCGGTCGCCGCCGGCCAGCTTCACCGCGTTGCGCATCGCGCGGATCGCGTTGGCGTAGCGCGGCACGTCGCCGTCGGCTTCGTAGTCCACGTCCAGGCCGTCGAAGCCCAGGTCGTTGATGACCTTGGCCAGCGCCGTCGTGATCGGGCCCGATCCGGCCGCGCCTTCCGCCGCCAGCGGCGACCAGTTGTGATACGTCGCGCCGCCGACGGCCAGCAGCACCTTGATGTTGCGCTGCTTGAGCACCGCGATCGCGTCCTTCACGTCGCTGGGCTTGCTGTTGAACTGGATGCCGCTGCCGGTCCAGTCATTGGCGGCCAGGCCCTTCCACTGGAAGTTCGGGTCGGCAAACGAGACCATCACATGGGTGTAGGTGGCCGGCATGCGGGCGAAGTGGCTCGACGCGTAGATCTCCGCCGGCGTCTTGCCCGTCGTGGAGAACCAGGGCGCCGACCACGTCATGTAGTAGCCGGTGTAGGCGCGGCCGGTCTGGTCGGCGATCGGGCCCAGGTCGCCGGTCGCGGGCGGTTTCACCGGCGGTTGCGTCACGGGCGGTTGGGTGACCGGGGGCTGCGTGACCGGCGGCTGGGTCACCGGGGGTTGCGTGACGGGCGGTTGGGTGACCGGCGGCGTCGTGCCGCCGCAGGCGCTGGCGGCGACCTGGGTCCAGGGCTGGCCGGAGCCGGAGGGGCCGTTGGCGGTCGACGGGTTGGCCTGAGTCCACCAGTTGGCGCGGTAGGCCTGGCCGCCGAGCGCGGCGAACTGGCCGCCGACGTAGGTGGCGCTCGCCTCCCAGGCGGGGCAGTGGCCCACCGACGGCGGGGTGGTGGGCGGCGTCGTGACGGGGGGTTGCGTGACCGGCGGTTGCGTCACCGGCGGCTGGGTGACCGGCGGCGTGGTGCCGGCGTCCGAGACCAGGACCCACAGCGAGGTGGTCGTCGGATTCCAGTTGGAGCTGCTGTAGTTGACCTGGTTGACCAGGGCCTTGTAGACCTTGCCCTGGTAGGAGACGAGGTCGCCGGCGCGGTAGAAGGTGTCCTGTTGCCAGGCGGGCGCGGCGGCCATCGCCGCGGTGGTGACGGTCGCGAGCACGGCCGAGGCGAGCCACGACTTGAGGGTGCGGGGACGGTGGAATGCGAGAGGCACTGTGGGTCTCCTGGTTGAAGAACCCGCATCCTCGGGAGTGGCGCTCGACGCGGGAATGACCCGGATGACAGGGGTGTGGCCCCGGTGATGGCCCATCGAAGTGGGTGCCGCTGACATCAAGTGGTTGTCCGGCGAACATCGCTTGATCGCCATCAACCGGGGCGCGGGCTCACTGGTACTCGGGCGCGGTCAGCTGGCTGTCCTCGGACAGCGAGAACTGGCGCGACACCTCCTGGCCGAGCATGCCCGGCGAGGCGACCGGCGCCGCGCCGCAGCGGCCGGAGGCGCTCTTCTGGATGGCCCAGAGCATCGCGCCGTCGCGCGGATTGCGGTTCGGGCCGGCGTACTGGCGCACCGCGTTCAGCAGTGACAGCGATCGCTGGCCGATATTGACCATCGCTCGGCGCCAGGCCGACCTGAATCAGCCGGTCTCCGCCTGACGCTTGACCGCGATCAACGGCTCCACCTCGCCGGTCTTCAGGCGAGGGCGGTCCGCCTCTTCCTCGGCCAGCGGCTGCACCTCGACCAGGCTGGCCTGGCAGCGCCGGGTCAGCGCCTGGTAGGTCTCGGTCCCGGCGCGCTTCCAGCGGATCTCGTCCTCGGTCAGCGGGCGCACGACCTTGGCCGGCAGTCCCGCGACCAGCGACTTCTCCGGCAGCTTCAGCCCCGCCCGCACGAACGCGCAGGCCGCGACGATGCTGTACGCGCCCACCTCCGCCTCGTCCATCACCACCGCGTTCATGCCGACCAGCGCGTCATGCCGCACGACGCAGCCATGCAGCACCGCGCCATGGCCGACATGGCCGTTCTCCTCGACCACCGTGTCCGAGTCCGGAAAGCCGTGGATCACGCAGGTGTCCTGCACGTTGGAGCCTGCCATCAGCCGGATCCGGCCGAAGTCGCCGCGCAGCGACGCGCAGGGGCCGACGTAGCAGCCCGGTCCGACGATGACGTCGCCGATCAGCACCGCCGTCGGGTGCACGTGGGCGCTGGGATGGACGACCGGTGACAGGCCGTCGATGGCATAGCAAGGCATGGAATCCTCTCCAGTTAGGTGGTAACCCTAGGTTTCCCACCTTGTTTTGTCAGCCGATGGCTCGTAGTATCTACCGACCGGTCGGTAAATAGAAGCCGATCAATAGAAGCTGAAAAGCTGAATCCATCGACGGCCGAGGAGACAAGCCGAATGAGCACCGCCCCCACGACCCCCGCGTCCTCCGACACGCCCGCCGGCGACAGCCCGCTGCTGATCGGCAGCGAAGGCGCCGTCCGCGTCCTGACGCTGAACCGGCCGCAGGCGCTGAACGCCTTCACGACCGGGTTGCTGAGCCAGCTGCGCATCGCGCTGGACGACGCGGCGAAGGACGAGTCGGTCCGGGCGGTGCTCATCACCGGCGCCGGGCGCGCGTTCTGCGCCGGGCAGGACCTGTCCGATCCCCACATCAAGCCCGAGTTCGACGAGACCACCGGCGCGGTCGACCCCCACCGCAAGCCCAAGGCCAAGGACATCGGCAACCTGCTGGACCATTACTACATCCCGCTGGCGCTGCGCCTGCGCAGCATGCCGGTGCCCACCGTGTGCGCGGTCAACGGCGTGGCCGCCGGCGCCGGCGCCAACTTCGCGCTGGGCTGCGACCTGGTGCTGGCGGGGCAGTCGGCCTCCTTCATCCAGGCGTTCTCGCGCATCGGGCTGGTGCCCGACTGCGGCGGCACCTGGCTGCTGACGCGGCTGGTCGGCCGCGCGCGGGCGCTGCAGCTGGCGCTGCTGGGCGACAAGCTGAGCGCGGCCGACGCGCAGGCCTGGGGCCTGATCGCGCGCTGCGTCGCCGACGCCGAGCTGCAGAGCGAGGCGATGCAGCTCGCGCAGAAGCTCGCCAAGCTGCCCACCGCGGCGCTGGTGCACACGCGCCAGGCGATCGACGCGTCGATGGACCTGGAGTTCGAGGACGCGCTCAAGCTCGAGGCCAAGCTGCAGAGCCAGCTCGGCTACGCGCACGATTACCTCGAGGGCGCCGCGGCCTTCCTGTCCAAGCGCGCGCCGGTGTTCAAGGACCGCTGATGAGCGAGGCCCTCGATCCCCAGCGCGTCGCGGAAGCCGTCCGCGACACCATGTTCGCCAACGACCGCGCCTCGCGCGGCCTGGGCATGCGCATCGACGCGATCGGCCCCGGCAGCGCGACGCTGTCGATGACGGTGCGCGAGGACATGCTCAACGGCTTCGACATCTGCCACGGCGGCTTCGTGACGACGCTGGCCGACTCCTGCTTCGCCTTCGCCTGCAACTCGCACAACGAGGTGACGGTGGCCTCGGGCTTCGCGATCGACATCGTCGCGCCGTCCCGGCTGGGCGACGTGCTGACGGCGCGCGCCGACGAGACCGCGCTGGCCGGCCGCACCGGCGTCTACGACATCCGCATCACCAACCAGCGCGACGAATTGATCGCGGTCTTCCGGGGCCGGTCCTACCGCATCAAGGGCAAGCCCGTGGTGCCCGAGCTGGCCGCCGGGCGCTGAGCCCGTCCCGGACGACAAGGAGACACGACCCATGACGGTGAAGACCTTCCGGCCCGAGGACCTCGAGCCCATCGAGCGCGCCAGCCAGGACGAGCTGCGCGCGCTGCAGCTGCAGCGCCTGAAGTGGACGCTGAAGCACGCCTACGAGAACGTGCCGCACTACAAGGCCGCGTTCGACGCCAAGGGCGTGCATCCCGACGACCTGAAGGACCTGTCCGACCTGCGCCTGTTCCCGTTCACGACCAAGAAGGACCTGCGCGACAACTATCCGTTCGGCCTGTTCGCCGTGCCGCGCGACCAGGTGGTGCGGGTGCATGCGTCCTCGGGCACGACCGGCAAGCCGACCGTGGTGGGCTACACGCGCAAGGACATCGACACCTGGGCCGACCTGGTCGCCCGTTCGCTGCGCGCGGCCGGCACGCGCCAGGGCGACATCGTCCACATCGCCTACGGCTACGGCCTGTTCACCGGCGGGCTGGGCGCGCATTACGGCGCCGAGCGGCTCGGCTGCACGGTGATCCCGATGTCGGGCGGACAGACCGAGAAGCAGGTCCAGCTGATCCAGGACTTCAAGCCCGACGTGATCATGGTCACGCCGAGCTACATGCAGGTGATCGTCGAGGAGTTCCTGCGCCAGGGCCTGGACCCGCGCGCGTCCTCGCTCAAGACCGGCGTCTTCGGCGCCGAGCCCTGGACCGAGGCGATGCGCCGCGAGATCGAGCTCAAGGCCGGCATCGACGCCGTCGACATCTACGGCCTGTCCGAGGTGATGGGCCCGGGCGTCGCCTCCGAGTGCATCGAGACCAAGGACGGCCCGGTGATCTGGGAGGACCACTTCTATCCCGAGATCATCGACCCCGAGACCGGCGAGGTGCTGCCCGAGGGCTCGGAGGGCGAGCTCGTCTTCACCTCGCTGAGCAAGGAAGCGCTGCCGGTGATCCGCTACCGCACCCGCGACCTGACGCGGCTGCTGGCGCCGACCGCGCGCAGCATGCGCCGCATGGGCAAGATCGTCGGCCGCAGCGACGACATGCTGATCATCCGCGGCGTCAACCTGTTCCCGACGCAGATCGAGGAACTGGTGCTCGCCGAGCCCGGGCTGTCGGGCCAGTACCAGATCGTCGTCAGCCGCGACGGCCACCTCGACGCGGTCGAGGTGCGCTGCGAGATGTCGGCCGCCGGCGGCGACGCGCAGGCGGCGGCGAAGTCGCTGCAGCACCGCATCAAGACGCTGATCGGCGTGTCCACCCGGGTGACCGTGGGCGCGCCCGATTCGATCGAACGCACCTTGGTCGGCAAGGCGCGCCGCGTCGTCGACCAACGACCCAAGACCCCCTGAGGAGAGCCTCCATGTACACGCAAGCCATGAGCGTCGGTCCGCAGGACCAGGCCGCCAAGCTGCAGACCGCCGAGGAACAGCAGCGCAACGCCGCCTTCGACGCCCGCATCGACGCCGGCGACTTCATCGAGGCCAAGGACTGGATGCCGGAGCACTACCGCAAGACGTTGGTGCGCCAGATCAGCCAGCACGCGCATTCCGAGATCGTCGGCATGCTGCCCGAGGGCAACTGGATCACGCGCGCGCCCACGCTCAAGCGCAAGGCGATCCTGCTGGCCAAGGTGCAGGACGAGGGCGGCCACGGGCTGTACCTGTACTCGGCGGCGGAGACGCTGGGCACCAGCCGCGACCAGATGCTGGACGCGCTGCACACCGGCAAGGCCAAGTACAGCTCGATCTTCAACTACCCGACGCTGACCTGGGCCGACATCGGCGTGGTGGGCTGGCTGGTCGACGGCGCGGCGATCATGAACCAGGTGCCGCTGTGCCGCTGCTCCTACGGGCCGTACGCCCGCGCGATGATCCGCATCTGCCGCGAGGAGTCCTTCCACCAGCGCCAGGGCTACGAGAGCCTGCTGGTCATGATGCGCGAGGGCACCGAGGCGCAGAAGGCGATGGTCCAGGACGCGGTGAACCGCTGGTGGTGGCCGTCGCTGATGATGTTCGGGCCGGCCGACAAGGACTCGCCGAACTCCGAGCAGTCGATGCGCTGGGGCATCAAGCGGCTGACCAACGACGAGCTGCGCCAGAAATTCGTCGACGCGACCGTGCCGCAGGCCGAGATCCTCGGCGTCACGCTGCCCGACCCCGACCTGAAGTGGAACGCCGAACGCGATCACCACGACTTCGGCCCGATCGACTGGACCGAGTTCTGGCGCGTCGTCGGCGGCAACGGCCCCTGCAACACCGAGCGCCTGGAGACGCGCGTGCGCGCCTGGGAGGAGGGCGCCTGGGTCCGCGACGCGGCGCTCGCCCACGCCCGCAAGCGCGCCACCGAGGCCAAGGCCGCCTGAGCGCGGCCGTCCGGCGCGCCCCCCGACACGTTCCACGCACACGCACCATGAGCATCAATCAAACGACCGGCGCCAACGAATGGCCCCTGTGGGAAGTCTTCGTCCGCAACAAGGCGGGCCTGGACCACAAGCATTGCGGCAGCCTGCACGCGCCCGACGCCGCGATGGCGGTCCAGATGGCGCGCGACGTCTACACCCGGCGCCAGGAAGGCGTGAGCATCTGGGTCGTGCCGTCGTCGGCGATCGTCGCGTCCGACCCGGGCGAGAAGTCGATGTACTTCGACCCGATGGAGGACAAGGTCTACCGTCACCCGACCTTCTACGAGCTGCCCGAGCAGCTCGACCACATGTGAGGACCGGACGATGACCGCCTCCGTCCAACCCAGTGCCCGCGCGGACGCGCAGTACCTGCTGCGCGTCGGCGACGCCTGCCTGGTGCTGTCGCACCGGATCTCGGAATGGATCGGCCATTCGCCGATCCTGGAAGAGGACCTCGCGCTGGGCAACATCGCGCTGGACCTGCTGGGCCAGTCGCGCGCGCTGCTGACGCGCGCTGGCCAGCTCGGCGCGGCCGCGGGCGGCGCGCCGCTCGACGAGGACCAGCTCGCCTACCTGCGCGAGGAACGCCACTACCTGAACCCGGTGCTGATGGAGCTGCCGCGCGGCGACTTCGCGTTCACGCAGGCCCGCAACCTGATCGCCGCCTGCTGGCTGCTGCCGATGTGGACGCGGCTGCAGGCCTCCAGCGACGCCGAGGTGGCCGCCATCGCCGCCAAGGCGGTCAAGGAAGTCCGCTACCACCAGCAGCACGCGGCCGAGTGGGTCGTGCGCCTGGGCGACGGCACCGATGAGTCGGCGCGGCGGATGACGGCGGCGCTCGCGCAGCTGTGGCCCTACGTCAACGAGCTGTTCACTTCCGACGCGGTCGACGCCGCGGCCGACGCCAGCGGCCTGGGCCCGGCCTGGGCCTCGCTCAAGCCCGAGTGGGACGCGGCGATGGACGAGGTGCTGGCCGAGGCGCGCCTGGCGCGTCCCAAGGACACGCCGCATGTCTACACCGGCGTGCGCGGCGTCCACAGCGAGCACATGGGCCACCTGCTGTCGACGATGCAGTCGCTGCAGCGCGCCTACCCCGGCGGGGTGTGGTGAACGGAGCATGCGCATGAGCGCCGCGCCCACGCCCTCGCCCACGCCCTCGCCAATGCCCTCGCCAATGCCCTCACACCTGGACTGGCTGGCCACGCTCGCGTCACCGCTGTCGGCCCCGGGGGCCCCGGCCGGTCCGCGCGCGGTCCCCTCGGACGCGGGCAGCGATCTCGGCTGCGGACGTCTGTCCGCGGCGTGGGAGGTGCTGTCGCAGGTGCTCGATCCCGAGGTGCCGGCGGTGTCGCTGGTGGAGCTCGGCATCGTGCGCGACCTGCTGGAGAGCGCCGACGGCCTGGAGGTCGTGCTGACGCCGACCTACTCCGGCTGCCCCGCGACCGAGGCGATCGAGCAGTCGGTGCGCGACGCGCTGGCGCGCTTCGGCACCGTCACCGTGACGATGCGGCGCGCGCCCGCCTGGACCACCGACTGGATCACCGACGAAGGCCGCGAGAAGCTGCGCCGCTACGGCATCGCGCCGCCCGGACCGGTCGAGGCGGGGCAGGGCGTGCCGATCCGCATCGTCCGCCGCCGCGAGGCCATCGCCTGCCCGCGCTGCGGCAGCGCGCACACCGAGCAGCTGTCCGCCTTCGGCTCGACCGCCTGCAAGTCGCTGTACCGCTGCCTCGCCTGCCGCGAGCCCTTCGAACACTTCAAGCCGATCTGAGCATCGGCGCCGACCTTCCCGAGCCATCGCCATGAGCCTGCACTTCCACCCGCTGCGCCTGCGCGCCAAGCACCAGGACACCGACGACGCCGTCGTGCTGTGCTTCGACGTGCCCGAGGCGCTGCGCGACACCTTCCGCTTCACCCAGGGCCAGTACCTGACGCTGCGCTCCGACGTCGGCGGCCAGGACCTGCGCCGCTCGTACTCGATCTGCGCCGGCGTCGACGACGGCGAGCTGCGCGTGGGCGTGCGCCAGGTCGACGGCGGCGCCTTCTCCACCTGGGTCCACCGCGAGCTCAAGACTGGCGACGAGGTCCAGGTCTTCCCGCCGCAGGGCCGCTTCCACGTGCCGCTGGACCCGGCCTCGGCCCGGCACTACGTCGGCATCGCGGCCGGCTCGGGCATCACGCCGATCCTGTCGATCATGAAGACGGTGCTGGCGCGCGAACCGATGAGCCGCTTCACGCTGATCTACGGCAACCGCCGGCCGGCGTCGACGATGTTCAAGGAAGAGCTCGAGGACCTGAAGAACCGCCACATGACGCGGCTGACGCTGCACCACGTGTTCTCGCGCGAGCATGTCGACGCGCCGCTGATGGCGGGCCGGCTGGACCAGGCCAAGCTGGACGCCTTCCTGGCCGGCCCGGTGCCGGCGGCCGGCATCGACCAGGTCTTCGTCTGCGGCCCGTTCGAGATGAACGAGCAGGCCGAGGCGGCCTTGCTCGCCGCCGGCGTGCCCGAGGAGCGCATCCACGTCGAGCGCTTCGGCACGCCGGAGATGCAGGCCGGCCGCCCGGCGCCGCACGAGATCCACGACGAGGACGCGGAGGCCGCCAAGGTGGTGGTGATCCGCGACGGCGTGTCGCGCGAGATCGAGTTCCGCAAGAGCGATCCCAGCCTGCTCGACGCCGCGGCGCGGGCCGGCATGGACGTGCCGTTCTCCTGCAAGTCGGGCGTGTGCTCGACCTGCCGCTGCAAGCTGATCGAGGGCGAGGTCCGGATGGATAAGAATTTCGCCCTCGAGAAACACGAGGTCGCGGCCGGATTCATCCTCAGCTGCCAGGCGCACGCCCTGACGCCGCGCGTCGTGATCTCCTTCGACGAACGCTGATTCACAAGGAAAAGAGATTCATGGCCCGAGGTCGAGCTCCAGGATTCGATGCCACCCGCGAGGAGATCCTCGCGCAGGCGGCCCGCCTGTTCGCCAACCAGGGTTACCCGGCGACCTCGATGAACCAGGTCGCCGAGGCCTGCGCGGTCAGCAAGCCCACGCTCTACCACTACGTCCGCGACAAGCATGAGCTGCTGGCGCAGATCTGCCAGAACCACCTGCAGCACCTGGTCGACCTGGTCGACGAGGTCAGCGCGCAGCGCCTGGCGCCGCAGGAGCACCTGCGCGGGCTGATCCACCGCTTCGTGCAGACCTACGGCGAGGCGCAGCACGAGCACCGCGTGCTGACCGAGGACCTGAAGTTCCTCGACGAGGAGCACCGCGAGCGGATGGTGGCCGTCGAGCGCCAGGTGGTGGGGCGCTTCGCCGACGCGGTGGCCGCGGTGCGGCCGGAGCTGCGCGGCGCCCACCTGCACAAGCCGCTGACCATGCTGCTGTTCGGCATGATCAACTGGACCTTCACCTGGATGCGGCCCGACGGCGCGTTGACCTACGAGGCCGTCGCGCCGATGGTGGCGGACCTGTTCTTCGGCGGCCTCGGCGCGGTGCGCACCGAGCTGACCCAGCCCGCCCCGCAGCACCCGCTCCCGCAAGCCTCATGAAGGTTTCGCGGGGGAGCATCGCCGTCGGCGATCGGGATCGGACGCCGACATCGTTCGAGCAGTGGCAGTCCCCCTTTTGACCTTGCGTTCCTGAAAACACATTCCCAAGGAGACAACATGAAACGCATCGAGAAGACCCTGCTGGCCGTGGCCGGCGCCGCGCTGATGGGCCTGGGCGGCGCCGCCCGCGCCGACATCAACGTGGGCGTGACGGTCTCGGCCACGGGGCCGGCCGCGTCGCTGGGCATCCCGGAGAAGAACACCTTCGCGCTGATGCCCAAGACGATCGCCGGCCAGAAGGTCAACTACATCGTGCTGGACGACGCGTCCGACACCACGACGGCGGTGGCCAACACCCGCAAGCTGATCACCGAGCACAAGGTCGACGTGGTCGTCGGGTCCACGGTGACGCCGAACTCGCTGGCGATGATCGACGCGGTGTCGGAGGCGCAGGTGCCGATGATCTCGATGGCGGCGTCGGCGCGCATCGTCGAGCCGATGGACGCCAAGAAGAAGTGGGTCTTCAAGACGCCGCAGAACGACATCATGATGGCGCTGGCCATCGCCAGCCACATGCAGGCGCAGGGCGTGAAGACGGTGGCCTACATCGGCTTCGCCGACGCGTACGGCGAGGGCTGGTACGGCGAGTTCAACAAGGTCGCCGCCAGCAAGGGCCTGAGCATCGTCGCCAACGAGCGCTACAACCGCACCGACACGTCGGTGACCGGCCAGGTGCTCAAGATCATGGCGGCCAAGCCCGACGCGGTGCTGGTGGGCGGCAGCGGCACGCCGGCGGCGCTGCCGCAGAAGACGCTCAAGGAGCGCGGCTACGCCGGCAAGTACTACCAGACGCATGGCGTGGCCAACAACGACTTCCTGCGCGTGGGCGGCAAGGACGTCGAGGGCACCTTCCTGCCCTCGGGCCCGGTGCTGGTCGTGGACCAGCTGCCGGCGGACCATCCGGCCAAGAAGAGCGCGCAGGCCTACGTGAGCGAGTACGAGAAGGCCTACGGCAAGGGCAGCGTGTCGACCTTCGGTGGCCACGCCTGGGACGCGGGCCTGCTGCTGCAGGCGGCGATCCCCAACGCGATCAAGAAGGCCCAGCCGGGCACGCCGCAGTTCCGCGCGGCGCTGCGCGACGCGCTCGAGGGCGTGAAGGAACTGCCCGCCGCGCACGGCGTGTTCACGATGTCGCCCAACGACCACCTCGGCCTGGATCAACGCGCCCGCGTCATGGTCAAGATCGAAGGCGGCACTTGGAAATTCCAGCCTTGAGTCTTTGATCCCGAGGGCGGGACACGCCAGTCCCGCCCTCGTTCATTTCAGAAGTTCGAAAGAGACATCCCATGAGCGCCACTCCTGTCCTTCAAAGCCTCATCGCCGGCCGCTGGATCGGCTCCACCGCCGCGCGCGGCCTGCACAGCGCCATCAACGGACGGCTGGTGGCGCAGACCCATGCGGAGGAACTCGACTTCGCCGAGAGCCTCGCCTTCGCCCGCCGCCAGGCGCTGCCCGCGATGCTGGCGCTCGACTTCCAGCAGCGCGCCGCCATCCTCAAGGCGCTCGCGACCTACCTGCAGGAACGCAAGGAAGCGCTCTACGCCGTCTCCGCCCACACCGGCGCGACCCGGCCCGATTCGTGGATCGACATCGAGGGCGGCTTCGGCACGCTGTTCGCCTACGCCTCGATGGGCCGTCGCGAACTGCCCTCCAGCAACATCGTCCATGAAGGCCCCGCCCAGGCGCTGGGCAAGGCCGGCCAGTTCATGGGCACCCACGTGCTGGTGCCCAAGCGCGGCGTCGCCGTGCACATCAACGCGTTCAACTTCCCGATGTGGGGGATGCTCGAGAAGTTCGCACCGAGCTTCCTCGCCGGCATGCCCTGCATCGTCAAGCCGGCCACCGCGACCAGCTACGTCGCCGAGGCCTGCGCCCGCATGATCGACGAGTCCGGCCTGCTGCCGCCCGGCGCGCTGCAGCTGGTCATCGGCGGTTCCGGCGACCTGCTCGACCGCCTGGAGGAGACCGACGTCGTCACCTTCACCGGCTCGGCCGACACCGCCGCCCAGCTGCGCGTGAACCCGAACCTGATCCGCCGCTCGGTGCCGTTCAACGCCGAGGCCGACAGCCTGAACTGCGCGATCCTGGCGCCGGACGTGGTGCCCGGCGATCCGGAATTCGATCTCTTCGTCAAGGAAGTGATGCGCGAGATGAGCGCCAAGGCCGGCCAGAAGTGCACGGCCATCCGGCGCGCGATCGTGCCGGCGGCGCAGGTCGACGCGGTCGCCGCGGCGCTGCGCGAGCGGCTCGCGAAGATCAAGATCGGCGACCCGGCCGTCGAGGGCGTGCGCATGGGCGCGCTGGCCTCCAAGGCGCAGCAGGCCGACGTGGCCGAGCGGCTGGCCCAGCTCGCCCAGGGCAACGAGGTCGTCTACGGCGAGCGCGACGGCTTCGCGCCGGTGGGCGAGGGCGTCGGCGACGGCGCCTTCTTCGCGCCGACGCTGCTGCTGTGCCGCGACGCGATGCGCAACGAGGCGGTCCACAACGTCGAGGCCTTCGGCCCGGTGTCGACGCTGATGACCTACGACGACTTCGACCAGGCGCTGGCGCTGGCCGCCAAGGGCCGCGGCAGCCTGGTGGGCTCGGTGATCACGAAGACGCCGGCGCTGGCCGCCGAGGCCGTCTATCACGCGGCCGCCTTCCACGGCCGGCTGCTGGTGCTGGACCGCGACGCGGCCGGCGAGTCGACCGGCCACGGCTCGCCGCTGCCGATGCTCAAGCACGGCGGCCCGGGCCGCGCGGGCGGCGGCGAGGAGCTCGGCGGCATCCGCGCCGTCAAGCACTACCTGCAGCGCTGCGCGGTGCAGGGCTCGCCGACGATGCTCACCGCGATCACCGGCGAGTACGTGCGCGGCGGCAAGGTCACCGAGGACGCCATCCATCCGTTCCGCAAGCACTTCGAGGAGATCCAGGTCGGCGACTCGCTGCTGACCCATCGCCGCACCGTGTCGGAAGCGGACATCGTCAACTTCGGCGGCATCAGCGGCGACTTCTTCTACATGCACTTCGACGAGGTCGCGGCCAAGGACACCCAGTTCGGGCAGCGCATCGCGCATGGCTACTTCGTGCTGTCGGCCGCCGCCGGCCTGTTCGTGTCGCCGGCGCCGGGCCCGGTGCTGGCCAACTACGGGCTGGACACGCTGCGCTTCGTCAATCCGGTGGCCATCGGCGACACCATCCAGGCGCGCCTGACCTGCAAGCGCCGCATCGACCGCGGCAACCGTCCCGACCAGCCGCCGCAAGGCGTCGTGGCCTGGGACGTCCAGGTCACCAACCAGCGCGGCGAGCTGGTGGCCAGCTACGACATCCTGACCCTGGTCGCGAAAAAGGCCGCGTGAGCGGCCTTCGGAGCGGATCGACCGCGGGCCCCTTCGGGCCGCGGTCGACGAACTGACGGGTCACTGCGACGCGGCGCTCGCGGCCTCCATCGGGCCGCTGGCGACCGCGTCCGGCACGCCCGCCGACGAGGCCGGCACGACCTCGGGCGAGGGCGCCGGCGCGGTGAGCGCCGGCGGCACATGCGCCCCGGCGGCCGGGCCGCTGACGCCCACGGCCGGCAGCAGCGGCACGATCAGCAGCGCCACGATGTTGATGATCTTGATCAGCGGGTTGACCGCCGGGCCGGCCGTGTCCTTGTAGGGATCGCCGACGGTGTCGCCGGTGACCGCGGCCTTGTGGGCATCGCTGCCCTTGCCGCCGTGGTGGCCGTCCTCGATGTACTTCTTGGCGTTGTCCCAGGCGCCGCCGCCGGTGCACATCGAGATCGCGACGAACAGCCCGGTGACGATCGTGCCCATCAGCAGCCCGCCCAGCGCGGCCGGGCCGAGCGCCAGGCCCACGACGATCGGCACGATCACCGGCAGCAGCGACGGCACGATCATTTCCTTGATCGCCGCGGCGGTCAGCATGTCCACCGCGCGGCCGTACTCGGGCTTGCCGGTGCCTTCCATGATCCCCTTGATGTCGCGGAACTGGCGGCGCACCTCCTCGACCACCGAGCCCGCGGCGCGGCCCACCGCCTCCATCGCCATCGCGCCGAACAGGTAGGGGATCAGCCCGCCGATGAACAGCCCGACGATGACCATGTGGTTGCTCAGGTCGAAGCTGACCTGCAGCCCGCGCGATTCCAGCGCGTGGGTGTAGTCGGCGAACAGCACCAGCGCGGCCAGGCCGGCCGAGCCGATCGCGTAGCCCTTGGTCACCGCCTTGGTCGTGTTGCCGACGGCGTCCAGCGGATCGGTGATGTCGCGCACCGACTCGGGCAGGTCGGCCATCTCGGCGATGCCGCCCGCGTTGTCGGTGATCGGCCCGTAGGCGTCCAGCGCCACGACGATGCCGGCCATGCTGAGCATCGCCGTGGCCGCGATCGCGATGCCGTACAGCCCCGCGAGCTTGAACGCGACCAGGATCGCGACGCAGACGAACAGCACCGGCCAGGCCGTCGAGCGCATCGACACGCCCAGGCCCGCGATGATGTTGGTGCCGTGGCCGGTGGTCGAGGCCTGCGCCACGTGCTGCACCGGCTTGTAGTCGGTGCCGGTGTAGTACTCGGTGATCCAGACCATCGCCGCGGTCAGCAGCAGGCCGACCAGGCAGGAGAAGAACAGCGCGTTGGCGCCGATCGTCTGGCCGCCGGGCAGCGTCAGGTCCTGCGGGAACAGCGCGCGGGTGATGAACCAGAAGGCGATCGCCGACAGCACGCCGGCGACGACCAGGCCCTTGTACAGCGCCGGCATCACGTTCTTCATGCCGGGGCTGGCCTTGACGAAGCCGCAGCCGATGATGGACGCGATGATCGACGCGCCGCCGAGCACCAGCGGGTACACCAGCGCCGCGATCGACATGCCGCCGAAGGTCAGCGCGCCCAGCGCCATCGTCGCGATCAGCGTGACGGCGTAGGTCTCGAACAGGTCGGCGGCCATGCCGGCGCAGTCGCCGACGTTGTCGCCGACGTTGTCGGCGATCACCGCCGGGTTGCGCGGGTCGTCCTCGGGGATGCCGGCCTCGACCTTGCCCACCAGGTCGGCGCCGACGTCGGCCCCCTTGGTGAAGATCCCGCCGCCCAGCCGCGCGAAGATCGAGATCAGCGACGAGCCGAAGGCCAGGCCCAGCAGCGGCTTGAGGGTCTCGCTGTCGGCATGGGTGCCGTTCTGGCTGATCCACATGAAGAACAGCCCGACGCCCAGCAGCCCGAGTCCGACCACCAGCATGCCGGTGATGGCGCCGCCCTTGAAGGCGACATTGAGCGCCGGGGCCATGCCTTGCGTGGCAGCCTGCGCGGTGCGCACGTTGGCGCGCACCGAGACGTTCATGCCGATGAAGCCGCAGGCGCCGGACAGCACCGCGCCGACGACGAAGCCCAGCGCGGTCTGCCAGGTCAGGAACACGGCGATCAGGATGGCCAGCGCGACGCCGGCGATCGCGATGGTGCGGTACTGCCGGGCCAGGTAGGCCGCGGCGCCTTGCTGGATCGCGCCGGCGATCTCCTGCATGCGGGGGTTGCCGGCATCCTGGCTCAGGATCCAGCTGCGTTGGATAAAGCCGTAGAGCACCGCCGCCAGCCCGCAGGCCAGCGCGAAGTACAGCGCCAAACTCGTCGACATGTGTGTGTCTCCTCTCGCTGATTCGCCATCCTGTGAAGACGTTCCATCCAGCGGGCGCCGGGCCTGCGCGCACGCAACAGCAACAGTCCGTCGGGCGATGCTAAGGCCGTGCCTATCGCACGGCATGAGCGTTTACCAGCGGATTCGAAGGCTTTGCAAGGCGGGTGTCAGGCGTTGCGGGGCGCCGCGAGAGGGAGGGGCAAGAACTGGCCCCGGGCATGGCGCCTGCCCCGGCGGCAGCCTTTACGCGTTCTTCATCCGCCGCGCCCGGCGCGGATCCGGCGCCTGCGCGGCGCTCGGCCCGGTGTAGCGGCCGCGCGGCCGGATCACCGAATCCACGTCGAGCTGCTCCATCGCATGCGCCAGCAGGCCGACGCTGCGCGCGATCGCGAAGACGGCGAAGCCCGCGTCGGCCGGCAGCCGGTAACGGGCGACCAGCGCGGCGAGCGCCACGTCCATGGACGGCGGCAGGCCGGTCAGCGCGACCACGCGCTCGATCAGCCGCGCGATCGCCGCCGGCGGCTTGAAGTCCGCCAGCAGCGCCGCGGCGCGCGGATCGCCGTCGGGATAGATGTGGTGGCCGAAGCCGGGGATCGGCATCGCCGCCGACAGGTAGCGGTCCACGACCGCGTCGGCGCCGTCGCGCTCGACCTCGTCGAACAGCGTGCGCACGCGGCCGGTCGCGTCGCCGTGCAGCGGGCCGGAGAAGGTCGCCAGTCCCGCCAGCAGGCAGGCCGGCAGCGACGCGCCGGTCGACGCCGTGATGCGCGCCGAGAACGCGGACGCGGTGATCTCATGGTCCGCGCCAAGCACCAGCGTCTTGCGCAGCAGCGTGGCCACCGCGCGCGACTGGCCCCAGCCGCGCGCCAGGCGCTCGTGCAGCGGCGAGCCGTCGTCGTCGGCGGCGCCGAATGCGCCGGCCAGCCGGCCCACGAGCGCCGACGCTTCCTCCACCAGCACGCGGGCGACGCGGCCGCGCGTCGAGTGGCCGGTCGCCGCGAGCGCCGCCAGCTCCGCGAAGGCGCGCGCGCGTCCGGCCGGGAGTGTCGCGACAAGGGCCAACGGCGCGGCGGCCGGCGTGCCTGCGGCGTTCGCCGCGGACGCCGTGATCGCCGTGATCGCGGGACGGGCCAGGCGCGGCGTCTCGGCGGCGTCCCACAGCAGCCGCGCGGTGTCCTCCAGCGTCGCGGTCGCGGCGAGTTCGACGACATCGACGCCGCGATAGAACGGCCGCCCGCCGGCGAAGGTCGAGATCGAGGTCGGCACGCTGGGCTCCGCGCCGAACAGCGTCGTCGCCGCGAGCGTCTCCCGCGTGCGTCCCGTTTCCTTGCGACGCCGCAGCGCGTTCACGTCCTCCGCGCGGTACAGGCTGCGGCGCGAGTCCTGCGGATTGGGGCCGACGCCGATGCGCCCGCGGCTCACGTACGCGTAGATCGTCTGCGCGCGCACGCCGAGTACCGCGCGCGCTTCGTCCAGGGTCATCCAGGTCGCCATCCGAGGGAGCTTTCGTCGGGGTTGGAGTCGTCAATGTAGTCGTCAACATGACACCCGTCCACGTCGATCACATCGAGGCCGGATGCCAGCAATCATCGTATCCATCGAGGACGGTTGATCTTGACGATCAATATTGACCGGTCATGGCGCCGCTGCCAGCATGAGCTCACGCGACATCGACGAGGGCCGACAGAGTCCCGCGACGCCGCGCCACCGTCCACCCTCGGAGACAACCGCATGAATCCCATCCGCCGCGCCGCCGCGCTGTCGTTGCTGAGTTCCGCCTGCCTCGTGTCCCTCGGCGCCTTCGCGCAGGGCGCGCCGGCCGCCTACCCGTCGCGGCCGATCACGATCGTCGTCGGCTCCAGCCCCGGCAGCACGACCGACGGCCTGGCCCGCGCCATCGGCACCGAGATCACCGCCGCGACCAAGGTGCCGGTGATCGTCGACAACAAGGCCGGCGCCAGCGGCGGCATCGCCGCGCAGTCCGTGGCGCGGGCCGCGGCCGACGGCTACACGCTGTTCATGACGACCAACACGACGCAGGCCGCCAACCCGCACCTGTTCCGCAAGCTGGCCTACGACCCGGTGAAGGACTTCGCGCCGGTCGGCGCGCTCGTCAAGGGCTACCTGCTGCTGGTCACGAATCCCCGCATCGCCGCGCGCAACGTCACCGAGCTCAGCGCGATCGCGAAGAAGCAGCAACTGACCTTCGGCGCCGGCAGTTCCTCGGCGCGCGTCGCGGCCGAGCTGTTCCAGCAGATGACGCGCACGCAGCTGACCTACGTCCCGTACAAGGCCAATCCGCAGGCGATGGTGGACCTGGTCGGCGGGCAGGTCGACCTGATGATCGTCGACCTCACGACCAGCCTGCCGCAGGTCAAGGCCGGCAAGCTCAAGGCGCTGGGCGTCAGCAGCCCGGCGCGCTCGCCGCTGGTGCCGGACCTGCCGACGATCGCCGAGGCCGGGCTGCCCGGCTACGAGATCAGTTACTGGAACGCCGTCTACGCCCCGGCCGGCACGCCGGCGGCGGTGGTGGACAGGATCAACGCGCTGATGCGCAAGGCCATGACCGCGGAGCCGGTCAAGCGCTTCGTCGAGCAGAACGGCATGGAGCCCTTCACCTCGACGCCGGCCGAGCTGGCCGCGTTCCAGGCCGCCGAGTACCAACGCTGGGGCGCCGTCATCAAGACGGCGGGCATCCAGCCGGAATGAGAGAGCACCCGATGAAACCGCACATCCTCCAACTGAACCCCATCCTCGTGCCGTCGATCAACGCGCGGCTGGACGAGCGCTACACGATGCACCGCCTGTACGAGCAGGCGGACCCCGACGCCTACCTGGCGGTTCACGGCGCGGCGATGCGCGGCGTGATCACCGGCGGGCACACGGGGATCTCCCGCTCGGTGATGGAGCGGCTCCCGGCGCTCGAGGTCGTCGCGGTGAACGGCGTCGGCACCGACGCGGTGGACCTCGCCTACGCCCGCGAGCGCGGGCTGCCGGTGACCGGCACCTTCGGCGCGCTGACCGAGGACGTGGCCGACATGGCGCTGGGCCTGCTGCTGGCCACCTGCCGCCAGCTGGCCTCGGTCGACCGCTTCGTGCGCGGCGGCCTGTGGCCCAAGTTCCCGCAGCCCGGCGCGATCCCGCTGGCGCGCCGCGTCAGCGGCATGCGCGTGGGCATCGTCGGGCTGGGGCGCGTGGGTCGCGCGGTGGCGGAGCGCCTCGGCGCCTTCGGCTGCCCGGTGCGCTACACCGACCTGAAGGCGATCCCCGGCGTGCCCTGGGCTTTCGAGGCCGACCTGGTCCAGCTCGCCCGCGACAGCGACGCGCTGATCGTCTGCGCCGCCGCGGACCAGGCCCGCGACCTGATCGACATGCCGGTGCTGGAGGCGCTGGGGCCGCGCGGCTTCCTGGTCAACGTCGCGCGCGGCCGGCTGGTGAAGGAGGCGGACCTGGTGAAGGCGCTGCAGGAACGGCGCATCGCCGGCGCGGGGCTGGATGTCTTCGCCGACGAGCCGCATGTCCCGCCGGCGCTGCTGGACATGGACCATGTGGTGCTGCAGGCGCACCGCGCCAGCGCGACCGAGGAGACCCGCGCCGCGATGGGCGAGATGGTGCTGGACAGCCTGGCGCAGGCGCTGGCCGGCGAGCGCCCCGCGCACAGCCTGACGACGTGACGATGAATCCCGCGCCGCGGGGGAGGGCGTCAGGGCCGGTTCAGGCGAGCCTCTAGAATCTCGGTCTTTCCGGGTCCCGGCCCGGATTCCCCCGTATTCACCGCTGTCCACCACCATGAGCCTGCACAAAGTCACCCCCGGCGCGAAGGCGCCCGAGCAGTTCAACGTCGTCATCGAGATCCCGATGAACGCCGACCCGATCAAGTACGAGGTCGACAAGGAAAGCGGCGCGCTGTTCGTCGACCGCTTCATGACGACGGCGATGCATTACCCGTGCAACTACGGCTACGTCCCGCAGACGCTGGCCGACGACGGCGACCCGGTGGACGTGCTGGTGATCACGCCGTTCCCGCTGACCCCCGGCGTGGTGGTGACCTGCCGCGCCATCGGCGTGCTGCAGATGGACGACGAAGCCGGCGGCGACGCCAAGCTGCTGGCCGTGCCGACGACCAAGATCCTGCCGATCTACGAGCACTGGACCAAGCCCGAGGACATCAACCAGATGCGCTTGAAGGCGATCCAGCACTTCTTCGAGCACTACAAGGACCTCGAGGCCGGCAAGTGGGTGAAGGTCAAGGGCTGGGAAGGCCCGGAAGCCGCCAAGAAGGAGATCACCGACGGCATGGCCAATTACGCGAAGTCGCAGCAGGCCTGATCGCCCCGGCGGGCCCGCCCCAGCGGCGAGCCCCGGCCCGCCAAGGGCCGACCACCAAGCGCCCCTCGGGGCGCTTTTTCGTTTCCGACGTTTCCGACTGCAAGGGTTTCCGCCCGGCAAGGCGGATGCCATCACGGTGCGTTACATCTGGACTGTCCCCGCTTTGGGGAGGGGCGTTGTGCCGTTGGTGCGCGCGGCACCAAAATGGGCGGGTTCACCCCTACGGAAGTTTCGTCACGTGAAAGTCGCCTACCTGCTCAACCACTATCCCAAGGTCAGCCACACCTTCATCCGCCGCGAGATCCTCGCGGTGGAAAAACTCGGCATCGACGTGATGCGGCTGGCGGTGCGGGGGTGGGACGACGCCGCGCCCGACCCGACCGACCAGGACGAGAAGACCCGCACCCACTACCTGCTGCGCGGCGGCGTGGGTCCGCTGCTCAAGGCGATGGTCCGCCAGGCGCTGAGTTCGCCGGCGAAGTTCCTGTCGGCGCTGGCGCTGACGATCAAGCTGGGCCGACGCGCCGACCGGCCGCTGCCGGTCCACTTCATCTACCTGGCCGAGGCCTGCCTGGCGGTGCCGCTGCTGCGCGCCGAGGGCGTGACCCACGTGCATGCGCACTTCGGCACCAACGCGACCGAGGTGGCACTGCTGATCGAGGCGCTCGGCGGTCCCGGCTACAGCTTCACCTGCCACGGCTCGGAGGAATTCGACCGGCCCGAGATGCTGCACCTGGGCGAGAAGATCCGGCGCTCGCGCTTCGTCGTCGCGATCTCGTCGTTCTGCCGCAGCCAGATCTACCGCTGGGTCGACCACGCGCACTGGCCCAAGATCCCCATCGTGCCCTGCGGCGTCGAACCCGCCTTCCACGAGACCCATGCCGCGCCGGCGACCGGCCGCCGCCTGCTGGCCGTGGGCCGGCTGTGCGAGCAGAAGGGCCACCTGCTGATGCTGGAGGCCGCGGCGCTGGTCGCGGCCCAGGGCGTCGACTTCGAGCTGGTGCTGGCCGGCGACGGCGAGTTGCGCGAGCCGGTCGAGGCCCGCATCGACGCGCTGCGCCTGCGCGACCGCGTGCGCATCACCGGCTGGATCAGCAGCGACCAGGTGCGCGAGGAGATGCTGGCCTCGCGCGCGCTGGTGGTGTCGAGCTTCGCGGAAGGCCTGCCGGTGGTGGTGATGGAGTCGATGGCGCTGAGCCGCCCGGTGATCAGCACCGCGATCGCGGCGATCCCCGAGCTGGTCCGGCCCGAGAACGGCTGGCTGGTGCCGGCCGGCGATCCGGCGCCGCTGGCGCAGGCGATGCTCGAGTGCCTGCGCTGCGACGACGCCGAGCTGCAGCGCAAGGGCGAGGCCGCCCGCGTGCGCGTGCTGGCGCGTCACGACATCGACGACGCGGCTGCCCGCCTGGCCAAGCTGTTCCGCGAGCACGCCGGCGTGGCGGTGCAGGGCCAGCCGCGGCTGGCGACGTCGACCTCGACCTGATGGCGGAGTGAGGCCGGTGCCAGGTTCGCGCGATGTCGATCTGGCGCAGGCCTGACGTCGACCGCGAACAACCTCGATTCGAACAAGTTGGCGCCGCGGCCGCGAGCGCCCGGGTGAGCGGATGACAACTGATGGGCTCGTTCAACGAACCGCCCGTCATCCATGAACCCGATCTCCCGCTTGTTCCACGCGCTGCCCTTCTCCTTCGGCTCGACCGCGAAGTCCACGCCGTCCCCTGGCGCCGCCGCGCTTCGCCCGCCTGCCGATCTCCGCGGCGCCCATGTCGGCCTCTGGTCGGCCTCGCTGAAGCAGGCGGACGCGATCCGCTCCGGGTTGGACCAGGCGCTTCAGCAGTTGCCACCTGGGTCCACGACCCAGCGGCTCGCCGGCAGCGCCGCGCCCGACCGTCCGCTACCGGCCGCGACCCGCCTCGAGGTGTCGGACAAGGCAGCCGCGACAACCCCGGATCAACTGCATGCGTCGTGGCTGTCGAGGGACTCGGCGCCCGGCGGCCGAAGCCTCGCGATGGCTTCCCCGCGCGTGAAGGACTCGATCGCCTGGGCGGCGGCCTGCGCCGAGCATCAGGTCGCCGTGGTGGTCGATCTCGGCCTTCCCGAGGAGGCGAGGCAGCTCAACCACTGCATGCGCAGCACCGCACCGACGGCGTTCAAGGACCACACGGTGACCTTCAAGGGGAAGGGCGTCGGCGGCGGCCACGTGGAGGAAAAGAAGGAGACGGCTTTGGGGCCGGAGGCGCGGTCCCGCGCGGTTTCGATGGTGATGCAGCCGCACCGGTTCGATGCCAAGGGCCGACCGTTCGCGGCCGACCCGTGGGAGGACGCCACACGCCGCGAAGCCGGCGCCATCGCCCAGGACCTGGCCTGGCTGCGGATCCCGTGCGCCTACGACCGGGCGATCTCGCCGGGCGCGCTGCTCGCGGCCTGCCGCCACCTGCGCGGGCAGGACCTCGCCGGCAACCGGACCGTGGCCTTCATGAGCCCCGACGGCGATCGGCGCTCCGCGGTGTACGGCGCGGCCTGGGAGATTCAACGACACATCGACCGCGGCGGTCGGAGTCGGTCCGAGTTGGCCGACCTCGTGGAGACGGTGTGCATGCAGGTGCGCATGCAACGCGATCCAGAAGCGTTCAGCAGGAAGGAGGACGTGGCGTCGCTGCTGGCCTTCGCGTCGCTGGCGCTCGAGGAGCGCGGGCGGGCCTGAGGCCCTGCGCGAGGCGGCTCATTCGGGGCGCGGCGCCTTGAATGGCCGGTGCCGTTCCAGCTCGTCGATGTACTCGTCCATCGCCTGACCTTCGCGCTGGAGGAAATCGGCGACCGCCTCGCGGAACTGCGGATGCGCGAGCCAGTGCGCCGAGTGCGTCGCCACCGGCATCAGGCCGCGCGCCATCTTGTGCTCGCCCTGCGCGCCGCCTTCGAAGCGGCGCCAGCCGTTCTCCAGGCACCAGGCCAGCGGCTGGTAGTAGCAGGCGTCGAAATGCAGGTTGGGGATGTAGCGCGTCGCGCCCCAGTAGCGCCCGTAGGCGGCGCGCTGCGATTCGTCGATCGCCACCAGCGACGCCGCCACGCGATCCCCCTGCTCATCGCGCGCGATGAACATCAGCCAGTGATCGGCCATGTCCGCGGCCATGCGCGCGAAGAAGTCGCGCGTCAGGTAGGGCTTGTTGCGGTGCGCGAGGTAGGTCCGCGTGTAGCACTCGTGGAAGAAGTCCCAGTCCTCGCCCGTGATCGCGTCGCCGCGCAGCGCCTCGAAGCGGATGCCGGCCTCGGCGACCTTGCGCCGCTCCTGCTGGATCTTCTTGCGCTTCTCGCGCTGCAGCGTCGCGAGGTAGTCGGCGAACGAGCGCGGCTCGCCGTCGCCGGTCCAGTGGAACTGCACCTGTTGCCGTGCCAGCCAGCCGTCGCCGGTCAGCGCGCGCTGGTCCCGCGCGTCGCCGAAGAGCACGTGCACCGACGACAGCTCGGACCGGGTCGTGAGCGCCTGCAGCGCCTTCACCAGCCACGCGCGCGCCTCGTCGTCGCGCGCCAGCAGCCGGCTGCCGGGCACCGGCGTGAAGGGCACCGCGACCAGCAGCTTGGGGTAGTACGCGAGGCCGTGGCGCTCGTAGGCATCGGCCCAGGCCCAGTCGAACACGTACTCGCCGTAGGAGTGCCCCTTCAGGTAGGCCGGGCAGGCGGCGATCAGCGTGTCGCCTTCCCAGACGCTGAGGAACTGCGCCTGCCAGCCCTTCTTCGCGACGGCGGACCCCGAGGCCTGCATCGCCTGCAGGTACTCGAGCTTCATGAACGGCGAGGGCAGCGGCGAGGCGGCCAGCAACGCGTTCCATTGATCGCGCGGCAGCGCGGCGGGATCGTCGTCGACGCGGATCAGCGGCTGCGGCGCGTGCGCGTCGGCGGGCACGGGATCGGGCGGGGAGGAGGGGGTGGCGGTCATGCGCGGCAAATCTTAGGGGCAAGCTCAAAGCCCGCGCTTTGGTGGCAGGATGCACGCCATGCAAGCGACGACGACTTCCTCCTCGAGCTCTTCCTCGGCCGCGACCTCCGCCGGCCCGTCCTTCGACAACCTCTACGCTCACGATTTCGCCCGCGTCGCGGTCGGCGTCCCGCTGTGCCGCGTCGCCGATCCCGTCTTCAACGGCGAGCAGACCGCGCAGCTGCTGCGCGAGGCGGCCGCCGACGGCGTCGCGGTCGCGGCCTTCCCCGAACTCGGCCTGGCGGCGTACACCAGCGACGACCTCTTCCATCAGCGCGCGCTGCTCGACGGCTGCGAGGCGGCGCTGGCGCAGTTGCTGACGGTGTCGCGCGACCTGCCGACCGTGGCGATCGTCGGCCTGCCGCTGCGTCTGGAGCACCGGCTGTTCAACTGCGCGGTCGTGTTCCAGCGCGGCCGGCTGCTCGCGGTGCTGCCCAAGAGCTACCTGCCCAACTACGGCGAGTTCTACGAGGCGCGCCAGTTCAACGCCGCCGACGAGGCGCTCAGCGAGGAGATCACGCTGCTGGGCCAGCGCGTGGCCTTCGGCACGCGCCTCGTCGTGGCCGCGAGCGACCTGCCGCTGCTGCGGATCCACGTCGAGATCTGCGAGGACGTCTGGACGCCGATCCCGCCGTCGTCCTACGCGGCGCTCGCCGGCGCGACGGTGCTGGTGAATCTCTCGGCCTCCAACATCACCGTCGGCAAGGCGGGCTACCGGCATCAACTGGTCGGCCAGCAATCGGCGCGCTGCCTCGCGGCCTATGTCTACACCTCGGCCGGTGCCGGCGAATCCAGCACCGACCTCGCCTGGGACGGCCAGGCGCTCGTCTACGAGAACGGCAGCTTCCTGGCCGAGAGCGAACGCTTCCAGCGCCGCTCGCAGCTGGTCGCCGCGGACGTCGACCTGGAGCGCCTGTCGCGCGAGCGCATGCGGCAGACGAGCTTCGGCGATTCGGTGCGGCATCACGCGCCGCTGCTGAAGAGCTTCCGCACGGTCGAGTTCGAGCTCGGCCTGGACCGCGCGCAACCGCTGCCGCTGCGCCGCCGCGTCGAGCGCTTCCCCTACGTGCCCGCGGACCGTCAGCGCCGCGACGAGCGCTGCAACGAGGTCTTCCAGATCCAGGTCCAGGCGCTGGTGCAGCGGCTGGTCTCGAGCGGCATCCACAAGCTGGTGCTCGGGATCTCGGGCGGCCTGGACTCGACGCATGCGCTGCTGGTGGCCGCGCGCGCGATGGACCAGATGGGCTGGCCGCGTACCCACATCCTCGGCGTCACGATGCCGGGCTTCGCGACCGGCACCCGTACCCGCGACCAGGCGCTGCGCCTGATGCGCGAGATCGGCTGCGAAGCGCGCGAGATCGACATCCGTCCCAGCTGCGAGCAGATGCTCAAGGACCTCGGTCATCCGTACGCCAACGGCGAGCCGGTCTACGACGTGACCTTCGAGAACGTGCAGGCCGGCGAACGCACGAGCCACCTGTTCCGGCTCGCGAATCACACCGGGGCGCTGGTGCTGGGCACCGGCGACCTCAGCGAACTGGCGCTGGGCTGGTGCACCTACGGCGTCGGCGACCACATGTCGCACTACAACGTGAACGCGTCGGTGCCCAAGACGCTGATCCAGTACCTGGTGCGCTGGGTCGCGGAGACCGAGCAGCTCGGGCACGCGGGCCGCGAGGTGCTGCTCGACATCCTCGGCACCGAGATCAGCCCGGAGCTGGTGCCGCAGGACGCGCGCGTCGATGCCGCGGGCGGCTCCGGCCTGCAGAGCACCGAGGACCGGATCGGCCGCTACGAGTTGCAGGACTTCAACCTGTTCTACACGATCCGCCATGGCTACTCGCCGGCCAAGATCGCGTTCCTCGCCCGGCATGCGTGGGGCGACCGCTCGCGCGGCGACTGGCCCGACGGCGAGCACGTGCAGCGCAACGAGTACCCGCTCGCCGAGATCAAGCGCGTGCTGCGGATCTTCGTGTCGCGCTTCTTCCGCGGCAGCCAGTTCAAGCGCAGCTGCGTGCCCAACGCGCCCAAGGTCGGCAGCGGCGGTTCGCTGTCCCCGCGCGGCGACTGGCGCGCGCCCAGCGACTCCGAGCCGGCGGTCTGGCTGGCGGAACTCGACCGCATCCCCGACTGAGCGCGGTCCGCGACGCGCTCGCGCGATGACTCCCTTCGCCGATGGAGGGAGCCCGCGCGAAACGATCCGTGCTTAAATCACCGCCAGTCCCGACCGTCATTTCCCCCTCCCGGAGCCCGCGATGAAACAGATCACCGCCATCATCAAACCGTTCAAGCTCGACGAAGTCCGCGAGGCGCTGGCCGAGGTCGGCGCGTCCGGCCTGACGGTCACGGAAGTGAAGGGCTTCGGCCGCCAGAAGGGCCATACCGAGCTGTACCGCGGCGCCGAGTACGTCGTCGACTTCCTGCCCAAGGTGAAGGTCGAGGTCGTCGTGAAGGACGACGAGGTCGACCGCTGCATCGACGCGATCCTGAAGGCCGCCAAGACCGGCAAGATCGGCGACGGCAAGATCTTCGTCACCGCGGTGGAGCAGGTCATCCGCATCCGCACCGGCGAACAGGACGAAGCGGCGGTCTGACCGCCGGGCCCGCGCCGCGGGCCGCTGGAAACAGGAAGGGCGGGGCGCCGATCGGCGTCCCGCCCTTGTTCATTCGGGGCTTGGCGGACCCGGCGCGAGGCCGGCGTTCCCCTTCAGCGCAGGTGCTGCCAGATCGCGGCGGCCCAGATGCCGCCCGCCAGCACCAACGACAGCAGCACGGCGGCGCTGGCGATGTCCTTGGCGCGCTTGCTGAGGTCGTGCAGTTCGAACGACACGCGATCGACGACGGCTTCGACCGCCGAATTCAGCAGTTCCACGATCAGCACGAGGATCAGCGAGCCGGCCAGCAGCGCCACCTGCACCCAGTCCTTGCCGACCAGGAAAGCGAGCGGCACGCCGATGATGCTCAGCCAGGTTTCCTGGCGGAAGGCGCTTTCGCCGCGGTAGGCGGCGACCAGGCCGGCCCAGGAGTAGCCGGCCGCGTGCAGGATGCGGTTCAGGCCGGTGCGGCCCTTGTGGGGGTTGCTCATCGTCGGGGAGGGGGTCAGGCGTCGCCGGCGGGCTGGGCCGCCGGGGTCCGCGGTGCCGGGCGCTGGGTCACCAGCCGGGTACCGCAGAGGATGTCGTGCAGGAACTGGCGTTGCGGATGCAGCCGTGCCAGCAGCAGGTAGCCGGCGATGCCGGCGGTCATCGCGCCGAAGATGGCGCCGGTGCTGTGGTCCAGGCCCAGCAGGTGGACGCTCGCCAGCGCGGGCAGGAACCAGAGCCAGGCGGCCAGGTAGCGCAACGCGGCGCGGAACTGCGTCACCGGGCGGCCCTGGGCGTCGACGACCCGCAGGTGCCAGGCGCGCATCGCGACCGTCTGGCCGCCGCGCGACCAGAACCAGATGAAGTAGATCCCCAGCACCAGGAACAGGAAGGCCTGCAGGCCGTGCTGTCCGACCAGCGCATTGCGCTGCTGGGTGAGCGTCGAGTACAGCCAGCCGGCGATGAAGACGACGCCAAACAAGACGACGCCTTCATAAATGAAGGCGGCGAGTCGGCGCATCAGGGCGGGCGGGGCATCGCCGCCGGCTACGGGTGCGGAGGTCATCCCGCCAGTTTAGCGGCTGGCCCCGTTGCGCCGCGGGAGCAGCGTGTTCGGGTCGAGATTCGCGTCACGCGGCGAGCGCAACGGCCGGCCCGGAGCGGCGCTCGCGCCGGGCAGCGCCGGTTCGGCGCGCTGGGTCAGCAGCACCGTCGTCGCGCCGGGGAGGGCCTGGACGATCGTCGGACCGGTCGTGGCGCTCAGCGGCGCGCGTTGGATCGGCGCGTTCGCGCGGGTCGACCGGACCGGCGCCGGCGCGTCGTGTCCGACGGCCGAGGCCTTTTCCGCGGCGCGCTCGGCCAGGCGTTGGCGTTTCTCGGGCGGAAGCGCCTGGTAGGCCTCCCACTTGGCGCGCAGTTGCGACTCCTGCTCCGGCGCGCGGAGTTCGCCAGCGTGCTGGTACCCGATGCGGGCACGTTGGCGCTCGGCCGGCGACATCCGGGTCCACTCGACCATGCGTTCGCGCAGGCGCTGCTGGTGTTCAGCGGGCAGCGTCGGGTAGCGGGCGGCGATTTCCAGCCATTTGCCCTTGCGGGCGCCGTCGAGCTGGTCCCATTCCTTGGACAGCGGCGCCAGCGCCTCCTTCTGCGAGGCGCTCAGCGAGGCCCAGGTCTGCCCGCCCACCAGGGCGCCGGTGCGCGCTGGCGCGGAGGCATGGGGAACGGACGACGACGCGGCGAGGCCAGCGGGCGCGGAAGCGCCGTCAGCCTGCGCCAGGGCGGTGCCCGAGCCGAGCACCAGCATGCCGCACGCGGCCGCGATGCTCAGGCAGCGGGCCACGCCGCGGGAAGCGCCAAGATCAGGAAAAACGCTGGAACCGACTGGATGCAAGGGGAGGCGGAAGGATCTGGCCACGCACCGCCTCACTGCGACGATTTCGCTTCGTCGGACTTTTCGCCTTCGTCGGCGTTCGTGGAGGCGTTGGGGTCGGTCCGGTCCTCATTGAGGTACTCGCGGAAACCCGGATCGCTGTAAGCCGCGGGAGGCAGCGGCTTGGAGAGCATCTCGGTGTCCAGTTCGGCCGCGCTGCGGATCTGCTCGTACCACTGACTGTGCTGGATCAGCAGCAGGCCGCCGAGCAGCAGCGCCAGCGGCAGCAAAGCCGCGGCCTTGCGCCAGCGCGGGGTCTTCTCGCCGCCGCCCAGGGCCATCACGCCGCCGCCGACATGACGGGTCTCGGACGCCGCCTGGGTGGGCGCGGCCGCCCGGGCCGCCATGGCCCTGGCGAGCGCTTGCTCACGTGCGAAGCGCAGACGCTCCTGGATATCGCCGGAAAGGGTCTCGCTTTGCTCGGTCAAGCCAGCCGCCACGCGGAGGCCGAAACGGGTGACGCGCGCTTCCGCTTCCAGCGGCTGCGGCGTTCCTGGCGTGTTCTTCTTCATAGCGAGATTCCCTTGGCTTTCAGCGTTTTGGCCAGTGCATGCACGGCGCGGGAGCAGTGTGTCTTGACACTGCCCTCCGAGCAACCCATGACCGCAGCCGTCTCGGCGACGTCGAGTTCTTCCCAGTAACGCAGCAGGAAGGCCTCCCGTTGACGTCCCGGCAAAGCTGCAACTTCCTGTTCGATGGCCGCCAGGATCTGGAACCGCGAGACCTCGTCCGCCGCGGACAAGGCCCCCATCGATCCTTCCCGGGTCTCCAGCATCTCGAGCAGGTCGAAGTCCTCGCCCGGATCGCCGCCCTCGAAGTCGGACAGGTTGCTGAAGAGCGCGTTGCGCACCTTCTGGCGCCGGAACCAGTCCATCGTCGCATTCGACAGGATGCGCTGGAACAGCAGGGGCAGCTCCGCCGCCGGGCGGTCGAAGTACTTCTCGGCCAGGCGGATCATGGCGTCCTGGACGATGTCCAGCGCGGCGTCTTCGTCTCGCACCATGTAGACCGTGCGTTTGAACGCGCGGCGGTCGACGGACTTGAGAAAGTCGTTGAGTTCTTTGTCTGTGGCCAAAGGGCGGGCGCCGTCAGAGGGCGGTCGAGCAGGCAAAACGGCGCGGATTATCGCACTGGCGCCACAAATAGCCATTGGCTGTCGGGCGGCTGCGGGTTTGTGTGCATAATCAGCCTTCTCGCACACCGCAGTTTTTGTCTCAAGTAGGCCGCCAGACCCCGGCGCCCCTGTTTTTGACGCGACGTTTCAAATCCGCCTCACAAGGGTGAGAAGAGAAGCACCGATGGTTTTTCGTCAGAGAAAATCTCAGAGGTTCGACATATGGACATGTCTGCCGCGGACATCAAACGTGCAGCGATCACGGAAGCTCGCTCACAACCGCACCCCCATTCCGTCAGTTCCGGTCAGGAACTGAATGGCTCCGAAATCCTGGTTCAGAGTCTTCAGGCCGAAGGCGTGAAGTTCCTCTGGGGCTATCCAGGCGGTGCCGTCCTCTACATCTACGACGCGCTCTACAAGCAGGACGCCATCCAGCACGTGCTGGTCCGTCATGAGCAGGCCGCCGTGCATGCCGCCGACGGCTACGCCCGGGCGACCGGCGAGGTCGGCGTCGCGCTGGTGACCTCGGGTCCCGGCGTCACGAACGCGATCACCGGCATCGCGACGGCGTACATGGACTCGATCCCGATGGTGATCATCACCGGACAGGTCCCGACGCCCGCCATCGGCCTCGACGCCTTCCAGGAATGCGACACCGTCGGCATCACGCGCCCGATCGTCAAGCACAACTTCCTGGTCAAGGACGTGCGCGACCTCGCGACGACGCTGAAGAAGGCCTTCCACATCGCGCGCACCGGCCGTCCCGGCCCGGTCGTCGTGGACATCCCGAAGGACGTGTCGCTCAGCCGCACCGCGTTCCACTACCCGGAGCGCGTCGAGATGCGCTCCTACAACCCGGTGAAGAAGGGCCACAGCGGCCAGATCCGCAAGGCGGTCCAGCTGCTGATGGGCGCCAAGCGTCCCTATATCTACACCGGCGGCGGCGTGATCCTGGGCGAGGCCACGGCTGAACTCAGACAGCTGGTCGAACTGCTCGGGTATCCCTGCACGAACACGCTGATGGGCCTGGGCGCGATGCCCGGGACCGACCCGCGTTTCCTCGGCATGCTGGGCATGCACGGCACCTACGAGGCCAACATGACGATGCAGCACTGCGACGTGCTGCTCGCCGTGGGCGCGCGCTTCGACGACCGGGTGATCGGCAACCCCAAGCACTTCTCGTCGGTCGATCGCAAGATCATCCACATCGACATCGATCCGTCGTCGATCTCCAAGCGCGTGCGCGTGGACATCCCGATCGTCGGCGACGTCAAGGACGTGCTGCAGGAGCTGATCGCGCAGATCCGGGAAGCGCAGGCGCGTCCGGACGGCGAGGCGATCAACGCCTGGTGGAGCCAGATCAACGACTGGCGCAAGCGCGACTGCCTGTCCTACAAGCAGTCGAGCGAGGTCATCAAGCCGCAGTTCGTCGTCGAGACGCTGTGGAACATGACCCGCGGCCGCGACACCTACGTCACCTCCGACGTCGGCCAGCACCAGATGTGGGCCGCGCAGTTCTACCGCTTCGACGAGCCGCGCCGCTGGATCAACTCCGGCGGCCTGGGCACGATGGGCGTGGGCCTGCCGTACGCGATGGGCATCAAGCTCGCCAAGCCGGAGTCGGACGTGTTCTGCATCACCGGCGAGGGCAGCATCCAGATGAACATCCAGGAGCTGTCCACCTGCCAGCAGTACAAGACGCCTGTGAAGGTGGTCTCGCTGAACAACCGCTACCTCGGCATGGTGCGGCAGTGGCAGGAGCTGGACTACGGCAAGCGCTACTCGCACAGCTACATGGACGCGCTGCCGGACTTCGTCAAGCTGGCCGAGGCCTACGGGCATGTCGGCCTGCTGGTGGAGAAGCCGTCGGACGTGGAGCCCGCGCTGCGCGAGGCGATGCGGTTGAAGGACCGCACCGTCTTCCTGGACGTGCGCACCGACCCGACCGAGAACGTCTGGCCGATGGTCCAGGCGGGCAAGGGCATCTCCGAGATGCTGCTGGGGTCCGAGGACCTCTGAGACCGGCGACGGCCTGAAGCCGTCCGGCGTCGCGCGCGTCACCGCGCGCGTGGCGACCGGCGGCGGACGGCCCGAGACGCTCGGAGCGAGCCGAACCCGTTTCCCAATCGAAGAGCGTGGCCAAGGGCCGACCGGTTACCGCCGGCGGGCTGAAGAGCGCGAAGGACGAGATTCCATGAAACACATCATTGCTTTGCTCATCGAGAACGAGCCGGGCGCGCTGTCGCGCGTCGTGGCGCTGTTCTCCGCCCGGGGCTACAACATCGAGAGCCTGACCGTGGCGCCGACCGAGGACGCCTCGCTGTCGCGGATGACGATCGTCACCAGCGGCAGCGACGACGTGATCGAGCAGATCACCAAGCACCTGAACCGTCTGATCGAGGTCGTGAAGGTCGTCGACCTGACCGAGGGCCGCTACATCGAGCGCGAGCTCATGCTGATCAAGGTGCGCGCCGTGGGCAAGGAGCGCGAGGAGCTCAAGCGCACCTCCGACATCTTCCGCGGCCATGTCATCGACGTCACCGAGAAGACCTACACGATCGAGCTGACGGGCGACGCCGGCAAGCTCGACGCCTTCATCGACGCGATCGACCGCACCGCGATCCTTGAGACGGTGCGCACCGGCACCAGCGGCATCGGCCGCGGCGAACGCATCCTGCGCGTCTGAGCGCGCCATTCACTGAACCACCCCCGTACTGATTTCCCCCGGAGAGACCACCATGAACGTGTATTACGACAAGGACGCCGACCTCAGCCTGATCAAGGGCAAGAACGTCACCATCATCGGTTATGGCTCACAAGGCCACGCCCATGCCCAGAACCTGAACGAGAGCGGCGTGAAGGTCACCGTGGGCCTGCGCCGCGGCGGCGCGTCCTGGGCCAAGGCCGAAGGCGCCGGCCTGAAGGTCGCCGAGATCGCCGAGGCGGTGAAGGCGGCCGACGTGGTCATGATCCTGCTGCCCGACGAGCAGATCGCCGACGTCTACAAGAAGGAAGTCGAGCCCAACATCAAGCAGGGCGCCTCGCTGGCCTTCGCCCACGGCTTCAACGTGCACTACGGCCAGGTGCAGCCGCGCGACGACCTGGACGTGTGGATGGTGGCGCCGAAGGCCCCCGGCCACACGGTGCGCAACACCTACCGCCAGGGCGGCGGCGTGCCGCACCTGATCGCCGTCTACGCCGACAAGACCGGCAAGGCGCGCGACCTGGCGCTGAGCTACGCGGCCGCGAACGGCGGCGGCAAGGCCGGCATCATCCAGACCTCGTTCCGCGAGGAGACCGAGACCGACCTGTTCGGCGAGCAGGCCGTGCTGTGCGGCGGCGCCGTCGAGCTGATCAAGGCCGGTTTCGAGACGCTGACCGAAGCCGGCTACGCGCCGGAGATGGCCTACTTCGAGTGCCTGCACGAGCTCAAGCTGATCGTCGACCTGATCTATGAAGGCGGCATCGGCAACATGAACTACTCGATCTCCAACAACGCGGAGTACGGCGAGTACGTGACCGGCCCGCGCGTGGTGACCGCCGCGACCAAGGACGCGATGCGCCAGTGCCTGAAGGACATCCAGACCGGCGAGTACGCCAAGTCCTTCATCCTGGAGAACAAGGCCGGCGCCCCGACGCTGATCAGCCGCCGCCGCCTGACCGCCGAGCACCCGATCGAGCAGGTCGGCGAGCAACTGCGCGCGATGATGCCCTGGATCAAGGCCAACAAGCTGGTCGACAAGTCCAAGAACTGATCGCCTGATCAGGCTCCAAGAACGGCCCGGCTTGCGTTTGCAGCCGGGTCGTTTGTCTTCCAAGCGGCAGCCGTGGCGTGGCTTTGCCAGGCCACTGGGTGCGCCCCCTTGAGGGGGCCGGCGTGAGCCGGTAGGGGGAGGGCCTAAGGTATCCTCCGCCCCCATGAATTCGATCGACAACAAGAACGCGGACCTGCTCGACGAGGACGAGCCCGACGTCCTCGACGCCCCGCAGCGCCCGCGCCACAAGGGCATCTACCTGCTGCCCAACCTGTTCACCCTGGCCGCGCTGTTCAGCGGTTTCTACGCGATCGTGATGGGCATCGGCGGACGCTTCGAGCAGTCCGTCTACGGCATCTTCGCCGCGATGGTGCTCGACAGCCTGGACGGCCGCGTCGCGCGCATGACCAACACGCAGAGCACCTTCGGCGAGCAGATGGACTCGCTGTCGGACATGGTGTCCTTCGGCGCGGCGCCGGCGCTGATCATGTATTCCTGGGCGCTGCAGGGCCTGGGCAAGTGGGGCTGGTTCGCCGCCTTCGTCTACATCGCCGGCGCGGCGCTGCGGCTGGCGCGCTTCAACACCAACATCGCGGTCGTGGACCGGCGCTTCTTCCAGGGCGTGCCCAGCCCCGCGGCGGCCGCGCTGGTGATGAGCCTGATCTGGGCGCTGGACAGCGCCGGCTACAAGGACATCCACCGCGATCCCGCGCTGGCCTGGCTGGCCTTCGGCTTCACGCTGTACGCGGGCCTGACGATGGTGACCAACGCGCCGTTCTACAGCTTCAAGGACATCACCTTCAAGCGCTCGGTGCCGTTTATCGTGCTGGTCGTGATCATGCTGGCCATCGCGGCGATCAACATCGATCCGCCGCGCGTGCTGTTCGGCGTGTTCTGCGCCTATGGCATCTCGGGCTACATCGTCTACGCGGTCCGGCGCGCCAAGGGCAAGCCGGCGAGCGTGATCGCGATGTCGACCGACGAGCCCGATGAAGCCGGCCTTCACCGATAGCGAACGCTCGGCGCGCGGACAGTCGCGCGCCGGCGTTGACGCCCGTCGGGCGGCTCTCCTATATTCGACGCCCATGACGTTCGTGAACGCGACCAGCGCAACCGCCAGCATTACGCGGCTACTACTAGGCGACCTTCGGGTCCGCTGAACTGCGCACGTCCGTCAGAACCGTCACCGACGACCGACACCGTCCCAGATCCAACGGCCCGAATGCAACTCGCAGCGGGCCGTTTCTGTTTTCTGGAGAGTCTGCGAGTTGCGCCCCTGAACCCACAGGAACGCTCTCATGCTCAAGCAACCGCAGACCAAGTACCGCGCCTTCGCGCCCATCGCCCTCCCGGACCGCCGCTGGCCCGACGCGCAGATCACGAAGGCGCCGCTGTGGCTGAGCACCGACCTGCGTGACGGCAACCAGGCGCTGATCGAGCCGATGGACCCCGAGCGCAAGCTGCGCATGTTCCAGATGCTGGTGAAGATCGGCTTCAAGGAGATCGAGGTCGGTTTCCCGTCCGCCTCGCAGACCGATTTCGACTTCGTCCGCCTGCTGATCGAAGGCGGGCACATCCCCGACGACGTCACCATCCAGGTGCTGACGCAGGCCCGCCAGCCGCTGATCGAGCGCACCTTCGAATCGCTGGTCGGCGTGCCGCGCGCGATCGTGCACCTGTACAACGCGGTCGCGCCGATCATGCGGCGCGTCGTGCTGAACATGAGCGAGGACGAGATCGTCGAGCTGGCTGTCACCCACACGACGATGATCCGCGAGCTGGCCGCGAAGCAGCCGGAGACGGACTTCCGCTTCGAGTACTCGCCCGAGATGTTCTCCGGCACCGAGCTGGCGTTCTCCAAGCGCGTCGTCGACGCGGTCACCGCCGCCTGGGGGCCGACGCCGGAGCGCAAGGTCATCATCAACCTGCCGACGACGGTCGAGCATTCGACGCCCAACATCTACGCCGACATGATCGAGTGGATGGGCCGCCACATCGAGCGCCGCGACTGCGTGATCCTGTCGGTCCATCCGCACAACGACCGCGGCACCGGCACCGCCGCTGCCGAGCTCGCGCTGATGGCCGGCGCCGACCGCGTCGAGGGCTGCCTGTTCGGCAACGGCGAGCGCACCGGCAACCTGGACCTGGTCAACGTCGCGCTCAACCTGTACACGCAGGGCGTGCATCCGGAACTGGACTTCTCCGACATCGACGAGGTCCGCCGCTGCGTCGAGCACTGCAACCAGATCCCGGTCCATCCGCGCCATCCGTATGTCGGCGAGCTGGTCTACACCTCGTTCTCGGGCTCGCACCAGGACGCGATCAAGAAGGCCTTCGCCGCCCGCCAGGAGGGGGAGATTTGGGAGATCCCCTACCTCCCGATCGATCCCAAGGACCTGGGCCGCAGCTATGAGGCGGTGATCCGCGTCAACAGCCAGTCGGGCAAGGGCGGCATCTCCTACCTGCTCGAGGCCGAGTACGGCATCGAGCTGCCGCGCCGCCTGCAGATCGAGTTCAGCCAGATCGTCCAGGGCGTGATGGACACGAACGGCAAGGAACTCGGCGCGGCCGACATCTGGCAGATCTTCGACCGCGAGTACGGCGTCAAGCAGGCGCCGCCGATGCATCCGCAGATCGACACCGCCGAGGACGGCCAGACCCGCGTGCAGACGCAGGCCGACCTGTGCGTGCGCATGGTCCGGATCGACGGCCAGGGCAAGGGCCCGATCGACGCCTTCGTCGAGGGCCTGAACAAGCTGCTCAAGACCCAGGTCCGGGTGCTCGACTACCACGAGCACGCGCTGGGCAGCGGCGCCGACGCGCAGGCGGTGGCCTACCTGGAGCTGCGCGTGGGCGAGGCGACGCTGTTCGGCGTGGGCATGGACGGCAACATCGCGTCGGCCTCGCTGAAGGCGATCGTGTCCGGCCTGCGCCGCGCGGCGCAGCGCGGCGTGCTCAAGCTCGCCGACCGCGTCACCGCCTGAGCGGCCGCCTAAGATCGCCCCTCATCGCCACGGCCCGCCACCGCAAGGAAGCCCGACATGTCCGACCAACTGATCATCTTCGACACCACCCTGCGCGACGGTGAGCAATCGCCCGGCGCGTCCATGACCAGGGACGAGAAGCTGCGCATCGCGCGGCAGCTGGAGCGCTTGAAGGTGGACGTGATCGAGGCCGGCTTCGCGGCGTCGAGCCAGGGCGACTTCGAGGCGGTCAAGGCGATCGCCGACGCGATCCGCGACAGCACCGTCTGCTCGCTGGCGCGCGCCAACGATCGCGACATCGCCCGCGCGGCCGAGGCGCTCAAGGGCGCGGCGCGCTCGCGCATCCACACCTTCATCGCCACCAGCGAGCTCCACATGGAGAAGAAGCTGCGCATGACCCGCGAGCAGGTGCTGGAGCAGGCGATCCAGGCGGTGCGCTTCGCCCGCACGCTGACCGACGACGTCGAGTTCTCGCCCGAGGACGGCTACCGCTCCGATCCGGAGTTCCTGGCCCGCGTCGTCGAGGCGGTGATCCGCGAGGGCGCGCGCACGATCAATATCCCCGACACCGTCGGCTACGCGGTGCCGGAGCTCTACGGCACCTTCATCCGCACGCTGCGCGAGCGCGTGCCCAACTCCGACCAGGCGATCTGGAGCGTGCACTGCCACAACGACCTGGGCATGGCGGTGGCCAACTCGCTGGCGGGCGTGAAGATCGGCGGCGCCCGGCAGATCGAGTGCACCATCAACGGCCTGGGCGAACGCGCCGGCAACTGCTCGCTGGAGGAGGTGGTCATGGCGGTGAAGACGCGCCGCGACTACTTCGGCCTGGACGTGCGGGTGGATCCGTCGCAGATCGTGCCGGCGTCGAAGATGGTGTCCCAGACGACCGGCTTCGTCGTGCAGCCCAACAAGGCGGTGGTGGGCGCCAACGCCTTCGCGCATGCGTCGGGCATCCACCAGGATGGCGTGCTCAAGGCGCGCGACACCTACGAGATCATGCGCGCCGAGGACGTCGGCTGGAGCGCCAACCGGATCGTGCTGGGCAAGCTCTCGGGCCGCAACGCCTTCAAGCAGCGGCTGCAGGAGTTGGGCGTGGTGCTCGAATCGGAGGCCGAGATCAATGCCGCCTTCGTCCGCTTCAAGGACCTGGCCGACCGCAAGGCCGAGATCTTCGACGAGGACATCATCGCGCTGGTGATGGACGAGTCGGTCACGCAGATCCACGAACACTACCGGCTGGTGGCGCTGGCGCAGCGCTCCGAGACCGGCGAGCGCCCGCAGGCGCAGGTGGTCTTCGCCGAGGGCGACACCGAGCACCGCACCGAGAGCGACGGCAACGGGCCGGTGGACGCGGTGCTCAAGGCGATCGAGAGCAAGGTCCAAAGTGGGGCGGAAATGCTGCTGTATTCGGTTAGCGCGATCACCGGCGGCAGCACAGAATCCCAGGGCGAAGTGACGGTGCGCCTGCAGCATGCCGGTCGCGTGGTGAACGGCGTGGGGGCAGATCCCGATATCGTCGTCGCCTCCGCGAAAGCATATTTGAGCGCTCTGAACAAGCTTCAAAGCAAAACGGAGCGGGTCGCCGCCCAAGGTTGACAGGACAGCGCGCGCCAGGCCTTCGAGCGCGTCGGATGACACGGATCCGGGCACTTTAAGAGCCCACGCCAAGTCATTGATCTTGCCGGTCTTTCAGCGATCCCCTACACTCGCGCCCACTGTTCTGGGGACTGGATTGAAGACCATTGCGACATTGCTGTCTGGTGCCGCCCTCAGCGGCATCATGTTGCTGACGGGGTTGACCGCCAGTCTCGCGCCGATCCAATCGGCGCAGGCGGCCACCGCGTCGTCCTCCAAAGCCAAGGCGAAGAGCGTGCGCAAGGCCAAACCGGCCCCGCGCTCTCCGCGCAAGGTGGCCGCCCGCGCGGCGGCCCCGGTCCGGGAAATCGTCCCCGCCAAACCGTCCTTCGGGACGATGTACGGCCTGCACGACACCGAAGACCCCCTCGACCTCAAATCCAGCGTCGCCTACGTCGTCGACCAGGACACCAACGAGGTCCTGTTCTCGAAGAACCCGTCGGCCGTCCTGCCGATCGCGTCGATCACCAAGCTGATGACCGCGCTGCTGGTCGTCGAGGCGAACCAGTCGCTCGACGAGAAACTCGAGATCACCGACGAGGACAAGGACACCGAGAAGTTCACCGGCTCGCGCCTGACGGTCGGCACCACGCTGACCCGCGGCGAGTTGCTGCACCTGGCGCTGATGTCGTCCGAGAACCGCGCCGCCCATGCGCTCGGACGCAACTACCCAGGCGGCCTGGAAGCCTTCGTCGCCGCGATGAACGCCAAGGCCCACCTGATCGGCATGGCCGACACCCACTACGTCGAACCCACCGGCCTGTCCAGCCGCAACCAGTCCAGCGCCGCCGACCTGGCCAAGCTGGTCAAGGTCGCCCACGCCTTCCCGTTGATCCGCGAACTGTCGACATCGCCGGAATACACCGTCGAACTCGGCCGCCGTCAGGTCCGCTTCGGCACCACCAACGGCCTCGTCCGCAAGGGCGACTGGGACATCGGCCTGCAGAAGACCGGGTTCATCAACGAGGCCGGACAGTGCCTGGTGATGCAGGCCCAGCTCGCGGGGCGCAAGCTGATCATGGTCTTCCTCGACTCGGCCGGAAAATACTCCCGCATCGGCGACGCGGAACGCGTCCGCAAATGGCTCACCGGCACCACCTCGCCGTTGGCCGCCGCCGCGGCGACCGCCACCGCCACCGCCGTCGTGCCAGCCATCTCGGTGAAGTAAACCGCTTCGGCGGAATGAAGAAAGCGGGCCTGGTGCCCGCTTCGTCGTTTCTGGGGGGGCGCAGGTAGGGCAGGGCACGGCAGAGCGCGGAAGCCGGCCGAGCGCGGAAGCCGGTCGAGCGCGGAAGCCGGCGGCGCCGGTGCCCCTCTCCGCTCAATCTCCTCCTCGCCGCTCGGAATTCGCTCCAAGGGGCACCGGCGCCGCCGGCTTCCATCCACCACCGAGGTGATCGTCGCCCACCGAGGTGTTCGTCACCCACCGAGGTGATCGTCAACCACCGAGGTGGTCGTCAGCCGCGGAAACCCAAAGCCGCGGAGATCCGCGTCGCCGTCTCCTTCAGGCGAGGCAGCCAGCCTTCCTCCAGGCGGTCCGCCGGGGCGGAAATCGACAGGCCCGCCACCAGCTTGCCCTGATCGTCGTAAATGCCCGCGGCCATGCAGCGAACGCCCAGTTCGAGCTCCTCGTCATCGCGCGCGACGCCACGCTGGCGCACCAGCGCCATCTCGCGCTCCAGCAACGTGATCTCGGTCAGGCTGTTGCGCGTGTGACCCGACAAGCCCGTGCGCGTCGCATAGGCGCGCACGCGCTGCGGATCGTCACCCGCCAGGAACAGCTTGCCCACCGACGTCAGGTGCAGCGGCGCCCGGCCACCCACCGCCCGGACCACCTGCATGCCGCTGCGCTCGGAGTAGGTCCGCTCGATGTAGACGATCTCGTCACCCTGGCGCACCGACAAATTGACCGGCTGGTGCGTCAGCTTGTGCAGCTCGCGCATCGGTCCGATCGCCGCCTCGCGCACGTCCAGCCGCGCCTTGACCAGGTTGCCCAGCTCCAGCAACCGCATGCCGAGCCGGTAGCTGCCCGCCTCCGGCCGGTCGACGAAGCGCCCCAGCGTCAGGTCGTTCAGGATGCGGTGCGCGGTCGAGGGATGCAGGCCGGTGGTCTCGCTGATCACCTTCAGCGACACGGGATCCTGGTGTTGAGCCAGCACGTCCAGCAAGGCGAACGTGCGCTCGAGCACCTGGATGGCGGGGGTCTGGAGCTCCTTGGACTTCATGGCGGACGATTGTGAAGGATTTCTCTCGGTTTTTGCATGGCGAAACCGAGAGGGCGCTCCAACGGGCGCACTGCGTCGTTTTCGCCCATCGGCGGTGCGGCGTGACGGCGGAAATCACCCGCGAGGCGGGGTACCGGCCTCAGGTTGCCGCATTGCGGAACGGGCCGCGGCCAACCCGCTGCGGACCGCGCCTTCCAGCGTCGCCGGATATGGGCCCGCGAGGTAATCGCCCGCCGCCCAGAGCCCCGGCGCGATCGGCGCTTCCGGCCGGCGCAGCCCCGGCGTGCAAGCGAAGGTCGCGCGCTTCTCGCTGAGCACGCGAACGATCCGCGGCGGCGACGCCCACTGGAAATGTCGCTCCGCCTGGGCCAGCGCCGCGGCACCGGTCGCCTCGAGTCCGCGCTCGATCCACGGCGCCGCGCCGCTGACGACCAGGCTGAACAGCCCCGGCTGCTGATCGAGTTGTCCGAGGTCGAAGGCGAACTGCGCCGGTTCGGTCGCCGATTCGCGCAGCGCGACCATCGGCGCGGGCAGCGCGGAGCCGGCGCTCTCCAGGTAGATCGTGACGATGGGTTGGAACTCGAACGCACCGGCGACGGCGCTCCAGGCCGGGGCCAGGTCGCGGGTGAGGCGCGCCGCCTCGACCGAACTGGCGGCGACGATGACCGCGTCGAACTCCTCGTCGCCGTCGATGCGCCAGGCCCGTCCGGCCGCCTCGAGCCGCTGCACGCGCCGCGTGCGGATCGTCGCGCCGCGCGCGAGCAGCCAATCGCGCGCGGGCGTCGGCAGCAGCGCGCTCAGCCCGCGCCGGGGCAGCAGCAGGTCGGCGCTGCCGGGGCCGCTGAACAGCGCGTCCTTCAGCACCCGCAGGAAGACCGCCGCGCTGGCCTGGTCCGCCGGCGTGTTGAGCGCGGCGACGCACAGCGGATCGATCAGGTCGTCGCGCACCGCGCGCGGCAGGCCCGCGCACAGCCCGGCCACCGTCAGCGCCGGATCGCAGCGGAAGCCCCGCAGCGTCCAGCTGCTGCTCGCGGCGAGGAAGCGCAGGCGGTCGCCCCAGGACCAGGCCGAGCAGCCGAGCACGCCGCGCAGGAAGGCGAGGGTGGGCGGGCCGGGCGGCAGTCGGAGCGTCTCGCGGTCCGGATAACGCAGCCGCAGCGGCAGGCGCAGCAGCCCCGCCTCGGGATCGCCGCCGACGCGGCGCATCAGCGCCAGCGTCTCGACATAGGCGCCGATCAGGATGTGCTGGCCGTTGTCGAGCGCCGGTGTGCTGCCTTCGAGGCTGCGCGCCCGGCCGCCGAGCGCCGGTGCCATCTCGAACAGCGTCGTGTCGGCGCCCAGCGACACCGCCTCGACGGCCGCGGCCAGTCCGGCCCAGCCGCCGCCGATGACGGCGACCCGCGTCACGTCAGCGTCCGCGCCAGTTCGTCTTCATCGCGATCCACAGCTTGCGCAGCGGTGTCAGCGCGATGCGCTGGTGCAGGACCTGGAAGCGCTCGGCCTCGATCTCGCGCAGCAGCGTGCGGTAGATGTTGGCCATCATGAGCCCCGGCTTCTGCGCCTTGCGGTCGACCTCCGGCAGCAGCGCGAGCGCCTCGTCGTAGAGCCGGTGCGCGCGCTCGGCCTGGAAGGCCATCAGCGCGATGAAGCGGTCGCTATAGCCCCAGGGCGCGTCGCGCTTGAGGATCTCGTGGGCCTTGACGTCGAACTGCTGCAGCTCGCTGACCGGCAGGTAGATGCGGCCGCGGCGCGCGTCGTCGCCGACGTCCCGGATGATGTTGGTCAGCTGCATCGCCAGGCCCAGCTTGTGCGCGTAGGCCACGGTCTGCGGATCCTGGCGGCCGAAGATGCCCGAGGCCACCTCGCCGACGACGCCCGCCACCAGGTGGCAATAGCGCTGCAGGCCGGCGTAGTCCAGGTAACGCGTCTGCTCCAGGTCCATCTGGCAGCCGTCGATGACGGCGAGCAGGTGCTCGACGCGGATGTCGTAGTCCTGCACGTGCGGCAGCAGCGCCTTCATCGCCGGATGCGAGGGCTGGCCGCTGAAGGCGCTCATGACCTCCTTGCGCCACCAGGCCAGCTTGGTCGCGGCGACGCCGGGATCGGACACCTCGTCGACGACGTCGTCGACCTCGCGGCAGAAGGCGTAGAACGCGGTGATCGCCGCGCGCCGCGGCGGCGGCAGGAAGAGGAACGCGTAATAGAAGCTCGAGCCGCTCGCGGCGGCCTTCTGCTGGACGTACTGCTCCGGCGTGGGAGCGGCGGCGCCCGGGGCGCTCGCGTCGTGGGTCTTGTTCTTGGTGCTCATCGCGCCGTCCCTTCGCGGCGGGTGTTCAGTCCGGTCGCGCGCATCGTCAGCGCGCGCCACAGCAGCAGCGGCGCGTCCGACGCGCCGACCGTGGGCCGGCGCAGCAGCGCGTCGTGGCCCGCCGCGTCCAGCTTGTCGAGGATGCGAAGGCCGCCTTGTACCACCAAGCGCAGCTCCCAACCGGCGCGTCCCGGGATCCGGTGCGCCAGCGGCGCGCCCTCGGCCATCAGCGCGCGCGCCCAGCCGCACAGCGAGCCGATCAGCGCCCGCGCCGCCGGGCTGTCGCGCAGCGCCAGCAGGTCCTGTCCCTCGACGCCGTGACGACGGCGATCCTCCAGCGGCGCGTAGATCCGCCCGCGCGGGCCGTCGACGGTGAAGTCCTGCCAGAAATTGATCAGCTGCAGCGCCGAGCAGATCGCGTCCGAGCGCCGCAGCGCGTCCGCATCGTCGATGCCGTACAGGTGCAGCAGCAGCCGGCCCACCGGATTGGCCGAGCGGCGGCAGTAGTCGAGCAGCTCGGCGCGCGTCGCGTAGTCGGTCTTGACCAGGTCCTGCTCGAAGGCGTCGAGCAGGTCCTCCAGCAGCGGCACCGGCAGCCGGTAGCGGGCGATCACCGGGCCCAGCGACGCGAACACCGGGGCCGCCCAGCGCGGGGAGGGCGTCCGGCCCTCGGCCGTCGCCCGCAGGTCGGCGCGGTAGTCGGCCAGGTCGCGCAGCCGGACCGCCGCCGGCGCGTCGCCTTCGTCGGCGAGGTCGTCGGCGGTCCGCGCGAAGCGGTAGATCGCCATGATCGCGGGACGCAACGCCGGCGGGCTCAGCCAGGAAGCAACAGGAAAGTTTTCGTAGTGCTCTATGCTCACGGCCGGCATTCTCCGCCGAGCGGACGCTGCTGTTCCCGTCAAACCGACGCCGCGAACCCCGCGCCGTCTCACGGGAACGTCAATTCCCGCCTTCCCGATGCAGTACCCCGGTGAACCGTACGCCGTCGGTTTGACACGTCCGGACACGCTGAATACATTACTGACCGGTCAGTCAGTTACTCCGGTGCCCGAGCCTGGGCGCCGCGGCTTTGTCGAGGTGTTCATGCCCCCACGGTCTCTTGTGTCCCTGCCCGCCGGTTCGTCCGATCGTTCCGTCGACCACCCGTCCGGCCGCTCTCGGGGCCCCGCGCTGAAATGGCTGATGGCCGCCGCCGCGGTGGCCGTGCTGGCCGCCTGCGGCAAGCAGGCGCCGCCGCCCGAACCCGATCGCTACGTGCGCACCGTCGTGCTGACGCCGCAATCGGCCGGCCTGCAGCGCGAGTTCGCCGCCGAAGTGCGGGCCCGCGTCGAATCGCGGCTGTCGTTCCGCGTCGCCGGCAAGATCCTGGAGCGCCGCGTCGACCTGGGCTCGGTGGTGAAGCCGGGCCAGGTGCTGGCCAGGCTGGACAGCTCGGACCTGGTGCTGGCGCAGGAAGCCGCCAAGGCCTCCGTGCTGGCCGCCCGCGTGAACCGCGACCAGCTGGGCGCCGATTACAAGCGCTACATCGACCTGCATCGCCAGGGCTTCATCAGCGCCGCCGAGCTGGACCGCCGCGACGCCGCCTTCAAGGCCGCGCAGGCGCAATATGAATCGTCGCGCGCGCAGTCCGACGTGCAGAGCAACCAGGCGCAGTACTCCAGCCTGACGGCCGACAAGCCGGGCGTGGTGACCGGCATCGACGCCGAGCCCGGCCAGGTCGTGGCCGCCGGCACGCCGGTGGTGCGCGTGGCCAACGACGGCCCGCGCGACATCGTGTTCTCGGTCTCCGAGGACCAGGTCGCGCTGGTGCGCGCCGCCGCGGCGCGCCCGGACGGGCTGAAGGTCCGGCTGTGGAGCGACGCCCGGGACCAGGCCAAGCCGATCAAGCTGCGCGAGCTGGCCGCGGCCGCCGACCCGGTGACGCGGACCTTCCTGGTCAAGGCCGAGATGAGCGGCGACCAGGACGTCCACCTGGGCCAGACCGCCACCGTCATCCTGACCGGCACGCCGACCGACAACGCGATCAAGCTGCCGCTCAGCGCGGTGATGGAGTCGCAGGGCAAGAGCGCGGTGCTGCTGCTCGACCCGAAGACGATGACGGTGAGCCCGAAGCCGGTGACCGTCGCCGGCGCCGAGGGCAACGAGCTCGTCGTGCAGGGGCTCACGCCCGGCATGGAGGTCGTCGCCGCCGGCGGCCACGTGCTGACGCCGGGCCAGAAGGTCAAGCGCTTCCGCCCGCCGGGCACGCCGACCGAGGGCGCGCCCGCGCCCGCGCCGGCCGCCGCCGCGTCTCGCTGAACCTCGGGAGCCCTGAATGAGCAACCCGAGCCGCGCCGGTTTCAACCTCTCGCGCTGGGCGCTGGAGCACGCCCCGCTGACGCGCTACCTGATGGTGGTGCTGATGGTGCTGGGCTTCGCCGCCTACTTCCAGCTGGGCCAGGACGAGGACCCGCCGTTCACCTTCCGCGCGATGGTCGTGCAGGCCTACTGGCCCGGCGCGACGCCGCAGCAGATGGCCGAGCAGGTCACCGACAAGATCGAGCGCACCCTGCAGGAGGTGCCGCACGCCGACAAGATCCGCAGCTACACCAAGCCCGGCGAGTCGCTGACCATCTTCCAGGTCAAGGACAACACCGCGCCCGGCGAGGTGCCCCAGCTCTGGTACACGGTCCGCAAGAAGATCGGCGACCTCAAGCCCACGCTGCCGCAGGGCGTGCTGGGCCCGTTCTTCAACGACGAGTTCGGCGACGTCTACGGCTCGATCTTCGCCCTGTCCTCCGACGGCGGCTTCTCGCTGGAGGAGCTGCGCCAGCAGGCCGAGGCGGTGCGCTCCGAGCTGCTGCGCGTGCCCGACGTGGCCAAGGTCGACCTGTTCGGCGTGCAGGCCGAGAAGCTGTTCATCGAGATCTCGCAGAAGCGCCTGGCCGAACTGGGCCTGGACTTCAACCAGGTCGTGTCGCAGCTCAACGCGCAGAACGCCGTCGAGAGCGCCGGCGTCATGGACGCCAGCAGCGCCAACGTGCAGATCCGCATCGAGGGGCAGCTCAACTCGGTGCAGGCGCTGAACGACTTCCCGATCCGCGGCATCAACAGCCAGACCGGCGCCGCCAGCAGCCTGCGCCTGGCCGACATCGCCAAGGTGCGCCGCGGCTACGTCGACCCGGCCACGACGATGGTGCGCTTCAACGGCAAGCAGGTCGTCGCGCTGGGCGTGTCGATGGGCAAGGGCGGCGACATCATCGCGCTGGGCAAGGCGCTGCAGGCCTCGGTCAAGCGGCTGCAGCAGCAGCTGCCGGCCGGCATCACGCTGCAGCAGATCCAGGACCAGCCCTCGGCGGTGAAGACCTCCGTCGGCGAGTTCGTCCACGTGCTGATCGAGGCGGTGGTCGTCGTGCTGGGCGTGAGCTTCATCAGCCTGGGCCTGCACACCAAGCCGCTGCGCATCGACGTGTGGCCCGGCCTGGTGGTGGGCATCACGATCCCGCTGGTGCTGGCGATCACCTTCGTGGTGATGCTGTACGCGGGGGTGGGGCTGCACAAGATCTCGCTGGGCTCGCTGATCATCGCGCTGGGGCTGCTGGTCGACGACGCGATCATTGCCGTCGAGATGATGGTGCGCAAGCTCGAGGAGGGCTACGACAAGATGCACGCGGCGACGTACGCCTACGACGCCACGGCCAAGCCCATGCTGACCGGCACGCTGATCACCGCGGTGGGCTTCCTGCCGATCGGCCTGGCCAAGTCCACCGTGGGCGAATACACCTTCGCCATCTTCGCGGTGACCGCGGCGGCGCTGGTGATCTCGTGGATCGTGTCGGTGTACTTCGTGCCCTACCTCGGCGCGCTGCTGCTCAAGACGCGCGCCGGCCACGAGGGCGAGGCCCACGAGGTCTTCGACACGCCGTTCTACAACCGCTTCCGCCGCTGGGTCGCCTGGTGCGTGTTCCACCGCTGGAAGACGATCGGCCTGACGATCCTGGTGTTCGTGCTCGGCCTGGTGGGCATGGGCAAGGTGCAGCAGCAGTTCTTCCCCGACTCCAGCCGGCCCGAGATCCTGGTCGACCTGTGGCTGCCCGAGGGCGCCACGATCGAGCAGAGCAACGTCGTGGCCAAGCGCTTCGAGGCCCGCATGGCCAAGGAGCCGCTGGTGGGCAGCGTCGCGACCTGGGTCGGCTCGGGCGTGCCGCGCTTCTACCTGCCGCTGGACCAGATCCTGCCCAACACCAACGTCAGCCAGGCCATCCTGCTGCCCAAGACGCCGGCCGACCGCGAGACGCTGCGCCACAAGCTGCCGCAGATCCTGGCCGAGGAGTTCTCCGAGGTGCGCGGCCGCGTGAAGCTGCTGCCCAACGGGCCGCCGGTGCCGTACCCGGTGCAGTTCCGCATCGCCGGCGACGACCCCGCGCAGCTGCGCGTGTACGCCGACCGCGCCAAGGAGCAGATGCGCGCCAACCCCAACATGGTCGGCGTCAACGACAACTGGAACGAGGCCATCAAGGTCCTGCGCCTGCAGGTCGACCAGGACAAGGCCCGCGCGCTGGGCGTGACCAGCCAGAGCATCGCGCAGGCGGCCCGCATCCTGGTCAGCGGCACCACGGTCTCGCAGTACCGCGAGGCCGACCGGCTGATCGACATCGTGCTGCGCCAGCCGGTGCAGGAACGCGACACGCTGTCCGAGCTCGCCAACGCCTACGTGCCGACGGCCTCGGGCCGCTCGGTGCCGCTGACGCAGGTCGTGCGGCCCCAGTTCACCTGGGAGCCGGGCGTGATGCACCGCGAGAGCCGCCAGTTCGCGATCACCGTGCAGGGCGACGTCATCGAGGGCCTGCAGGGCGCGACGGTGACCAACCAGCTCTGGCCCGCGCTGGACGCGATGCAGAAGGAGATGCCGCCCGGGTACTCGATCTCGATCGCCGGCGCGGTGGAGGAGAGCAGCAAGGGCACCGGCTCGATCGCCGCCGGCGTGCCGATCATGCTGTTCATCACCTTCACGCTGCTGATGCTGCAGCTGCACAGCTTCTCGCGGGCGATGCTGGCCTTCCTGACCGGCTTCCTGGGCATCGCCGGCGTGTCCGCGGCGCTGCTGATCCTGAACCGGCCGTTCGGCTTCGTCGCGCTGCTGGGCGTGATCGCGCTGATGGGCATGATCCAGCGCAACTCGGTCATCCTGATCGACCAGATCGAGCAGGACCGCGGCCGCGGCGTGCCGCCGGCGCAGGCGATCGTCGAGTCCGCCGTGCGCCGGCTGCGCCCGATCGCGCTGACCGCCGCGGCGGCCGTGCTGGCGATGGTGCCGCTGTCGCGCAGCGTGTTCTGGGGCCCGATGGCGGTGGCCATCATGGGCGGCCTGATCGTGGCCACCGTGCTGACGCTGCTGGCGCTGCCGGCCATGTACGCGGCCTGGTTCCGCGTCGAGCGCGACAAGGACGCCGGCATCGCGCCGTCCACGCACTGACCGCCGCCAGGGGTTTCTCCGGTCCGGGAGGGCGGGAGAAACCCCCATTCCTTGATTACAATCGCCGGTTTTCCGGATCGCGCCGCGCCGGGCCCCCGGCCCGTCTCGACCCGATCTCCGAATTACCAAGGGGCCGCCGCGCAGGACTGCGCGCAGCGATCGCGACGTCCCCAGTTCACCCGGCGCGGGTGGCGAAATTGGTAGACGCACCAGGTTTAGGTCCTGACGCCTTCACGGGCGTGCCGGTTCGAGTCCGGCCCCGCGCACCACACTTCCAACTGATTCCGAGTCCACTATGGCTGTCACCGTCGAAACTCTCGAAAAGCTCGAACGCCGCATCACGCTCACGCTGGCGGCCGCTGACATCAACACCGAGGTCGAGTCCCGCCTGAAGAAGCTGGCCCGCACCGTCAAGGCCGACGGCTTCCGTCCCGGCAAGGTGCCGATGTCCTTCGTGGCGCAGCGCTACGGCGCGCAGGTGCAGTACGAAGTCGTGAACGACAAGCTGGGCGAGGCCTTCACCGTCGCCGCCAACGAGGCCAAGCTGCGCGTGGCCGGCATGCCCAGCATCGCCCAGAAGGACACCTCGGCCGAAGGCGAACTGGCCTTCGACGCGACCTTCGAGGTCTACCCCGAAGTCAAGATCGGCGACCTGGCCGACGCCGAGGTCGAGCGCATCGCCGCCGACGTCACCGAGGAAGCGATCGACAAGACCGTCGAGATCCTGCGCAAGCAGCGCCGTTCGTTCGCCCAGCGCGGCGCGGCGGACGTGGCCGCCGACGGCGACCGCGTCTCCATCGACTTCGAAGGCAAGATCGACGGCGAACCGTTCGCCGGCGGCAAGGCCGACGGCTTCCAGTTCCTGCTGGGCGAAGGCCAGATGCTCGAGGCCTTCGAGAAGGCCGTGCGCGGCATGAAGGCGGGCGAGTCCAAGACCTTCCCGCTGGCCTTCCCCGAGGACTACCACGGCAAGGACGTCGCCGGCAAGGAAGCCGACTTCCTGGTCACCGTCAAGAAGATCGAGGCCCAGCACCTGCCCGAAGTGAACGAGTCGTTCGCCAAGGCCCTGGGCATCAAGGACGGCACGGTCGAGGCCCTGCGCGCCGACATCAAGAAGAACCTCGAGCGCGAGGTGAAGTTCCGCGTGCTGGCCCGCAACAAGGGCGCCGCGATGGACGCGCTGGTCGGCAAGGCCGAACTGGACGTGCCCAAGTCGCTGATCGCCGGCGAAGCCGAGCGCATGGTCGCCAACGCCCGCGAGGACCTGAAGAAGCGCGGCATCAAGGACGCCGACAAGGCCCCGATCCCCGCCGAGCTGTTCAACGAGCAGGCCGAGAAGCGCGTGCGCCTGGGCCTGGTCGTGGCCGAGCTGGTCCGTTCGAACAACCTGCAGGCCAAGCCCGAGCAGCTGCAGGCCCACATCGAGGAAATCTCGCAGAGCTACGAGAAGCCGGCGGAAGTCGTGCGCTGGTACCTGTCGGACCGCGAGCGCATGGCCGAGGTCGAGGCCGTCGTGATCGAGAACAACGTCACCGACTTCATCCTGGCCAAGGCCAAGATCGCCGACAAGCAGCTGCCGTTCGACGAACTGATGGCCACGGCCTGATCGGCCGTCTCGCCGACGCGGCGAGGGACAACCCGGACGCACCCTTGATTCGCCGGGACGTCACCGCCAAGTAAGGCGCCAGGCCGCGAGGCCGGCGCCTTTTTCTTTCCCCGGCGCGACCGCCGGCCCCGTCGTCCCGCGACGGGCCCGCATGGCGGAAAGGGGATGGAGCGCACGACATAATGGTTTGTCGTGATCTCGAACCAATACAGAGGATTTCATGAGCGCGCTTGAAACCAGCAACCTGGGCATGGTGCCCATCGTCATCGAACAGTCGGGCCGCGGCGAGCGCGCCTACGACATCTACAGCCGCCTGCTGCGCGAGCGCATCGTCTTCCTGGTCGGCCCCGTCAACGATGCCGTCGCCAACCTGGTCGTCGCGCAGCTGCTGTTCCTGGAGAGCGAGAACCCGGACAAGGAGATCTCGCTGTACATCAACTCGCCGGGCGGCAGCGTCTCGGCCGGCATGTCGATCTACGACACGATGCAGTTCATCAAGCCGCAGGTCTCCACGCTGTGCATGGGCATGGCCGCCTCGATGGGCGCGTTCCTGCTGGCCGCCGGCGAGAAGGGCAAGCGCTTCGCGCTGCCCAACTCCAAGATCATGATCCACCAGCCGCTGGGCGGCGCCCAGGGCCAGGCCACCGACATCGAGATCCACGCCCGCGAGATCCTCAAGACCCGCGAGCAGCTCAACCGCATCCTGGCCGAGCGCACCGGCCAAAGCCTGGAGAAGATCCAGGCCGACACCGAGCGCGACTACTTCATGTCGGCCGCCGAGGCGTCGACCTACGGCCTGATCGACCAGGTCATCGAGAAGCGCCCCTGACCCCGGCGGCGGGCCGGTGTCCGGCCCGCATTCCCGCCTCGCGGACGGCCTCCCCAATCTTGAGGAGGCCGTTTTGCGAGGCCAGGTCGAACCACCGGCGCGGCGCCTCAACTGACCGCTCGTTGACCGCACCAACTGACCACTCTTAGGGGCTTTTATCCCCTCAAGGGTGGTGCCGGCAATTGAACTATCATCAATGCAGGCACTTGCCTGTATTCCCGCAGCCCTCCAGCAGCCCCAGCAGCACTCCCATGGCCGAGAAAAAAGGCAACTCCAGCGAAAAAGTCTTGTATTGCTCCTTCTGCGGCAAAAGCCAGCACGAGGTCAAGAAGCTGATCGCGGGCCCGTCGGTGTTCATCTGCGACGAGTGCATCGAGCTGTGCAACGACATCATCCGTGACGAGGTGCCGGCCGAGGCCGCGCCCGGCGGACGCGCCAGCAAGTCCGACCTGCCCGTGCCCAGCGAGATCAAGACGACGCTGGACCAGTACGTGATCGGCCAGGACGTCGCCAAGCGCACGCTGTCCGTCGCGGTCTACAACCACTACAAGCGGCTGCGCCACGCGGCCGACACCAAGGACGGCGTCGAGCTGTCCAAGAGCAACATCCTGCTGATCGGCCCGACCGGCTCGGGCAAGACGCTGCTGGCCCAGACGCTGGCCCGCGTGCTGAACGTCCCGTTCGTCATCGCCGACGCGACGACGCTGACCGAGGCCGGCTACGTCGGCGAGGACGTCGAGAACATCATCCAGAAGCTGCTCCAGAACTGCAATTACGACGTCGAGCGCGCCCAGCGCGGCATCGTCTACATCGACGAGATCGACAAGATCAGCCGCAAGGCGGACAACCCCTCGATCACCCGCGACGTGTCGGGCGAGGGCGTCCAGCAGGCGCTGCTCAAGCTGGTCGAGGGCACGATGGCGTCGGTCCCGCCGCAGGGCGGCCGCAAGCATCCGAACCAGGACTTCCTGCAGATCGACACGACCAACATCCTGTTCATCTGCGGCGGCGCGTTCGACGGCCTCGAGAAGGTCATCGCCAACCGCTCCGAGAAGTCGGGCATCGGCTTCGGCGCAGCGGTCAAGAGCAAGAGCGAGAAGAAGGTCGGCGAGCTGTTCCGCGAAGTCGAGCCCGGCGACCTGATCAAGTTCGGCCTGATCCCGGAACTGGTCGGCCGCCTGCCGGTGATCGCCACGCTCGGCGAGCTGACCGAGGACGCGCTGGTGCAGATCCTGACCGAGCCGCGCAACGCGCTGGTCAAGCAGTACCAGCAGCTGTTCTCGATGGACGGCGTCGAACTGGAAGTGCGCCCGTCGGCGCTGAGCGCGGTGGCGCGCAAGGCGCTGGCCCGCAAGACCGGCGCGCGCGGCCTGCGCTCGATCGTCGAGCACGCGCTGATCGACACGATGTTCGAGCTGCCGTCGCTGGACGGCGTGGCCAAGGTCGTCCTGGACGAGCACAACATCGACGAGGACACCAAGCCGTTGCTGGTGTACCGCGAAGCCAAGGCCAGTGCCTGAGCCCGCCAACCCCGAACAGGCACCCCGGGCGATCTGCTTGCCATCACTTCATGTGGAATGCAATCGCTCAAAGGCTATTGAACGGCACCTTGTAATTGGCCCCTCGGGCCCTAGATGGGCCTGAGAAAGAGAGGTTTTCATGTCCGGTCATCCGATCCTCCCCGCGGAACCCATCACGCTGCCGCTGCTCCCGCTGCGCGACGTGGTCGTGTTCCCGCACATGGTGATCCCGCTCTTCGTGGGCCGTCCCAAGTCCATCAAGGCCTTGGAAGCGGCGATGGAAGCGGGCCGCCAGATCATGCTGGTCGCGCAGAAGGCGGCCGGCAAGGACGAACCCAAGCCCGACGACATGTTCGAGATGGGTTGCGTCTCCAGCATCCTGCAGATGCTCAAGCTGCCCGACGGCACCGTGAAGGTGCTGGTCGAAGGCCTGCAGCGCGCGACCACCACCAAGATCGAGGACGGCGAGGAGCACTTCACCGCCGAAGTCCTGCCGATCCCGCCCGAAGCGGACGACCAGCCTGAAGTCGAAGCCCTGCGCCGCGCCGTGACGCAGCAGTTCGACCAGTACGTCAAGCTCAACAAGAAGATCCCGCCGGAGATCCTGACGTCCATCGCCGGCATCGACGACGCCGGCCGCCTGGCCGACACGATCGCCGCGCACCTGCCGCTCAAGCTCGACGCCAAGCAGTCGGTGCTGGACCTGTCCGAAGTCGGCAAGCGGCTGGAGAAGCTGCTGGACCTGCTCGAGCACGAGGTCGACATCCTCCAGGTCGAGAAGCGCATCCGCGGCCGCGTCAAGCGCCAGATGGAGAAGTCGCAGCGCGAGTACTACCTCAACGAGCAGGTCAAGGCCATCCAGAAGGAGCTCGGCGACGGCGAGGAAGGCGCGGACATGGAGGAGCTGGAGAAGAAGATCCAGGCTGCCCGCATGCCCAAGGAAGCGCGCAAGAAGGCCGAGGCGGAGCTCAAGAAGCTCAAGCTGATGTCGCCGATGTCCGCGGAAGCGACCGTCGTGCGCAACTACATCGACACGCTGGTCAACCTGCCGTGGTCCAAGAAGACCAAGATCAAGCACGACCTGGCCAACGCCGAGGCGGTCCTGAACGAGGACCACTACGGCCTGGACAAGGTCAAGGAACGCATCCTCGAGTACCTCGCGGTGCAGCAGCGCGTGGACAAGGTGAAGGCCCCGATCCTGTGCCTGGTCGGCCCTCCGGGCGTGGGCAAGACCTCGCTGGGCCAGTCGGTGGCGCGCGCCACGGGCCGCAAGTTCGTCCGCATGGCGCTGGGCGGCGTGCGTGACGAGGCCGAGATCCGCGGTCACCGCCGCACCTACATCGGCTCGATGCCGGGCAAGGTGCTGCAGAGCCTGTCCAAGGTCGGCACGCGCAACCCGCTGTTCCTGCTCGACGAGATCGACAAGCTCGGCATGGACTTCCGCGGCGACCCGTCGTCGGCGCTGCTGGAGGTGCTGGACCCCGAGCAGAACCACACCTTCGCCGACCATTACATCGAGGTCGACTACGACCTGAGCGACGTGATGTTCGTGGCGACGTCGAACTCGCTGAACATCCCGCCGGCGCTGCTGGACCGGATGGAGGTGATCCGCCTGTCGGGCTACACCGAGGACGAGAAGGTCAACATCGCCGAGCGTTACCTGCTACCCAAGCAGCGCGGCAACAACGGCGTGAAGGACGAGGAACTCGAGGTCACCGAGGACGCGATCCGTGGCGTGATCCGCTACTACACCCGCGAAGCCGGCGTGCGTTCGCTGGAGCGCGAGATCTCCAAGATCTGCCGCAAGGTGGTCAAGGGCCTGCAGCTCAAGACCTTCGACGGCAAGGTGGTCGTCAACGAGGACAACCTCAACGAGTTCCTGGGCGTGCGCAAGTACGACTTCGGCCGCGCGGAGAAGAAGAACCAGGTCGGCCAGGTGGTCGGTCTGGCGTGGACGGAAGTGGGCGGTGACCTGCTGACCATCGAAGCCACCTCGATGCCGGGCAAGGGCAACATCATCCGCACCGGCTCGCTGGGCGACGTGATGAAGGAATCGGTCGAGGCGGCGCGCACGGTGGTGCGTTCGCGGGCTCGCCGGCTGGGCATCAAGGACGAGCTCTTCGAGAAGCGCGACGTGCACGTCCACGTGCCCGACGGCGCGACGCCCAAGGACGGCCCGAGCGCCGGCGCGGCGATGACGACGGCCTTCGTGTCGGCGCTGACCGGCATCCCGGTGCGGGCCGACGTCGCGATGACCGGCGAGATCACGCTGCGCGGCGAGGTGACGGCGATCGGCGGCCTCAAGGAGAAGCTCCTGGCGGCGCACCGCGGCGGCATCAAGACGGTCATGATTCCGGAAGAGAACGTCAAGGACCTGCAGGACATTCCGGAGAACGTGAAGAACCAGCTCGAGATCGTGCCGGTCCGCTGGATCGATCGCGTGCTGGAAGTGGCGCTGGAAGCCTACCCGTCGGCGCTGCCTGAAGAGGAAGTCGCCGCGACGCCCCCGGCCGAGAAGGTCGCCGAGACCAAGCCGGAAGCCGGCGGCGATTCGCTCAAGCACTGAGCCCCGCTCGCACCGCGAGCCCCAGACGACGGCGCCTTCGGGCGCCGTCGTTCATTGCGGGGTGATGAGAGGAGGGCGCCAGGCGGCGGCGTTTGGGCGATCTTCATAAAGAAGTCGCCGAACTCTTGTGTGGGGGTCGAAAACCGTTCTATACTCTCGGCTTCAGCGCAAACGGTGCTGCGACGACAAAGCGACTCGAAAGAGGCGTGATGGCAACCGAAGCAGGCAGTGCGTTGAAGACCATGCGGGAATAGCTCAGTTGGTAGAGCGCAACCTTGCCAAGGTTGAGGTCGCGAGTTCGAGCCTCGTTTCCCGCTCCAGGTTTCAAAGGATGGAAGCTCCGGCTTCCATTTTTTATCGGAGTCAGACAACCAAATCTGGCTTCTACAGAATCCCGTCCAGGGTTCTGGGGCGCGATAGCAAAGCGGTTATGCCCCGGATTGCAAATCCGGTCAGTCCGGTTCGACTCCGGATCGCGCCTCCAAAGAATGGACATTGCGGGAATAGCTCAGTTGGTAGAGCGCAACCTTGCCAAGGTTGAGGTCGCGAGTTCGAGCCTCGTTTCCCGCTCCAACGACACCAAAGGGTGGTTGGATGCACGTCATCCGACTGTCCTGCGATGCGGGAATAGCTCAGTTGGTAGAGCGCAACCTTGCCAAGGTTGAGGTCGCGAGTTCGAGCCTCGTTTCCCGCTCCAAATCTTCAAAAGGGAAGCCGTTCTGGCTTCCCTTTTTTCTTTCCCGACGACCCTGATAATGCGCGCTCACTCCGACATGGAACTCACTGCGGAGTCGTCGCCGCCTGGATGGTGAAATTGGTAGACACAGCGGACTTAAAATCCGCCGCCCTTCAAAGGCGTACGGGTTCGAGTCCCGTTCCAGGCACCACGCGACCGGCTTCGGGAGACCGCACCGCATGGGCATGTTTGCGCAGGCACTGTTGAATCCGGGCGTTCGCAAACGCGAAGTCTTCGGCTGGTCGATGTACGACTTCGCCAACTCCGGCTACACGACCGTCGTCCTGACCGCCGTCTACAACGCCTACTTCGTCGGCGTCATCGCCAAGGGCCAACCCTCCGCCACGCTGCTGTGGACCGTGCTGGTCGCCGTGTCCAGCTTCCTCGTGATGGTCACGATGCCGGGCCTGGGCGCCTGGGCCGACGCGCATGCGGCCAAGAAGCGGCTGCTCGCCTTCTGCACCATCGGCTGCGTGCTGTCGACCGCGGCGCTGGCGTGCTTCGGACCGGACCGGCTCTGGTGGGCCGCGATCGCGGTCGTGCTGTCCAACGTCTTCTTCTCCTATGGCGAATCGCTGATCGCCGCCTTCCTGCCCGAGCTCGCGCGGCGCGACGCGCTCGGCCGCGTCTCGGGTTGGGGCTGGGCCTTCGGTTACCTGGGCGGCATGCTCGCGCTGGGGCTGTGCCTGGGCTACGTGCTGAGCGCCCAATCGCGCGGCGAGGCGGCCACCCAGTTCGTCCCGGTGACGATGCTGATCACCGCGGGCCTGTACCTGCTGGCCGCGCTGCCGACCTTCCTGTTGATGCGCGAGCGCGCCGACCCCTGCTCGACGCGGCGCGCCGGCCGCATGGGCTCGGGGCTGTCGCAGCTGTGGGCCTCGTGGCAGCGGGCGCGCGCCTACCCCGACTTCCTGCGGCTGCTCGCCTGCGGCACGAGCTACCAGGCCGGCATCGCCGTCGTCATCGCGCTGGCCGCGGTCTACGCGGAACAGGCACTCGGCTTCAGCCAGGCGCAGACGATGACGCTGGTGTTCCTGGTCAACATCGCGTCGGCGGTGGGCGCCTTCGTCTTCGGCTACTACGAGGACCGCATCGGGCACCAGCCCGCGCTCGCGGTCACGCTGGTCGGCTGGATGCTGATGGTGCTGCTGGCCTTCGTCGCGACCAGCGCCTGGCTGTTCTGGATCGCCGCGGTCATCGCGGGCCTGTGCATGGGCTCGAGCCAGTCCTGCGGCCGCGCGCTCGCCGGCGCGCTCGCGCCGCATGACCGGCTCGCCGAGTTCTTCGGCCTGTGGACCTTCGCCACGCGCCTGGCCGCGATCATCGGCCCGCTCACCTACGGCGGCGTGACCGTGCTGACGGCGGGCAACCATCGGCTCGCGATCCTCGCGACCGGCGTGTTCTTCGTGCTCGGCTACGTCCTGCTGCGGCGCGTCGACATGACGCGCGGGCTCGCGCGCGCGCTGATCTGAACGCCCGCGGTCAGGCGGTGGCGCGGGTCGCCGTCGCGTCGCGCCAGCCGAGGGCCTCGCGCGCCAGGTGCTGCAGCGGGGCGGGATCGCCGGTGCTCTCCAGCACGATGGCGGCGTCCCGGGTCGTCGCGAGGCCGAGGCCTTCCCACACGCGCCGCGCCTGACGCGCCACCGCGTCCTCGATGTTGAGCAGCCGCACGCCGTCGCCGAGCGCGGCCTGGATGCGCGGCTGGATCAGCGGGTAGTGCGTGCAGCCGAGCAGCACCGTGTCGACGCCGGCTTCGCGCAGCGGCGCGCAGTAGCGCTCGATCAGCTCGTCCAACTCCGGGCTGCGCAGGTCGCCGCGCTCGATCAGCGTGACCAGGCCGGGGCAGGGCTGGCTGATCAGCGTGACGTCGCCCGCGTGGGCCGCCACCAACTGCTCGTAGCGGCGGCTGGCGATCGTCGCGGTCGTCGCCATCACGGCGATGCGGCCGTTGCGGGTCGCGGCCACCGCCGGTTTCACGCCGGGCTCGATGCCGACGACCGGCCAGTCCGGCCAGCGCTCGCGCATCGCCTGTACCGCATGCGCGGTCGCGGTGTTGCAGGCCACCACCGCCATGCAGGCGCCGACCTCGCGCAGCACCTCGGCCACGCGCACGCTGCGCTCGACGATGTAGGCGCTGCTGCGGTCGCCGTAGGGCGCATGGGCGGTGTCGGCGAGGTAGTGGAGCGGCACGTCCGGCAGCTGCTCGCGCAGCGCCTTCAGCACGGTCAGTCCGCCGACGCCGGAATCGAAGACCCCGATGCAGGGGACGCGCGGATCGCGCGCGGGGGAGGTCGACGGCGGGACGGTGGGAGGCGCGGAACTCTGGGTCGTCATCGTGGGGGAGGCGTGTCGGGAGCGGAGTCTAGAGGGATTCCCTCATTCCCGCCCCGGACCCGCTTGGCAGCGGCGATTCGATGGCTAGAATAGAACGATCGTTCGTTTTATTTTCGAGCCGGCGCCGAGGTGACATGGGAGCGCCCGAGGCTCCCATAGAATCCAGTTAACGTTAACGTCAATCCAGCTTGGAGTACTTCGATGAAGGTATTGGTTCCCGTCAAACGAGTCGTCGATTACAACGTCAAGGTGCGCGTCAAGAGTGACGGGACCGGCGTGGACATCGCCAACGTGAAGATGTCCATGAACCCGTTCGACGAGATCGCCGTCGAGGAAGCCGTCCGCCTGAAGGAAAAGGGCGTGGTGACCGAGGTGATCGCCGTGTCCTGCGGCGTGACCCAGTGCCAGGAGACGCTGCGCACCGCGATGGCCATCGGCGCGGACCGCGCCATCCTGGTCGAGACCGATGTCGAGCTGCAGCCGCTGGCCGTGGCCAAGCTGCTCAAGGCGCTGGTCGACAAGGAACAGCCGCAGCTGGTGATCCTGGGCAAGCAGGCCATCGACGACGACTGCAACCAGACCGGCCAGATGCTGGCCGCGCTGACCGGCCTGCCGCAAGGCACGTTCGCGTCCAAGGTGGAAGTCGCCGACGGCAAGGTCGCGGTGACGCGCGAGGTCGACGGCGGCCTGGAGACGGTCAGCCTGACGCTGCCGGCGGTCGTGACGACCGACCTGCGCCTGAACGAGCCGCGGTACGTGACGCTGCCCAACATCATGAAGGCCAAGAAGAAGCAGCTCGACGTCGTCAAGCCCGCCGACCTGGGCGTGGACGTGACGCCGCGCGTCAAGACGCTGTCGGTGGCCGAGCCGCCGAAGCGCAGCGCCGGCATCAAGGTGCCCGACGTCGCCACCCTGGTGACGAAGCTGAAGACCGAAGCGAAGGTCATCTGAGTCCAGAACAAGATCCGGAGATAAGACATGACCATCCTCGTCATCGCTGAACACGACAACGCCTCCCTGAAGGGCGCCACCCACCACGTGGTCACCGCCGCCGCCGCCATCGGCGGCGACGTGCACGTGCTGGTCGCCGGCTCGAACGCCGGCGCCGCCGCGCAGGCCGCCGCCAAGATCTCGGGCGTGGCCAAGGTGCTGCACGCCGACGGCGCGCCCTTCGCCGACGGCCTGGCCGAGAACGTCGCCGCGCAGGTGATCGCCATCGCCAAGGACTACTCGCACGTGCTGTTCCCGGCCACCGCCGCGGGCAAGAACGTCGCGCCGCGCGTGGCCGCGCTGCTGGACGTCGGCCAGGTGAGCGACATCACCAAGGTCGTCTCGCCCGACACCTTCGAGCGCCCGATCTACGCCGGCAACGCCATCGCCACCGTGCAGGCGACCGACGCGGTGAAGGTGATCACCGTGCGCACGACCGGTTTCGACTCGGCGGCCGAAGGCGGCAGCGCCGCGGTCGAGTCGCTGACGGCCGTGGCCGACAGCGGCAAGAGCGCGTTCGTCGGCCGCGAGGTCACCAAGAGCGACCGTCCCGAGCTGACCGCCGCCAAGATCATCGTGTCGGGCGGCCGCGCGCTGGGCAGCAGCGACAAGTTCAATGAAGTCCTGACCCCGCTGGCCGACAAGCTGAACGCGGCGCTCGGCGCGTCGCGCGCCGCGGTGGACGCGGGCTACGCGCCCAACGACTGGCAGGTCGGCCAGACCGGCAAGATCGTCGCGCCGCAGCTGTACATCGCCGCCGGCATCTCCGGTGCGATCCAGCATCTGGCCGGCATGAAGGACTCCAAGGTGATCGTGGCGATCAACAAGGACCCGGAAGCGCCGATCTTCTCGGTGGCCGATTACGGCCTGGAAGCCGACCTGTTCACGGCGGTGCCGGAACTCGTGAAAGCGCTCTGATCCGACGCTGACGACCCCGCGGCCTCGCAGAGGCCGCGCGCAAGACCCAGGGCGCCCGCCGACGAAGCGCGGCGCCCTTTTTTCATCCGGAGACAACCCCCATGACCTACCGCGCCCCGATCAAGGACATGCTGTTCGACATGCAGGCCCTGGCCGGCCTGCAGACGCTGGCCGAGCAGATCCCCGCGTTCGCCGACCACGGCCTGGACACCGCGCAGGCGGTGCTCGAGGAATCGGCCAAGCTCAACGAGGACGTGATCGCCCCGCTGAACGTCGAAGGCGACAAGAACCCCTCGTACTGGAAGAACGGCGAGGTCTTCGCCACGCCCGGCTTCAAGGCCGCGTTCAAGCAGTACGTCGAGGGCGGCTGGCAGGGGTTGCAGCATCCGGAGGCCTATGGCGGCCAGGGCCTGCCCAAGACGATCGGCGCGGCCTGCGGCGAGATCGTGCAGGCGGCCAACGTCAGCTTCGCGCTGTGCCCGCTGCTGACCGACGGCGCGATCGAGGCGCTGCTGGTCGCGGGCTCCGAGGAACAGAAGCAGACCTTCATCCCCCGGCTGATCTCCGGCGAGTGGACCGGCACGATGAACCTGACCGAGCCGCAGGCGGGCTCGGACCTGGCGATGGTGCGCACCCGCGCCGAGCCGCAGGGCGACGGCACCTACAAGGTCTTCGGCACCAAGATCTTCATCACCTGGGGCGAGCACGACATGGCGGACAACATCGTCCACCTGGTGCTGGCCCGCATCCCCGGCGCGCCGGAAGGCGTCAAGGGCATCAGCCTGTTCCTGGTGCCCAAGTTCCTGGTCAACGCGGACGGCTCGCTGGGCGCGCGCAACGACGCGCACTGCGTGTCCATCGAGCACAAGCTCGGCATCAAGGCCAGCCCGACGGCGGTGCTCCAGTTCGGCGATCACGGCGGCGCCATCGGCACGCTGATCGGCGAGGAGAACCGCGGCCTGGAGTACATGTTCATCATGATGAACGCGGCCCGCTTCGGCGTCGGCGTGCAGGGCATCGCGGTGGCGGACCGGGCCTACCAGAAGGCCGTCGAGTACGCGAAGGACCGCGTGCAGTCGCGCCCGGTGGACGGTTCCTCGAAGGAAGCCGCGGCGATCATCCACCACCCCGACGTGCGTCGCATGCTGATGACGCAGCGCGCGCTGGTCGAGGGCTGCCGCGCGATGGCGATCGACGCGGCCGCGGCCTACGACATGGCCCACCACCACGAGGATGCGGAGACCCGCAAGGAGGCGCAGGCCTTCTACGAATTCATGGTGCCGCTGGTCAAGGGCTACAGCACCGAGATGAGCCTGGAGGTCACCTCGCTGGGCGTGCAGGTGCACGGCGGCATGGGCTTCATCGAGGAGACCGGCGCGGCGCAGTACTACCGCGACGCGCGCATCCTGCCGATCTACGAGGGCACGACCGCGATCCAGGCCAACGACCTGGTGGGCCGCAAGACGGTGCGCGACGGCGGCGCCTTCGCGCGCGGCGTCGCGGCGCAGGTCGAGGAGACCGAAGGCGCGCTGGCCGCCAACGGCAGCGCCGACGCGCTGGCGGTGCGCGCGCAGCTGGCGGCGGCGCGCGCGGCCTTCGTCGACGTCGTCGACTTCATCGCGGCCAACGGCAAGGCCGATCCGAACGCGGCCTTCGCCGGCTCGGTGCCTTACCTGATGGTGGGCGGCAACCTGATGGCCGGCTGGCAGCTGGCGCGCTCGCTGCTCGCGGCGCAGGAGCTGAAGGCGGCCGGCCAGGACGTCGCGTTCATGGACGCCAAGATCGCCACCGCGCGCTTCTACGCCGAGCACCTCCTGCCGCGCTGCGCCGCGCAGCGCGACGCGGTGGTGAACGGCGCGGGCAGCGTGATGGCGCTGCCGGTCGACGCGTTCTGATCCGTTTCATCGAAGAGGAGACCCGAGGTGGCACTTCCCCCGCTGTTCAACAAGCTGCGCCTGCCGGTGATCGGCTCGCCGCTGTTCATCATCAGCAACCCCAAGCTGGTGATCGCGCAATGCAAGGCCGGCATCGTCGGCTCGATGCCGGCGCTCAACGCGCGCCCGGCCGAGCTGCTCGAGGAGTGGCTGGCCGAGATCACCGAGACGCTGGCCGCGCATGACCGCGCGCATCCGGAGTCGCCGGCCGCGCCGTTCGCGATCAACCAGATCGTGCACAAGAGCAACGACCGGCTCGAGCACGACATGGCCCTGTGCGCCAAGTACAAGGTGCCCATCGTGATCACCTCGCTGGGCGCGCGCGAGGACGTCAACGCCGCGGTGCACGGCTGGGGCGGCATCGTGCTGCACGACATCATCAACAACAAGTTCGCGCGCAAGGCGATCGAGAAGGGCGCCGACGGCCTGATCGCCGTCGCGGCCGGGGCGGGCGGGCATGCCGGCATCAAGAGCCCGTTCGCGCTGATCCAGGAGATCCGCGACTGGTTCGACGGCCCGCTGGCGCTGTCGGGCTCGATGGCCAGCGGCGGCGCGATCCTCGCGGCGCAGGCGATGGGCGCGGACCTGGCCTACATCGGCTCGGCCTTCATCGCCACCGAGGAGGCCCGCGCGGCCGACGACTACAAGCAGATGATCGTGCAGAGCAACAGCGACGACATCGTCTACAGCAACCTGTTCACCGGCGTGCACGGCAACTACCTGAAGGGCTCGATCGTGAAGGCCGGCCTGGATCCGGAGAACCTGCCCGAGAGCGACCCGACGAAGATGAACTTCGGCGGCACCGGCGCCAAGGCGTGGAAGGACGTCTGGGGCAGCGGCCAGGGCATCGGCGCGATCCGCGAGGTGCTGCCGGCCGGCGAGCTGGTCGCGCGCTTCGGCCGCGAGTACGACGAGGCGCGCAAGCGCCTGGCGCTGGCCTGAACGGCCACGCCCACGCGCGGGGCTGACGCTCCACCGCCCGACGACGCCCCGCCTGCCGGGGCGTCGTCGTTTGCGCGGGGACGCTGTACGGCGGGCCGTGGTTGCAATCCCCGCGCCGATGGGCAAACATCGACGCACACACAGTCGATCGGGCATGCCTTCAGGGAGGCAGCGTGGGCGAACTCGATGCACGGCGCGTCGCCACCGGCGAGGCGCACCGCGATGCCATGACGGGCGTCGCTCCTGGCGCGGATCTTCACCGGGAGTCCTCGGACCCCTCGGAGTCTTCGGAGGGCGCGCCGTCCTTCCTCGCGCTCCAGCCCGCGGGCCGCCGGTCGCGTGCCCGCGCGCTGGCGACGATCGCCCTGTCCATCGTCGTGTGCCTGGCGCTCGCGCCGTTCGCGACGGTGCAGCTGCCGGTGGTGACGGCCTTCATTCCGGCCTACGAGGCCGCGTTGATCGTCAACGACCTGATCACCGCCGCGCTGCTCTACGGGCAATGGCGCATCACGCGCGCGCCGGCCTTGTCGGTGCTGGCCAGCGGCTACCTCTTCACCGCGGCGATCACCGCCGGCCACGCGCTGTCGTATCCCGGTGTCTTCGCGCCGGGCGGGGCCCTCGGCGCGGGACCGCAGTCCACCGCGTGGCTCTACATGTTCTGGCACGGCGGCTTTCCGCTGTTCGTGATCGCCTATGCGTGGATGCGGCGCGAGGCGCCCGCCGTCGACGCGAGCGGCCAGGTCGATCCCGCCGCCGTCGCCTCCCCCGCCAAGGGCCGCCGCGTCGCGATCGCCGCGCCGGTCCTCGCGCTGGCGCTCGGCCTGGGCCTGACCGCGCTGGCGACGCTCGGCCACGCGGCGCTGCCGGCGATCATGGCCGGCAGCCGCTACACGCCGACGATGCTGGTGGCCGTCGGCACGGTGTGGGCGCTGTGCATCGGCGCGCTGGCCGCGCTGCTGCCGCGACGCCGCGGCGCGAGCATGCTGGACCTGGGCCTGATGGTGGTGCTGGTGGCGTGGCTGTGCGACATCGCGCTGTCGGCGATGCTCAACGGCGGCCGCTACGACCTGGGCTTCTACGCCGGCCGGGTCTACGGCCTGCTGGCCTGCAGCGCGGTGCTGGTGGAGCTGCTGCTGGAGAACGCCGTGCTGTACGCGCGGCTGGCCGACACGCATGGCCGCGAGCGCCGGCGCGCGGCCGAACTGGCGCTCGCGCGCGACGAGGCGCAGCGCGCCAACGCGGCCAAGAGCCTGTTCCTGGCCAGCATGAGCCACGAGATCCGCACGCCGATGAACGCGGTGATCGGGCTGACGCACCTGGCGCTGCAGGGACCGCTGGAAGGCCGGCAGCGCGAGTACGTCGGCAAGGCCCATGCGTCGTCCAAGGCGCTGCTGGCGCTGCTCAACGACATCCTGGACTACTCCAAGGTCGAGGCCGGCAAGATCAGCCTGGAGGCCGAGGAGTTCGGCGTCGAGGAGGTGATCGAGAACGTCGGCGAGCTGTTCTCGGCGCGGCTGGAGGAGACCGGCCTGGACCTGGTCTTCGACATCGACCGGGACGTGCCGCCGCGTGTCGTCGGCGATGCCTTCCGGCTGACGCAGGTGCTGAACAACCTGGTGGGCAACGCGATCAAGTTCACCCCGCGCGGCGAGATCGTGATCCGCGTCGAGGCGCGCGCGCGCGAGCCGGACCGCGTCGAGCTGGGCCTGTCGGTGCGCGACACCGGCATCGGCATGAGCCCCGAGACCCGCGAGCGGCTGTTCGAGGCCTTCGCCCAAGGCGAGACCGGCACGGCGCGGCGCTTCGGCGGCACCGGGCTGGGGCTGGCGATCTGCCGGCGGCTGGTGGGGCTGATGGCGGGCGAGATCGCCGTCGACAGCACGCTGGGGCAGGGCTCGACCTTCCGCTTCAGCGCCTGGTTCGGCATGCCGGCCGCGGGCGCGCCGCGGCGCGACCTGTACCGGATCCGCGGCATGCGCGCGCTGGTGATGGACGGCCAGCCGACCGAGCGCGAGGCCTGGAGCCAGATGCTGTCGAGCTGGCGCTTCCAGGTCAGCGCGGCGGCCTTCGTCGACGACGCGGCGTTCAAGTGGCAGCGCGCCGCGGGGCACGAGGCGCCGTACGAGCTGCTGGTGCTCGACTGGAAGACCGGCGCGCGCGAGGTGCTGGCGCAGGTCCTGGCGCTGGGCGAGGCGCGGGGCCTGCCGCCGCCGCGCGTCGTCGTGCTGGCGGGGCCGCACCACCTGGACGCGGTGACGGACGAGCTGGGACCGCGCGAGGGCCTGGAGGTGCTGGCCAAGCCGGTGACGCCGTCGCGGCTGTTCGAGGCGGTCGTGCGGCTGCAGCATGGCCACGCGCCGCCGCCGGTGGCCCGGCCGCTGGGGCAGACGCTGGAGGAATCGCTGCGGCCGCTGCGCGGCGCGCAGGTGCTGCTGGTGGAGGACGATCCGGTCAACCAGCAGGTGGCGCAGGCCTTCCTGGAGCTGGGCGGGCTGGTGGTGACGGTCGCGGGCAACGGGCTGCAGGCGGTGGACCTGGTGCGCGAGCGCGCCTTCGACCTGGTGCTGATGGACATGCAGATGCCGGAGATGGGCGGCATCGAGGCGGCGCGCTGCATCCGGCTGCTGCCGCAGGGCGCGGGGCTGCCGATCGTGGCGATGACGGCGGCGGCGATGGACGAGGACCGGCAGGCCTGCCTGGCCGCCGGCATGGACGCGCATGTCGGCAAGCCGATCGTGCCGGCCGAGCTCGTCGAGGCGCTGCTGGCCTGGACCAAGCCGCCGCGGTTGGCCGCGGGCGGCTCGGCTTGAAGCCGGCCTTGAAGCTGGCGGCGCCGTCCGGGACGGGCGCCGCCGATGAGCGCGAAGCGCGCCCGGTGCTCAGTCCTCGTTCAGGACGGCCTCGGAGACGCTGCAGTTGTTGTCGTAGAAGTAGAGGTTGACGCGCTTGCCGGAGGTCTGCGCCGTCATCAGCAGCGCCATCATGCGGTTGACGCCGGGGTGGGTCGGGTAGATGGACGCCCAGGTGTCGCCGTAGCCGCTCTGGGACGTGCAGCCCGTGAGCCCCGGCGAGACGAGGACGTTGAAGCCGCCCTGCATGGTGACGACGATCTTCTTGACCTGGCGGTTGGCGACCCAGCCCGGGTCGGCGGCATGGGCGGCGGTGGCGCCCAGCGTGGTGGCGACGAGCGCGAGGACGGCGGGCAGCGCGCGCAGGCGGCGGCCCGTCGACAGGACGGTGTGAGGCATTGAAGAACTCCCTGGAGATCGGTGTTGTGATCGCGGCCGCGGCCCGATCGTGCCGGGGCCGGGGCGGACTGTAGCGGAGCGCCGTGTCGCTCAGGCGGGCGTCAAGGTGTTGGCCGCCTCGCCCAGTTGCCGGGCGAAGTCCGGCCGGGTGCCGTGCAGGTCGCGGAAGGCGCGCATGCAGGCGCTGAACTCGCCGCCGGGCGCGCAGGCGCGGTCGATCGCCGCGAGGTACTGCGCCGCCATCGGATGGCCCGCGGGCAGCGCCGCCATCGCCTCCAGGCTCAGCCACAGCGCGGCCAGCGACTCGGCGCGCCGCGTCGTCAGGTCCTGGTGGTTCAGCTGGAAGAACGCGATCGTCACGAGGGCGCGGTCCCGGTCCGGCCCCGAGCGCCGCTTCGGTACCGCCAGCACGCCCTCGAAGGTGATCAGCTCCTCCGGGTCGTCGTCGATGTCGGAGATCGGGTAGACCAGCAGCGGCTTCTCGCCATGCATCAGCGACGGGTCGTGGCCGTCGGTCTGGCGCGGTCCGCCCACCGGGAAGTAGTTGGACTTCAGCGTCGAGTTGCAGCGCGTGCAGGCGATCGCGTAGTTGAAGGGGTGGTAGGCCAGCTTGTAGTAACCGACCGGCGACGCGCTCCCGACCGGGCCCGGCGGCACGAACCCTTGCAGGTGCGCGGCGCTCGGGCTTGGCCAGGCCTTGACGCTCTGCTTGGGGCGGAAGTGTTCCACCTCATGGACCTTGATCGCGAAGGCCGCGCCTTGCAGCCGCGTCTCGCAGTACGCGCACTTCTCGTGCTGCAGGCGGATGTAGACCGCCTTGATCTCGCTCCAGAACTCCTTGCCGCCGGTGTAGTCGCCGTCGGCGACGTACTGCGCGGTGCGCGCCTCGGCGCGCTTGAGCCAGCGCGGACGTTCGACCTCGATGTCGTCGAGCAGTTTCTGGCGCCCGATGGGGTAGCGCCTCATCGCCGCGCCTTCTTCGCGGCGGCGGCCGGTTTCGCCGCCGTTCGCGCGGCGGGCTTCGCGACGGGTTTGGCGGCCGGCTTGGCGGCCGGTTTCGCCGCGGGCTTCGCGGCCGGCTTCGCGGCGGGCTTGGGCGCCAGCGAGGCACGGCGCGCCGCGGCCGCGCGCGCGGTCGAGCGCGGCGCGAGGATCGCCTTCACGTCCTCCGACTGCAGGCTGCCCGACAGCAGCTGCAGATACCCGGCGGACGCGGCGCTGTCGCCCGCGGTGGCGCGTTGTTCGAGCGTCTTCAGCGCCTGCGCCACCTCGGGCGCGCGCGTGGTCTCCAGGCCGAAGTAGGGCGACAGCAGGATCTGCTCGGCGCTCTTGCCGTGCACCCGCTCGGGCAGCCGCTTGACCACCGTCGCGCCGTCCTCGTCGTCGAGCAGGAACAGGTTGCGCCCCTGCAGCGAGCCCACGACCAGCGGGCTGTGCGTGGTGATGATGAACTGCACCTTCGGCAGCGCTTCCGCCAGCGTCGGCACGACCACGCGCTGCCATTCCGGATGCAGGTGCAGGTCGATCTCGTCCACCAGCACGACGCCTTCGATCTCCTGCAGCTTCAGGCCGGTGCCCGCGCCCATGCACACGTGGTACAGCATGTCGCCGATCCAGCCGACGTAGGCGCGGAAGCCGTCCGACAGCGCGCGGAAGGGCAGGCTCACGCCGTTCATCACGAACAGGTGCTCGGCCACGCCCGCGCTCGACGTGGAGGCCTCCAGGTCCATGCGGCAGGACCCCGGCAGCAGCGCGTTCATCAGCCTCACCACCTGCGTGTAGCGGCCCTTGTTGCGCTCGGCGTAACGCGGCAGCCAGTAGGACAGCGGCATCAGCGTGACCTCGTCCTCGAAGAGGCTGGCCACGCGCTCGTAGCGCTTGAGGCGATTCTTGGCGCGCGCGCTTTCGTCGACGCGCGCCGAGGTCTCCACGCGCCGGCTCGCGCCGTAGCCGACGACGAAGAACGACGAGCCGCGCTCGTCGAACTGCGCGAGCTCCACGTCCCTGGCCAGCGCGCGCGGCTCGACGTCCCAGCCCAGCCGCTCGGTGGTGCCCAGCGGCTCGACGGTGGTGGTCAGGGTCAGGCGCACGTCCTGGCGCGTCGACTTCTTGCCGTTCGGCGCCGGGAAGTCCGCGCCGGTCGCCGTCAGCGTCGCCTGCAGCCGCGCGCCCGGCGCCGGCTTGCCCTTGGGAACGGCCTTGGCCGTGCGGCGGATGAGGGTGTCGGGCACGTAGCCGGAGGACGCGCTGAGCAGCGGTCCCAGCGTCGCCAGCGCGGCGGCGCGCAGCACGGTGGTCTTGCCGCGGCCGTTGCCGCCCAGCAGCACGTTCACGTTGGGGAACTTGAGGTCGGGCGTGCCGGGCCGGTTCAGCTCGAGCTCGGCGGCGGCGAGGGACCTCAGGTTCTCGATGGTGAGCGTGTCGACGTACATGGGGGCGGCCCTGGCTGCGGGGTGCCGTACTCTACCCGGCCAGGGCCGCCGCGAGCCTCACTTGATCGTCGTGAAGCGCGCCTCGGGTCGGTCGTCCGAGCGGTGCGGCGTGGTGACCGTCTTCTTCATCGCCCACGGCCGCACCTGGTGGTGCAGCGGGATGAAGAACACCTCGTCGCGGATGCGGACCAGGCCCTCCTTGAGCAGCGCGTTGCGCTTGGCCACGTCGCCCTCGACCTTGGCGGCATCGATGATCTGGTCGAGCTTGGCGTCGCTCAGCCGGAAGTAGTTGCCGCTGCCGTCGGCGCCGCCCACGCGGGTGCGCGCCAGCGACTGCATCGTGTACAGCGCGTCGTAGGTCGGCACGCCCCAGCCGTACAGGAACAGCGGGTACTCGAAGGCCTGCAGCTTGGGGCTGAAGGTGCTGAAGGACTCGGTCTGCAGCCGCGCCTTGATGCCCACCTTGCTCCACATCGACACGACCGCCAGGCAGATCTCCTCGTCGTTGACGTAGCGGTTGTTGGGGCAGTTCATCGGCACCTCGAAGCCGTTCGGGTAGCCGGCCTCGGCCAGCAGCTTCTTCGCCCGCTCGGCGTCGACCTTGGCGGGCACGTCGATGTCGGGCGCGTTGCCGTTGACGCCCGGCGCGACCATGATCCCGGCGGGCAGCGACAGCCCGCGCATCGTCGCGCGCTTGATCGCCTCGCGGTCGATGGCCAGCGACATCGCCTCGCGCACACGCTTGTCCTTGAACGGGTTCTTGCCGGTGACGTTCGAGCCCTTGAGCTGCTCGCTGCCCTGGTCCATGCCGATGAAGATCGTGCGCGTCTCGCTGCCCTCGGCGACGCTGAGCTTGGCGTCGGCCTTGAGCCGGCCGACGTCCTGCGTCGGGATGTCGGACAGCAGGTCCACGTCGCCCGACAGCAGCGCGGCCACGCGGGTCGGGTCGGACTTGATCGGCGTGTAGATCACCTCGTCGACGTTGGTCGCGTTCTTCGCGTCCCACCAGTCCTTGTTCTGGACCATCGTGATGCGCTGGTCCGGCTGCCAGCCGGTGATCCGGTACGGGCCGGTGCCGTTGGCGTTGCGCGTGGCGAAGGTCTCTTCCTTGGCCTTGAAGTCGGGCAGGTTGATCGCCTTGTTCTTCTCCGCCCAGGTCTTGCTCATGATGCGGAAGTCGACGAACTGGCGCAGCACGATCGGATTGGGCGCGGCCAGGATCACGTCGATGGTGTGGCTGTCGACCTTCTTGATGTCGGCCACGCCGGCCACGAACGGGTGCATCGTGCCCACCGGCTGCTTGATGCGGTGGAAGGAGAAGACCACGTCGTCCGCGGTGAACGGCGAGCCGTCGTGGAACTTGACGCCCTTGCGCAGTTCGAAGCGCCAGCTCGTCGGGCTGGTCTGGGTCCACTTCGTGGCCAGCGCGGGCTCGACCTGGTACTGGCGGTCGTAGCGGGTCAGGCCCTCGTAGGCATGCTGCGCGATCGCGTTGGTGGTGCTGTGGTTCTGCGACTGCGGATCCAGCGTCAGCACGTCGTTCTGCGCGGCCCAGCGCAGAGGCGCGGCCTGGGCGGGCAGGGTGCAGGCCAGCGAGGCGAGGGCCGCCAGGACGGCAGCGCCCAGCACGGTGCGGGCAGTGGGGGTGGTGCGCGCGGACCGGGTCGGTCCGGAAGAGATCCTCGACATGAGCGGTGGCTCCTTGGCAACGTCGTTAAGAACACGTGAAGTCGCCGGATGCTAGCCGCGGGCGGCCCGATGCAGGACCGGCCCGGCCTCGGGGATTGCCCCAAGGGCGGGCCGGAAATGCCGCTCGCCGAGGAAGGAAATGCGCCGCGCTACTTGATCGTCGTGAAGCGCGCCTGCGGCCGGTCGTCGGCGCGGTGCAGCGTCTGCAGGGTGGCGCGCATCGCCCACGGCCGCACCTGGTGGTGCAGCGGGATGAACAGCACCTGGTCGCGGATGCGCAGCAGCCCGTCGCGCAGCAGCGCGTCGCGCTTGGCGACGTCGATCTCGCTCTTGGCGGCGTCGATCAGCTTGTCGAGTTCCGGATCGCTGACCTTGGAGAAGTTGAAGCTGCCGTCCGCGCCGCCGCTGCGGGTGCGCGCCAGCGCCTGCATCGCGTACAGCGCGTCGCGGGTGGACACGCCCCAGCCGAGCATGAACAGCGGCGCCTCGAAGCGCTGGAACAGCTGGCTGTGCTGCGACATCGGCTGCGCCGTCAGCCGCGCGGTGACGCCGATCTTGCTCCACATGGACACGACGGCCAGGCAGATCTTCTCGTCGTTGACGTAGCGGTTGTTGGGGCAGTTCAGCGGCAGCTCGAAGCCGTTGGGATAGCCGGCGTCGGCCAGCAGCTTCTTCGCCTTGGCGAGGTCGGGCGCCAGCGGCTTGTCCAGCGCGGCGTCGTAGCCGTGCACGCCGGGCGCGACCATCAGCGCCGCGGGCACCGACAGGCCGCGCATGATGCTGCGCTTGATCGCCTCGCGGTCGATGGCCAGCGACAGCGCCTCGCGCACGCGGACGTCCTTGAACGGGTTCTTGCCCTTGACCGAGGCGCCGCGCAGCTCGTCGCTGCCCAGGTCCATCGCGAAGAAGATGGTGCGGGTCTCGGGGCCGTCGATGGTCTTGAGCTTGGCGTCGGCCTTGAGCGCGCCGACGTCCTGCGTGGGCACGTCGGTCAGCAGGTCCACGTCGCCCGAGGTCAGCGCCGCGACGCGCGTCGGGTCCGACTTGATCGGGATGTAGCTGACCTCGGTGATGTTGCCCTTGTTCTTGTCCCACCAGGCCTTGTTGATGACCATCGAGACCTTCTGGTCCGGCTGCCAGGAGGTGATCTCGTAGGGGCCGGTGCCCGCGGCGTGGCGGCTGGCGTAGTTCTCGTCCTTGGCCTTGTAATCGGCCATCTGGGTCGCCTTGTTCTTCTCGGCCCAGGCCTTGCTCATGATCCGGAAGTCGATCAGGTTGCGCAGCAGGATGGGCTGCGGCGACTCCAGGATCAGGTCGACGGTGAAGTCGTCGATCTTGCGGATCTCCTTGATGCCGGTGACGTAGATCTGCATCGTGCCTTGCGGCTGCCGGATGCGGTTGAAGCTGAAGATCACGTCGTCCGCGGTGAAGGGCGAGCCGTCGTGGAACTTGACGCCCTTGCGCAGCTCGAATCGGACCTGCGTCGGGCTGACCGTCGTCCACTTCGTGGCCAGGCAGGGCTCGATCTCCCAGGTCTCGCTGTAGCGGGTCAGGCCCTCGTAGGCGTGCTGCAGGATCGCGGTGGTGGTGGTGTGGTCCTGCGAATGCGGATCCAGCGTCAGCACGTCGTTCTGCGCGGCCCAGCGCAGCGGGACGGCCTGGGCGGTGGACAGCGCGGCCGACGCGCCGAGCGCGACGGCCAGGGACAGCGCCACGCGGGCGCGGACGAAGCGGGAAGCTCTCGGGATGCGAGACATGGGCGGACTCCGTGAAGCCTGGGTCAGGCGAGCGCGGACGATGCTAGTCCCGTCGGGGGCGGGCGTTGCTTAGCGCTTCTCCGGGGGCGGCTGCGGCTCGAGCTCCGCGTCGCAGCCGATGCCCGCGGCGATCAGGCGCCGCACGTAGCGCCGGATCAGGCGGTTCACGAGCCCGTCGGGCCGCAAGGTGCGCAAGCCCACATAGCGCGTCGGATGCACCAGCATGCCGCAGCGGTACTGCCGGTCCGCGTCGGACCACACCAGCGCGCGGCAGGCGCCTTCGCGCTTGAGACTGACCATCGCGCCGAGCGGGCAGGGCTCGGCCAGGCAGCAGACGCCGCAGCCGTTGCACGGCGCGCCGACGGGAGGCTTGGGCGGCGCCTCCGGATGGATCCAGACGACGCGGCCGGAAGAGGGGGCTCGGGCCATGCATGACTGTAGACGTGGTCGACCGACGCCCCATTTCGTAGACTCGCGGTCTCCCTTACCGAGGAAGACAACGATGAAGAAGACCACTCTCACAGCGCTGGCGCTCGCCGCCGGCTTCGTCGCGCTGGGCGCGCAAGCGCAGGAACGCGTGCGCATCGGGTTCATGAGCCCGGTGACCGGCCCCCAGGCCGGCTACGGCATCGACAACCGCGACGGCGCCGCCCTCGCGATCAAGGAACTCAACGCCAAGGGCGTCAAGATCGGCGGCAAGCCGGTGGTGCTCGAGCTCGACGTCAACGACGACGTCGCCGATCCGCGCCAGGGCGTGCAGGTCGCGCAGGCGCTGGTCGACAAGAAGATCAAGTTCGTCCTGGGCCCGTACAACTCGGGCGTCACGATGCCGGCGTCGCGCGTGTTCTCCGACGGCGGCGTCATCGTGCTGACCGTGGCCTCCAACCCGCGCATCACGCAGCAGCCCAACCAGTCCAACCTGTTCCGCATCGGCGCCACCGACAACCAGCTCGGCGCCAAGATGGCCGTCTATGCCGCGCAGGACCTGAAGGTCAAGACCGTGGCCGTCATCGACGACCGCACCGCCTACGGCCAGGGCGTCGCCCAGGAATTCACCGCGCAGGCCGCCAAGCTCGGCATCAAGGTCGTGGCCAAGGAATTCACCAACGACAAGGCGACGGACTTCAGCTCCATCCTGACCGCCGTCAAGGCCGCCAAGCCCGACGCCGTGTTCTACGGCGGCTACTCGGCCCAGGGCGGCCCGATGCTGCGCCAGATGCGCGGCCTGGGCATCACCGCGCCGCTGCTGGGCGGCGACGGCATCTGCTCGACCGAGACCGCCACGCTGTCCCAGGTCGCCGGCGACATGAACGTCTACTGCACCCAGGGCGGCGCGCTGATCGACCGCAGCGCCAAGGGCAAGCAGTTCATCGACAAGTACAAGGCCGAGTTCAAGCGCGATCCGCTGACCTACGCCGCGTCGTTCTACGACGGCGCGTACCTGCTGGCCGGCGCGATGGAAGCGACCCAGTCGACCGATCCCAAGAAGGTGGGAGAGCACCTCGCCAAGTCGTCCTTCACCGGGGTCGCCGGCGAATACGCCTATGACGAGAAGCACGACCTGAAGTCGTCGGCCGTCACGGTGTTCACCTTCAAGGGCAAGGACGTCGTGCCCCTGAAGAGCCTGTGAGGCTCTGAACGCTGGGCGTCAGGTCTTGACGCCCAGCTCCCGCAGCCGCTCTTCCAGGTACTCGTGCGCGGTGTAGCGGTCCGACAGGACCACGTCCTCGCGCGGGTGCAGGAACAGCGGCAGCGACACGCGGCTCTTCTTCGCGCCTTCACCCGTCGGATTCACCACGCGGTGCTGCGTCGACGGGTAATACCCCTGCGACGCCTCCTGCAGCATGTCGCCGATGTTGATGATCAACATCCCGAAGTCGCCGGGCACGTCGACCCACTCGCCATCCTTGCCCTGCACCTGCAGCCCCGGCTCGTTGGCCGCCGGCAGGATCGTCAGCAAATTGATGTCGCCATGCGCCGCCGCGCGCAGCGAGCCCGCCGGCTCGTTGCCCGTCAGCGGCGGATACCGCAGCACCCGCAGCAGCGTCAGCCGGCTGTCCTTGATCATGTTGGACAGCGGCTCGCGATAGTTCTTCGCGATGTCCGCCGGCGTGTGCGCCTCCACCCACGACAGCAGCTCCGCCGCCAGGTCGTTGGCGATGCGGTAGTAGCGCATCGCGTCGTCCTTCAGCGACGCCGGCATCCTTCCCCACGGATAGATGTGGAAGTACTCCTTGATGTCCTTCTGCGTGTGGCCCTTGGCCGTCTCCGAGATCTCGGTCGAGAAGTAGCCGTCCTGGGTCTCCTTGGAGAACGCCAGCTCGTGTTTCTCGGTCCCGTTGAAGTAGCCGAGCCAGTCGGCGTAGATCTTCTCGACCAGCTCCTGCGGCAGCGGGTGGTTCACCAGGACGCCGAACCCGGTCTCGTGCAGGGAGCGGGTGAATTGCTCGGCCGCATCCGCGGCGCGGTAGTCGACGACTCGAACTTGCATGTGGGATCTCCTGTGTCCCAGGCAGTCCGCCATTCAATCTCGGGGCGGTACGCCATCCACCAGTCTACTTCTTTGGGTTGGATGACCGCAAACGTTTGTCATGCGCCCTGACTCAAATGATTGATCTGCGTCATGGACACCGTGCACAAAAATTGGGCGAACCCGCAACAGCACCGGAACGGTCGTGGTGCTACAGTCCTGCGCTTGTGACTTCTGGTCCTTCCCGTCCCCTTTTCTGGCAACAGCAAAGGCGGGTCGCAATCCGCCAACCGGTCAAGCCGTGTCGCGGAAGGTTTGTTAACCAGCCGATAGCCCTGGAAGCCGGGGCAGAGGTGAGCGAAAGATGATGCAGCAATACAGGTCGAACTCCTACCTGTTCGGGGGCAATGCCCCTTACGTCGAGGAAATGTACGAACAGTACCTCGACAACCCGGGCGCCGTGCCCGACAACTGGCGCGCCTACTTCGACGCGCTGCAGCACGTCCCCGCGGTGGACGGCAGCGACAAACGCGACGTCGCCCACGCCCCGGTGATCGAGTCCTTCGCGCAGCGCGCCAAGGCCAACGCCTTCAACAACCAGGTCTCCTCCGCCGAGCTCGAAGTGGCCGGCAAGCAGGTGCATGTCCAGTCGCTGATCGCCGCGTACCGCACGCTGGGCTCGCGCTGGGCCGACCTGGACCCGCTCAAGCGCGTCGAGCGCCCCAAGATCGCGGAACTGGAACCCTCGTCCTACGGCCTCACCGAAGCCGACATGGACCGGACCTTCAGCGCGACCAACACCTATTTCACCAAGGCCGAGCGCATGACCCTGCGCGAGATCGTGCAGGCCCTGCGTGACACCTACTGCGGCTCCGTCGGCGCCGAGTTCATGCACGTCACCGAGCCGACCGAGAAGCGCTGGTGGCAGGAGCGCCTCGAGGCGATCCGCTCCAAGCCGACCTACACGGCCGAGAAGAAGCAGCAGATCCTGGAGCGCCTGACGGCCGCCGAAGGCCTGGAGCGCTACCTCCACACGAAGTACGTCGGCCAGAAGCGCTTCTCGCTCGAAGGCGGCGAGAGCTTCATCGTCTCGATGGACGAGCTGGTCAAGTGCGCCGGCGTGCGCGGCGTCCAGGAAATCGTCATCGGCATGGCCCACCGCGGCCGCCTGAACGTGCTGGTGAACACGCTGGGCAAGATGCCCAAGGACCTGTTCGCCGAGTTCGACCACACCGCCCCCGAGGACCTGCCCTCCGGCGACGTGAAGTACCACCAGGGCTTCTCCAGCGACGTGACCACCCCCGGCGGCCCCGTCCACCTGAGCCTGGCCTTCAACCCGTCGCACCTGGAGATCGTGAACCCGGTCGTCGAGGGCTCGGTCAAGGCCCGCATGGACCGCCGCGGCGACAAGACCGGCGAGCAGGTGCTGCCCGTGCTGGTGCACGGCGACGCGGCCTTCGCCGGCCAGGGCGTCGTGATGGAGACGCTGGCGCTGGCGCAGACCCGCGGCTACTACACCGGCGGCACCGTCCACATCGTCATCAACAACCAGATCGGCTTCACCACCAGCGACCCGCGCGACACCCGCTCGACGCTGTACTGCTCCGACGTCGTCAAGATGATCGAGGCCCCGGTGCTGCACGTGAACGGCGACGATCCGGAAGCGGTCGTGCTGTGCACGCAGCTGGCGCTGGACTACCGCCAGGAGTTCAAGAAGGACGTCGTCGTCGACATCGTCTGCTTCCGCAAGCTGGGCCACAACGAGCAGGACACGCCCGCGCTGACGCAGCCGCTGATGTACAAGAAGATCGGCCAGCACCCCGGCACGCGCAAGCTGTACGGCGAGAAGCTGGTGGCCCAGGGCGTCCTGGCCGCCGACGGTCCGGACGGCATGGTCAAGGCCTTCCGCGCCGCCATGGACGAAGGCCGCCACACCGTCGACCCGGTGCTGACCAACTTCAAGAGCAAGTACGCGACCGACTGGACGCCGTTCCTGGGCAAGAAGTGGACCGACAGCTGCGACACCGCGCTGCCGGTGGCCGAGTGGAAGCGCCTGTCCGAGAAGATCACCACGCTGCCGGCCGGCTTCAAGGCCCACACGCTGGTGGAGAAGGTCATCGCCGACCGCGCCGCCATGGGCCGCGGCGACATCAACGTCGACTGGGGCATGGGCGAGCACATGGCCTTCGCGTCGCTGGTGGCGTCGGGCTACCCGGTGCGCCTGTCCGGCGAGGACTGCGGCCGCGGCACGTTCACGCACCGCCACGCGGTGCTGCACGACCAGAACCGCGAGCGCTTCGACGAAGGCACCTACATCCCGCTGCAGAACGTGGCCGACGGCCAGGCGCCGTTCGTCGTCATCGACTCGATCCTGTCGGAAGAGGCGGTGCTGGGCTTCGAGTACGGCTACGCCGCCGCCGACCCGCACACGCTGACGATCTGGGAAGCGCAGTTCGGCGACTTCGTCAACGGCGCGCAGGTCGTCATCGACCAGTTCATCGCCTCGGGCGAAGTGAAGTGGGGCCGCGCCAACGGCCTGACGATGATGCTGCCGCACGGTTATGAAGGCCAGGGCCCCGAGCACAGCTCGGCCCGCCTGGAGCGCTTCATGCAGCTGGCCGCGGACAACAACATGCAGGTCGTCCAGCCGACGAGCGCGTCGCAGATCTTCCACCTGCTGCGTCGCCAGATGCTGCGCATGTTCCGCAAGCCGCTGGTCATCCTGACGCCGAAGTCGCTGCTGCGCGCCAAGGACGCGACCTCGCCGGTCAGCGAGTTCACCAAGGGCGAGTTCCGCACCGTCATCGGTGAGACCAGCGCCGACATCGACGCGGGCAAGGTCAAGCGCGTGATCGCCTGCTCGGGCAAGGTCGCCTACGACCTGATGAAGGCCCGCGGCGAGAAGAAGGACGTCGCCATCATCCGCGTGGAACAGCTGTATCCGTTCCCGCACAAGGCGTTCGCGGCCGAGCTCAAGAAGTACCCCAACCTCGCCGAGATCGTGTGGTGCCAGGACGAGCCGCAGAACCAGGGCGCCTGGTTCTTCGTGCAGCACTACATCCACGAGAACATGGCCGACGGCCAGAAGCTCGGCTACGCCGGCCGCCCGGCCTCGGCCTCGCCGGCCGTGGGCTACGCGCACCTGCACCAGGAGCAGCAGAAGGCGCTGCTGGAGCAGGCCTTCGGCAAGCTGAAGGGCTTCGTGCTGACCAAGTAAGAAAGAACAAACATCATGGCAATCGTTGAAGTCAAAGTCCCCCAGCTGTCCGAGTCCGTCGCCGAGGCGACCCTGCTGCAGTGGAAGAAGAAGCCCGGCGACGCCGTGGCGATCGATGAGATCCTGATCGAGATCGAGACCGACAAGGTCGTGCTGGAAGTGCCGGCCCCGTCCGCCGGCGTGCTGGCCGAACTGGTCGTCGCCGACGGCGGCACCGTGACCTCCGACCAGGTCATCGCCAAGATCGACTCCGAAGGCAAGGCCGGCGCCGCCGCTCCGGCCGCTGCCGCCCCGGCCCCCGCCGCGGCCGCCCCGGCTCCGGCCGCCGCTGCCGCCTCGTCGGACAGCAAGGCCGGCGTCGCGATGCCCGCCGCCGCGAAGATCATGGCCGACAACGGCCTGGCCGCCGGCTCCGTCGCCGGCACCGGCAAGGATGGCCGCGTGACCAAGGGCGACGTGCTGGGCGCGATCGAGGGCGGCGCCAAGCCGGCCGCGATCCCGGCGCCGGTGCAGGCCCCGGCCGCTCCGGCCAAGGCCCCGCTACAGGCCGTCGCCGCGCCGGTGGCCGCCAACCTGGGCGACCGCCCGGAACAGCGCGTGCCGATGAGCCGCCTGCGCGCCCGCATCGCCGAGCGCCTGCTGCAGTCGCAATCGACCAACGCCATCCTGACCACGTTCAACGAAGTGAACATGGCCCCGGTGATGGAGCTGCGCAAGAAGTTCCAGGACAGCTTCACCAAGGAACACGGCACGAAGCTGGGCTTCATGAGCTTCTTCGTCAAGGCCGCGGTCCACGCGCTGAAGAAGTACCCGGTGCTGAACGCCTCGGTCGACGGCAACGACATCGTCTACCACGGCTACTTCGACATCGGCATCGCCGTCGGCTCGCCGCGCGGCCTGGTCGTGCCCATCCTGCGCAATGCGGACCAGATGAGCTTCGCCGACATCGAGAAGAAGATCGCCGAGTTCGGCAAGAAGGCCCAGGAAGGCAAGCTCGGCATCGAGGAGATGACCGGCGGCACCTTCTCGATCTCCAACGGCGGCACCTTCGGCTCGATGCTGTCCACGCCGATCATCAACCCGCCGCAGTCGGCCATCCTGGGCGTGCACGCGACCAAGGACCGCGCCGTCGTCGAGAACGGCCAGATCGTGATCCGTCCGATCAACTACCTGGCGATGTCCTACGACCACCGCATCATCGACGGCCGCGAAGCCGTGCTGGGCCTGGTCGCGATGAAGGATGCCCTCGAGGATCCTTCGCGCCTGCTGTTCGACATCTAAGCCCGGGACGACAACGACATGAGCAAGCAATTCGACGTCGTCGTCATCGGCGGCGGCCCCGGCGGCTACATCGCGGCGATCCGCGCGGCGCAGCTGGGCTTCAACACGGCCTGCATCGACGAGTGGAAGAACGACAAGGGCGGTCCCGCCCCTGGCGGCACCTGCACCAACGTCGGCTGCATCCCGTCCAAGGCCCTGCTGCAGTCCAGCGAGCACTTCGAGCACGCCGGCCACGGCTTCGCCGACCACGGCATCTCGATGAACGACCTGAAGATCGACATCGCCAAGATGATCGGCCGCAAGGACACCGTCGTGAAGCAGAACAACGACGGCATCCTGTACCTGTTCAAGAAGAACAAGGTCACGTTCTTCCACGGCCGCGGCTCGTTCGCGGCCGCCAAGGACGGCGCGTACGAGATCAAGGTCGCCGGCGCCGCCGAGGAGACGATCACCGCCAGGCACGTGATCGTCGCCACCGGCTCCAACGCCCGCCAGCTGCCGGGTGCCCCGTTCGACGAGACCAACATCCTGTCCAACGACGGCGCGCTGCGCATCCCGGCCGTGCCCAAGAAGCTGGGCGTGATCGGCTCGGGCGTCATCGGCCTGGAAATGGGCTCGGTCTGGCGCCGCCTGGGCGCGGACGTCACCATCCTGGAAGCGCTGCCGGCGTTCCTGGGCGCGGCTGACGAATCCGTGGCCAAGGAGGCCGCCAAGGTCTTCAAGAAGCAGGGCCTGAACATCGAGCTGGGCGTGAAGATCACGTCCGTCGAGAACGGCAAGTCCGGCGTCACCGTGAAGTACACCGACGCCAAGGGCGCCGAGCAGACGCTGGCGGTGGACAAGCTGATCGTCTCGATCGGCCGTGTCGCCAACACCGTCGGCCTGAACCCGGAAGCCGTGGGCCTGAAGCTCGACGAGCGCGGCGCCATCGTCGTCGACGACGAGTGCAAGACCAACCTGCCCAACGTCTGGGCGGTGGGCGACGTCGTGCGCGGCCCGATGCTGGCGCACAAGGCGGAGGAAGAGGGCGTCGCGGTGGCCGAGCGCATCGCCGGCCAGCACGGCCACGTCAACTTCAACACGATCCCGTGGGTCATCTACACGAGCCCCGAGATCGCGTGGGTCGGCCGCACCGAGCAGCAGCTCAAGGCGGACGGCGTGGCGTACAAGGCGGGCCAGTTCCCGTTCCTGGCCAACGGCCGCGCGCGCGCGCTGGGCGACACGACCGGCTTCGTGAAGTTCCTGGCCGATGCCAAGACCGACGAGATCCTGGGCGTGCACATCATCGGCCCGATGGCCTCGGAGCTGATCTCCGAAGCCGTGGTCGCGATGGAGTTCAAGGCCTCGGCCGAGGACATCGCCCGCATCTGCCATGCCCACCCGTCGCTGAGCGAGGCGACCAAGGAAGCGGCGCTGGCCATCGACAAGCGCACGCTGAACTTCTGAGCCCTGGCTCGAAGCGCAACGGACGCAAGGGAAGGGGCGGCGCGAGTCGCCCCTTTTTTCTTGAGTCCCCCTGACCGTTCCGACCCGACCGCCGCCGCATGACCACCGTCACCGAGCTCTACCACCAGACCCTGGCCGAACGCGGCTACACCGCCGATCCGGCGCAACTGCGCGCCGTGGCCGCGCTGCAGCGCTGCCAGGACGAATGGGCCGACTACAAGGCGCGGCGTTCCAACGCGGTGACCAAGCTGCTGGTGCGCCCGCCGCTGCCGCGCGGCGTCTACATGTTCGGCGGCGTCGGCCGCGGCAAGAGCTTCCTGATGGACTGCTTCTTCCAGGCGGTCCCGCTGACGCGCAAGACGCGGCTGCACTTCCACGAGTTCATGCGCGAGGTCCACCGCGAACTGCAGGAGCTCAAGGGCATCCAGGATCCGCTGGAAGAGCTGGGCAAGCGCATCGCGCGGCGCTTCCGGCTGATCTGCTTCGACGAGTTCCACGTCGCCGACGTCACCGACGCGATGATCCTGTACCGGCTGCTGGATTCGCTGTTCCGCAACCGCGTGTCGATCGTCACCACCTCCAACTTCCATCCTGACGGGCTCTATCCGAACGGGCTGCACCGCGACCGCATCCTGCCGGCGATCGAGCTGCTCAAGCAGCACCTGGAGGTCATCAACGTCGACCACGGCACCGACTACCGGCAGCGCTCGCTGGAACACGTCGAGCTCTATCACACGCCACTGAACGAGGACACCGAGCGCGCGCTGACCGAGGCCTTCGAGTCGCTGGCCGAAGCCCGCGACGAGGACCCGCTGCTGCACATCGAGCACCGCGAGATCCGCGCCAAGCGCCGCGCCGGCGGGGTGGTGTGGTTCGAGTTCTCGGAGCTGTGCGGCGGGCCGCGCTCGCAGAACGACTACCTGGAGCTGGCGACGCAGTTCCACACGCTGATCCTGTCCCACGTGCCGGCGATGCCGCCGCGGCTGGCCAGCGAGGCGCGCCGCTTCACGCTGCTGGTGGACGTGCTGTACGACCGGCGCGTGAAGCTGATCATCTCGGCGGCGGTGCCGGCCGACCAGCTCTACACCGAGGGCCCGCTCGCGCACGAGTTCCCGCGGACCGTGTCGCGGCTGCAGGAGATGCAGTCCAAGGAATACCTGGCGCTGGAGCGCCGCGAGGTCGACACCCGGCTGACCTGAGGTTTTTTCGTCTCGCCCCGAGGAGGGGAAATGGGGCGTTTCGCGGACGTTTCGGCGCTTGGTTGCCGCGTGGCGGCCTGCGCTACGGGAAGTCACGGGCCGCCGCGAGGGCCGAAGCGTCGTCCACGGATGCGATGATCGCGGGCATGACTTTCCGCTCCGTCCTTGCCGCCGCGGCCGTCGCGCCGGCCGCGATCTGCGCGCTGTGCGCCGTGCCGTCGACCGCCCGCGCGGCCGACATGACCCGCGCCGAGATCGACGCGGCCCGTGCCCGTGTCGAGCAGGCCTACCAGGCCAGGCTGCGCGAGTGCAACGCGCGTTTCGTCGTGACCGGCTGCCTGGAGGAGGCGCGCGACGAGCGCATCCGCCAGCTGCGTCCGCTGGACCGCGCGGAACACCAGGTCAATGCCGAGGAGCGACTGCGCCGCAGCGCCGCGGCGAAGGAGCGGGTCCAGCAGAAGGAACGCGAGGCGGCGGAGGACGAGGCGCGCCGCAAGACGCAGTCGGTGCGCGAGGCGGTGGAGCCGGCCTCCGCGCCGGCCGCGACGCCGGGCGCCCGCACGCCGCGCGCGAATCCGGAGTTGCATCAACGTCGCCAGGCGCAACAGGAGGCCCAGGCGCGCGCGGAGGCCGCGCAGCGCCGCGAGGCCGCCGCCGAGCGCCGCCAGAAGGCGCAGGAGCGCCAGCGCAAGGCCGGCGAGCTGCAGGCCCGTCATGCGGAGAAGGCGGCTTCCGCGGCGTCGGCCGCCACGCCGGGCGCCAGGAACTACAAGCCGCCCGCGGCGCACCTGCCGACGCCGTCGGCGTCCGACATCAAGGCGCTGCCCAAGCGCTGAAGCGCTGAGGCGCTCAGGTCACTCCAGCGGATCCAGCCGGACGATCGCGATCGACAGGTTGTCGCCGGTGCCCTTGGCCCGTTGCCGCGCCTTGTTGACCAGCAGTTCCGCGCCATCGCGCGGCGGCAGGCTGTGCAGCACGGTGCCGAGCTCCGCCGGGGTGAAGTAGTGCCACAGCCCGTCGCTGCAGGCCATCAGGCTGTCGCCGGTGGCCATGTGCTCGATGAAGGATTCGACGGGCGTCGGTTCCTGCACCGTGCCCAGGCAGGCGGTCAGCAGGTTGGACTGCGGGTGGACGAGGGCCTCGTCGTCGGTGATCTGGCCTTCGTCGACCAGGCGCTGCACGTAGGACTGGTCCAGCGAGCGGGTGACCAGGTTGGGGCCGCGGAACAGATAGATCCGCGAGTCGCCGGTGTGGATCCAGAAGCAGCGGCGGTCGCTGGTCAGCAGGAAGGCGGCCAGCGTGCTGTGGGGTTCCTCCTCGGCCGAGATCGCGGTGAGGCGGATCATCAGGTGGGCTTCGGAGACGATCTGGCGCAGCAGCTCGGCCTCGTCCTCCTCGCCGGGGACGAAGCGCTCGAACAGCTGCTGCGCGGTGAGGATCACCTGGTCGGCGGCCTTGCGGCCACCGCTCTTGCCGCCCATGCCGTCGGCGACGATGCCCAGCACGCAGCCGCTCTGGCGCGGGTGGGGGATGACCTGGACCTGATCCTGTTGATACAGGCGATCGCCGCGATGGATGCCGGTGGCGGCGCTGAGGCGAAAGCCTGGGGTATTGCGACTCATCCCAAAACTATAATCGCGCGGCTCGGCCTCCCGGTCGGGTGGTTCCCCGTTTATGGATGAACAACTTCACTCTCCCGCCCGCCGTCTGATCGAGCTGCGCATGGCGCATGCCGAGCTGGACGGCCGCATCGACGCGCTGGTGACGGCGCTCGGCACCGGCGCGGGCCTCGAGGGCGGCGGCGCCGAGGTCGCCGTGCCGCCGGTCGACGAGCTCACGCTGCGCCGGCTCAAGAAGCAGCGCCTGGCCTTGCGCGACGAGATCGCGCGGCTCGAGCGGGCCAGCGATCCCGATGAGCCGGCCTGATCGTCACGATCCCGACATCGACGACACGACCGATGACCTGATGGCCGATGCCCCGTGGGGCGCGGCCGAGGCGTCGCCGGCGCTGGCGGCGTCGCGCGCGCGCGCGGCCGCCGAGGAGCTGCGGCCCGGCGAGCTCGAGCAATCGGTGGCGGCCGCGTTCGACACCGGCGGTCCGCTGGCACGACATGGCCCCGGCTACGCGCCGCGCGAGCCGCAGCGGCGCATGGCGGCCGCGGTCGCGCAGGCGATCGCCGGACGCGGGACGCTGGTGGTCGAGGCCGGCACCGGCGTGGGCAAGACCTTCGCGTACCTGGTGCCCGCGCTGCTGGCCGGCGGCCGCACCTTGATCAGCACCGCGACCAAGAGCCTGCAGGACCAGCTGTTCATGCGCGACCTGCCGCGCCTGCTCGACACCTTCGCGCTGCCGCTGCGCGCGGCGTTGCTGAAGGGGCGAGGGAGTTACCTCTGCTTGCACCGGCTGCAGCAGGCGCGCCACAGCGCCGAGCTGCCGGACCGGCGCGCCGTCGCGCAGCTGGCGCGCATCGAGCGCTGGGCGATGACGACGCACACCGGCGACTTCTCCGAGATCGATGGCCTGGACGAGCGCTCGCCGGTGATCCCGATCGTCAGCTCGACGCGCGACAACTGCCTGGGCACCGACTGCCCGTCCTACCGCGAGTGCCACGTCGTGAAGGCGCGGCGCGAGGCGATGGAGGCGGACCTGGTCGTCGTCAACCACCACCTGTTCTTCGCCGACCTGGTGCTGCGCGACAGCGGCGTGGCCGAGCTGCTGCCCAGCGTCGAGGTCGCGATCTTCGACGAGGCCCATCAACTGCCCGAGGCCGGCCTGAACTTCCTGGGCCGGCTGCTGGGCAGCGCGCAGCTGTTCGACTTCGCGCGCGACATGCTCGCGCAGGGCCTGGCGCATGCGCGCGGGCTGCAGGAATGGCAGGCGGTGTCGGGCGGCGTTGAACGCGCGGCCCGCGCGTTGCGGCTGGCGTGCGCCGGCGGGCGCGAGCTGCGCGGCGTGCTCAAGCTGCGCTGGAGCGAGTGCGCCGGGCGCGCCGAGTTCGACGCGGCGCTGTCGCAGGTGGCGCAGGCGATCGAACTGAGCGTCGACGCGCTGGCCACGGTGATGGAAGTGGGGCCCGATCTGGCGCGGCTGCATGAGCGCGCGGTCGAGCTCTACAAGTCGGCGCAACTGTTCGCGCGCGACGCGGATGCCGGGGCGGTGCGCTGGGTCGATGTCGGCACGCACCAGGTGCGGCTGATGGAATCGCCGCTGGACATCCGGGAGGCGATGCAGGAGGCGCTCGCGAGCACGCCCAAGGCCTGGATCTTCACCTCGGCGACGCTGGGCGAGGACGAGGCGCTGAGCTGGTTCACCGAACCCGCCGGCCTGGGCGAGGCGCGGACGCTGCGCGTCGGCAGCCCGTTCGACTACGCGGCGCATGCGCGGCTGTACGTGCCCAAGCATTTCCCGAAGCCGTCGGAGCCCGATCACGGCGAGTCGGTCGGCTGGCTGGGCGCGCGGCTGGCGGCGAAGCTGGGCGGGCGGACCTTCATCCTGACGACGACGCTGCGGCAACTGCAGACCGTGGCGGACGTGCTGCGCCAGCGTTTCGAGGAAGGCGGGCATCGCATCGAGGTGCTGGTGCAGGGCACCATGCCCAAGCGGCAGCTGCTGCAGCAGTTCATTGATCAGCCGGCGTCGGTGCTGGTGGGGTCGGCGAGCTTCTGGGAGGGCATCGACGTGCCCGGCGACGCCTTGCAGTGCGTGCTGATCGACAAGCTGCCGTTTCCGCCGCCGAACGATCCGTTGGTCGAGGCCCGGGTCGCGCGGCTCGAATCCGCGGGCCGCAATCCGTTCATGGAGTACTTCGTCGCCGAGGCCGCGATCGCCTTGAAGCAGGGCGCGGGTCGCCTGATCCGCACCGAGTCCGATCGCGGCCTGCTGGTGGTCTGCGACCCCCGGCTGGCCGGCTCGCACTACGGCAAGCGCCTGCGCGAGGCCTTGCCGCCGATGACGCAGGTGCCGGACGAGGCCACGGCGCAGGCGTGGCTCGCCGAGCTGAAGGCGTCGCACGAATGAAAAAGCCCGCTCGAAAGCGGGCTTGATGTTGTCTATTGCTCGAGATCTGGTGGGCTGAAGCTTGCCAGACTAGGCGGGAGTGGCCGCCGCATAGCAGCGCTATGCAAGGTCACGAGCAACGACGTATGGCGAGTTTCAACTCACCAGATCTGCCACCAGGCCTTGTCTTTCGACTTGGCCTTTCCGGTGGTGAGGTACGAGCTGTCCGGGAAGCTCGCCGTGAGCACGCGGCGCGTGTCGTCGCGCAGTTGCTCCATGCCCAGGCGGTCATAGCTCTGCATCATCAGGAACAGCGCTTCCTCGAGCGCCGGCGCGTACTGGAACTCCAGCAGCGCGGCCTGCCCGCGGTTGGCCGCGGCCAGGTAGGCGCCGCGGTTGTAGTAGTAGCGCGCCACATGCACCTCGTAGGCCGCGAGGCTGTTGGTGATGTAGTCGATGCGGATGCGGCCGTCCTCGGCGTACTTGGACTCCGGGAACTGCTCGACCAACTGCTTGAACGCCTGCATCGAGTCGCGCGCGGCCTGCTGGTCGCGCTCGCTGATGTCCTGGCGGGCGATGCGGCCGAACAGGCCGAGGTCGTCGTTGAAGTTGACCAGGCCCTTCATGTACAGCGCGTAGTCCAGCGCGGGGCTGGACGGATTGAGCTTGATGAAGCGGTCCAGCACCGTCACGGCCTGCACGCGCTCGCCGCTCTTGTAGTTGGCCCAGGCCAGGTCCAGCTGCGCCTGCTGGCCCAGCGTCGTGCCGGCGGCGCGGCCCTCGATGCGTTCCAGCGTCTTGATCGCCCGGTCGTACGAGCCGGAGAGCATGTCCTCCTTGGCCTCTGCGTACAATTTCTCCAGGTTGGCCTGGGAGTTCGGGTCCTCCTTGGGGGCCGAGGAACAGGCCGCCAGCCCCAGCACGGCGGCCGTCGCGGCGGTCATCGCCACGCAGCGCCACGCGGCGCGCCAGGAACCGGACGCCTCGACAGATTCCGCGGTCCGGCGGCGCAACACCCAAGTCTCGATCATGGTCCACAGGGCCCGCGCAGCGGCGGCCCTCTTCTGAAATTGGAGCGGCGATTATATGGTTCAGGTCGGCCACGACCCGGCGGCGAAGGACGGGCTTTACCCGGGTGATCCGGGCGATCCCACGGCGGGCGGCGACGCCGGCCCCCATCCCGGCGACGCCCCGGACGATGCCCAGGACGTCGGCGCCGACGCGCCCGAGCGCCGCCGCGCCGAGGCCGGCCGCGACGAGCTCGCGCTGCGCGTGGACAAATGGCTGGTGCGGCTGGCGCCGGAGTTCTCGCGCAGCCACCTGCAGGGGCTGATCGAGCGCAGCTGCGTCACGCTCGACGGCCAGGTGGTCTCGCAGGCGTCGCGCAAGCCCCGGCTGGGCCAGGTGCTCGAGGTCGAGCTGGTGCCGACCGAGGAGGCGCTCGCCTTCCGCGCCGAGCCGCTGGCGCTGGACATCGTCTTCGAGGACGAGCACCTGCTGGTGGTGAACAAGCCGGCCGGGCTGGTCGTGCACCCCGCGGCGGGCAACTGGTCCGGCACGCTGATGAACGGGCTGCTGGCCCACCACGCCAAGGCCGCGACGCTGCCGCGCGCCGGCATCGTGCACCGGCTCGACAAGGACACCTCCGGGCTGATGGTCGTGGGCAAGACGCTGGCGGCGGTCACCGCGCTGGTGCGGATGATCGCGGCGCGCGAGGTCCACCGCGAGTACCTCGCGCTGGTCCATGGCCGCACGCCCGACGACTGGATCGTCGACGCGCCGATCGGCCGCGACCCGCAGTCGCGCACCCGCATGGCGGTGGTCGGCGGCGGCAAGCCGGCGCGCACCGACTTCTTCAAGCTGGCCGAGGGCGCGTGGCAGGACGCCCGCGGCCTGGACCGCACGATCTCCGCGCTGCATTGCGTGCTGCACTCCGGCCGCACGCACCAGATCCGCGTGCATGCCGCGCACCGCGGCCATCCGCTGGTGTCCGACGCGCTGTACGGCGGCGCCCCGGCGCTGGAGGTCCCGCGCCAGGCGCTGCACGCGGCGCGGCTGGGTTTCGCGCATCCGGTGGCCGGCCAGGCGCTGCGCTTCGAGGCGCCGTTGCCGCCCGAACTGGCGACGGGTTGGCGCCTCGCGGGTTTGCCCGATCCGGTGTTCTGAGGGGAGGGCGCCCAGCCGCGCTACAATGCCGCCTTGTGCTTGCGCGAGAACCAGCGCAAGACGGCGGCGGGCAGGCAGTCGACCCCGTCCGCCGCGCAGGCCGCGCACCGACGCGGCGTCCGTCCCACCGGCCGGGACCGTCCACTGAGCGGCGGCCGTTGGAGCGAAGAGCTCCCAAGCAAAGCAGATCGAACCCGTTCGGCGCGGCCCATTGCCGCCGCCGGCGCCCAAGATGGCGAAACACACCGATTTGACCGGTCTCGAGGCCGGCGTCATGAGCTGAGCCCATGGACACGCAGGAGGCCAAGCGGGTCCTGGAAACCGCGTTGCTGTGCGCGCAGGCGCCGCTGACGCTGCGCGAGATGCGTTCGCTGTTCGCGGACGAGCTGAACGCGGACAGCGTGCGGACGCTGCTCGACGAACTGCTGCGCGAATGGGAAGGGCGGGGCGTCGAGCTGGTCGTGCTGTCCTCCGGCTGGCGCTTCCAGAGCCGGCCCGAGATGCGCGAGCACCTCGACCGGCTGAATCCGGAGAAGCCGCCGAAGTATTCGCGGGCGGTGCTGGAGACGCTGGCGATCATCGCCTACCGTCAACCGGTGACCCGCGGCGACATCGAGGACATCCGCGGCGTGGTGGTGGCGACCCCCATCGTCAAGCAGCTCGAGGACCGCAACTGGATCGAGGTCATCGGGCATCGCGAGGCGCCGGGCCGGCCGGCGCTGTATGCGACGACGAAGCAGTTCCTGGACGACCTGGGGCTGCATTCGCTGGAGCAGTTGCCGGCGCTGATCCAGGGCGGCGACCCGACGCCGATCGCCGGCGCGCTGCAGGCCTCGCTGCTGGAGGATCCGCCGGGCGACGCGGTGGTCGAGGTCGAACCCGACGGCACGGCGCCGGCGGCGGTCGACGCGGCGCCGGCCGAAACGCCGGCCGAGACGCCGGAAGAAGCGCGGGAGCAAGCGACGGCCGAGACGCCGGACATGCTGCCGGAAGAAGCGGCGGCCGCCACGCCGGACGAGTTGCCGGACGAGATCCCACAGGCATCCGGCGTGCCGGAGACGGCGGCGCCCGAGGTCCCGGACGCCGCCACTGAAGAAGACGAATCCAAGCCGGCCGCCACGCGCGAGCCGGGTGAAGAACCACCGGCCGGGGCCGTCAACCCCGAGCCCACATGACGCCCCGGGAAGGGGCCGTGTCCACCGCTGACAAGGTGCAAGCCGACACATGAATTCCAACGACATCGACGATTCCAAGCCCGAGACGCAGGCGGCCACCCCGGCCGACAGCCCGTCCGACGCACCCGCCAAGCCCAAGCGCACCCGCAAGCCCGCGGCTCCGGCCGCCGCTGACGCGGAGGTCGCGCCAGCGGCCGAGGACACCCCCAAGCCCAAGCGCGCCCGCAAGGTCGCCGCGTCCGTGGACGCCCCGGTGGAGGCTGTCGTCGAGGCGCCCGTCGCCGAGGACGCGCCCAAGCCGAAGCGCCGCACGACGAAGAAGGCCGCCGAGGCGGCTGACGCGTCGGCGCCTGAGGCGGCCCCCGCGGCAGTGGCGCACGTGCCGGTCGCGACCGTCGAGGTCTCGCCCGCGCCGGTGTCGCCGGTCGCCGAGGCGGTCAGCGAACTGGTGTCGTCCGACGCGCCGGACGCCGGCCCCGTGGTCGGCGAAGGCGCCGACGGCGAGGCGGGCGGCGAAGGCCGCGGCCGCAACCGCCGCCGCCGGGGACGCGATCGCGATCGCGAGCCCCGCGACGCCCAGCCCGGCCAGGCACAGGCCGACGCCGGCGACGGCGCTGCTCCGGTGTCCGCGCCGGTCGACGACGCCCAGCTCCAGGCGGAAGCCCAGGCGCGCTTCGATGCGCTGGTGTCGGGCGAGTTCGACGTCGACGCCGATGCCGGCGACGACGGCAACACGCCGGTCGACGAGGGCGATGTCGAGGCGTCCTCCGACGAAGGCGACGAGACCGACGGTGCCGGCCAGCCCGCCAAGCGCGTGCTCGCGCCCGATGCCGACGCGCCCAAGCTGCAGAAGGTGCTGGCGCAAGCCGGCGTCGGTTCGCGCCGCGACATCGAGGACATGATCGCCAAGGGCCAGATCACGGTGAACGACGAGGTCGCCCACGTCGGTCAGCGCATCTCCTACGGCGACCGCGTCGCGGTGGCCGGCAAGCCGATCAAGGTGCGCATCGCCCCGGTCGCGCCCCGCATCCTGGCGTACCACAAGCCGGTCGGCGAGGTCGTCACCTTCAACGATCCCGAGGGTCGTCCGACGGTCTTCCGCAGCCTGCCGCGCCTGCCGCAAGGCAAGTGGCAGTCGGTCGGCCGCCTGGACCTGAACACCGAAGGCCTGCTGCTGTTCACCAACTCCGGCGAACTGGCCAACCAGCTGATGCATCCGCGCTTCGGCGTCGAGCGCGAGTACGCCGTGCGTGTGCTGGGCTCGCTGAGCAACGACCAGAAGAACACGCTGCTGACCGGCGTCGACGTCGACGGTCAACAGGCGAGCTTCAAGAGCATCGTCGACGGCGGCGGCGAAGGCGTGAACCGCTGGTACCGCGTCGTCATCACGGAAGGCCGCAACCGCGAAGTCCGCAAGCTGTTCGAGAGCGTCGGCCTGGCGGTCAGCCGCCTGATCCGGATCCGCTACGGCACCGTCGTGCTGCCGCGCGGCCTGCGCCGGGGCGTCTACATCGAGCTGGGCGACGCGGACGTGCGCGTCATCCGCCAACTGGCCGGCAACGAGCCCCGCGAGCAGCGCCACCAGAAGGACCGCAACGAGCGCGACAAGAACCGCCGCCGCGGCAACAGCGGCGGCCCGCGTCCGAGCCGTCCGGAAGCGTCGCGCAACGAGCAGCGCGGTGATCGCGGCGAGCAGCGCATGGACCGCAACGACCAGCGCGGCGACCGCAACGAGTCGCGCGGCGACCGCAACGACCAGCAGCGTGGCGACCGCAACGACCAGCGCGGCCCGCAGCAGCGTCAACAGCAGCAACAGCGTCCGCAGCAGCAGCAGCAGCAACAGGATCGCGAGCGCCCGCGCCGCCGGGACGAGGACGACGACGACTTCATCCCCAAGCACATCAACCCGCTGGAACAGACCTTCGACCGCCGTTTCGCGACGGGCAGCAAGCGCATTCCGCAGGGCTTCGGCAAGGGCGGCAGCGATCCCGGCCACAACCCGGGCCAGGGCGGCAACAAGCGCGGTCCGGGTGGCGAACGCCAGCCGGATCCGATGAAGACCTCGATGGGCTACATCGGCGCCGACGCCTTCATCAACCGCGGCAACCGCGGCGGTGGCCGTCGCGGGGGCGGCGGCGGTGGAGGTGGTGGTGGCGGCGGTGGCCGCGGCCGCCGCTGAGCGACCTTCCGGCGTCCGGCCCGGCCGTCCTGGCCGGGCGTGACGCCTGCCGGCCGGGTTCGTCCCGGCCGCTGGCCCTCCGGCGGCATCGGCTGATCACGCGATGTCACGTGGGGGCTTGACTTCACGCATTACAATCCCGGGCTTTGCCAAGCCCAAGATCTTCAAGGAAAAAACATGGCCATCGAACGCACCCTCTCCATCATCAAGCCCGATGCCGTGGCCAAGAACGTCATCGGCCAGATCTACACCCGCTTTGAAGGCGCCGGCCTGAAGGTCATCGCCTCCAAGCAAAAGCAGCTGTCGCGCGCCGAAGCCGAGCAGTTCTACGCCGTGCACGCCGCCCGTCCGTTCTTCAAGGACCTGGTGGACTTCATGATCTCCGGCCCGGTGCAGATCCAGGTCCTGGAAGGCGAGGACGCCATCAAGAAGAACCGTGACCTGATGGGCGCCACCGACCCGAAGAAGGCCGAGAAGGGCACCATCCGCGCCGACTTCGCCGACAGCATCGACGCCAACGCGGTGCACGGCTCCGACGCCCCCGAAACCGCCGCCGTGGAAGTCGCCTTCTTCTTCTCCGGCCTGGAAATCAACGCCCGCTGACACGGGCCACGCCTCTGACCTGCGGGCCACGAGGCCCTTGAGAAAGAGGAACACATGATGGACGCGGTCAACCTGCTCGGATTCGATCTGCAAGGCCTTGCCGCGTACTGCGAGCAGCTGGGCGAGAAGCGCTTCCGCGCCACCCAGCTGTTTCGCTGGATCCATCAGAAGGGCGCGTCGGACTTCGCCCAGATGTCCGACCTGGCCAAGTCGCTGCGCGACAAGCTGGCCGGGCGCGCCCACATCACCGCGCTGCCGGTGATCTCCGAACATGTCTCGGCCGACGGCACCATCAAGTGGTTGTTCGACGTCGGCCAGGGCAACGCCGTCGAGGCGGTCTACATCCCCGAGGACGACCGGGCCACGCTGTGCATCTCCAGCCAGGCCGGCTGCGCCGTGGGTTGCCGCTTCTGCTCGACCGGCCACCAGGGCTTCAGCCGCAACCTGGAGACCTGGGAGATCGTCGCCCAGCTCTGGCATGCCGAGCACTCGCTGCGCCAGCGCCTGGGCAAGGACGAACGCATCATCTCCAACGTCGTGATGATGGGCATGGGCGAACCGCTGCAGAACTACGGCGCGCTCGTGCCGGCGCTGCGGATGATGCTGGACGACCATGGCTACGGCCTGTCGCGGCGCCGCGTGACGGTCTCGACCTCGGGCGTGGTCCCGATGATCGACCGGCTGCGCGAGGACGCCCCGGTCGCGCTGGCCGTCTCGCTGCACGCGCCGACCGACCCGCTGCGCGACCAGCTGGTGCCGCTCAACCGCAAGTACCCGATCGAGGAACTGCTCGCGAGCTGCCACCGCTACCTCGAGCGCGCCCCCCGCGACTTCATCACCTTCGAATACTGCATGCTGCACGAGGTGAACGATTCGCCGGAGCAAGCCCGCGAGCTGATCGCGCTGCTCAAGGGCAAGGTCCCCTGCAAGCTGAACCTGATTCCCTTCAATCCGTTCCCCGCGTCGGGCCTGAAGCGCAGCTCGAACGAGCGCGTGAAGGCCTTCGCCGACCTGCTGATCCAGGCCGGCATCGTGACGACCGTGCGCAAGACGCGCGGCGACGACATCGACGCCGCCTGCGGCCAGCTGGCCGGCGAGGTGCAGGACCGGACCCGCGCCCATCTGCGCATGGTGCGCGCGCCCGTGGTGGTACAGCGCGGCGCCGCATCGGCCGGCGCGTCGGCGGCCTCGCCGGCGCCGGCCGCTCCGACTTCCGTCACTCCCACAGGCCCACGTCCATGACCGTTCCGTCGCCCGGCTTTGTCTTCCCGCGTCGTTCCGCCCGGACCCTGTCCGCCGTGTTGCTGATCGCCGCGGCGCTGGCCGGTTGCGCGACGCAGCCCCAGCAGCAACAGCCGCGCACGGCCAGCGACCAGACCGACAACGACCGCCGGGCGCAGGTGCGGCTCGAGCTGGCCAGCGGCTACTTCGCCCGCGGCCAGTACGAGACCGCGCTGGACGAGGTCAAGCTGGCGATGGCCGCCAAGCCCGACCTGCCCGAGGCGATCAACCTGCGCAGCCTGATCTACGCCGCGATGGGCGAGCTCACGCTGGCCGAGGACGGCTTCAAGCAGCTGCTGGCGCGCGACCGCAACAACGGCGACACGCTGCACAACTACGGTTGGTTCCTCTGCCAGCGCCAGCGCTACGCCGAGGCCTACCAGCAGTTCGAGGCCGCCGTGGCGCTGCCCACCTACCGCACGCCGTCGCGCACGCTGCTGGCCTGGGGCGCCTGCGAGGCGCGCGAGGGCCGGCTGGTGCCGGCGCAGGCGCACCTGACCAAGGCCTTCGAGGCCGAACCGGGCAACCCGACGATCGCGATGAACCTGGGCGAGGTGCTGTACCGCCAGGGCGACTACGAGCGGGCGCGCTTCTACGCCCGCCGCGTGAACGCCAACGTGGAACAGGCCAACGCCGCCAGCCTCTGGCTGGAGCTGCGCATCGAGCGCCGCATGGGCAACACGTCGAACATGGAAGATCTCGGCCAGCAACTGCGGCGCAGGTATCCGCAGGCGGCCGAGACGCAAGCGTTGAACAACGGTCGATTCGATGAATGAGGGACATCGCATGACTCCGACGGCCGCCGACGAGGCGACGCCCGCAGCCGATTTCGCTGCGTCCACATCCGCGCCCGGCACGGCCGGCGCCGTCCTGCGCCGCGCGCGCGAGGCCCGCGGCCTGCACATCGCCGCGCTGGCCGCGACGCTGAAGGTGCCGCAGGCCAAGCTGGAGGCCCTGGAGGCCGACCGCTACCAGGACCTGCCCGACGCGACCTTCGCCCGGGCGCTGGCGCGCTCGATGTGCCGGGTGCTGAAGATCGACGCCGCGCAGGTGCTGGCGCTGCTGCCCAGTGGCGGCGCGGAGGCCTCGCTGGACCGCGTCACGCCGGGCCTGAACCAGCCCTTCCGCGAGCGCTCGGTGAGCCAGGAGCCGATGCTGTCGGCCGAGCTGCTCAAGCGCCCGGCGGTGCTGGGCGTGGGCGTGCTGCTGGTGGCGGCCGTGGCCGTCTACCTGACGCCGTCGAGCTGGATCGAGCAGGTGACGCAGCGCCTGCGCGCGTCCGAGCCGACCGCCACGACCGCGCCCGGACCGGGCACCGCCGTCGTGACGACGCCCGCCGCGACCGAGCCGCCGCCGGCCAACATCGAGGCGCCCGTCGTGAGCGCGTCGGAGACCGCCGCCGCCCCGGTGGCCGCGGCCAGCGTGCCGACGCTGCCGCCGCAGACCTCGGGCGCGACCCCCACGTTGGCCGCCCAGTCTCCCGCGCCGACGACCGCGCAAGCAACCGCGCAGACGGCGCCCGCCGCGACGCCCCCGCAGCCGATCCAGGCCGGCGTCGCCGCGCCCGGCACCTCGCCGCTGAAGGTCCGCGCCAGCGCCGAATCCTGGGTCGAGGTCGTCGACGCCAAGGGCCAGGTGCTGCTGTCGCGCCTGCTGCGCGCGGGCGACGAGGCCGACGTCAACGGCGCCGCGCCGCTGAAGCTGCGCGTGGGCAACGTGTCGGGCACGGAACTGGTGTTCCGCGGCCAGCCGGTGGACCTCGCCGCGCGGTCGCGCGACAACGTCGCGCGGCTCGAATTGAACTGACCCGGACGGGCGCCGGACCAGCCGTACCCCCTTGCAAGAGCGCCGCACGATGGACAACGTCATCACTCCTTCCTCCGTCGCCGACGCGCTGTCGGACGACCTGATCGCCGCGGCCGCGCCGGCCGCGCGCCGCTCGCGCCAGGCGCAGGTGCGCTGGGGCAGCCGCCTGGTCACCATCGGCGGCGACGCGCCGGTGCGCGTCCAGTCGATGACCAACACCGACACCGTCGACGTCATCGAGACCGCGATCCAGATCAAGGAACTGGCGGTGGCCGGCTCGGAGCTGGTCCGCATCACGGTCAACACGCCCGAGGCCGCCGACGCCGTGCCGCACATCCGCGAGCAGCTCGACCGCATGGGCGTGGACGTGCCGCTGGTGGGCGACTTCCATTACAACGGCCACCGGCTGCTGACCGAGCATCCGGCGATGGCGGAGGCGCTGTCCAAGTACCGGATCAATCCCGGCAACGTCGGCAAGGGCGACAAGAAGGACCGCCAGTTCGCGCAGATGATCGAGGCCGCGATGCAGTACGACAAGGTCGTGCGCATCGGCGTCAACTGGGGCAGCCTGGACCAGGAGCTGCTCGCCCAGATGATGGACGACAACGCCCGGCGCGCCTCGCCCTGGGACGGCAAGCAGGTCATGTACCAGGCGCTGATCCAGTCGGCGCTGTCCTCGGCGTCGTATGCCCGCGAGCTGGGCATGAACCCCGACAACATCATCATCAGCTGCAAGGTCAGCGGCGTGCAGGACCTGATCTCGGTCTACCGCGCGCTGAGCCGCCGCTGCGACTACGCGCTGCACCTGGGCCTGACCGAGGCCGGCATGGGCACCAAGGGCACGGTGGCCTCGGCCGCGGCGCTGTCGGTGCTGCTGCAGGAAGGCATCGGCGACACGATCCGCGTCTCGCTGACGCCGCAGCCCGGCGAGTCGCGCACCCAGGAAGTGGTGGTGGCGCTGGAGATCCTGCAGTCGCTGGGCCTGCGCGCGTTCAACCCGAGCGTGACCGCCTGCCCGGGCTGCGGCCGCACGACCAGCACCACGTTCCAGGAACTGGCCAAGCAGATCGACGACTTCCTGCGCGCGCAGATGCCGGTCTGGCGCGAGAAGTACCCCGGCGTCGAGACCATGAAGGTCGCCGTGATGGGCTGCATCGTCAACGGCCCCGGCGAGAGCAAGCATGCCGACATCGGCATCAGCCTGCCGGGCAACGGCGAGGCGCCGGCGGCGCCCGTCTTCATCGACGGCGAGAAGGCGCTGACGCTGCGCGGCGACAACATCGCCGGCGAGTTCCACGCCCTGGTCGAGACCTACATCGAAAAGCGCTTCGGCGCGCGCACGACGAGCACCACCACCGCATGAGCAAGAACATCCAGGCCGTGAAGGGGATGAACGACATCCTCCCGGCCAGCGTCGACCGCAAGGACAAGCTGCCGAGCAGCCAGCTGTGGAGCTGGTTCGAGACCACGCTGCGCGGCGTGCTGCAGCGCTACGGCTACCAGTACATGCTGACCCCGATCGTCGAGCCGACCGCGCTGTTCGTGCGCGGCCTGGGCGAGGTGACCGACATCGTCGAGAAGGAGATGTACTCCTTCACCGACAGCATGAACGGCGACCAGCTGACGCTGCGCCCCGAGGCCACCGCCGGCATCGTGCGCGCGATGGTCGAGCACAACGCGCTGTACAACGGCCCGCTGCGCCTGTGGACGCTGGGCCCGATGTTCCGCCACGAGCGCCCGCAGAAGGGCCGCTACCGCCAGTTCAACCAGCTCGACGTCGAGGCGCTGGGCTTCGCCGGCCCGGACGTGGACGCCGAGATCATCCTGATGGTCCGCCGCCTGTGGCAGGAGCTGGGCCTGGCCGTGGGCCAGCACGTGCGGCTGGAGCTGAACTCGCTGGGCCAGCCCGAGGAGCGCGCCGCGCACCGCGCCGCGCTGATCGCCTACCTGGAAGGCCACGCCGACAAGCTCGACGAGGACGGCAAGCGCCGCCTGCACACCAACCCGCTGCGCATCCTGGACACGAAGAACCCGGCGATGCAGGACGTGGTCGAGGCCGCGCCCAAGCTGATGGACTTCCTGGGCGAGGCCAGCCTGGCGCACTTCAACGCGGTGCGCGCGATCCTGGACGCCGCCGGCCTCGAGTACCGCATCAACACGCGCCTGGTGCGCGGGATGGACTACTACAACCTGACCGTGTTCGAGTGGGTCACCGACCAGCTCGGCTCGCAGGGGACGGTCTGCGGCGGCGGCCGCTACGACGGCCTGTTCGAGCAGCTCGGCGGCAAGCCGACGCCGGCGGTCGGTTTCGGCCTGGGCATCGAGCGGCTGCTGCTGCTGATCGACGAACTGGGCCTGCCGGTGCCGTCGTCGGCGCCGGACGCCTACGCGATCCTGCCCGACGCGGCCGCGCTGCCGCAGGCGATGCCGGTGCTCGAGGCGCTGCGCGCCGCGGGCGTGGCGGTGCAGATGCATGCGGGCGGCGGCTCGTTCAAGTCGCAGTTCAAGAAGGCCGACGCCTCGGGCGCGCGCTTCGCGCTGGTGTTCGGCCCCGACGAGCTTTCGCGCGGCGAAGTGGCGCTCAAGCCGCTGCGCGGCGACGGCGAACAGGCGACACGTCCGCTTAACACGGTCGCCGCGTGGGCGGCTGAGTTGCGCACCGCATAATCGCGGCTTCGCCGGGGCGGCCGAGAGGACGTCCCGGACGGCTTCCGATCCCTTCCCAGGCCGGCCGGCGCATGCGCCGGGCCGGCCTCGATCTTCAACCGACGGACCTTTTCTCGCACATGGCGGCTCATCTCGATCTCGAAGAACAGGAACAGCTGGAGCAGCTCAAGGCGTTCTGGAAACGCTGGGGCAATGCGATCACCTGGCTGCTGACGCTGGTGCTGCTGGCCTACGCGGGCTGGACCGGCTGGAACTACTGGCAGCGCAACCAGGCCGCCAAGGCCGGCGCGATGTTCAGCGAACTGCAGCGCGCCGCGCAGGCGGGCGACCTGGGCCGGGGCGTCACCGTGTTCGGCACCCTGAAGCAGGACTACGCCTCCACCGGCTACGCCGCGCAGGCCGCGCTGGTCGTGGCCAAGCTGCAGTCGGACAAGGAGAAGGCCGACGACGCCCGCGCCACGCTGGCCTGGGCCGCCGCCAACGCCAAGGGCGACGCCTACCGCGACCTGGCCCGGCTGCGCCTGGCCGCGCTGCAGATGGACGCCAAGCAGCTCGACGAGGCCGGCAAGACGCTGGACGCCGTCAAGAGCGTCGAGTTCGCGCCGATGGTGGCGGACCGCCGCGGCGACCTGGCGCTGCTGCAGAACAAGCCCGACGTCGCCAAGACCGAGTTCAAGAAGGCCTATGACGGCCTGGACAAGCAGCTGGACTACCGCCGCCTGCTCGAGGTGAAGCTGGCCAGCCTGGGCGTGGCCGTCGGCGGCGACGAGCCGGCCGCGGGAGCCGCGCAATGAGCGCGCGCCGCACCGTCCGCGCGCTGACGCGCGCGATGCTGCTGGCCGGCATGGCCGCGGCGCTGGGCGCCTGCTCGCTGTTCAGCAGCTCGACCGCGCCCAAGCCCGCGCCGCTGGAGAACCTCACGCCGTCGCTGCAGGCCCGCGTGGCCTGGGAAGCGCGCGTGGACAGCGTCAAGTTCCCGCTGACGATCACGGCGGTCAACGACCGCTTCGTCGTCGGCGGCTCGGACGGCGTGATCAGCGCGCTGTCCGCCAACGACGGCACGACGCTGTGGCGCGTGGACCTGGGCAAGGGCCTGAGCGCCGGCGTCGGCAGCGACGGCCGCTTCGCCGCCGCGGTGACCCGCGACAACGAGCTGGTCGTCACCGAGGGCGACAAGATCCTGTGGCGCAAGACGCTGACGACCCCGGTCGTCACCGCGCCGTTCGTGGCCGGCGAGCGCGTGTTCGTGCTGACGCTGGACCGCGCGGTGCTGGCCTTCGACGCGGCCGAGGGCCGCCGCCTGTGGGAGCTGCGCCGTCCGGGCGAACCGCTGACGCTGCAGCAGTCCGGCGCGATCGGCGCCTACCAGAACACGCTGCTGGTGGGGCAGGGCTCGCGGCTGGCCGGCATCGACCCGGTGCGCGGCCTGCTGATGTGGGAAGCCACCGTGGCCAATCCGCGCGGCACCAACGAGGTCGAGCGCCTGGCCGACCTGGTCGGCCCGATGGCCCGCGACAACGACGTGTTCTGCGCCCGCGCGTTCCAGGCCGCCGTCGCCTGCGTCAACGCCGAGCGCGGCAACACCGTCTGGACCCGCAACAACGCCGGCCTGCGCGGCGTGGGCGCGGACGCGACGATCGTCGTCGGCGGCGACGCCTCCGACCGCCTGACCGCCTGGGGCACCCGCACCGGCGACGTCGTGTGGACCGCCGACCAGTTCCAGAACCGCAAGCTCAGCGCGCCGGTGGTGACCGAGAAGTCGGTCATCGTCGGCGACAGCGAGGGCTACGTGCACTTCCTGTCCAAGGACAAGGGCCTGACCGTGCAACGCCTGCAGACCGACAGCTCCGGCGTGGCCGCCGCGCCGGTCCAGCTCGGCGGCACGGTGCTGGTCGCCACCCGCAGCGGACGCCTGTTCGCGCTGCGCCAAGACTGATATGAAACCTGTGATCGCCCTGGTGGGCCGCCCCAACGTGGGCAAGTCCACGCTGTTCAACCGGCTGACGAAGAGCCGTGACGCCATCGTCGCGGACTTCGCCGGCCTCACGCGCGACCGCCACTACGGCGACGGGCGCCTGGGCGATCGCGAGTTCATCGTCATCGACACCGGCGGCTTCGAGCCGGACAGCTCGACCGGCATCGTCAAGGAGATGGCCAAGCAGACCCGCCAGGCCGTGGCCGAGGCGGACGCCGTCATCTTCGTGCTGGACATCCGCACCGGCCTGGCC
>NZ_JAOCCU010000079.1 GCF_029840635.1 Mitsuaria sp. GD03876 | reverse complement strand
TGGAACCTGCGCCCGGTCGATCCGGTGCTGGGCACGTTCTCGATCCCGACCTCGCAGTACTACCCGACGCTGGCCGAGGGCACCTGGTCCACCGGCGCCTTCCAGGCGGCCAGCGGCGATCCGTCGGTGACCGTCCTCCCGCTGGCCGGCCAGCAGGGCGTCTGGGATCCGGACGCCGAGGTCTACCGGGCCAACGTCGTCATTCCGCGCTGGCCCGCCAACGTCAAGCCGGCCGCCGGCTCCGACGGCCATGCCGACATCGTCGACGAGGCGATGGGCGTCGTGCACTCGTTCTTCCAGCTGAAACTGGACACCGGCGGCGTCTGGCGCGCCGGGCAGTACGCCTGGGCGCCGCTGGCGGGGCGCGGCTTCGGCGAGCCGGGCCATTACTACATGGGCGCCCGCGCGGTCGGCGTGCCGGCGATCGGCGGGATCATCCGCAAGGCCGAGATCGACGACGGGCTGCCGGCCTACCGCCACGCGCTGGCGATGTCGCTGACCTTCAACGGCCTGAGCGCCACGCTGCCCTACATCTTCCCGGCGACCTCGGCCGACGCGAACGCGGCGACGACCAACACCGGCGGCATCCCCCAGGGGGCGCTGGTGATGCTGCCGGCGGACTTCGACACCGCCACGATCCAGAACCTCAAGCTGCGCAAGGTGGCGGAGACGCTCAAGCGCCACGGCGCCTACGTCGTCGACCGGAACTACGGCACGCCCTACGTGATCTACGTCGAGAACGGCAGCAACTTCAACCTGATGCCGACCGGCTGGGACAACGAGACGGCGACCCAGCTCGACCGCGTCCGCGCGGCCTTGCGCCAGGTGGTGAGCGTGGGCGGCTGGGTCGACGGCAACGGCCAGGCGGTGATCCCGGAGCAGCGGCTGAACCTGCTGTCGATGCGCGGCCAGTGGTCGCTGCAGCGCGGCAGCCCGGCCGGCGTCTTCGAGACCTGGAAGCAGGCGGTGGCCTTCCCGGCCGGCGCGGCGGACGTGGTGCAGGTGAACTACAGCAGCCGCGTGATCAGCACGGTCACCTGGGCGCGGCCGGTCGCCGGCGTGTCCTACAAGCTGACCGCGCGCGCCACCGGCGGCGCCCGGCTGAAGCTGCAGCTGTTCAGCGCCGCGGGCGCGCGGCTGTTCGACAGCGGCGAGCTGGCCGACGGCGAGAGCATCGACTTCGCCTGGCCCGACGGCGCCTCGCTGCGCACCGCGCTGTACGCCTACAGCGGCTCGGCGGGCACGGCCTCGACGGTGGGCGGGACGCTGGTCTCCAACGCGCCGCTGACGCCGATGTCGGGCAAGGTGTTGATGCGATGACGGTCCGCCTCGATCCGCATCTGGACGCGAAAGCCGACGTTCCAGCCGACGCGAACGCCGACGCGCGTCCGGGCGCCTCCCCGGTGTCCGGTCCCTCGGACTGGCGCGCCGACTGGGCGGCCGACCTGGCCCGCTACGGCGGCCGCGCGGCGATGCACCGCGAGCAATCGCTGTGGGCGCTGCGGGTGCACCGTTTCGGGCAGCGGATCGAGGCGATGCCGGCCGGCTTCGGCCGCCGCTGGCGCACCAAGCTCTATTGGCTGCTGTTCCGGGGGGTGGAGACGCTCACCGGCATCAGCCTGCCCAAGGAATGCCGGATCGGGCCCGGGCTGCGGATCTGGCATTTCGGCGGCATCTTCGTCAATCCGGCCACCGTCATCGGTGCGAATTGCACGTTGCGCCAGGGCGTGACGCTGGGCAACCGGGTCGAGGACGGCCCCTGCCCGGTGCTGGAGGACGGCGTCGAGCTCGGCGCCTACGCCCAGGTGCTGGGCGGCGTGCGGCTGGGCGCGGGCTGCAAGGTCGGCGCGATGGCCGTCGTGCTGACCGACGTGCCGCCCGGCGCGACCGCCGTGGGCAACCCGGCACGCGTCTTGCCCCAGGTGGCGCCCCCCGTCGACGCCGCCTCGAGCGCGCCGGCGGGCTCGCCCGGGATCTCGGAAGCGCCCGCGGCGCTGGCGCGGGGCTGACCATGGAAGGACTTCCGACGTGACGATGGAGTGGAATCGACGGCGCTGGTGCGGCGCGGGCCTGGGGCTGACCGCGGGCGTGGCCGCGCCGTGGCTGGACGCGCTGGCGGCCGATGCCGGCGACGCCAAGGACCTGAAGGACGCCAAGGGCCGCCGCCCGCGTTTCGGCACGCTGGAGCGGCCGTTCTCGGCGCAGTCGCCGTGGAACTCGCGGCCGGTCGATCCGGTGCTGGGCGAGGCCCGCATCCCCAAGGACGACTATTACCCGACGATCGAGAACGGCACCTGGTCCACCGGCGTGTTCCTGTGCGGCCCCGACGACAAGCCGCAGCGCGTGCTGGGCCTGGACAAGGCCGGCCTCTGGGACCCGGACGCCGAGGCCCACCAGCCCGAGGTCGTGATCCCGCGCTGGCCCGAGGCGGCGATGCCGTCCAAGGGCTCGGACGGCCACCTGGACCTGGTCGACCCGCAGACCGGCATCGTCCATTCCTTCTTCATGCTCAAGCGCAGCGGCGACGACTGGCGCGCGCAGCAGTACGCCTGGACGCGGCTGGACGGCCGCGGCTGGGGCGACCCGGCGCACTACTTCCAGGGCGCGCGCGCGGCCGGCGTGCCCACGATGGGCGGCCTGATCCGCAAGCACGAGTACGACGACGGCGACACGATGTACCGGCACGCGCTGGCGATGTCGCTGACCTTCTCCGGGCTGCAGGCGCGGCCCAACTACGTGTTCCCGGCGACCTCGGCGGACTCGCAGCCCGAGCGCAACAAGGGCGCGATCCCGGAAGGCGCGCTGCTGATGCTGCCGCCCGACTTCGACGTGTCCAAGCTCAACGACGCCAAGCTGCGCAAGGTGGCCGAGACGCTGAAGGTCTACGGCGGCTACGTCGTCGACCGCAACGTCGGCACGCCCTTCGTCATCTACGCCGAGATCGGCACCGCGCTGAAGCTGCACCCGATGGGCGGCTGGAACAACCAGGTCGCCAGCGACCTGGACCGGCTGCGCTGGAGCCTGCGGCCGGTGCAGTCGACCTCGGGCTTCCTGGACGGCCACGGCCGGCCGGTGGACCTGGCGGCGCCGCAGAACGTGCTGTCGATGCGCGGCGAATGGAAGGCCGAGCGCGGCGACGCCCGCGCCCGCTACGACACCTGGAAGCAGGCGGTGGTGCTGCGCGACGCGCGCGCCGGCGATGTCGTCTTCAACGAAGGCGGCCGCGCGATCACCGCGGTGCACTGGGCCATGCCCAAGGCCGGCCAGGAATGCACGCTGACCGCGCGCGCGTCCAACGCGACGCTGCGCCTGCAGGTCCGCGGCGAGCGCGGCATCGCCTTCGACACCGGCGACCTGGCCGACGGCAAGACCTCGCGCTTGCGCTGGCCCGAGCGCTTCAACGGCGTGCGGCTGATGGTGCGCGCCAGCGCCGGCGGCGACGCCTGGGCGGGCGGCGAGCTGCTGGCGCTCAACGAATGACCCCGATGTCCGAGCAGTCCCCGATCACTCCCGCCACCGCGAGCGCCGGCGCCAACGCCGCCGCGTCCGCGACCTCGGCCGCCGACGGCGCGCCGGCGCGCCACCCGCGCCTGGCCTACCTGGTCAACCACTATCCGAAGGTCAGCCACACCTTCATCCGGCGCGAGATCCTGGCGGTCGAGCGCCAGGGGCTGGAGGTGCTGCGCCTGGCCATCCGCGGCTGGGACGACGACGCGCCCGATCCGGTCGACCAGGCCGAGAAGGCCCGCACCCAATACCTGCTCAAGGACGGCGCCTTCGGCCTGGTCAAGGCGACGCTGGCGCAGGCCACGCGCGCGCCGGGCCGGTTCCTGGCCGCGCTGAAGCTGGCGCTGCGGATGAGCCGCCGCGCCGACCGCCCCTGGCCCTTCCACCTGGTCTACCTGATGGAGGCCTGCGCCGCGCTGCCGGTGCTGCAGCGCGCCGGCATCGAGCACCTGCACATCCACTTCGGCACCAACCCGGCCGAGGTCGGCCTGCTGATCGAGGCGCTGGGCGGTCCCGGCTACTCGATGACGGTGCACGGGCCGGAGGAATTCGACCGCCCCGACTTCCTGCACCTGGGCGACAAGATCCGCGGCGCGCGTTTCGTCGCCGCGATCACCTCGTTCTGCCGCAGCCAGCTCTCGCGCTGGGTCGCCTACACCGAGTGGCCCAAGCTGCGCGTCGTGCACTGCGGGCTGGATCCCGAGTTCCACGCCGTCCAGGCGCCGGCGCCCGCCGGCAAGCGGCTGGTGTGCGTCGGCCGCATGGCCGAGCAGAAGGGCCACCTGCTGCTGGTCGAGGCGGCCGCCGCGGTCGCGCGCCAGGTGCCGGACTTCGAGCTGGTGCTGGCCGGCGACGGCGAGTTGCGCCCGACGATCGAGCGCCGCGTGCGCGAGCTCGGCCTGGAGCGCCAGGTGCGCATCACCGGCTGGATCGACAGCGACACCGTGCGCCGGGAGCTGCTGGCCGCGCGCGCGCTGGTGCTGGCGAGCTTCGCCGAGGGCCTGCCGGTGGTGATCATGGAGGCGATGGCACTGGGCCGGCCCTGCGTCAGCACCTGCATCGCCGGCATCCCGGAACTGATCCGCGACGGCGAGAACGGCTGGCTGCTGCCCGCCGGCGATCCCGAGGCGCTGGCCGAGGCGATGCTCGCCTGCCTGCGGCTGGACGACGCCGAACTGGCGCGGGTCGGCCAGCGCGCGCGGGCCACGGCGCTCGAGCGCCATGACATCGATCGCGAGGCGGCCCGGCTGGTGGCGCTGTTCCAGGAGTACGCGTCGCCGGCCAAGGCCTATTCCCCCCATCGCGCCGCGTCCGGCGCGAAGGAGAACGCGCATGCCTGAGGTGCTGGTCGTGGTGTTGTGGGTCCTGCTGGTCGCGCTGAGCCTGCTGGCGCTGGTGCCGGCGGCGCTGGTGCTGGCGCAGGTGCTGCTGGCGCTGCTGCCGGACCGCCCGATCCCGGAGATGCAGCGCCCGCGCCGCATCGCGGTGATCATGCCGGCGCACAACGAGGGCCGCGGCCTGCGCCCCACGCTGATGCAGGCGCTGGCGCAGCTCGGGCCCGAGGACCGGGTGCTGGTCGTGGCCGACAACTGCGGCGACGACACCGCCGCGCAGGCGCGCGAGTTCGACGTGACCGTGGTCGAGCGCTTCCACGCCACCGAACGCGGCAAGGGCTACGCGCTGGACTTCGGCGTGCGCACGCTCGAGGCGCTGGCGCTCAAGGAGGGCCACGCGCCCGATGTCGTCGTCATCCTGGACGCCGACTGCATGCTCGACCCGAAGCTGCTGCCGCGCATCGCGGCGGTGGCGCACGGCACCGGCCGGCCGGTGCAGGCGACCTACCTGATGGAGGCGGCCAACGACGGCCTGAAGGCGCGGGTCGCGGAGTTCGCGATGCGGGTCAAGAACCTGGTGCGCCCGCGCGGCATGCACCAGATGGGCCTGCCCTGCGGGCTGTACGGCACCGGCATGGCCTTCCCGTGGGAGGTGGCGGTGCAGGCGCCGCTGGCCAGCGGCCACCTGGCCGAGGACATGCAGCTGGGCGTGCGCCTGGCGCAGCTGGGCGCGCCGCCGCTGCTGTGCGAGGACGCGCGGGTGACCAGCGTGTTCGCCAACAGCCAGGAGGGCGAGGCCAGCCAGCGCACCCGCTGGGAGCACGGCCACCTGGCGATGCTGGTGGGCGAGGGCCCGGGGCTGCTGTGGCGCTCGTTGCGCCCGGGCCGCGGCGCGCAGCTGCTGCAGGTGCTGGACATGCTGGTGCCGCCGCTGGCGCTGCTGGCCATGTCGCTGGTCGGATGGACGTGCGTGACCTTGGTCGTGGCCGTGACGGCCGGCTGGGTGGCACCGTTCGTGCTGGCGCTGCTGGCGGTGGCGATGCTCGTCGCGGCGATCGTCGTGGCGCAGCAGCGCTGGGCCGCCGACGTGCTGAGCCTGGGCGAACTGGCGCGCGCGCCGTTCATCCTGCTGGCCAAGATCCCGCTGTACCTGCGCTTCGTGTTCAAGCGCCAGACCGACTGGGTGCGCACCAAGCGCGACACCTGACCCGACCCGATCCCCCATGACGTTCCCCACTCCTTCGACCGCGACCGCCCCCACGCCCGCGACCGCCTCTGGCAAGACCGGCGCGCCCGGCGCGACCGCCGAGCTGCCCACCGTGCGCGTGGACGGGCTGGACTTCGTCGCCAGCACCGTGCCGGCGCTGTCGGCGCACCTGGTCGACGAGGCCCGCGCCGGGCGCGGCGGCTGGGTGGTGACGCCCAACATCGACATCCTGCGGCGCTGGCGCGTGGACGCGAGCTTCCGCGCGCTGGTCGACTCGGCCACGGTGTTCACCGCCGACGGCCGTCCCATCGTCTGGGCCAGCCAGCTGCAGGGCACGCCGCTGCCGGCGCGGCTGACCGGCTCCGACCTGTTCGTGCGGCTGATGGGCGAGGCCCATGCCGCCGGGCTGCGCATCGCGCTGATCGGCGGCAACGAGGGCGCCGCCGAGGCCGCCGCCGCGCGGCTGATCCCGGCCGACGGCACGGACGCGGTGCGCTGCCTGTGCCCGCCGATGGGCTTCGAGCAGCAGCCCGAGGAGATGGCGCGCATCGAGCGGCTGCTGCTGGACTGGCAGCCGCACATCGTCTTCGTCGGCCTGGGTTCGCCCAAGCAGGAGAAGCTGATCGCGCGGCTGCGCCCGCTGGCGCCGCGCGCCTGGTACCTGGGCGTGGGCGTGAGCTTCAGCTTCGTCGCCGGCGACGTGAAGCGGGCGCCGGGCTGGATGCAGCGCTCGGGCCTGGAATGGGTGTTCCGCATGGTGCAGGAGCCGGGCCGGCTGGCGCGGCGCTACCTGGTGGACGGCATCCCGTTCGCCGTCGGCCTGCTGTGGCGGGCGCGCCTGGCGCGCCGCCGGCCGGCGGCCGCGCGCTGAGGGGACGGCCATGATCAGCGTCGTCATCCCGCTCTACAACAAGGAGCACCACATCCTGCGCGCCGTCGAGTCGGTGCTCGCGCAGACCCACGCGGACTTCGAGCTGGTCGTCGTCGACGACGGCTCCAAGGACGGCGGCGCCGCGCTGGTCGAGGCCGTCGCCGACCGGCGCGTGCGGCTGCACCGCCAGCCCAACGCCGGCGTCTCGGCCGCGCGCAACCGCGGCGTGGCGCTGACCTCGGCGCCGCTGATCGCGTTCCTGGACGCCGACGACGCCTGGGAGCCGGACTTCCTGGCCAACGTCCGCGCGCTGGCCGACCGGCACCCCGAGGCGGTGGCGGTGGCGATGAACTACACCGTGGTCGCGCCCGGCGGCGCGCGCTCGCTGGGCGTGGACCCGGCGCGCGCGCCGGCGCAGCTGCTGGACCCGGCGGCCTACTTCCGCATCGGCAAGCACGGCTCGCCGGTGTTCTCGTCGTCGGTGGCGGCGCGGCGCGAGGCGCTGCTCGCCGCGGGCGGCTTCCCCGAGGGCGTGCGCCTGGGCGAGGACATCGACACCTGGCTGCGGCTGCTGTTCCAGGGGCCGGTCGTCTTCGACCCGCGCGCCGGCGGCATGTACTTCAACGACGCCACCAACCGCGCGCTCAACACCCATGCGCCGCCGGCGCGCTACGTGTTCTTCGACACCATCGACCGCTGGACCGCCGCGCATCCGCGCGAGGTCGAGGCGCGCCGCGAGGCCGAGGAGTTCAAGAACTTCTTCCGCCTGCTGCACGCGCACCACCAGATCCGCTGGGGCGACGCGGCGGCCGGCCGCGCGCTGCTGCGCGAGACCCGCACCGAGACCTTCCGCGCCGAGAAGCTGCGGCTGCAGGTGCTCAGCCACGTGCCGCGGGTCTGCTATGACGGTCTTTCGCGCCTGAAGCAGGCGCTGTTCTCTTGACGGGGCGGGCATGAAGGAAAAACTCGCCCGCGGCGTGCTGTGGCTCAGCGGCGCCAAGGTGGTGGTCAACCTGCTGGGGCTGATCAGCACGCTGGTGCTGGCGCGGCTGCTGACGCCGGAGGACTTCGGCCTGGTCGCGATCGCCAACACGCTGATCACGCTGCTGATGGCGATGACCGAGATGTCGCTGTCGGCCGCGCTGATCCACCACCGCGAACCGACCGACGCCCACTTCAGCACCGCCTGGACGATGAACGCGATCCGCGCCGGCGCGATCGCCGCGCTGCTGGCCGGGGCCTCGCCGTTCATCGCCGACTTCTACAAGGACGCGCGGCTGCTGCCGGTGCTGCTGCTGCTGGCGGGCTCGATGTTCCTGACCGGGCTGAACAACCCCAAGCAGGTGGTGCTGACCCGCAAGCTGGAGTTCTGGCAGGAATTCACCGTGCTGGTGTCGCAGAAGCTGGCCGGCTTCTTCATCGGCCTGGCGATGGCGCTGATGTTCCGCAGCTACTGGGCGCTGGTGGCCGGCACGCTGGCCACGCAGCTGACCGGGCTGATCGTGTCGTATTGCGTCGTGCCGTTCCGGCCGCGGCCCACGCTGGCCAAGGTGCGGGAGCTGTGGTCGTTCTCGGCCTGGGTGACGCTGAGCACGATCCTCAACACGCTGAACTGGCGGCTGGACCACCTGCTGATCGGCACCTTCATCAGCCCCAAGGCGCTGGGCACCTACACCGTCGGCGACAACCTGGCCGGCATGCCCACGCGCGAGACGATCGGGCCGCTGGAGCAGGCGCTGTTCCCCGGGCTGCGCCAGGTCACCGACGACCCCGAGCGGCTGCGCCGCACCTACGCCCGCGCGCAGGCGCTGATCACGATGATTGCGCTGCCGGTGGGCTTCAGCGTGGGCGCGCTGGCGCGCCCGCTGGTGGAACTGGTGCTGGGACCGAAGTGGCTGGACGCCGTGCTGATCGTGCAGGTGCTGTCCTGCGTCTTCGCGGTGCAGACGATCAGCTCGGCGGTGCACCCGCTGGCGATGGCCAAGGGCCAGACGCGGATGATGTTCGGCCGGGACGTGTTCGGCTTCTGCATGCGCGTGCCCATCATCCTGGTGGGCATGTGGTGGGCCGGCATGACCGGCATCGTCTTCGGCCGGATGATCTCCGGGACGCTGGGCGTGTTCATCAACGCGACGCTGGTGCGGCGTCTGATCGGGCTGACGATCCGCCAGCAGCTGTTCAACAGCTGGCGCTCGCTGCTCAGCGTGGCGGTCATGTGGACCGCGCTGACGCTGACGGTGCACCACTGGCCGGTGGCCGGCGGCGTGCTGGAGCGCGCCGGCTGGCTCGGCGCGCTGATGCTGGCGGGCTTCGGCACCTACCTGGCGCTGCACCTGGCGCTGTGGTGGGCCGCGGGCAAGCCCGCCGGCGCCGAGCAGGATTTCATCGAACTCGCCGGCAAGGCCGCCGGCAAGCTGGGCAAATTGATTCCGACGGGAAGGGAAGCGACGTGAGCGACGTGACGGACTACAAGCGATTGATCGAGGACCAGGCGGCGCTCGCCGCGCGCGCGCTGTCGCGCTTCGTCCGCCCGGGCCAGGACTTCGCGCTGGTCGATTTCCCCGACCACTACAACGTCGGCGACAGCGCCATCTGGCTGGGCGAGATCGCGCTGTTCAAGCGGCTGCTGGGCAGCGCGCCGAACTACGCCTGCACCGTCGAGAGCTACTCCAAGGAGGCGCTGCGCGCGGCCAGCCCGTCGGGCCCGATCTTCATCCACGGCGGCGGCAACTTCGGCGACATCTATCCGAAGCACCAGGACTTCCGCGTGCGGCTGATGGCCGACTTCCCCGATCGCGAGATCGTGCAGCTGCCGCAGTCGATCAGCTTCAGCGCGCCGGCCGCGGTGACCGCGACCGCCGAGGCGATCGCGCGCCATGGCCGCTTCACGCTGCTGGTGCGCGACCAGCCCAGCCTGAACTTCGCCCGCGAGCACTTCAGCTGCCCGGTGGAGCTGCTGCCCGACATGGCCTTCGGCATGGGGCCGCTGGACAAGCCGGTGTCGCCGCGCACCGGGATCTTCATGCTGCTGCGCGAGGACACCGAGCGCGCCGCCTACGACCGCGCGCCGCTGCTGCGCCATCCCGACGCCGCCGCCGGCGACTGGGTCAGCGAGCCGCAGCGCTTTCACCGCCTGTGCCGCTGGCGCACCCGGCTGGCGATGGCCGGCAAGGGCGGGCTGCATTCGCCGCAGGGCACGCTGGACCTGTACCAGCGCCTGGCCGAGGGCCGCGTGCAGCGCGGGCTGAAGATGCTGGCCTCGGGCCGCGTCGTCGTCACCGACCGGCTGCATGCCCACATCCTGTCCACGATGATGGACATCCCGCACGTGGTGCTGGACAACAGCTACGGCAAGATCGCCGGCTACATGGGCGCCTGGACCGGCCGCTACCCGCAGGTGCGCCGCGCCAAGACCTCGGACGACGTGCTCGCCCACCTCAAGGAATGGGGGCTGTGAGATGAGCGCCGCGCCGACCGCCGCCACGACTCCGATGACGCCCACCGACCTCGACGTCAGCGTCGTCATCTGCACCCGCAACCGCGCCCGGCAACTGGCCGAGGTGCTCGACTCCGCCGCCCAGCTCGAGGTGCCCGAGGGCCTGCGCTGGGAACTGCTGGTCGTGGACAACGGCAGCAGCGACGACACCGAGGCGGTGATCCGCTCCTTCGCCGACCGGCTGCCGGTGCGCTACGCCCGCGAGGACACGCCGGGCCTGTCCAACGCGCGCAACCACGGCGTGCGCGCCGCGCGCGGCCGCTACCTGTGCTGGACCGACGACGACGTGCGCATGGACCGCCGCTGGCTGGCCGCCTACGTCGAGGCCTTCCGCCGCCATCCGGAGGCGGCGATCTTCGGCGGCCGCGTGCTGCCGCGCCTGGAAGGCGGCGGCGCGCCGTCCTGGTTCGTCGAGCAGCACCTGCAATGGCCGATCGCCTGCCCGATGGCCTACCGCGACCTCGGCGGCGAGGAATTGCCGCTGACCTTCACCGGCAACAAGATCCCGTTCGGCGCCAACTTCGCGGTGCGGACCGCGGAGCAGCGCACCGCGCTGTACGACCCCGACCTGGGCGTGTCGCCGACGCACAAGCGCCTGGGCGAGGAGGTCGATTCCTTCTACCGGATGATGAAGGCCGGCGCGACCGGCTGGTGGGTGCCGGGCTCGGCGGTCCACCACCTGATCCCGCCGGGACGCCAGACGGCTTCCTACCTGTTCGAGTACTTCTTCCTGGCCGGCGCGACGACCGGCTACCTGCGCACCCGCTACGGCCTGAAGGACAACTTCATGATCGTGGACGGCCACGTGCCGCAGGACCTGACGATCCCGCGCTGGCACTGCTACCTGCGCAGCGCGCGCCGCTACGTCAACTACCGCCGCGCGCGCCGCCGCGGCGACCTGCGCTGGCTCGGCCAGCTCGCCGACCTGGGCTACTACCTGGGCCTGGGCTCGTACCGCAGCTCGGCCGAGAAGTACTTCATCGGCATGAAGCAGCGCTTCGAGTGAGGACGGCGGCGCGATGACCCGCAAGATCCTGTTCGTCTCGCCGGTGCCGCCGTGGCCGGCCGATTCCGGCGGCGCGCAGCGCAGCTTCCTGCTGTACCAGGCGCTCAAGCGGCTGGGGCAGGTCGACACCGTGCTGATCACCGCCAACGAGATCGCGGACGAGGCCCTGCGGGAGATGCGCGCGCGTTTCGGGCTGAAGGCGGTGCTGCGGCCGCATCCGGGCGGGCTGACGCTGCGCCGGCTGGACCTGGGCTACGGGCCGGTCGGCGTCAACGTGCTGCGGCTCACCCGCTGGCTGCTGCGCAGCCGCTTCACGCTGTACCGCAGCGGCCGGGTCGCCGACGAGGTGGCGCGCCTTGTCCGCGACGAGGGCTACGACCTGGCCGTCGGCCGCTACCTGTGGTCGGTGGTGCAGACCGGCGTGATCGACCTGCTGCCGACCTGGCTCGATTTCGACGACCTGGAGTCCGAGGTCTGGCACAGCCGCGCCGAGGAGGCCGGCCCGCGCCCGCTGAAGGCCTATTACCGCCAGATCGCCGGCAGCTACGCGGCGCGCGAGCGCCAGCTGGCCGCGCGGCTGGCCGGCGGCTGGGTGGCCAAGGCCCGCGACGCGGAGCGGCTGGGCCGCGACGGCCTGGCGGTGCTGCCCAACATCCCGTTCGCCAACTACCCGGCGCCGGCCGCGCCGCTGGCCTACACCGGCGGCGACGCGCTGAACGTGCTCGGCGTCGCGGCCTTCGACTACCGGCCCAACCTGCTGGGCTTCGACTGGTTCGTCACGCAGGTCTGGTCGCGGATCGCGCTGCGTTTCCCGCGGGCGCGGCTGCACCTGGTGGGCAAGCTCACCGACGAGGACGCCCGCGCGCGCTGGACCCGCGTGCCGGGCGTCGTCGTGCACGGCCGGGTGCCGGAGCTGGCGCCGTTCTACGAGCAGGCGCTGTTCACCGTGGCGCCGATCTTCCAGGGCGGGGGCACCAACATCAAGGTGATCGAGGCGCTGGTCTACGGCCGCTGCTGCGTCGGCACGACGCACGCGCTCAAGGGCTTCGAGGGCCTGGACGGCCTGCGCGAGGGCGCCGACGCCCAGGCCTGGCTGGAGCGCTGCGTCGAACTGCTGCAGGCGCCGGCCGAGTGCGTCGCCGCCGGCCTGGCGGCCGCCCCGGGCGCGGCGGCGCGGTTCTCGTTCGGCGGCTTCTCGGACGCCGTCCGGCAAGCCTTGGGGCCGGAAAACGGGAATCCGTCCGTTGCCGCTGTTGCATCCCCCGGGGGCGCGGGGGCCCCGCAGGCGTCAGGAATCCGTTAGGCTCGCGCCTCGGTCGCGCATGGTGCGCGATCAGAACGGATCGGCCGCGCCGCAAGCGCCCGGTCCCGGTGCACAAAAAGCAGTCTTCTCAGGGAGGCCGCCCCCCGCGAGGGCCGGGCGGAACCGGCGATGCACAACGAGCCAGCGCGGCCCACCGTGTCCGTCATCATTCCCGCGTACAACGCGGCGAAACACATCGCCAAGGCGGTCGACAGCGTGCTGGCGCAGACCCGGCCGGTCGACCAGGTGATCGTCGTCAACGACGGCTCGACCGACGCGACCGCGACGGTGCTGGCCGGCTACGGCGACCGCATCGAGGTCATCTCCATCCCCAACGGCGGCGTGTCCAACGCCCGCAACACCGGCCTGCGCGCCGCGCGCGGCGACCTGATCGCGCTGCTGGACGCGGACGACCTGTGGTCCGTGGAGAAGATCGAACGCCAGGTGCGCGTCTTCGCCCAGCACCCCGGCGTCGAGTTCACCTGCTGCAACTTCCTGTCGGTCGACCTCGGCCGGCAGCTCACGCACAACCGCTTCGAACTGCTGGAGGCGCGCCTGGGGCCCTTCACGGACCGCGTGCTGCCGCGCCCGGCGGGCCGGCTGCTGGAATGCAACGTCGTGGGCACCTGCTCGAACGTGATGTTCACGCGCTCGCTGCTCGACCGCGTCGGCCCCTTCGACACCAGCCTGCGCCAGGCCGAGGACTTCGAGCTCTGGCTGCGCATGGCGCTGGCCACGGATTTCTTCCTCCAGTCCGACGTGCTGATGGAGAAGGTGGACCACGGCGCCAACCTGACCAGCCGCTGGGACGAGACGCTGCGCTACCACGAGCAGGCGGTGCTGCGCTTCCATGAGCGGCACGCCGCCGCCTTCGCCGCCGATCCGGCGCTGGAGCGCGCGCACCGCCGCGGCCTGGCCGACGTCCGCTACGAGCTGGCCGGCATCCTGTTCGCCAAGGGCCGCCGGGCCGAGGGCTTCGCCGCGCTGCGCCAGGCCTGGGCGCCAGAGCGCTCGCCGGCCAATGCCGCCCGGATCGCCAAGCGCGCGCTGCGCCGGCTACTGCTGCGCGATGACAGGCGTGCGACGGTCGACACGCCGCAGGCCGGCCAGACACAGGCCCCTGGATGAGCGGGGACTCCGGCTCGGCATCGACGCCGGGCTGATGGAGAATCGGCGCCGTTTCTCGATCGGGATCGACCGGATCCCATCTCGACCTCACCGCGGGGAGTGCGCTTGAAAGTTCTAGTGACCGGGGCCGCCGGCTTCATCGGCATGCATGTCAGCCAGATCCTGCTGGCGCGTGGCGATCAGGTCGTCGGCCTGGACAACCTCAACGACTACTACGACCCGAAGCTCAAGCAGGCGCGGCTGGCGCGGCTGAGCGGCCAACCGGGCTTCGAGTTCGTCCAGATGGACGTCGCCGACCGGGTCGGCATCCCCGAGCTGTTCGAGCGGCACCGCTTCGACCGCGTCGTGCACCTGGCCGCGCAGGCCGGGGTGCGCTACTCGCTGGTGAACCCGCATGCCTACATCGACGCCAACATCGTCGGCTTCACCAACATCCTCGAGGGCTGCCGCCACACCGGCGTGAAGCACCTGGCCTACGCGTCCAGCTCCAGCGTCTACGGCGGCAACACGCTGATGCCGTTCAGCGAGCACCACGGCGTCGACCACCCGGTCAGCCTGTACGCCGCGACCAAGAAGGCCAACGAGCTGATGGCGCACACCTACAGCCACCTGTTCGGCCTGCCCACGACGGGGCTGCGCTTCTTCACCGTCTACGGACCCTGGGGCCGGCCGGACATGGCGCTGTTCCTGTTCACCAAGGCGATCCTGGCCAACGAGCCGATCAAGGTGTTCAACCACGGCCGGATGATCCGCGACTTCACCTACATCGACGACATCGCCGAGGGCGTCGTGCGGGTGCTGGACCGCACCGCGACGGCCGACCCGGCCTACGACCCGGTGACTGCGGATCCGGCGCGCTCCAACGCGCCGTACCGCGTCTTCAACATCGGCAACCACGACCCGATCCCGCTGATGGACTTCATCGGCGCGATCGAGCAGGCGGTCGGCCGCGAGGCGGTCAAGGAGTTCCTGCCGCTGCAGGACGGCGACGTGCCGGCCACGCATGCCGACGTCGAGGAGCTGGCCGCGTGGACCGGCTTCCGCCCGGCGATGCCGGTGCCCGAGGGC
>NZ_JAOCCU010000078.1 GCF_029840635.1 Mitsuaria sp. GD03876 | reverse complement strand
GCCGCGGCGGCGAGCGCCAGGTCCGGCGCCGGCGCGCTCGCGCGGCTCGGGGGCGGCGGCTCGGGCGCGCGCACGGCCTGACCCTCGCGTTGCGCCTGCAGTGCGGGCGACACGGTGGGCGACGGCGGCAGGCCGGGATCGACCATCGGCTCGGCGTTCAGGCCGGGCGGGTCGATGAAGGCGGTGAACTGGCGCGTCAGCCGCGCCGGGCAGCCCAGGCCGAGTTGAATGGTGACGATGGGCTCGTCGATGCGCTGCACGGTGCGCAGCCGCACGCCGGTGACGCGCCCGCCGTCGCCCTCGATCTGCCAGTGCAGGCCGGCGGCGGACAGCGGGTACTCGCCGGCGGCGACCTCGGCGCGCACGCAGTCGGGGGTGAGGGATTCGCCGGCGTTGAGCTGGACGGGGAACAGCAGGTTCAGCGGCTGCCCCAGCGACGAGGCGGCTTGCGGACGGCCGAGGCCGAGACTCCACGCAGCCGGCGTCGACATCATGAGGATGGCAAGCACGAGAACGCTGTGCGACGGCAACATGCGTCGCGGGTCGTGATGATCTCGATCCATTCCCGCTGTTATTGCTGTTGGAGTGCGTTTCACTCTAGCACGGCGCTCCCCGGGACAAACCCGGAAAAGCGCCCCTCCTTCGCCCTGGATGCGCATCGCCCGCGCATCATTCGCGCCGTGGCGCGGCGCCGGCAGGCGCGCCGCGCGTCCCTCACAATAAGCCGGATGAGGCCGCGACGCACGCGGTCCGTCCGCATCTTTCAGGAGACGGCTGGCCTGTCACGCCAGCGACAAAGCATGAACAGCTCGGTTCTTACAATTTCCGAACGCAACAACATCGAGTCGGGGCCGTGGTTTTCCAAGCTGTCACTGCCGTTGCGCAGCGACATTCTGGCGCGCGCCACGGTGAGGCGTCTATCCGACGGCGCCCTGATGTCGGTGCGCGGCGAGCCGGCCGAGGAATGGATCGGCGTGGCGCGCGGCGCGGTGCGGGTCAGCTCGGTCTCGCTGTCGGGCAAGCAGGTCACGCTGACCTACGTCGAGCCCGGCATCTGGTTCGGCGACATCGCGCTGTTCGACGGCCTGCCCCGCACCCACGACGCCAGCGCCCATGGCGAGACCACGCTGCTGGTGATCCGCAAGCCCGACTTCAAGGACCTGCTGCAGCGCCACACCGAGCTGTACGAGGCGCTGCTGCGGCTGAACTGCCGGCGGCTGCGCCTGATGTTCGACCAGGTCGAGGACCTCAACACCCGGCCCCTGGCCTCGCGGCTGGCCAAGCAGATCCTGCTGCTGGCGCGCAGCTACGGCGTGTCGCAGGGCGAGGAGGTCCGCATCGGGCTGCAGCTCGCGCAGGAGGACCTGGCGCAGCTGCTGGGCGCCTCGCGCCAGCGCGTGAACCAGGAGCTCAAGGGCTTCGAGCGCGAAGGCGCGGTGCGCGTCGAGCCGACCCGGCTGGTGGTGTTGAGCAAGGAAAAGCTGCTGGCCATCGCCAACCGCTGAGCGCGCCGGAGCTTGCTCCGGGGCGCTCGGATCACGAATCACGACAACCCCAGGAGACCTTGTGGACGACGCATTCACCGGCACCCGCGCCCCTTCATTGCCGATCGACGCCGAGGCGCTGGCCGCCTGGCTCTCGCGCGAGATCGACGGCTTCGCCGGCCCGCTGACCATCGAGCAGTTCAAGGGCGGCCAGTCCAATCCCACCTACAAGCTGATCACGCCGGGCGCGACCTACGTGATGCGCGCCAAGCCGGCGCCGGTGGCCAAGCTGCTGCCGTCGGCCCACGCGATCGAGCGCGAGTTCACCGTCATGCGGGCCCTGGCCGGCACCGACGTGCCGGTGCCCCGGATGCTGGCGCTGTGCGAGGACGAGTCCGTCATGGGCCGCGCCTTCTACGTCATGGAATTCATGCAGGGCCGCGTGCTGTGGGACCAGACGCTGCCGGGCGCCTCCAACGCGGAGCGCGCGGCGATCTACGAGGAGATGAACCGCGTCATCGCGGCGCTGCACCGGGTCGACGTGCGCGCCGTCGGGCTCGAGGGCTACGGCAAGCCGGGCAACTACTTCGAGCGACAGATCGGCCGCTGGAGCAAGCAGTACCAGGCGACGATCACCGGCCCGAACGAGGCGATGGACCGGCTGATCGAGTGGCTGCCGGCGCACATCCCGGAGTCGGCGCGCGACGAGCGCGAGGTGGCGATCGTCCACGGCGACTACCGGCTGGACAACCTGGTGTTCCATCCGACCGAGCCCCGCGTGCTGGCGGTGCTGGACTGGGAGCTGTCGACGCTGGGCCATCCGCTGGCGGACTTCAGCTATCACTGCATGTCGTGGCACATCCGCAAGACCGGCGCCGCGCGCGGGCTGGGCGGCGTGGACCTGGCGCCGCTGGGCATCCCGTCCGAGCTGGACTACGTGCGCCGCTACTGCGAGCGCACCGGCCGCGCCGACGTGGGCGCGGTCATGAAGGACTGGAACTTCTACCTGGCCTACAACCTGTTCCGCATCTGCGCGATCCTGCAGGGCATCGCCAAGCGGGTCGAGGACGGCACCGCCTCGAGCGCCCAGGCCCGCGAGGCCGCGGCCGGCGCCCGGCCGATGGCGGAACTGGGCTGGCAGATCGCGCGGAAGCTGTCCGCCTGACCGCCGTCGTGGGGCGCGACCTCCTGCTTGGGGAGCAGCGGGTCGCGAGTTCCGGAAGGGGCGAAATCCAGGCTACAATCTGCGGCTTCGTCGGGGCGTAGCGCAGCCTGGTAGCGCATCTGCTTTGGGAGCAGAGGGTCGCGAGTTCGAATCCCGCCGCCCCGACCATTTCTCTTCTTCGAGCCGCAAGGACCCCGTCCTTCGCGGCTCGATCCGTTTTCGGGCCACGCTTTTCCGGTGGTCCCTTTTCAGCTTGGCGCTTCCAGGGCGGCATTTCGTGACGCTGTGCCGTACGACAGCGGCCGCGCGCGGGCGCGGCGTCTCAAGCCCGGGGGAAACCGGACGATAGATCGGAGTGGCCCGCCGGGCCGTCCCGCCGCCCCGCGCGGCCGACCTCCCCTTCCCCCCGATGAAACTCCGGACCCGCATCCTTTTCCTTTGTCTCGCCGCGCTCGTCGGCATGCTGGTGCTGGCGGCGGTGTCGCTGACGACGCTGCGCCAGACCATGATCAAGGAGCGCACCGCGCAGCTGTCGACGCTGGTCGTGCTGGCGCATTCCGCGCTCGAGAAACTGCACCAGCAGGAAGTCGCCGGCCAGATCACCCGCGAGGACGCCCAGAAGCAGGGCAAGCTGATCATCGGCAGCTTCCGCAAGGACGAGCTGTACTTCTTCGTCCGCGGCTACAGCGACGACGTCAACCTCGTGCACCCCAACCCCAAGCGCGTGGGCATCGTCGACGCCAAGGGCGGCAAGGAAGCCGGCGTGCGCTACCGCGCCGCGCTGGAGGGCCGCACCGTCGGCACCGTGACCGCGCTGGGCACGCGGCCCAACACCAAGGACGAGGTCGAGAAGCTCTACGCCATCGTCCGTTTCGAGCCCTGGGACTGGATCGTCGGCTTCGGCGACTACATCGACGACATCGACAGGGCCTTCTGGCGCAGCGCCGCGGTGCTGCTGGGCCTGGGCGCGGCGCTGATGGCGGTGGTCGGCGTGCTGGGCTGGCGCATGGCCCGCAGCATCTACGTCCAGCTGGGCGGCGAGCCGGCCTATGCGTCCGACATCGTGCACCGCATCGGCGCGGGCGACCTGAACGTGGCGGTGGACCTGCGCGGCGCGCATGCCGACAGCCTGCTGGCCGCGATGGACCGGATGCAGCGCAGCCTGTCCTCGACGGTGGCGCAGATCCGCGGCTCGACCGACACGATCGCCAGCGCCGCCGGCGAGATCGCCTCGGGCAACCGCGACCTGTCCTCGCGCACCGAGTCGCAGGCGAGCGCCCTGGAGGAAACGGCGGCCTCGATGGAGGAACTCACCGCCACCGTCAAGCAAAGCGCCGACAACGCCCGCCAGGCCAACCAGCTGGCGATGTCGGCCTCCGACATCGCGGTGCGGGGCGGCCGGATGGTCGACGAGGTGGTGGCCACGATGGCCTCGATCAGCGGCTCGTCCAACAAGATCGTCGACATTATCGGCGTCATCGACGGCATCGCCTTCCAGACCAACATCCTCGCGCTGAACGCGGCGGTGGAGGCGGCGCGCGCCGGCGAGCAGGGCCGCGGCTTCGCGGTCGTGGCCTCGGAGGTGCGCACGCTGGCGCAGCGCAGCGCCACGGCGGCCAAGGAGATCAAGTCGCTGATCGGCGACTCGGTGCAGAAGGTCGAGGCGGGCAGCGCGCTGGTCGGCCAGGCCGGCGCGACGATGGCCGAGATCGTGGGCAGCGTGAAGCGCGTGACCGACATCGTCGGCGAGATCTCCAGCGCCAGCCAGGAGCAGACCGCGGGCATCGAGCAGATCAACCAGGCCATCGCGCAGATGGACCAGGCCACGCAGCAGAACGCGGCGCTGGTGGAACAGGCCTCGGCCGCGGCGGAGTCGCTGGAGCAGCAGTCGCAGGCGCTGGTTTCGGCGGTCGGCGTGTTCTCGTGAAGGTCTTCCCGCGCACCGGGGCTTGCCCCGGCGCGCGGCTGCGTTACCCTGGGCCTCATGTGGACTGGAGGTAGCGCGCTCCCCAACGGCCAGTGGCCGTACTCCGAGATCCTGCTGCGGCTGGCGCTCGCGCTGTCGCTGGGCCTGCTGCTGGGCCTGGAGCGGGAGCGCCGCGGCAAGGAGGCGGGGCTGCGCACCTTCGGCTTCATCGGGCTGCTGGGCGCCATCGGCGGCTGCCTGGGCGAGAGCTTCTCGCTGGTGAGCCTGATGCTCACCGCGGCGCTGGCCGTGCCGCTGAACGTGCACAAGATGCGCTCGGGCGCCGGCCCTGAACTCACCACCTCCGCGGCCATGCTGGTCACCAGCATGTCGGGCGTGCTGTGCGGCCTGGGCCACACGGTGACGCCCGCGGCGGTGATGGTCAGCACCACCGCGCTGCTGGCGTGGAAGGAACGGCTCGCCGGCCTCTCGATGGGGCTGACCGAGGGCGAGGTGCGCTCCGCGCTGCTGCTGGCCATCCTGGCCATCGTCATCTATCCCGCGCTGCCCGCGGGCGCGGTGGGCCCCTGGGGCCTGATCGAGCCGCGGGTCGCCTGGGTCACGGTGATCCTGATCGCCAGCATCGGCTTCGTGAACTACATCCTGTGGAAGATGTACGGCACCCGGGGCGCGGAGCTGTCGGCATTCTTCGGCGGCCTGGTCAACAGCAACTTCACCGTGATCGAGATGGCCAACCGCGTGCGCGAATCGGAAGGCCGCTTCGCCGAGTTGGCCTACCGGTCAGTGCTGGTCGCGGTGGCGGCGATGGTGATCCGCAACGGCACGCTGCTGCTGGTGCTGGCGCCGCTGGTGTTCGTCAACGCCGCGGCCGCCTTCGGCTTCATGGTGCTGGGCGCCGCCGGCTGGGTGCTGGGCAGCCTGGTGCATCGGCGCGCGCCGGAGACCCCGCCGGTGGAGATCCGCCTGGAGCTGCCGTTCTCGCTGCCGGTGGCGCTGCGCTACGGGTTGCTGTTCCTGGTGCTGCACGTCGTGGGCCGGCTGATGCAGCGCGAGTTCGGCGAAGCCGGCTTCTACGTCGTCACCGTGATCGGCGGCCTGCTGTCGAGCGCCAGCGCGGTCGCTGCCGCCGCGAGCATGGCCACGCAGGGCGCCATCGGAGCGGAGGTGGCGGCCAACGGCGCGGTGCTGGCCTCGCTCACCAGCCTGCTGTTCAGCCTGTCCTTCGTGCTGCGCACCCGGCACCGGGCGCTGATCACGCGGCTGGTGGTGGCGACGGCGGTCATCGCCGCGCTGGGGGCGCTCGGCCTGGGCGTGCGCTGGCTGGTGGAGCCGCTGGTGCTGCGACTGATCCCGCCCGGTGCCTGAATCGGCGCCTGGATCGATGCCTGGATCCGCGCGTCAATCGCGGCCGGACACCGATTCGAGGTCGACCGGGCCCTCCCCGCCACCCGGGGAAGCCACCCGCGGCCAGTAGTCCAGGTCCCGCCGCCGGTAGTCGATGCCCGCGAAGTCGGGCGTCACCGCGCCCGGCCCGGCCACGTACAGCACGCGCGCGGCGATCAGCGCGAACTCCGCGTGGAAGTGCTGCATCGACTTCACCACCACCAGCCGCTGCGCCGACGGGTCGATCCCCACGCCGGTGAACGCGTCGGTGGCGAAGACCTGGCTGCGCACCGACACCAGCAGCAGGTGCAGCCCGCCGTCGGCCTCCACCCAGACGCTGGTGCCCAGCGGCGTGCGGCCGCCCATCGCGCGCTGCGAGTGCCCCTCCACCACCGCGCGGACGGTCACGCGCAGGTCGACCGGATCGCCCGAGGCCGGGCCGCACTTGCCGCCCACGCGCAGGTCCAGGCGCGCGCCGACGCCGGCGTCCTGGCAGATCCGCACCGCCCCGACGTCCCAGAACGCGCCGATGGCCACGCGGGAGATCCGGCGCTCCAGCAGGCGCCGCAGTACGAAGGTGCTGTCGCCCGGCGCGCCGGCGCCCGGGTTGTCCGCCATGTCGGCCAGGACCACCGTGCCCGCGGTCGCCAGCGCCAGGTCCAGCGCCTCGTCCACCGGCACGGTGTCCAGCCGCGCGTGCTCGCGCAGGTCCCAGAACTCGCGCGCGAGCATCCGGGCCACCCGGCGCGCCAGTTCGGCGTCGCCATCGGCGACCACCCACAGCTTGGCGCCCGCCTCCGGCACGTCGCCCCATGGGAAGCCGTGCCCGAGCGAGACCGACAGCACGCCGTCGATGGCCTCGGCCTCCTGCATCCGGCGCACGAAGGAGCGCATCGGCTCACGCGTGGTCGGCCACACGCCGACCATCCGGCAGTCGACCACCGCGGTGACCGGGACGACGGCGCCGCGGACGGTGTCCGCCACGATGCGGTAGAGCTCGGCCGCCCGCTCGACGAGGTCGGTGTGCGGATAGGACTTGTAGGCGACGATCGCCGTGGCGGCGCGCAGCATCGCGGCCGTGAGATGGCAATGCAGGTCGAGCTCGACGCCGATGGGCACGCCCGGGCCGACCAGCTCGCGGATGCGCGTGAGCAGGTCGCCCTCGCAGTCGTCGATGCCGTCGGCCACCATCGCGCCGTGCAGCATCAGCTGCACCGCGTCGACCGGCATCGCGTCGCGCAGGTCGCTGAGCAAGGCGTCGCGCAGTGCCTCGAAGACGGCCCTCACCGTCGGCCCCGACGGCTGCGCGAAGGCGCACACGCTCTCCACGACCTCGTGACCGTCGCGCTCGATCAGCGCGCGCAGCTGGGCCAGTCCATACCCGGTCGTGTCCGGCGCGCGCGTGCTGGCATCGCCGCGAAAGATGCCGTACTCCTCGAAGGCACCCTGCCCCGTCGGCGTCGAGGCGAAGGTGTTGGTCTCCGTGGCGATCTGCGCGATGAAGAATTTCATGAGCAGGCCTCGCGGATCAGTCCGGCACGCGGTCGAAGCGCACACGACGCGACCGCCAGCTGCTCAGGCGCAGGGTCACGGCGCGGGTGCCGTCGCGCTCGACCTCCAGCGACGCGCCGTAGGTGATCGCCATCGGCGTCGGGAAGGTCGCCTTGAACAGGTCGGCGGTCAGCGGCTCCAACGCCAGCGCGTGGCCGCCCCAGGGGCCGTCGATCTCCAGGCGCAAGGCGTCGCCGTCGCGCACGATGCGGGCCTGGGCATCGAGGTCAGGCGCCCGGTAGCGCCCCAGCAGCCCCGCCGCCGCGTCGGCCACCGTGGGCGCCCGAGGCGGCACCCGCCGGAGCGCGCGCAGCGTGCCGGCCTCGGTCATGAACAGGCGCTCCGGCGCCTCGCCCTCGGTCGCCATCGACCGCTTGTCCACCTCGAAGCCGCCGAGGGCCATGCTCTCGAAACCGACGCCCAGCCGCTCGCCGTCGTCCACCAGCGGCGCTCCGCCCAGGTGATACGGCGTCAGCACGAGCTTGCCCTCCACGTCCGCGAAGGACACGACCAGGCCGGACTCCGGCGCGTGATAGACCGCGCCGACCATCGGGCGGTGGTCGTCGGCCATCGCGTGGCGCGTCGGCGGGCCCAGCACGTCGTCGCCCAGCACCGCCTCGATCAGGCCGTTGAAGATCTTCGGCGTCAGCGCCGCGCCGTTGGCGATCGCAACGATGTCCAGCGCCTGGCCGGGCAGCGTCGCCATCAGGCAGCTGCCGCCGACCACGCTGCCGCCGTGCTGGACGATGTCGACGCCGCGGTACGTGTGGACCATCAGCCCGGCCGCGTAGGGCGTCGTCGTGCCGTTGTTCAGCCGCGCGGGGGTCAGCATCTGCCGCCAGGTGCGCGCGTTGCCGACCCGCGTCGGCTCGCGCAGGTGCGCCATCCAGCGCAGCAGGTCGTCCACCGTCGAGACCAGGCCGCCCTCCCCCAGCACCTCCTGCGACGGGAACAGGCCGCGCCGGTAGCCGCCCTCCGGCACCGGCACGTGCAGCGCCGCCAGGCCGGGGACGATGCTCAGGTCGCTGCGCACCGACGCCGTGTCCCGCATGCCCAGCGGCAGCAGGATGCGCTCGCGCAGGAAGTCCTCGAAGGGCATGCCGCCCACCATCTCGACCACGCGCGACAGCAGGTGATAGCCGCCGTTGTTGTAGGCGATGTTGTCGCCGGGGAGGAAGTTCACCTCGGCCTGCCGACGCTGCGACGCCAGCGCCGCGCCGGCGGGCCGCACGCGGCCGCCGTCGGTGAGCAGGCCCAGGTCCAGGAAGCAGCGCAGGCCGCCGGTGTGGTGCATCAGCTGGCGCAGCGTCGGCGCGCCCTGCGGCCCGGTGAACTCCGGGAAGAAGGTGCCGATCGGCGCGTCGATGTCCAGCCGGCCGTCCTCGGCCAGCAGCAGCACCGCCAGGCAGGTGAACTGCTTGCTCGTCGAGCCGATGCGCAGGCGGGTGTGGACCTGGTTGGCGATGCCGAGCTCCACGCTCGCCAGGCCGAAGGCCCGGCGGTACAGCACCTGGCCGCGGTGCGCGACGCCGACCACGCAGCCCGGCGCGTCGCCGCGGTTGAAGCCTTGCAGCAGCTCGTCCAGCGCGGCCGCGCCGAGCGGCCGTTCCGCCACCGCCTCGGCGGTTGCCTGTTCAGTCATGAGGATCTCCTGTGAAGCGCGCGCGCGTCGGGCGCGGCGCGATGGGATGGGATGCGCCGGGTCGCGCCGCGACGCGACGCGACGAATGGCGATGCGGTGCGGTGCGAGTCCGTGCGATGCGATGCGATGCGATGCGATGCGGTGCAGTGCGATGCGGTGAGCGCGTGCCGGCTCAGCCGCCGACGTCCTGGACGGTGCGCACGATGGCGGCCTCGGCGCGCCAGACGGCGACGGCGCCCAGCAGCAAGGCCGTTACCGCCGTGATCGCCACCGCCAGCAGCAGCGGCCGCGTGCCGACCTGCAGCCGGTCGGACAGCAGCCCGACGATCACCGGGCTCGCCGCCGACACGATCGCGACCCCGGCCGCGTTCATCGACAGGACCCGCGACCGGATCCGCGCCGGCGTGGCGATCTGGATCAGGTTGGCGTAGATCACCGACCCGGCGAAGGTGGCCGCCACCTGGACCGCGAACAGCAGCATCAGCGCCGGCAGCTGCGTCATCGCCGGCATCGCCGCGGCGCACAGGCCGGCGAGGCCCACGCTCGCCGCGAAGCCGCGCGCCCAGGCACGCACGCCGTGGCGCTCGCGCAGCCGCGACTGCAGCGCGGCGAAGACGCCACCGATCAGCGTGCCTCCCGCGAAGCCCAGCCCGATCGCCTGGCCCGCCTCCGGCACCGACACGTGGAAGTGGCGCACCGCCACCACCGGCAGCCAGGTGACGACCGCCGACATGCCCAGGCTGCCCGCGCTCATGCCGCCGAAGATGCCGCCCAGCGCGCGCGCATGCCGGCGCAGGTAGGGCATCAGGTCGGAGGAGGCGTCCTCGGGCGTCGAGGCCGTGTCCGGCTTCTCATGACGCCGGACCTTCAGCAGCACGATGCCCAGCGCCACGAGCGGTCCCAGCGAGGCGGCGAGCACGAAGGCGACGCGCCAGCCCTCCAGGCCTCCGAGCGCGCCCGGCAGGTGCCGCGCGAGCGCCTCCGCTCCCGACAGCAGCAGCGCGCTGGCCCAGATGCCGATGCCGGCGCCGAAGACCGCGGCGATCGCGTAGACGGCGTTGGCGGTCGCCCGTTGCCGGCGCGGGAACAGGTCGGGAATCAGGCTGTAGACGATGGGCACCAGGCCGGCCTCGCCGAGGCCCAGTCCCGAGGCCGCCATCAGCAGCTCCGGGAAGTCGCGCGCCAGGCCGCAGGCGGCGGTCGAGGCGGACCACAGCAGCACGCAGGCGGCCAGGATCAGCCGGCGGTCGTGCCGGTCCGCCAGCCAGCCCAGCGGAAAGGCTGCCAGGCCGGCCAGCAGCGTGATGCCCGCGCCCTGCAGCACGCCCAGCTGCGTGTCGCTCAGGCCGAGCCCCTGCTTCAGCGGCTCGCCCATCAGCACGAGCAGTTGCCGGTCCACCGCGCCGACGATCGTCGCGATCACCAGCACCGCCAGCGCCAGCCAGGCCGCCGCGCCCGCCGACGCCGGCTCGTCTCCCGGCCGTGCCGCCGCGCCCGCGCGCTGACGGCCCTCATCCGGCCGCGCGGCGGCGCCGGCCGCCCACCCGCTCATGTGGCCAGCCCCAGCTGCCGCGCGAAGAAGCTCAAGGTCTCCGCGTCGCGCTCGATCGTCAACGGCGGTGGCATCACGTTGTGGCCCGCGCCCTCGCGCACCCGCAGCAGCACCGGCCCGCTGTCCTTCGCCCCGCGGTCGCTGACCGCCGCGGCCAGCTTGCGCGCATGCCAGGGCCGGCAGGTCGCGTCCTGCGCGCCCGCGTCGACCAGCAAGGCGGGGAACTTCCGGTCCAGCGCCAGCTGGTGGTACGGCGACCAGGCCGCCATCCACCGCGCCTGGCCCTCGTCGAGCGGGTCGCCGAACTCGGAACGCACGATGCCCAGCGCCGCCGGGTCCTTCCCGCAACGCAGCACGTCGACGATCGGCACCTGCGCCACGCCGGCGGCGAAGCGGTCGCGCTGCAGCGCGAAGGCGGCCGCGACGAACAGGCTGCCGTTGGACGAGCCGAACAGGCCCAGCTGCTCCGGCGTCGCCAGGCGCCGGCGCAGCACGTCGTCGATGACGGCGAACAGGTCCTCGAAGCCGTTGCCCTTCTCCGCCATCCGGCCGCCGCGCCAGAAGGCCTCGCCGTACTCGCCGCCGCCGCGCAGGTGCGCATGCACCCAGCGGCCGCCCGCGCGCACCCAGGCCGCGGCCAGGTTCGACCAGCACGGCAGCCAGTGCACGTTGAAGCCGCCGTAGCCGGTCACGATCGTCGGCCGCGGGCCGAAGCCGCCGTCCTCGCCCATCACCTGGTAGCTGATCTCGCCAGCCTGGACCGTGCCGCCCTGGCGGCCGCCGGTGGCGATGGCCATGACGGCCACGCCGGGGATCGGCGCCTTCATCGGGCTGATCGCCGCGAGGCGGCCGACGCGCACGTCGTACTCGTAGGCCACCGGCGGCTGCTTCAGCGACGAATGCACGAAGCTGATGCGGTTGCCGTCGGACCAGACCAGGTCGTCCACCAGGCCGGTCACGAACCCGAACGCGAACTTGCCGATGGCGCCCTCGGCGCCCAGCGGCACCGTGTGCTCGACATGGCCGTTGGTCCAGAGCACCCGCAACCGCCCGTTGCCGTCCAGCGTCTCGCCGACCACCAGCTTGCCGGCCGCCGGCGTGACGCTGACCGCCACCGCGCGGGACTCGGGCAGGATCTCGCGCCAGGTCGCGCGGTCGCGCGGGCTGCCCAGCGGGATCGCCACGACCTTGCCGCGCGGCGCGCCGTCGGTGGTCACCGCGATGTACTCGTCGCCGACGACGGTCCCCTTCACCCGCCCGAAGGACGCGTCCAGGAACGGCGCCCAGTCGCCGGCGCCGTCCAGCCGCTTCAGGTAGGTCGGATGCAGCGCGGCCTGGTCCTCGGCGATCACCGCGTAGCGGCCGTCGGCCGTCACGTGCGGCACCACCATGACGCTGCCGTGCGACAGCGGCAGCACCGAGCGGGCGAGGCCCTCGTCCAGCCGCTGCTCGAAGATCCGCATGCCCGGCGCGGGCGGCAGCCCGGCGGGGTCGATGCCCAGCGGCAGGCCCGCGAACAGGAAACGCTGGCCGTCCGGCAGCCAGGCCGGCATGCCGACCGGGCCGAGCACCTCGAACGCGATCGGCGCGTCGCGCCCACCGTCCCGCGCGTCCAGCACGAGCACCCGCGTCTGCATCGACTCGACACCGGGTTTCACCACGAGCAGCACGCGGCTCGCGTCCGGCGACGGCTGCATGTCCTGCAGCACGGCGTCGTCGGCCCCGAGCTCCGCCAGGTCGAACAGCACCCGACCCGGGTCCTGCGGCGAGCCGCTGACGGAGACCACCGGATGCTTCGCGCCCGGCGGCACGCGCCGCAGGAACCAGCGTCCCTGCACCGGCCGGGGCGCGTGGAAGGTCAGCGGATCGGTGAAGTCCTGGCGCAGCAGCGCCTCGAACCGCGCGAAGGCCGGCGAGCCTTGCAGCTCGTCCCGGGCCTGCCGGTCCATCGCCGCCTGCCAGGCGAGCACCTCCGCGGTGTCCTCCTCCAGGGACTGGTAGGGGTCGGCGTCGGGGGACAGCACCGGCGGCGCGACGGCGGGGTCGACGGCCACGCCGGGCGGCAAGGCGAAAACTGCGGATTGGCTCATGGGGTACGGCTGGAAGTTGAAGGAAGGCGAGCGGTGACCGGTCGCGGGTGATCGATGAAGTCGACATGGCGCCGGCGACAGGTCGTCGGCGATGGGGCGCCGGCAATGAAGCGCCGGCAATCGGCGCGCGCTGCCGGGGCCGGTCCTCAGAGGTCGTAGCGCAGCGACAGGCCGACGCCGCGCGGGCGGATCAGGTAGTAGTCGGTGTAGGAGGTGACGCCGGGCAGCGAGAACGTGGCCGCGCCGTTGACGCCGTGCTTGTCGAACAGGTTGTTCACCGACAGCGTCAGCTCCCACGGCCCGCGGCTCAGCGCCAGCCGCAGGTCCGTCTGCGAGAAGCCGGGCGCGGTGGTCGTGCCCTCGATCTCGAAGACCCGGCGCCCGGTGAAGCTGTGGGCGACGCTGAAGCGGCCGGCGGTGTCGGCCGGACCGTCGAAGGCGTAGCTGCCCTGCAGCGTCGACTGGAAGCGGGCCGTGCCCGGCAGCCGCGCGCCGGACGGCACCGTGGCGCCGCCGCCGTTGACGTAGGTCTCGGTCGTGTGGGCATCGATGTAGGCGGCCGTCGCGCTCAGGTCGAGCTGGCGCGTCACCTGCCAGGTCAGCGCGGACTCGACGCCCACGCTCTTGGCCTGGCCGACGTTGGCCACGCCCACCAGCGGGATGGTGCCGGGCAGCGTCGCGGAGACCTGCGCGTCCTTCCAGTCCAGCAGGAAGGCGGTCAGCGACAGGTTCAGGCCCCGCGCCGGCACCAGGCGCACGCCGGCCTCGTAGTTCCACAGCGAATCGGACTTGTAGCGCGACAGCACCGGCGGATTCGCGTTGACGCCGCCGAAGCGGTAGCCCTTGGACGCCAGCAGGTAGGCCATGTGCGGGCCGAAGCGGTATTTCAGCGACACCTTGGGCGTGAAGCCGCTCTCCGACAGCCCGGTGGCGGCGTCGGACGGGCTGCCCATGAACAGCGTGCGCGCGTCGTAGTCCAGCGCGGTGCGGTAGTAGCGGCCGCCGATCGTGGCGCTCCAGGCCGGGTTGAAGTGGTACTCGCCCTCGGCGAAGACGGCGCGCTCGGTGGTGCGGGCCGCGACGTCCACCGAGGCCAGCACGTCGTCGGGCAGCAGCGCCGGGCCCAGCGGCCCCCACAGCGCAGCCCCGCCGGGCGCCACATTGACGGCGTGATCGCTGAAGCGCGTGCGTTGGTAGAAGACGCCGACGAGGCCCTGCAAGCCGGTGTCGCCGGTGGTGGCCAGGCGCAGCTCCTGCGAGGTGGCGCGGCTGCGCCGCGTTTCCGGCGAGCGCGAGCGCACGCTGGGCAGGTCCGGCAGCGCGCCCACGCCCAGGGCCGGGCCGAAGTAGCTGCCCAGCTTCGAATAGGCGCGCGTGGCGTCGGCCACCGCCTCGCCCTGCTTGTCCAGGTAGGCCGTGTTGGAGGTCAGCTCCAGGCCGTTGGGCAGCGTCCATTCGACCCGCAGGGTGCCGAGGTCGAACTGGCTGCTGCGCGGCGCCGCGCCCTTCGCATCGGTCGTTCGGCGCGACGGATCGGGCGAGACCGCGAAGGTGTCCTCGGCCACGGTGCGCTGCGTCAGCGCCATGCCGGTCAGCAGCAGCGAGGACGTCGGGCGCAGGCTCGCCAGGATCCGTCCGCCGTGCTGGTGCAGCTCGTTGGCTTCGGTCTTCCCGGTACCGAGGTTGGTGAGGTAGCCGGGATCGCGCCGGTCGAAGGCGACCACGCGCAGCGCGGCGACGTCCTTCTGGATCGGCATGTTCAGCATCGTGGAGACCGCGTGGCCGGTGCCGCCGTCGGCCAGGCGCTCGACGCTGCCGACCGCGGCGAACTCGGTGCGCTTGAGATCGGGCCGGTTGAGCAGGTAGCTGACCGCGCCGCCCAGCGAGGCGGAGCCGAACAGCGCGCCCTGCGGGCCGCGCAACACCTCGATCTGCTTGAGGTCGAACGGCGACAGGTCGGCGCCGCTGACGAAGCCGAAGGGATCGGTGAACGGCACCTCCTCGATGTAGAAGCCGGTCGTGGCCTGCTGGATGCCCAGCAGCGTGCCGTTGCTCGCGGTGCCGATGCCGCGGATCGTGGGCACCGCCTGGTTGGGATCGCCCTTGTTGGCCTGCACGCCGGGGGTGAGCTTGAAGACGTCCTCCTGGTCGCGAGCGCCGCGACTCTCCAGGTCCGCGCCGCTGACCACCGAGACGGTGCCGGCGACCTCGGCCTGTTTCTGCCGGCGTTTGCTCGAGGTG
>NZ_JAOCCU010000077.1 GCF_029840635.1 Mitsuaria sp. GD03876 | reverse complement strand
CCCGCCGGCATCGACCTGAGCAAGCCTGGCGCCGCCGTCGCGGTCGTGAAGGCCACCTCCAGCGCCACCGAGAACAACGCCAACGGCCCCGAGAAGGCGATCGACGGCAGCCTGACCACGCGCTGGTCCAGCGCGCAGGACGACAAGGCCTGGATCCAGTTCGACTTCGGCGCCAAGACCGCGCTCGGCTACCTGAAGCTGTCGTGGGAGAACGCCTACGGCAAGGAGTACGCGCTGCAGGTCTCCGACGACGGCCAGACCTGGTACCAGCTGCGCTACGTCGCCGGCGGCAAGGGCGGCACCGAGGAGTTCTTCAACCTCAACGCCAACGTCCGCTACGTGCGCCTGCAAGGCGTCGCCCGCGGCACGCAGTACGGCTATTCGCTGCTGGAGGTGAACTTCACCGCCCCCGGCAGCGACAACACGCTGCCCACGCTCACCACCTCCGCCCTGCCCACGCCGCCCTCGGGCAGCGCGGTCGAGACGCCGGCCGCGCCGGCCACGCTGGAGCAGGTGCAGTTCACGCTGCCTGACGGCACGCTGGTGACGCGCTTCGGCTTCGTCGGCCGCTCCCGCCACGCGCGCGAGCGCGGCGAGGACTGGAACGAGATCGGCTTCGGCGTCAACGACACCGTGGACGCCAACGGCAAGCCGATGGACAAGGGCCCCGGCGCCTACCTGAACTTCATCGCCAACTACTTCAAGAACCGCACCTGGGGCGTCGAGTTCATCGACAACAGCCGCGTGGCCGGCGTCACCAAGCCCCGCATCATCGTCAACCAGTACTACCAGCAGGCCCAGCGCGGCGGCGGCCATTCGTTCTTCCGCCGCTTCGACGACGCCGGCGTCACCGGCTACGGCTGGATGTCGCCGGGCCGGCTGCTCGATCCCACCACCTACACCGACGGCTTCAAGGACCTGACGTCCTGCCCGGTCGTGCCCAAGCCGCCCGAGGGCGCGCTGCTCAAGCCCACCACCGGCTACGGCGGCATCGTCGGCGCCAACGACGGCTGCTCCGTGGTGCTGGACAACGTGCCGGGCCACCAGGACATCGCCGCCAACGCCAACGGCGTGCTCGTGCCCAATGGGGTCAACGTGCCCTCGCGCGACCTCAAGCTCGGCGACGCGATCGAGTTCACCGGCTCCTTCTTCGCCAGCCGCGCCGCCATGGACGCGATCGGGGACAACGGCAACTTCCGCTACTACACCAACGAGGTCACCTACGTCGTCGGCAGCGGGCTGCGTCCCTGGTACGGCGTGCAGCCGCGCCTGATGAACGCGCCGCTGCCCGCGGAGACGCTGCTCGGCGGCACCGGGTCGATCTCCTACGACTACGCCGACAACGCGACCTTCATGTTCCAGCAGCCCAACACGCAGATCGGGATGCAGAACATGCAGCGCTTCGTCGAGGGCCGGCGCTGGTTCCACACCAACATGTGGACCGGCGACCACAACGAGCAGGGCAACGACCGCAACACCGCCGCGGTGAAGCTGCAGGGGCCGCGCTTCAACCAGACCAACTGCTTCGGCTGCCACATCAACAACGGCCGCAGCCTGGCGCCGCAGGTGATCAACCAGCGCCTGGACACGATGGCGGTGCGCACCGCCGCGGTGGACGCCAAGGGCAAGCAGCTGCCCCACCCGGTCTACGGCCTGGCGGTGCAGATGAACGCGCGCTCCGCCACGACCGGCGCCGCGCAGGACTGGGGCAACGCGGTGCGCGTGGCCGGCTTCGACACCAAGACGGTGACGCTGGGCGACGGCACCGTCGTGACGCTGAGCAAGCCGCGCCTGTCCTTCGACGGCCCGACCCCGGCGGCCTACTCGCTGCGCAGCGCGCAGCCGGTGATCGGCATGGGCCTGCTGGAGGCGATCCCCGACGCGGACATCCTGGCCCGCGTCCGCGCCACCGCGGACGAGGACGGCGTGAAGGGCCAGGCCAACCTGGTCTACGACCCGGAGACCGGCAAGGTCCGCGTCGGCCGCTACGGCTGGAAGGCGGCCAAGGTCAGCCTGCGCCACCAGACCGCCAACGCGGCGCTGCTGGACATGTCGGTCACCTCGCCGGTCTATCCGAACCGCGACTGCCTGGCCGGTCCGGCCAAATGCACCCGCGACAAGGTGGAACCCGGCCTGAGCGAGGACGACCTGAACCTGCTCTCCCGCTACGTGGCCCTGCTGGGCGTGCCGGCGCAGCGCAGCGTGCCGAGCGGCTTCCCCAAGGGCGTGACGCCGCTGCCCTACCTGGACGTGGATCCGGTCCAGGTCGCCTCGGGCGCCAAGCTGTTCGCGGCGATGCGCTGCACGGCCTGCCACGTCGCGGAGATGAAGACCGGGCTGGCCAGCGAGCTCGCCGAGATGCGCAACCAGACGATCAAGCCCTACACCGACCTGCTGCTGCACGACATGGGCGCCGACCTGGCCGACAGCCTGGTCGAGGACCAGGCCAGTGGCAGCCAGTGGCGCACCTCGCCGCTGTGGGGCATCGGCTACACCCAGTGGGTGGCGGGCAAGGACGTCAAGGTCGGCTACCTGCACGACGGCCGGGCGCGCACGCTGACCGAGGCCATCGTCTGGCACGGCGGCGAGGCGGCCACCAGCCGCGATCGCTTCGTCAAGCTGAACAAGGCGGACCGGGAGGCACTGCTGGCGTTCCTGAACTCGCTCTGATCCGGCCCGAGATCCAGCCCTAGATCCGGGCCGAGATCCGGGCCGAGATCCGGCCCCGCGTCGGCCGGGCCTCGGCCCGATCGCCGGGGGCTCCCACCGGATCGGCCCCACAACGACAAACGCCCGGCACTGCCGGGCGTTTTGCGTTTTGCGTTTTGCGTCTTGCGTTTGGACCGCGTCGCGTGGACGCGGCCGAGCGCCGCGCCCGCCCCGCCGCTCAACCGTAGACCGACTTCTCCGGCCGGCGCGCCAGCACCGCGATCGGCGGCGCCCAGCGCTCGCCGCGCGGCTTCTTGCTGGTCACCAGCGTGATCTCCGACGGCTCGAACACCTCGACGTTGTGCGTGATCGGCGTCGTCAGCAGGTACTGCGCGCGGGTGCTCTTCAGGAAGTGCCCCACCAGCTGGATGTTGCGCACGTCCAGGTGGGCGAAGGGCTCGTCGATGAACACGAAGCCGCCGGGCGCGTCGTCGTCCTTCATCAGGCCCACCAGCAGGATCAGGCTCTTGAGCACCTGCTGGCCGCCCGAGGCCTCGCCGTCGTTCAGCCCGACCTCGCCCTTGCCGTCGAAGTTGAACTTCACGTGCAGCCCGGCCTGCGCCAGCACCGTGTCGTCGTTGTCCAGGTGCGGCAGTTCGGCCTGCGCGTGCACGCCGGCCAGCTCGCCCAGCTCCTGCACATTCTTCTTGTAGCGCCGCACCGTCGCGCGCAGCACGTCGATGTAGCGCTCGCGCGCGTTGAACGCGGCGATGCGCGCCATCTCGTTGCTCGCGCGGCGGTCGTCCAGCTGCGTCGACTGCTCCAGCACCGCCAGCTGCATCCGCGCATGGCGCTCCTGCACGCCGGCATCGGTCTCCCACACGCCGGTGTCGAGTTCCTGCTGCACGTGGCGCGACGCGATCTCCGCCTGCTTGGCGTTCTCGAACTCGTCGCGCAGCGCGGTCAGCCGCATCGGATGCACCCAGGCCACCGGGAACTTCGAGCGCCCCTCGCGCGAGGCCTTCGCCATCGCCAGCAGGTCGTCGCGCTTGGAGGCCCAGTCGCGCTCGGCGCGCAGCACGTTCTCCTCGCTCGCCTTCAGGCCGGCCTGCGCGGCCTCGTAGTCGCGCTCGGCGCGCGTGGCCGCGGCCACCGAGCGGTCGTGCTCCTGGTCCAGCGCGCCCATGCGCGTCGCCGCCTCGATCCGCGACTGGCGCAGCCCCGGCAGCCGCGCGCGCGCCTCGGCGAATTCCTCCGAGCGCTCCACCAGCTCCTGCGCCGCCTTGTGGCCCTGCGCCGCGCGTTGCGCGTCCTTGAGCTGGCGCTCGATCTCGAGCTGCTCCTTGGCGAGCTTGGACAGCTCCAGGTCGTAGCGCGTGAGTTCCTTGTCCAGCGAGGCCCGGCGCGCGTCGAGCGCGGAGTCGCCGAACTGGTACTCGCGCGGCTCGACCCACAGGCTGCGGCCGCCGCGGCCGTCGCGGTAGTAGGCCTCGGTGGTGATCCATTCGCCGCCGGCCTGCGCGCCCTTCTCGGTGTCGCCGACGCAGCGGATCGAGGCCAGCTGGCGCAGCAGCCAGCCCGGCGCCTTGGCGTTGAACTTCAGCACCGACAGCAGGCTGTCCTTCGGGCTGACCGCCGGCGCGTGCTCGCCGTCGGCGACGACGTAATGCCGGTAGCGCTCGCGCGAGGCGATGCGGTAGGCCTGGCTTTCGTCGCTCGACCGCGCCAGCACCACCACCCAGCGCGACGGCCGCAGGAAACCCTCGGCCGCGGCGCGCCACTGGTCGTCGGCGATGTCGATCGCGTCGGCCAGCACGTGATGCGGGATGCCCGCCTCGTCCAGCGCCTTGCGGAAGCGCGTGACCTCGACCGGCGGCGGCGGCAGCCGCTGCCCGGTCAGCTCGTCCATCGCCTGCTGCGCCTTGCGCTGCTGGTCGTTCTGGCGCGTGAAGCTCTCGCGCAGCTGGTGCTGGCGCGTGCCGAGCTCCTCGAGCTTGGCCGTCAGCGCCGCGCCGTCGGTCTCGACCGCCGCCAGCGCCTTCAGGTCCTCCTCGCGCTTGGCGAGCTGCTCCATCGGGCGCTCGCCGTCGCGCGCCGCCTCGAAGGCCTGGCGCGCGTCCTTGCGCTGCTGCTCCAGGTCGGCAAGCTTGTCCTTGGCCGCTTCCTGCGCCTTGAACAGCGCCAGCAGCTGCGCGCGCTTGTCGCTGATGCCGCGCTCGTCGGAGCGCGCGAACAGCCGCTGCCGGTGCAGCTCGCGCAGCTGCTGCGCGGTGCGCTGGCGCTGCTCGCTCCACTGCATCACCGGCACCACCTCGGTGGCCAGGCGCTCGCGCTCCTTGAGCCGCAGCTGGTACTGCTGGTAGCTGTTGACGCGGTTGGCCAGGTCCGACAGCTGCGCCTGCGCGTGCGACAGCTCATGCGCCGCCTGCTCCACTTCCTTGAGCAGCTGCTGCTGGTGGTTGCGCGCGAGCTCGTAGCGGTCCAGCACCTCCTGGTCGCCGAAGACCTCGAACACCAGGCGCAGCAGCTCCTTGGAGGAGAGCTCGCACAGGCGGTCCGTCTGGCCCTGCTCCAGCGCCAGCACGCGGCCGATCGCGCGCGTCAGGCCGGCGGCCTCCAGGCGCTTCTTCCAGGCCTCGATGCCCAGCCAGTCCTTGTCGGCCTTGGTGTCGAGCTCCTCGATCTCATGCACGCCGTCGGCCAGGATGTAGCGGCGCACCCAGTCGCCGCCCTGGCGCGAGATGCGGCAGGCCAGCGTCACCTGGTCCGCGTACAGCAGCGAGCTCGCGAACGGGCGGCTGCTGTTCTGGCGGCCGCGCGGGCGGTTGTCCACCAGCGCGCGCAGCCAGGCGTGCTCGGCGTTGGCGTGGCGGGCGTAGGTCTTGTAGGTCCGGCCGCCGGAGCACTCCAGCCCCAGCAGCGTGCGCATCGCATCCAGCAGCGTCGTCTTGCCCGAGCCGTTCGGCCCGGCGATGGTGATGATGTTGCCGTCCAGCGGCATCGACACGCGGCGGCAGTAGTCCCAGTGCAGCAGTTCCAGGGATTGCAGGTGAAACATCAGGCGTCGCTCAGGTCGGATTCTTCGTTGTGGCGGGCGGCCAGGATGGCGGTGAGCATCGGGCCGGCCTCGGCGTCGGTGCTGCGCGCCAGCACGTCGGCCAGCGCGCCGTCCAGGATGCGCGGCGCCAGCGTGTCGTAGTCCAGCAGCAGGTCCAGCAGCGGGCCCTCGCAGATGTCCTCGCCCTTGCGGGTGATGAAACCCTGGCGCTCCAGCAGCTTGAGGTTGGCGTCCAGCCGCATCTTCTTGCCCAGCTGGTTGCCGAAGTCGGCCAGCAGGCTGCGGTAGGAGAGCGTGGGCGCGCTGCTCGCGGCGCTGGGCAGCGGCTTGTCCTTGGCGAACATCTCGCCCTGGCCCTCGGCCGCCTCCTCGGCGCGCGCGAGCTGGCGCTGGCGCTTGGGCAGCACGATCAGCGACCACACCACCACCAGCAGCGCCACGCCGTCGCGCGGCAGGTCCAGGTTGTTGTTGGCGGCCAGGCCGGTCTCGCCGAACACGGCCACCTCGGCCGGGCGCAGCATCGCCAGCGTGATGTGGTCGGCGTAGACGTTGTCCACGACGCGCAGGCCGACGGCGGCCACGCGCTCGTTGACCGCGCGCCAGAGCTCCTGGTCGATCAGCGCGCGGCGCACCAGCGGCTGGTTGCGCGGCAGCCAGCGGCGCGCCAGCAGTTGAGCCGCCAGTTGGGCGGCGTCGTCGAGTTGATTGCTCATGCGGGCGAGGAAGGTTCGGTGTCGGCATCGTTGCCGGCGCTCGGGGCGTCCGGCGATGCGGGGGAATCGGAAGGCGCGATGGCCCGGTCGGCCACATCGGACACATCGGCCGCATCGGACACGGCGGCCGCATCGGCCGCGTCGGCCCCGACCGTCGGGCCGGGCGCGGCCTCGGTGCCGGCGACGGCGGCTTCGGCGACGGCCTTGCGCCGGCCGCGCTTGGGCTTGTCCTCGGGCGGGCGCCACTTCGGTTCGGGCTCGGGCTCGACCGGCGGCTCGACCTCGGTCGAATGCAACACGCCCTGGCTCATCCAGCGGACGAATTCATCCTCGATCTCGCCCTGCTGCGCGGACCAGCGCACGCGCCAGGGCTGGCGCGCCATGTCGCCGGTGGCGCCGGCCAGGTGCTGCGCCTGCGGATCGCCCAGCAGCGGCAGCAGCTGCGCGCGGTAGGCCGCGCGCGCGTAGCTGCCGCCGAGCACCGCCGGCCGCAGGTCGTTGATGTCGACGGCCTCGCCGCTCCAGCGGCCCAGCAGCGCCTGCAGCTGGCCCATCTCGGGCGGCAGGCTCATCACGGCCAGCTCGCCCGGGGGCGCGGCCAGGCCGGTGGGCAGCGGCTCGGGCGTCGGCGGGGCCGGACGGTCGCGCTCGAACTCGGCCTCGCAGCCGTCCAGCAGCTCATGCTGCGCGACGAAGACCGGATGCACCGGCCGCGACAGCGCGCCCAGCGCGAGGTTCTCGAGGAAAGGCACGTCCTGCAGCCAGCGCCGCACGTCGGTCGTGGTGATGCCGGTGGTGCCCAGCGTGACGCGCTGGCGGTCGGCCTGCTGCAGCGCGCGGTTGAACTGGCTCGCCATCGCGAGCAGCCGCGCCTGCGCCAGGCCCAGCTCGCGCGCCAGGCGCTCCAGCCGCGCGTTCCCGTCGGTCTGCGCCTGCTGGATGATCGCGGACAGCGCGTCGCTGGCGCGCTCGACCAGCGTCAGCGCGCGGTCGAAACGCATCCGCGCGCGGCGCAGGTGGAACTCGGAGCCCGAGGCGATCGCGTCGGCGAACTCGTTGTACAGCCGCGAGAGCTGCGCCAGCAGATGCTGCAGCTGCGCCGGCTCGAGCGTGCCGAGCTGCTGCGCGCCGGCCACGTTGGCCAGCAGCCCGGCGAGGTCGCCGTCCTCGTCCGTGCCCTGCCCCTGCGTCAGCGGCGAGACCACCGCCATCAGCTGCTGCGCCAGCGGAGTGACGCCGTACTGCTGGTTGGACGCGTCCCAGGCCAGCAGCTGCGCGTCGCGCAGGCGCTTGAGCACGAGCTCCAGCGCCTCGTCCCGCAGGACGTGGAAGTGGCGGTTCAGGTCGTCGCGCGAGAGCCGCGAGTGCGGCAGCGTCATCAGCTCGATGAAGACCCACACGCGCAGCCGCACCAGCGTGGCCGGGCCGTGGAACAGCGCGCGCTGCGCGTTCAGCAGGGCCTCGTTGCGTTCCAGCTGCCACCACAGGAGCGAGTCCTGCGGCAACTGGCCGTCGCGGAAATGGTCTTGGAGGGAGGGTTCGGGGAGATCGTCGCGCAGTGCTTCGTCCGCGCGCCCCTGGATCACTGTCATGGGGGCGGATTATCGCCCCGCGTCAGACGGGTCCGAGCGCCCTGCGCATCAGGGTCGCCCCGGGTCCGAAGCTGGCGAGCTTGGCGGCCAGCGCGGAGCCCGCGCCCGCCTCGGCGGCCTCGAAGCCGTGGCGCTCCCAATACCCGCCCGAGCCCTGCACCGCCACCAGCGCGACCTGCGCCAGGCCCATGTCCTGGGCGCGATGCACCACCTGGCGCACCAGCTTGTCGCCCAGCCCCTTGGCGCGGCCCGCCGGCGACACCGCCAGGTCATGCAGGTACATCGTGCGCGGCGCGCGCGCCGGGACGATCGTCGGCGCGTCCAGCGCCGGCAGCTCGCCGTCGTCCACCGGCAGGCTGACGACGTAGGCCAGCGGCTCGCCGGCCTCGACGGCCAGGTAGGAGCAGTGCAGATGACGCGTGGCGTCGAGCTTGGCCAGGAAGGCCTCGGCGCTTTCCAGGAACTCCGGCCCGTAGCACCGGGCCTGCAAGGCCAGCACGGCGGGCACGTCCGCCGGGGCGATCACTTTCAACTGCAGCATCAAACGGCATCGCCGGCCGATCGCGCGTTCCAGTGGTCGGAGAGTCCCGAGAAGAACGGCGCCAGCAGCGGCGTGAAAAGACAAACGAAAGCCAGGATGTTGAGCGCGACGCTCAACCAGAACCAGCGACGGAACGCCGGTTTGGCGCTCTTGTGACGTAGCAAGTGCTGGGCCAGCAAGGCGCCGGGCCAGCCGCACAGCAGCGCCAGCCCATGCAGCGTCGACTCCTTGACGCGCCATTGGCCCAGGCGCGCCGCGCGCTTGTCCAGCGCGTAGACGATGAAGGTGGCGAAGCTCATCGCCAGGTAAGTGCCCCACAGGCCGCGGGGCAGCGGCCACGCGAGGTGCGTCAGCAGCACCAGCAGCGCGAAGCCGGGCACCAGCCACAGCGACGCGCCGGTGTCGGCCGCGGCGCCGCGCGTCGATCTCGTGGCGCGGGAAGCGGGCGCGCCGCCCGAAGGCGGCGCGGATCCGGAGCGCGCGCCCGATCGGGCGGCGCCTCGGGCCTGGGGCGCCGGACCGGCCGGGGCCGGCCTGGGCTCCAGGCTCTTGATGTCGAGCGCGCGGGGCTTGCCCTGCGCGTCGGTGCCAGGCTGGTAGCTGACGCGTTCGCCGACGAAGGGCCGGCGCGGACGCAGGCCGAAGGCGCGGATGTGCGCGAAGCGTTTCGGTCCGCCGTCGGACGGCGCGATGAAGCCGTAGCCCTTCGCGTCATCCCATTGGACGATCCGCCCTTCGACGCGCATCCTTCAGCGTTCCCCTTCAGCCCGGCGCGCGAGGGCTCAGTAGCCCTTGCGCGGGCCCTTCTTCACGAAGCCGCCGCGCTCGCCACGGTCGTCGCCGCCTTGCGGACGCGGACCCTTGTTGAACGCGGGCTTGCCGGCCGGACGGCCTTCGAAGCGGTTGTCGTTGCCCTTGAACGCGGGACGCTCGGCGCGCGGCGCGTAGCGGTCGTTGTTCTCGGCCGAACGGTCGAAGCGCACGTCGTTGCCGCCGTCACGCGGGCCGCCGAAGTCACGCTGCGGACGGTCGCCGAAGTTGCGCGGGCCGCCGAAGCCCTGGCCGTCACGCTGCGGACGATCGCCGAAACGCGGGCGGTCGCCGAACGGACGGTCGCCGTGCGGGCGGTCGCCATAAGGACGGTCGCCTTGCGGGCGGTCGCCGAAACGCGGACGGTCGCCGCCTTGCGGACGCTCGAAACGGTTGCCGCCGCCGAAGCCGCCGGCACCGCCTTCGCGACGCTCGCCGAAGGCCGGACGGCCTTCCGGACGCTCGAAGCGGGCGTTGCTGTCGAAGCGGTTGTCGCCGCCGAAGCCGCCACGGTCGTTGCCGCGGAAGCCGCCGCCTTGCGGACGGCCGTAGCCGCCACGGTTGCCGCCGTAACCACCGCGGTTGCCGCCGAAGCCGCCGCGATCGCCGCGGTCGAAGCCGGGGCGCGACGGGTAGATCTTCGGCTCTTCGCTGCGCGGCTCCAGGCCCTCGATGCGCGAGACCGGGATCTGCTGCGTCGTGAACTGCTGGATGCGCTTGATCATCGAGATGTCGCCGCGCTCGGCCAGCGTCACCGCGATGCCGGAGCGGCCGGCGCGGCCGGTGCGGCCGATGCGGTGGACGTAGTCCTCGGCCTTCATCGGCAGGCCGAAGTTGATGACGTGCGAGATCGTCGGCACGTCGATGCCGCGGGCGGCCACGTCGGTGGCGACCAGCACGCGCAGGTCGCGGCGGCGCAGCGCCATCAGCGTGCGGTTGCGCTTGCCCTGCGGCATGCCGCCGTGCAGCGCGGCCACGCGGTGGCCGATGGCCTCCAGCTGCTCGGCCAGCCACTCGGTGTCCTGCTGGGTGCTGGTGAAGACCACGGCCTGGTCGACGTCGCGCTCGCCCAGGATGTGCTCCAGCAGCTTGCGCTTGTGCATGCCGTTGTCGGCCCAGTGCAGGCGCTGCTCGATGTTCTCGTGCGTCTCGGTGTGGCCCGACACGTCGATGCGCTGCGGGTCCTTCATCAGCTGGGACGCCAGGCGGCCGGTGTTGCCGGCGAAGGTGGCGCTGTACATCAGCGTCTGGCGCTCGGCCGGGATCTGCTGGGCGACGAAGTTGATGTCGTCGATGAAGCCCATGTCCAGCATGCGGTCGGCTTCGTCGAGCACGAACATCGTCACGTTGTCGAGCTTGCAGCGGCCGCTGTTGATGTGGTCGAGCAGGCGGCCCGGGGTCGCGATCAGGATGTCCAGGTGGCCGCTGAGCGCGCGCAGCTGCTGCGCGTAGGGCATGCCGCCCAGCACGGTGGCCACGCGCAGGCCCTGGATGTGGCGGCCGTAGGTCATGGCGGACTTGGCGACCTGCATCGCCAGTTCGCGGGTCGGGGCCAGCACCAGCACGCGCGGGCCGACGACCTTGGTCTTGTTGCCGGCGGCGCGCGCGGCGCGGGCGTCCAGCACCTGCTGCAGCGCCGGCAGGATGAACGACGCCGTCTTGCCCGAGCCGGTGCGCGACGAGACCATCAGGTCCGCGCCGGTCAGCGCCGGCGGGATCGCCTGGGCTTGCACCTCGGTGGCGTTCTCGTAGCCGGAATCCTTGACCGCGCGCAGCAGCGCCTCATGCAGGCCCAGCGCCGAGAACGGCGTGCCGCTGGTCTCGGCGTCGGCGCCCAGCTCGATCGCGTCGATGGCCTGGTCGAGCTCGTCGTCCTGGTTGGCGGTCGGGTTCTGGGTGTCGGCGTTCATGTCGTGTTCGAAACTCATTCTTTGCATTCCAAGGGTGCGCGCCGAGGCAGGCGTCCGGGTCACGGGCGCCAGCGCCGGAGCGCAGGTCCGCCGCGCGAAATCGAGGGATCGCGGCGGAAAGTGATGTCGCTGGGAGAAAGCTCGCGTCGATCACCAGGAAAGAAAGACACAGGCGCGGCGTGACCGGGGACGGTCATGCGAACGACAAGAGGGCCTGGTGAGGCGCCGGGGAACAGTCAAGCGACGGCATCGCCGCCGACCGAACCCGAGGGCATGCATGTGCGCGCTTTCCTTGTCGGAAGCCGCTCCGGTGGAGAACCGGAGCCTGCGTGAAACCCGCTTCTGGGGTTCCGGCGCAGCGGACTGCAAGAGGTCAGAGGAGACGTACGAAGCACCGCCCGAAGCGGTGAAGCCCATGAGTATAGCGACTTTTCGGGTTTTCACCTAGCACAAGATTGCGGACGTCCATGCGACGGCTCGAAGGCCTCGGGCGCCCACCCGTTCGGGTTGATCCCGATGGGATGACTTCCGCCACCGGTCTTTCTTCGGCTCCAAATTGGTATTCGAGTGGACTATTGATTCCACCGCCATCGAATCACCGTTCAGGGAGACATTGAATGGATCGTCGCGCGTTGTTGGCGGCGGGCGCGGGAGCGCTCGCCGCGACCTGGCTGGGCGGATGCGGCGGAGGCGGCGGCGATGCCGGCACGCCGGTCTCGCCCCCGGGCCCCTCCTCTCCGATCACCGACCAGGAACTCGGCACGCTGGCCCTGCAGATGCAGGGCCGGCTGCTGCTGCCGGCGGATGCCGACTTCGACACGCTGCGGCGTCCGGCCAACGGGCGCTTCGACGGCCTGGTGCCGCGCGCGCTGGCCCGCTGCGCGAGCGCGGCGGACGTGGGCGCGGCCTTCGCGTTCGCGCGGAGCAAGCGGATGAACTTCGCCTTGCGCAGCGGCTCGCACAGCTATGTCGGCGCGTCGGCGACCGACGCCGGCCTGCTGATCGACACCGGCCCGATGGACGGCGTGCGGATGGAGGGCGGCATCGCGGTCGTCGGCGCGGGCGCCAAGCTCGCCGACGTCTACCGCGCCGTGTTCGATGCGGGACGGATCCTGCCGTCGGGCAGTTGCGTCACCGTCGGCATCACCGGCATCACGCTGGGCGGCGGGGTCGGTTACTTCGACCGGCAGCTCGGCCTGACCTGCGATGCGCTGATTGGCGCGACCGTCGTCACCGCGGACGGCCAGGTGCGGACCTGCGACGCGACGCGGGACGCCGAGCTCTTCTGGGGCTTGCGTGGCGGCGGCGGCGGGCGCTTCGGCATCGTCACGGAGCTGCGCTTCCAGACCCAGCCGTTGGGCGCGGTCAGCGGCGCCATCGCCAACTTCAACGCGGCCGACCTGCCGGCGGTGCTCGCCGCCTGGCAATCGCTGCCGGCGACGCTGCCGGAATGGGGCTGGTCGCAACTGGTCATCGCCAGCGACCGCGCCGGCGGCCTGCAGGTCAGCGTGATCCTGATCGCGCTGGAGACCGCCAACGCGCTGCGGCCGCACTGGAACGCGCTGCTCGCGGCGATCGGGCGCTCGCCGCAGGTCCAGTTCATCGACGACACGACCGCCGCCGGGCTGCTGCTCAACGGCTGCGCGATGCTCAGCAACACCGCCTGCCACCTGCCCACGCAGGTGATCGGCGGCACGCTGCCGCGGGTGTCGATGACGGCGAGTTCCGACTTCTTCAACCGGACGCTGCCGGCGGCCGGCCAGCAGGCGCTGGTCGACGCGATGCTGGCGCGCTCGCGTGCCGGGCGGCCCGGGGCGACGCTGCTGGACCTGATGGGCGGCGCGATCGCCAGGGTGGCGGCCGATGCCACGGCGTTCCCGCATCGGGCGGCGCTCTTCGGCGCGCAGTACGTGGCGGAGAACCCGATCGGCACGCCCGAATCCACGCTGACGGCGGACAGCGCCTGGGCCGCGTCGATGCGCCAGGCCATGGCGGCGTGGAGCAGCGGCGGCGCGTACGTGAACTATCCGAACCTGCAGGACAAGCTCGCGCCCGAGGCCTACTTCGGCGCTAACGCGGCGCGGCTGCAGCGGCTCAAGGCGAGCATCGATCCGGACGGGCTGTTCAAGTCGCCGAACGGGCCGGTCTGAGGCGGACCCGCGAGGCTCAGGTGCGCGACGACCCTCACCCCCACCCTCTCCCGCAGTGCGGGAGAAGGAGTTGCGGGAGACCGGGGACGGACGTGGCGACGCAAGCGAACCAGTGACGGATGCCCCCTCTCCCGCACCGCGGGAGAGGGTTGGGGTGAGGGTCGTGGCAGGCGCTCAGAGCCCTTCGAGCAGCTTCGGCAACACGGCCATCAGCGCGTCGAGCTGATCGCCGTCCAGCCAGGCCGGCGCGGCGTCGAGCCAGTCGGGGATCGCGACGCCGTCGCGCTGCGCGCGCAGCACGGCGACATCGAAGGACTCCTCGATCAGCAGCAGCGCAGACGGCACGCCGCGCGCGTCGTCGCCGCAGGCCGCGTCGACCCGGCGCGCCAGCACGTCGGACCGCCACGGCAGGTCCGCGTGGACCACCGCGACGCGGTCATCGGCCAGCAGGCCGGGCTCGACATCGCCGAGCGCGTCGTCGCTGGCCAGCAGCACGCCGGCTTCCGCGGCGCGCCAGGCGGCCAGCGCCGCCTCGCGGACCTCGGGCGCGTCGCCGGCCCGCAGCCGCTGCGGCGGCAGGCGGCGCAGTTGCGGCGACATCGACAGGCTGTCCAGCAGCGTCTCCGAGCGCGCGCAGACCACCAGCCGCGCGGCCGCCGGCACGGCGCCCTGGATCCACTCGCGGCGCAGCGCGAGCACCGCCTCGGCCTTCGCCGCCAGCGCCTGGCGCGAGGCCGGCGGCAGCAGCGCCAGCGCTTCCAGCAATTGCTGCTGCTCGGCGCTCGACAGGAAGCGCAGCGCGCTCCAGCGCTCGCTCAACTGGCGCAGTTGCTTCAGCGGCGCGGCCGGCAGGCTGGCGCCATGCTTGTCCGAGCCGTCCAGCCACAGCGGCGACAGCAGCGCGGCCGGCAGTTGCGGCTCGAGCTCGCGCTTGCGGCGCGACAGCACGACCGATTCCAGCGCCTCGCGCCGGAGCTTCTTGCCGGCGTCCGCGGGCAGCGCGCGCAAGCGCGCCAGCGGGCCGCGGCGCGTGTCGTCGAGCCAGTCGATCCAGCCGTCCAGGCGCGCGTCGCCGAGCGGTTCCTGGTGCGCGATCAGCAGCAGCTGCGCGGCCGGCAGCGCGCGCAGCGCGGCCAGGCGCTCCGCGTCGACGGTCTCGAGGCCGTCGACGACCAGCAGCGCGGCCTGCGGCTTGGCGGGCGGCGTGGCGGCCACGGTCACCGTCCTGGCCTCGTCGCCGAGCCAGCGCGTCAGGTCGCGCTGCCACGCGGCATGCGCCGCCTCCGGCGCGATGACGACAGCCGGCTTCACGCCGAAGAGCTCGGACCAGAGGCGGATCGCCGCGATCGCGGCGCCGCGCTGGCCCAGGCCCAGGTCGTCGGCGACCAGCGCGCGGCCGGCGCAGACGGCGAACAGCGCCGCTTCCCAGGCATGCACCGGCAGTTCGTCGCGCAGCAGCGCGCGCATCGCGATGCCGTCGGCCATCAGCGACTCCAGGCGCTGCACGCGCGACTGCGCGTCGCGGCCGCAGGCCAGCTGCGGCCACACCGGCGCGTCGACGCGCAGCGTCACGCCCAGCGCGCGGGCGTCGCTCAGCACCGGTTGCAGCCAGGCATGGCCGCCTTCGGCGGCGCGGCGCTGCTGCTCGTCCAGGCCGGCCTGGTCGCGCAGGCGTTCCGGCACCTCGCGGCCGCAGACCCATTGCAGTTGGCGCTCGGCGCCCGGCACCAGCCAGACCTCAGCCTCGCGGGCCGGCCAGCCGGCGTCCAGCGCCTCATGCTGGGATTCGTCGAACAGCGCGATCAGTTGCTCGCCGTGCTCGCAGCGGCCCTCGTCGCGATATCCGGCGCAATCGCAGCGCCAGGTCTGGCGACCCAGCAGCCGCAGGCGGAAGGTGCCGCCGGTCTCGCCATCGCGCAGCTCGTAGTCGCCGAACACGCCGTCGTCCTCGCGCGCGCCGAGCGTGAAGCGCGGCGGCTCGGCCGGGGCTTCAGCGACGACCGGCTCGGCCTTCGGCTTGCGGCGGCCCTTGCGGGCGGGCGCCGGATCGTCCGAAGCGGCGGGGACATCCGCCGCTGCCACGGCATCCTCTTGCGTCACCACCGCCGGCACTTCGTCCTGTGCCACCACGG
>NZ_JAOCCU010000076.1 GCF_029840635.1 Mitsuaria sp. GD03876 | reverse complement strand
GCTGGCGGACCTGGGGCGCGCCGATGCCTGGGTGCTGGCGACGACGCATGCGCGGCATGGGCAGTTCCTGATCGAGGTCGTCAGGACCTTGCATGCGATGGCGGTGTTCCCGGCCGCGAGCGACGTCCTCGTCAACTGGCTGGTGCTGGACCGGAACGACTCGCCCGACCTGCAGACGCTGCGCCTGCCGGGCGTGGACCGCGACGCGTCGCGGGGCCGGCCGTTCGCGCATCTCAGCCTGACGGGAACCGCCTGGTATGACGGCCGGACGACCTTCGCGGTCGGCGGCCTGGACGAGAGCCAGGGGACGGACGCCCACGTCGTGCGCGCCAGCGCGGCGCTGACGCCGTCCGTGGTCTTCGACATGATCGCCCAGGCCGCCCGGGAGGCGCGCGCCCGCCAGGGCTTCCCGGCCGCGGCGCCTGGTGTCGACGGCCAGGCCCTCCGCGGCGCCCTGGTGCGGCACCTGGCCGACCGGCCGGAGCAGGCCGCCTGGATGAGCGCGACCTTCCCGCTGACCGGCCGCTACCGCGCGCCGGATCCCACCGAGGAGCAGGTCCGCGCGACCCAGGTCGCCTACCGCAAGGGGCTTCAAGGCCGTGTCACGGCCAGCGACTACCGCGTGCCCGCCGAGGTCGTGCGGGCCTTGCGCGGCAGCACCGAACAATGGGCGCGCCTGGATCACGTCGAGGACCGCCGGCAGATCGGCGCAGCGCTGGGTGTCAATCGCTCCGCGCTGCGGCTGCTGCGCGGCTACCGGCAGGGCCCGACGATGCACGCCTGGCAGTGCGCGCACCCCGATCGGGTGCGCGAGCCCTCGGCGCGGGAGTTGCGGCGGCTCGCGGCGCAGGCGGACACGGGCGTGTCGCGGGTGCACTGGCTGTTCAACCGCGGGCTGAGCATCGCCTCGGCCCTGCGGGCGGGGCTGATCGACGCGCGGACCGTGGAGAACGCGCTCTATCCCAGGGACCGCCGCTGGTCGCCCGATGAGGGTTAGCCCCTACGCGCCATCACGGACCCCGGCTAGTCCGGGCGACGGATGTGGGAAACCGCACAGGAACGGAAACTGCCAGCCGCAAGACACATACCCGCGCGCCAGGTCCCCGCAGTCCGCCGGTGCGCGCCCATAAGGAGACATCGATGTCGAACTTGAGTCGCCACCTCGCCTGGGCGGGCGTGGCCATCCTCGGGGCGTTCGCCCTGGCCACCGTCGCGCTGGCGCGCGGCGAAGCGGTGAGCGCGCTGTGGGTCGTCGTCGCGGCGATCTGCGTCTACCTGATCGGCTACCGCTACTACAGCCTGTTCCTGGCCACGAAGGTGCTGGGCCTGGACCCCACGCGCCAGACGCCGGCCTGGAAACACAACGACGGGCTGGACTTCGTCCCCACCCACAAGTACGTGCTGTACGGCCACCACTTCGCCGCGATCGCCGGCGCGGGGCCGCTGGTCGGCCCGGTGCTGGCCGCGCAGATGGGCTACCTGCCCGGGCTGCTGTGGATCCTGGCCGGCGTGATCTTCGCCGGCGCGGTGCAGGACTTCATCGTGCTGTTCATCTCGACGCGCCGCGACGGCCGCTCGCTGGGCGACCTGGTCAAGCAGGAGATGGGCACGGTGCCCGGCGTGATCGCGCTGTTCGGCGCGTTCATGATCATGATCATCATCCTGGCGGTGCTGGCGCTGATCGTGGTGAAGGCGCTCGCGGGCTCGCCCTGGGGCACGTTCACCGTCGCGGCGACCATCCCGGTGGCGCTGTTCATGGGCGTGTACCTGCGCTTCATCCGCCCGGGCCGCATCGGCGAGGTCTCGATCATCGGCTTCGTGCTGCTGATGCTGGCGATCGTCGGCGGCCAGTGGGTGCATGAGAGCCCGGCCTGGGCGCCGCTGTTCACCTACGACGGCAAGGCGCTGACGTGGATGCTGATCGGCTACGGCTTCGTCGCCGCCTCGATCCCGGTGTGGCTGCTGCTGGCGCCGCGCGACTACCTGTCCACGTTCCTGAAGATCGGCACGATCATCGCGCTGGCCGTGGGCATCGTGATCGTCGCGCCGCCGATGCAGATGCCGTCGTTCACGCAGTTCGCGGCCGGCAACGGCCCGGTGTGGTCGGGCAACCTGTTCCCGTTCCTGTTCATCACGATCGCCTGCGGCGCGGTGTCGGGCTTTCACGCGCTGATCAGCTCGGGCACCACGCCCAAGATGCTGGACAACGAGGTCAACGCCCGCTTCATCGGCTACGGCGGCATGCTGGCCGAGTCCTTCGTGGCGGTGATGGCGCTGGTGGCGGCCTCGTGCATCGAGCCGGGCGTGTACTTCGCGATGAACAGCCCGGCCGCGCTGGTGGGGACCACGCCCGAGACGGTGGCGGCGACGCTGTCGACCTGGGGCTTCGTGGTCACGCCGGAGATGCTGGTGCAGACCGCCAAGGACGTCGGCGAGAACACCATCCTGGCGCGCGCCGGCGGCGCGCCGACGCTGGCCGTGGGCATGGCCCACATCCTGCACCAGGTGGTGGGCGGCAAGGCGATGATGGCCTTCTGGTACCACTTCGCGATCCTGTTCGAGGCGCTGTTCATCCTGACCGCCGTCGACGCGGGCACGCGCGCCGGCCGCTTCATGCTGCAGGACCTGCTGGGCACCTTCGTGCCGGCGCTCAAGCGCACCGAGTCGCTGCCCGCCAACCTGATCGCCACCGGCCTGTGCGTGGCGGCGTGGGGCTACTTCCTGTACCAGGGCGTGGTGGATCCCCTGGGCGGCATCAACACGCTGTGGCCGCTGTTCGGCATCGCCAACCAGATGCTGGCCGCGGTGGCGCTGCTGCTGGGCACGGTGGTGCTGTTCAAGATGAAGAAGGACCGCTACGCGTGGACCACGATCGTGCCGGCGGCCTGGCTGCTGGTCTGCACGATGACCGCGGGCTGGCAGAAGATCTTCAGCGACGACCCGAAGGTCGGCTTCCTGGCGCATGCGGCGAAGTACGCCGACTCGCTGGCCGCGGGCAAGGTGCTGGCCCCGGCCAAGAGCCTGGACGCGATGGAGCGGGTGATCTTCAACGACCGGCTGGACGCGGCGCTGTGCGGGCTGTTCATGTTCGTCGTGGTCAGCGTGCTGGCCTACAGCGTGAAGGCGGTGCTGAAGGCCCGCGCCGAGCGCCGTCCCACGGTCACCGAGACGCCGTTCGAGCGCATGCCCGAAGGCGCGACGGCGGGCGGCCATGCTTGAGCGGGCCGCCGAGGCGGCGCAGCTCGCGCTGCAGGCCGGCGCGGACCTGCTGCAGGCCGGCCGCTACATGGCGCGCGGCGTGCGCCAGCAGCTGATCGGCGCCGACTACGGCGCCTATCTCGCGCACATGGCCCGCACCCATCCGGACCAGGCCCCGTTGAGCTACGAGGCCTTCTTCCGCGAGCGCCAGGAGGCGCGCTACAACGCGCGCACCGGCCGCTGCTGCTGATCCCCCGCGTCACCGCGGCCGCCCGGCTTCCCGGGCGGCCGCGGTTGCCGAACGCGGCGCGCGGACCGGCGCACCCACCGCCATCCCGTTCTGGATGGAGGTCCCCATGTTCACTCGCGGCGTGCCCGGGCTGCATCGCCCCGCGACGTCCTGCGCCGGCTCGTTGCCATGCGACCCGCCTGCGCTCTCGTCCCAGGCCCGCGCCTGGTTGGCCGAGCTGCGCCGCGCGGGCGTCTGGTGCGCCCCTCAGCATCGTCATCGCCTGATGCAGGCCCTGGGCGCGGTCATCCCGACGCTGGCGGACTTCCCCGCCGGGCATCGGCTGTCGATCGACGACCGGCACTCGGCCGCGCCGCCGCCGCCGGACGATCCGCGCCGGCCGGGCATCCGCCTGGTGGCCCTGGACGCCCACGGGCGGCCCGGCGCGCTGGGCGACCGGTCCATCGGCTACCTCGTGGCGCGCGTGCCGGCGAGCCGCGAACGTCGCGCCGTCGGCGTGCGCCCGCTGCCCGACACACCGGATGCGTTCTTCGTCGGATTGCTGCTCGCGATGCGGGAGGCCGCGCAGGCGCCCACGCGCCGCGGCCGCCCGCGCGCGGGACCGGTGAGCGCGCCGCCGTCGCCGGCCGACGTCCTTCGCCTGCGCGAGCGGGTCGTCGATGCGTTGGCGGCGTCGGACCCCGCAGGCTGCAACGCGATGGCGGCGGAGATGGCGCTGGGCAACCGGTGGAATCGCCACCGCTGAGCGGCACGGGACCGCGCCGACGGCACTGAGGCCGCTTTCGACTTCCTCGAGCGCCTGACGATGATGTGTTTCCCTCTGCTGTTCGGACGGCTGGTCGGTCCGGCGGATGCCGCCGAGCTGGCGCCCGCGACGCGGCTGTCCAGCGCCGCGATCGAGTGGCTCTCGGCGCTGGACCGCCCTGGCCACTGGTGCGACGGGCCGCAACGCCAGGCGCTGATGACGGCGGTCGCGACGGCGTTGCCGCGGGTGCGCGCCTTTCCGCCGGAGCTGCGTGTCCATGCGAGCGACCGGTGCGCCGAACCGCCGCCCGGGCGCATCGACCTGCAGCCGGGCCCGGCGCTGGTGGTGGTCCATGCCGAGGACGCGCGCGGCCGACACGCGCATGCGGCGTCGATCCGCTGCGAGCGGCATGGCGTGCCGAAACCGGCGCCGATGTTCCTGGAGCCGGGCGACGGCTTCTTCCAAGCCGTCGCCTGGGCCGTGGCGACGCACGCGGGTCGACCCCACCTGGGCGAGCCGGCCCTGGACAAGCTCGCGGCCGACTGGCGGCACGGCGTGTCGCGCGTGCTGGCCGCGGATCCGGCCCTGTGCGAGCGGCTGGTCGAGGCGGTGCCGCTGCGCAACCTGTCCGGACGCGCGGCCCCCAGCCTGTACGAGTCGCTGTGCGCGCACCTGGACTGGGTCATCCTCGACGAGCTCAGCGCGCCGTTGCCGCCGGCGTCGAGGCAGCAGGGCAGGCAGCAAGGGGTATGAGGGGGAAGGGGCCGGGGCCGCCGCGGCAATCGCGAGACACTCGGGGCATGCCCCGTTTCGCCGCCAACCTGAGCTTCCTGTACCAGGACCTGTCCTTCCTCGACCGCATCGACGCCGCCGCGTGCGATGGCTTCGAGGGCGTGGAAAGCATGTTTCCGGATGGCATCGACCCGGCCGCGTTCCGCGACCGCGTCGACGGCCACGGCCTGCGCGTGGCGCTGGTCAACGCGCCGGCGGGGGACTGGGCCGCCGGCGAACGCGGCCTGGCCTCGCTCGACGGGCGGGAGGCGGACTTCCGCGATTCGATCGAACGCGCGCTGGCGTACGCGGCGGCGATCGGGTCGCCGCGGGTGCACGTGCTCGCCGGCCTGCTGCCCGAGGGGGGCGATCGCGCGGCCGCGATCGCGCGCTACGAGGAGCGCTTGCACTGGGCGGCGGGGCAGGGCGAGCGCGGCGGCATCGCGCTGACGATCGAGCCGATCAATCCGTTCGACATGCCCGGCTACCTGCTGCAACGGCAGGACGAGGCGCACGCGATCGTCGAGCGCCTCGGCGCGCCCAGCCTGAAGGTCCAGATGGACCTGTACCACTGCGCGCGGGTGGAGGGAGACGTCGTCGCGCAGCTGCGGCGCTGGTTGCCGACCGGACGCGTCGGCCATCTCCAGATCGCCGGCGTGCCCGACCGGCATGAGCCGGACGAAGGCACGCTGGACTGGCGGGACGCGCTCGCGGCGATCGACGCGATCGCGGCGGCGACGGGCTGGGACGGCTGGGTCGGCGCCGAGTACCGGCCGCGCCGCGGCGCCGAACCCGGCGGCACGGGCGCCGGGCTCGACTGGCTGCGCCGGTGGCGCGCCGATCAGGCGATCGCGCGGACCTCGCCCTCGCCGTAGAGGTTGCTCTCGCAGCGGCCGCAGATCGTCGGATGCGCCGGGTTGGCGCCGACGTCCGCGCGGTAGTGCCAGCAGCGCTCGCACTTCGGGTGCTGCGACGGCGTCACCTCGATGCGCAGGTCCTCCGCGGCCGCCACCGTGGCGGCCGAGGTGATCAGCACGAACTTCAGGTCGTCGCCCAGGCTGCTCAGCAGCGCCAGGTCTTCCGCGTTCACGCCCAGCGCGACCTCGGCCTGCAGCGACGCGCCGATCTTGCCTTCGGTGCGGACCGCCTCGATCGCCTTGTTCACCGCGTCGCGGATCTCGTGGATGCGGTTCCACTTGGCGATCAGGCCGTCGTCGTGCGCGACGCCGAAGGACCAGAAGGTCTCGGTGAAGATGGTGTCGCCCGGCTGCTTGCCCGCGAAGACCTTCCAGGCCTCCTCGGCGGTGAAGCTCAGGAACGGCGCCATCCAGCGCAGCATCGCGTTCGTGATGTGCCACAGCGCGGTCTGCGCCGAGCGCCGCGCCGCCGACTTCGGCGCGCTGGTGTACAGGCGGTCCTTCAGCACGTCCAGGTAGAACGCGCCCAGGTCCTCCGAGCAGTACACCTGCAGCTTGGCCACCACCGGGTGGAACTCATAGCGCTGGTAGTGCGCCAGGATGTCCTCCTGGAACTGCGCGGCGCGCGCCAGCGCGTAGCGGTCGGCCTCCAGCAACTGGTCCATCGGCACCGCGTCGGTGGCGACGTCGAAGTCCGAGGTGTTGGCCAGCAGGAAGCGCAGCGTGTTGCGGATGCGGCGGTAGCCGTCCACGACGCGGTCCAGGATCTTCTTGTCGCCGGCGATGTCGCCGGAGTAGTCCGAGGCCGCCACCCACAGCCGGATGATCTCGGCGCCCAGCGACTTGCTGGTCTCCTGCGGATCGACGCCGTTGCCCAGCGACTTGCTCATCTTGCGGCCCTGGCTGTCCACGGTGAAGCCGTGGGTCAGCAGGCCGCGGTAGGGCGCGCGGCCGTTGAGCGCGCAGGAGATCAGCAGCGACGAGTGGAACCAGCCGCGGTGCTGGTCATGGCCTTCCAGGTAGAGGTCGGCTTCCGGGCCGGTCTCGTGGCCGGCGCCGGCATGCGAGCCCTTGAGCACATGCTGGAAGGTCGAGCCCGAGTCGAACCACACGTCCAGGATGTCCTGGCCCTTGGAGTACTGCTCCGCTTCCGCGCCCAGCCACTCGACCGGGTCGAGCTTGGACCAGGCCTCGATGCCGCCGGCCTCGACCAGCTGCGCGGCGCGCTCGATGAACTCGAGCGTGCGCGGATGCGGCTGGCCGCTGTCCTTGTGCAGGAAGATCGGCAGCGGCACGCCCCAGCTGCGCTGGCGCGAGATGCACCAGTCGGGCCGGCCGGCGATCATGTCGTGCAGCCGCGTGCGGCCGTTCTCCGGGTAGAAGCTGGTCTGCTCGATCGCGTCCAGCGCCAGCTGGCGCAGCGTCTTGTCGGCCTTGTCGACGGTGAACACGCCGTCGCCCTCGTCCATGCGGACGAACCACTGCGCCGCGGCGCGGTAGATCACCGGGCTCTTGTGGCGCCAGCAGTGCGGGTAGCTGTGCTTGATCTTGCTGTGCGCCATCAGCCGGCCGGCATCCTGGAGCGCCTGGGCGATCACCGGGTTGGCCTTCCAGATGTGCTGGCCGCCGAACAGCGGCAGCTCGGCCTCGTAGACGCCGTTGCCCTGCACCGGGTTCTTGATGTCCTTGAAGTCCAGCCCGTGCGCCATGCACGAGTTGAAGTCGTCCACGCCGTAGGCCGGCGCCGAGTGGACCACGCCGGTGCCGTCGTCGGCGGTGGCGTAGTCGGCCAGGTAGACGGGGCTCTCGCGGTCGAAGCCCGGATGCACGTGCGCCAGCGGGTGCTTGAACTTCAGCAGCTCGAGCGACTTGCCCGGCGTGACCGCGACCTGCCGGCCCTCGATGCCCCAGCGGGCCAGGCACTTCTCGACCAGCGCCTCGGCCACGACGAAGTAGCCGCGCTCGGTGTCGACCAGCGCGTAGGGCAGCTCGGGGTTCAGGTTCAGCGCCTGGTTGGCCGGGATGGTCCAGGGCGTCGTGGTCCAGATGACGGTGAACGCCTCCTTGTCCAGCGTCGCCAGGCCGAAGGCGGCGGCGAGCTTCTCCGGCTCGGCGCTCAGGAAGGCGACGTCGACGGCCGGGGATTCCTTGTCGGCGTACTCGATCTCGAACTCGGCCAACGAGGAGCCGCAGTCGAAGCACCAGTACACCGGCTTCAGGCCGCGGTAGACGAAGCCGCGCTCGAACAGGCGCTTGAGCACGCGGATCTCGCCGGCCTCGTTCTTGAAGTCCATCGTGCGGTACGGATGGTCCCAGTCGCCCAGCACGCCCAGGCGCTTGAAGTCGGCGCGCTGCTGGTCGATCTGCTGGCCGGCGTAGGCGCGGCTCTTGGCCTGCGCCTCGTCGCGCGGCAGGCCGCGGCCGAAGGTCTTCTCGATCTGGTTCTCGATCGGCAGGCCGTGGCAGTCCCAGCCCGGGATGTAGGCGGCGTCGAAGCCCTCGAGCTGGCGCGCCTTGACGATCATGTCCTTCAGGATCTTGTTGACCGCGTGGCCCATGTGGATCTGGCCGTTGGCGTAGGGCGGGCCATCGTGCAGCACGAACTTGGGCTTGCCCTGGCGCGAGACCCGCAGGCGCTGGTAGACGCCCTGGTCTTCCCACTCCTTGACCCAGCCCGGCTCGCGCTTGGGCAGGTCGCCGCGCATCGGGAACGGGGTGTCGGGCAGGTTCAGCGTCGAGCGGTAGTCGGGCTTGGCGTCGGACTTGGAAGCGTCGGTCATGGCGGGCGGCAATCGAAGGGGCGGCCGCCAGGGGCGGGCCGCGGGAGAAGCGGGGGAGGCGCGCGGTGCTGGGAAGGCCGCGCGCCGGCTGAGCGGTCGGGGAGGGCTCAGCCCGTCAAATTCGGTCGCGGGTGGTCTGGCGACGGACGGCGGCGTGGGTGGTCGCCTGTTGGGCGAAGAACGCGCGCGCCTGGCGGACGTCGTCGCGGATCGCGGCGGTCAACGCGTCGAGCCCGTCGAAACGGGCTTCATCGCGCAGTTTTTGGAGGAGTTCCACCCGCACGAGTTTACCGTAGGCCTCGCCCGGCCCCAGGCGCTCGGCCAGCGCGGCGGGCCAGTCCAGCGCGTGGACCTCCAGCAGCACGCGGCCGGCGTTCTCGATGGTCGGGCGCACGCCCAGCGAGGCCACGCCGTCGAGCACCGTGCCGGCGCCGTCCAGGCCGTGCACCCGCACCGCGAAGATCCCGTGCGCGGCCGGCTTGTCGTGGTCGAACCCCAGGTTCAGCGTGCGGAAGCCGTCGCCTTTGCCGGGCGCCGTCTCCGCGAGCTGCCGCCCGAGCTTGCGGCCATGGATCACATGGCCCGAGATCGCGTACGGCCGGCCCAGCAGCCGGGCGGCGGCGTCCATGTCGCCGGCGGCCAGCGCCTCGCGCACGGCCGAGCTCGACACCCGCAGGCCGTGCACCTCGTAGCTCATCATCCGGGCGACGTCGAAGCCCAGGCGCTGCCCGGCGGCGTCCAGCGTGGCGTAGTCGCCCTGGCGCTTGGCGCCGAAGCGGAAGTCGTCGCCGACGAGCACGTAGCGCGCGCCCAGCCCGTCGACCAGCACCCGCTGGATGAAGTCCTGCGCCGGCAGCGAAGCCAGCGCCTCGTCGAAGCGCAGCACCACGACCTGGTCGACGCCGCAGCGCTCGAGTTCCTGCAGCTTGTCGCGCAGCGTCGCGATGCGGGCGGGCGCCAGCTCAGGCTTGTTCATCTTCCTGGCGAAGAAGTCGCGCGGATGCGGCTCGAAGGTCAGCACGCAGGTCGGCAGGCCGCGGTGGCGGGCCTCCGACAGCAGCAGCGCCAGCATCGCCTGGTGGCCACGATGAACGCCGTCGAAGTTGCCGATCGTCAGCGCGCACTGCGCCGCGATGCCGGGATGGTGGAAGCCGCGGAAAACCTGCATGGGCGGGGATTATCGGTCGCCGCGCGCGACCCGCGCCCGGCCGGGGGCTCAGGCCGCCGCGGCGGGCGACGCGCAGGCCGGCAGGTGCCGCGTCACGACGCCCAGCAGCTCGTCCATCTCGAACGGCTTGACCAGGTAGTCGTCCATGCCGGCGGCCAGGCAGCGGCCGCGGTCGTCGTCGACGGCGCTGGCGGTCAGCGCCACCACCGGCGTGCGCGGCAGCAGCCGGCGCGCCTCCTCCTGGCGCCAGGCGGCCGTGGCGGCGAAGCCGTCCAGCTCCGGCATCTGGCAATCCATCAGCACCAGGTCGAAGCGCTGCGCGCGCAATTGCTCGAGCGCCTCGCGGCCGTTTTCCGCCGGCGAGACGCGCAGGCCGCAGCGCTCCAGCATCGTCGAGGCCACCAGCAGGTTGACCGGGCTGTCGTCGACCAGCAGCACGCGGCCGTCGAGCCGGGGCAGCGGCGCCGCCGCCGAGGCCGCCACGGACGCGCGCGGCGGCGCGGCCTCGGTGCCGCCGATCTGCAAGGGCAGGGTGAACTCGAACACCGAGCCCTGGCCCGGCGTCGAGGCGCAGCGCAACTCGCCGCCCATCGCCCGGGCGAGCTCGCGGGAAATCGTCAGCCCCAGGCCCGCGCCGTCGCGCCGCGCGCGGTCCGAGGCGGCGGCCCCGGCTTGCTCGAAGGGCGCGAAGATGCGCTCGAGCTGGTCCGCCGGGATGCCCTCGCCGGTGTCCCGGACCGCGAAGCGCAGCAGGGTGCCCGCGCGCATGTCCAGCACCGACGAGACCTCGACGTCCACGCCGCCGTGGTCGGTGAACTTGATCGCGTTGCCGACCAGGTTGTGCAGCACCTGCTGGATGCGCGACGCGTCGCCCATGGCCCGCGCGGGCAGCTGCGGCGCGACGCTGAAGTCGAAACGCAGGCCCTTGGCCCGGGCGGTCTCGCCCAGCAGCCGCGCGACGTCGCCGGCGACCTCGCGGATCTCGAAGGGCTGCGACTGCACGACGAGCTTGCCGGACTCGATGCGCGCCAGGTCCAGGATGTCGTTGACCAGCGTCAGCAGGTGCCGGCCGGAACGCCGCACGATCTCCACCTGCTCGCGCTGCTGCGGGCTGAGCTCGCCGCGCTCCAGCAGCTGGGCCATGCCGATGATCCCGTTGAGCGGCGTGCGGATCTCATGGCTCATCACCGCCACGAAACGGCTCTTGCTGCTGCTGGTCTCCTCGGCGACGTCCAGCGCCACGCGGCGCTGTTCCGCCAGCCGGGCCTGCTCGAAGCGCAGGCGCAGCAGCTCCAGCGTGCGGGCCTCGATGCGGCGCGACTCCAGCACCGTCAGCAGCCAGAACATCGCCAGCCCGCCGACGCTGAGCCAGCCCGTCGTGCCGCCCTGCAGCGCCAGCCGGATCGCCAGCGGCGCGACCACCAGCGACGCGAACAGCGCCTGGCCGCGCGCCCAGTGGCCGAGCGACACCATCGTGAAGGCGACCAGGCCGACCAGCGTCGTCATGACCGCGCCGTCGATCTCCGGCAGGTTGGGGGTGGCGAACAGGGCGCCGATCACGCCCCAGGCCAGGCCGTCCAGCGCGAGCCCCACCAGGTAGCGGCGCTCCCAGGCGGGCGAGGCGCGCGCGGTCAAGGGCAGGCGAAGGAAGCGCCAGGCCTCGACGGTGCGTCCCGCGGAGATGGCCCAGCGCACGGCCAGCCAGCCCAGCAGGTCGACGGCCGGCAGGTGCGGCCACAGCAGCACGACCGGCAGCAGGCTGAACAGCGCGCCGACGCAGGCCGGCATGGCCACGCGGGCCTGCAGGCTGGTCAGGCGTTCCGCCCGGACTTGCACCGCGACGTTGGCGGTCGCGGGGTCCCCGTTGTGTTCGATGTCAGAAATTCCCATACGACATGGCCGGCGAGGATTCCGGCGATGCGCCCCTCGAGTCTTGTGACGCCGCCTCGCGGGCGGCGCCTTGGTGGCGCGTTTCTACCCAAGGTCCGTGACAGCCGGTCTCGGGGACTTCCCGAGGGGGCGGCGCGCGCATCCCGCCCTCGGGCGAAGGTTCGCTTGACATTGCGCAAGCAAGCGGGCCGGGTGTCGCGCGGCAAACGAGGGGGGCTCACCAACAACGCTTCAACGTTCGCTGGAGATTTCCCATGAAGTTCTTCGACAAGTTTCGCGCCCAGACGCCGCTGGCGGTCGACGTCGTCCCGGCCCCGGTCCCTGCCGGGCGGGGCGATGCCCTGCTGGCGACGCTCGACGCCCGCACGCAAGGATTCCGGCGCGGCTACATCGACGTCGGACAGCGGGAGGATTCGCTGAGCGTGAATCCTGACGCCCTGATCGACGCGAAGCGGCCCGGCAGCGCCAGGCGGGTGCTGCTGGACGCGAGCCACGTGGCGAGCGGCGCCATCCTGATGGCGGCGCCCAGCGGCAAGGACGAGGTGCAGGCGTTCATCGACGCCTGCGTCAGGCAGCCCATCGCCCAGGTGATCGACCTGACGGAGGACAACGACGTCGCGGGCAGCGCGCGGTTCGGGGTGTCGGCTGTCCGGGACCTCACCGGCCAGACGGAGTTCCAGCCAGCGGGCAAGGGCCGCTGGCACCTCGACGGGCTCGGTGAGCGATCGAGCGAGTTCCGGGCTTCGGCGAAGGCAGCCGACCCCGGCCGCGAGGACGACACCGGCGCCGCCGCCGCGGATCCGTCCCGGAAGATGGTGTGGACCCGGGTGCCGCTCGAGGTCGATCGGACGGTCTCGCCCGACATGATGCTGGCCATGTGCGAGCGCATCGCCCACAACGCGCGTGACGTCGGCGACTCCGTGGCGTTCATGGACAGCAATGGCGGGAGCCTCGCCGCGACCTTCGCGGCGGCGCACGCGATCTTCCGCGCTCACCAGGAAACGCCCTGGACTTCCGCCGAGGAGGCCGTGCTCAAGGCCTGCGCATTGCAACGTTCCCGCCGAAGCCAGGAGCTGTTCTCCGGACGACCTGACCTGCTGCACATGCTGGAGCAGTTCACCCGTCGCCTGATCGCGCAAGGCGGTGAGCCGGCGTCGCGACCCGGGCCGCGGGAGAACCCCGACGAACCGGCCTCCGAGGCCGCTCCGCGAAGCGCTTCCCCGGCGCAACGCCAGCCCTCGCCAGGCCGGACGCCGCAGGAGCAGGCCCGGCTCGCGGCGTTCTCTCAGGCGTTCCGGGACGTGCAGGAGGAGCAGCGGTCGCCGGCCGCGCAGGCCGCGCTGCAGTCGTTCGCCCAGGCGTTCCGGGACGCGCGCGACGACGACAAGTCCTGAGCCGTCAGGCGGCCGGATCGGACATCGCCAGCTCGCGCTGCGCGTCGTCCAGCCACATCCAGCCGCCTTCCTTCAGGTCGGCCGGCAGGTCCAGCGCGCCGATGCGCTGGCGATGCAGCGCCAGCACCCGGTTGCCGACGGCCGCGACCATCCGCTTGGCCTGGTGGTAGCGGCCCTCGGTGAGGGCCATCTGCAGCCGGCCGTCGGCCAGCCGCTCGGCGCGGACCGCGTTCACCGGCTCGGCGGCCAGCTTCGGATTGCGCTCCTCCAGCAGCACGCCTTCGACCAGCTTGCGCAACTGGGCCTCGTCCACCTCGGCCTTGCACACGGCCTGGTACAGCTTGGGCACGTGGTACTTCGGGCTGGTCAGCTTGTGCTGCAGCGGGCCGTCGTCGGTCAGCAGCAACAACCCGGTGGTGTCCTCGTCGAGGCGGCCCACCGGCTGGATGTCGCGGTTGCGCACCGGTTCGGGCAGCAGCGAGAACACGCTCGGGTGATGGCTGGGCTTGCGCGAGCACTCGTAGCCGGCCGGCTTGTGCAGCAGGATCAGCGCCTTCTCGTGATAGGGCCAGGACTGGCCTTCGACCTCGAAGACGAGGCCGGCGGTGTCGAAGGCCTGGCGCGGGTCCTCGACGACCTCGCCGGCGACCGTCACCAGCCCGTGGTCGACCAGCGCGGCGCAGTGCCGGCGCGTGCCGAAGCCCTGGGTGAAGAGGATCTGGGCGATGGGCTGCGGCTTTTCCGGCTTGGAGGGAAGGGAACTCATCGCGCGATTGTCGCCGCGCATCGCGTTTGGCCTGCGCGCACCCATTTCGTCAACTCGAACGGGCCGCGGGTGACGGTGAGGTCGGGAGACGGACACCAACGCGCTGGCAATTTCGCCGACCGCACGACAACCTCCATGAGCTTTCACATCGCCTCGTTGGTCCGCCGCAAGCTGGACCAGGCCTTTTCGACCGGATCGTCGATCAAGCTGCCCCATGTTCCCAGCGACATGTCCCGTGCCGAGGCGCAGGCCTGGAAGTCGCGCGCGGACGAGGCCGCCGGCGTGCTCCAGCGGATGGAGGCGAAGAGCAAGGGCAGCTTCGGGGCCCTGTCGCCCCAGGCGCATTTGAAGCACCTGCTGCCGCCCTGCACGGCGTTCAACGTGGCCCTGCGGCCGCTGCACGCCCATCTGATGCCCGATACCGGGCACGTGTTGATGGACACGCCCGGCCGGGACGAGGCCCACAGCTGGGCGGCGAACTGCCTCCAGCACCGCATCGGCCGCGTGATCGACCTGAGCCCGGCGGGCGGCCACGGCGAGCCCTCCTGCATGGCGGGCAGCAAGGTCCACCAGAACGTGCACGGCGGGTTGGCCGCGCGTTTCCAGGCCATCAACCTTCGCGGCCCCCGGTCGAGCAAGCCCGCCGCCGAGGCCGTCAAGGGCTTGGGAAAGCAGGCGACGTCGACCTGGGTGGGCGTGACCCTGACCCACCGGGGCCAGGCCTACCGTCCCGCCCACGATGCCGGCGCCGGCGCGAGCACCGGGCAGCGCCTGGACTGGCTCCGCGTGCCTGTGAAGAGCGGGCACGCGATGGGCCCCGCGCAACTGCTCGCGGTGTGCGAGCACGTGCGCAGCCGGCGGCTCGACAGCGGGGAGCGCCAGGCCATCCATTGCCCGGCGCGCGACAAGCATGTCGGCGCGACGCTGGAAGCCGCGCTGATGCTTCGACAGCGGCATGGCGCGGGCGTCGACCTGGACCGGGATCCCGGCGCCGCGGTGGCGGACGTGTGCGACATCGTGCGCGAGCACCGCGGCCCCGACCTGTTCCGGCGCGAGGACCTCATGTCCTTGCTCGAGTTCACCCGTTCGCTGAAGGACCTCCCGCGAGGTTGAGGCGGGTCAGGTCGTTCGTCCGCCCGATGGCGCGCCCGGCGCCGGGCGGACACCCAGGGACGGCTGCCGAACCGGCGGCGTCCTCGGTCCCTCCATCCATCCTCCGCGAGTCCCCATGACCTCCATCTTCAAGAGTGCCGCCCACGCGTTTCATGCCTTGGCCGGCAACCCCAGGACGATCGCCGCCGACAAGGCGCATGGCGATGAGCTCAAGGCGCAACTGGACCAGCTGACGTCCGCGTTGCCGCCCGGACTGCCGGTCATGGCCAGCCGTCGCTGGCAGGCGACCCCGGTGGGTCGGGACACCTTCATCGTGGCCTCCCCGCTGCGGCGGGACGCCGTCGACTTCGCCCAGGCCTGCCTGCGCCATGACATCCGGCGTGTCGTCGATCTCCGCTCCGCGAAGGAAAAGGAGGACGGACCGCTCAACCCGCTGGACGGCGCGGTCAAGCGCGTCGAGATCGGGCCACTGACGGCGGACTTCGACCGCCTGGGGCGGCCCGTGCCGCTGCAGGGGCTGGACGCGCGGCCCACGGCCGGCGATGCCCACGTGCGGCTTGTCGAGGTCCGCGTGAGCCGGGATCACACCGCGCTGGGGCCCGACGGGGAGCCGCGGCCGGGCCATGCGCAGCCGCTGTCGTTGATCCGCATGCCGATCGGCGACCAGCGGGAGATCTCCGCGAACCGCCTGCTGCAGACCAGCGTCCACCTGGTCCGGGCCGAGGCGCGTGACGGCGGGAAGACCGTGTTCCAGTGCGCCGACGGCGGACATGCCGCGGCGACCTTCGCGGTGGCGCGGGAACTGCTGCAGGGTTTCCTGCGTGGCGACATCCAGGAGCGTCATGTCGACAACGCCATCCTGATGCAATGCATGCGCATGAGCCGGGACCATCGGCCGGGGGTCTTCCGCGCCGAGGACCTCGCCGCGTTGACGGCGTTCGCGCGGAAGATGTTCGAGGCCGACCGGCGTGGCGAGTTGCAGGGCTTGCCCCGCCCGGCGGCGCTGGTGCCGCCGCCCAAGCCGGCCCGGCGACCGGCGCCGCTTCCGCGATCGAGCCTGGCATCCACGGGTGGCCAGACCGACGCCTGACCACTCGACTCAGCGCGGGCGGTCGACCGCGTCGACGACCGCTCGCGCCACCACCTCCGCGGCCAGCGCGCCCAGCAGCGTCATGTCGCCGTCGACCTCGGCCGCGCCGGTGGCGAGCGCGAACACCACGTCCCCGTCCATCACCGTGTGCACCGGCTGGATCGCGCGCGCGTAGCCGTCGTGCGCGATCTGCGCCAGCTTGGTCGCTTGCGCCTTCGTCAGTCGCGCGTCGGTCGCGATCACGCCGATCGTCGTGGCGCTGCCCTGGAGCGCGCCGCCCGGGCGCTCGCCGTCGAGCAGCGCCCGCACCGTCGAGCGCGGCCGGCCGTCCGGCCCGCGCGATCCGGCCAGCACCTGGCCCCCGCGCGGATCGACCACGTCGCCGACCGCGTTGACCGCGACCATCGCCGCCAGCGTCACGCCGCCGACGCGGATCGAGGCCATCCCCAGGCCGCCCGGCATCGCGCGATCGACGCCCAGCAGCTTGCCCACCGT
>NZ_JAOCCU010000075.1 GCF_029840635.1 Mitsuaria sp. GD03876 | reverse complement strand
GCTGGACCTGGGCACGCTGCTGGACCTGCGGCCGGGCTCGCTGATCCCGATCCGCCTCGCCGATGCGACGGTGCTGGTCGAGGGCTCCGCGCTGATGAGCGCGGCCGTCGCCGAGCACCAGGGCAAGTTGTGCCTGACCTCTTTCCAAGACCTGGAGTGATTGATGATGAGCGATACCGACCTGATCGCGGGCCTGCTGGACGAACCGGTGCAGGACGTGCCGGTGCTGGAGCCCCGGCCCGCGGGCCGCGACCTGCCCGCGCTGATGCGCAAGATCCCGGTGACGCTGACGCTGGAGGTCGGGCAGGCGCGTCTGTCGCTGCACGACCTGGCGCAGCTGCGCGCGGACAGCGTCGTCGAGCTCGACACGCTGGCCGGCGCGCCGCTGGTGATCAAGGTCAACGGCACGGCGATCGGCCACGCGGAAGTGGTCGTCAGCGGCGACAGCCACGCGCTGCGCGTGCTGGACATCGACGGGCTGGACCTGGACCGGCTGGGCGCATGAGCCTGCTGCTGTCGCCGTCGGGCGCCCCGTCCACGGGCGCCTCGCGCCGGATCGCGCCGTCCGTGACGCACCGCGTCGCGCGTCTCGCGCATCTCGCGCGTCTCGCGCGTGTCACGGCGATCGGCGGCCTGCTGATCGCCGGCGCGCTGGCCAGCGGCGGCGCGGAGGCGGCGATCCGCATCGCCGGCGCGGGCGCCGGGGGTGGCGACTTCACCTTGAAGACGCAGGTGCTGGTGATCATGACGCTGCTCGGGCTGCTGCCCGTGCTGGTGCTCATGATGACGAGCTTCACGCGTTTCGTGATCGTGCTGTCGCTGCTGCGCCAGGCGCTGGGCCTGCAGCAGGGGCTGCCGAACCGGCTGGTCACCGGCATCGCGCTGATCCTGACGATCCTGGTGATGCGCCCGATCGGCGCGCAGGTCTACGAGCAGGCGATGCTGCCCTACGACGCCGACAAGATCACGCTGATGCAGGCGCTGGCGATCGCGGAGAAGCCGGTCTCGCGCTTCATGCTGGCGCAGACCAGCAAGGGCGCGCTGGCGCAGATCGCGCAGCTGTCGGGCGAGACGGCGGTTGCCAGGCCGGAGGATCACAGCTTCGCGGTGAAGCTCGCGGCGTTCACGCTGTCGGAGCTCAAGACCGCGTTCCAGATCGGCTGCATGCTGTTCATCCCCTTCCTGGTGATCGACCTGGTCGTGTCCTCGGTGCTGATGGCGATGGGGATGATGATGCTGTCGCCGCTGGTGATCTCGCTGCCGCTGAAGCTGCTGCTGTTCGTGCTGGTCGACGGCTGGACGCTGACGGTGAACACGCTGGTGTCGAGCGTGCGCGGGGTGTCGGGATGACGCCGGAGATCGCCGCCGACCTGATCGGCGAGAGCCTGCACCTGACGATGCTGCTGGTGCTGGTGCTGGTGCTGCCGGGGCTGGTGATGGGCCTGCTGGTGGCGCTGTTCCAGGCGGCCACGCAGATCAACGAGCAGACGCTGGCCTTCCTGCCGCGGCTGCTGGTGACCTTGCTGGTGCTGGGCGTGGCGGGCCGCTGGATGGTGGGCCTGCTGATGGACTACTGCGTCTCGATCTTCGAGCGCGCGGCCCAGCTGGCGAGCTGACGGGACGGCGCCGTGGAGCTCGAGATCGGCCAGTTGACCGCCTGGCTCAGCGCGCTGTGGTGGCCGTTCTGCCGCGCGATCGCGATGCTGGCCGCCGCGCCGACGATCGGCGACGCCGGCGTGCCGGTGTCGGCGCGCGCGCTGCTGGCGCTGGTGCTCGCGGTGGTGCTGATGCCGGTGTCGCAGTCGACGGCGGTGGCCATCCCGATCTTCTCGATGCACGGGCTGCTGGCCGCGGGCGAGCAGGCGATCCTGGGCCTGGCGATGGGGCTGACCTTCCACCTGGCGATGGCGGTGATCGGCGTGCTGGGCTTCCTGCTGTCGTCGCAGCTGGGCCTGGCGATGGCGGTGCTGAACGATCCGATCAACGGCAGCGCGTCCGATGTCGTCGGCGCGCTGCTCAACGTGCTGTGCGTGCTGGCCTTCTTCGGCATGGACGGCCACCTGCTGTTCATCGCGGTGCTGGGCGAGAGCTTCCGCGCCTGGCCGGTCGGCGCCGGGCTGTCGCTGCTGACGCTGCAGAACCTGGCCTACAACCTGGGCTGGGCGTTCTCGGCGGCGCTGCTGCTGGCGCTGCCGGTGGTGGCCGCGACGCTGGTGGTGCAGCTGGGCATGGGCTTCCTGAACCGCGTAGCGCCGGCGCTGAACCTGTTCTCGCTGGGTTACGCACTGGTCACGCTGTTCGGCCTCTTCATGCTGACGCGGATGCTGGCGCATGTGCCGGCGCACTACCTGCGCATGACGCAGCAGCTGCTGCGCATGCTGGAGCAAGGCATGCGCGGCGTGCCGGGCGGAGGCCTCGATGGCTGAGCCCGGCACCGGCGACAAGACCGAGAAGCCCTCGGAGCAGAAGCTGCGCAAGGCGCGCGAGCAGGGCCAGGTCGCGCGCAGCAAGGACATCGGCGCCGCGATCGGGCTGCTGGTCGGGCTGAAGCTGCTGGCGATGATCGCGCCGCTGCTCCTGGAGGACTTCGGCCGGCTGTTCCGGCTGGCGCTGGCGCCGCTGGCCGGCGACGACGCGCTGCAGGGGCTGGACGCGCTGTGGGGCGAGGCGGCGCTGGCCGCGCTGTGGCTGCTGGCCAAGATGCTGCTGCCGCTGCTGGCCTTGCCGGCGGCGGTGATCGTCGCGACGCAGCTGGGCGGGGGCATCGTCTTCACCGCGTCCCAGTGGCTGCCGAAGTTCTCCAAGCTGAGTCCGATGGCCAACCTCGCGCGGCTGTTCAGCGCGAAGCATTACACCGAGCTCGGCGCGACGCTGATGAAGACCGGCGGCGTGCTGGCGGTGCTGCATTGGGTGACGACCGCGTACGCGGCGGACTACGTGCAGCTGCAGGCGCTGAGCCTGCCCGCGGCGCTGGCGCGCGCGGCCTCGCTGGTGATGGACGCGCTGCTGACGCTGGCGGCGGTGCTGGCGCTGTACGCGCTGGTGGACGTGCCCTTGCAGCGCCTGCTGTTCCTGCGCGGCCAGCGCATGAGCAAGCAGGAGGTCAAGGACGAATACAAGCAGAACGAAGGCCGGCCCGAGGTGCGCCAGCGCATCCGGCAGCTGCAGCAGCAGCTCGCGCGGCGCAGCGTGCGCAAGGCGGTGCCGGAGGCGGACGTGGTCATCGTCAACCCCGAGCACTACGCGGTGGCGCTGCGCTACGACAGCGCGAAGGCCGAGGCGCCCTACGTCGTCGCCAAGGGCGTCGACGAGATGGCGCTGTACATCCGCACGCTCGCGCGCGAGCACCGCGTGCAGCTGCTGGAGCTGCCGCCGCTGGCGCGCGCGCTCTACAACACCTCGCAGGTGCGGCAGCAGATCCCGGCCTCGCTGTACCAGGCGGTGGCGCAGGTGCTGAGCTACGTCATGCAACTCAAGGCCTTCCACGCGGGCCGCCGCGCGACCGAACCCCGGCTGGCGCCCGATCTCCCGGTGCCGCGCCATCTCTCCGATCCGGAGTCCCCATGAAGCCTTCCCTTCCCTCCTCTCCCGCGACGGCCGCTTCCGGGCTGGGGCGCCTGGGCCAGCAGCTGCGCGACCTGCGGGTGGCGGCGCCGCTGTTCCTGCTGGCGATCCTGGCGATGGTGATCCTGCCGATGCCGCCGGTGCTGCTGGACGTGCTGTTCACCTTCAACATCGTGCTGGCGCTGGTGGTGATCCTGGTCAGCGTGAACAGCCGGCGGCCGCTGGACTTCTCGATCTTCCCGAGCGTGATCCTGGCCACGACGCTGCTGCGGCTGTCGCTGAACGTCGCGTCGACGCGGGTGGTGCTGCTGCACGGTCACGAGGGCACGCATGCCGCGGGCAAGGTGATCGAGTCCTTCGGCAACGTCGTCATCGGCGGCAACTTCATCGTCGGCCTGGTGGTGTTCGTGATCCTGATGGTGGTGAATTTCATCGTCGTCACCAAGGGCGCGGAGCGGATCTCGGAGGTGTCGGCGCGCTTCACGCTGGACGCGCTGCCGGGCAAGCAGATGGCGATCGACGCCGACCTGAACGCCGGCCTGATCAACCAGGAGCAGGCGCAGAAGCGGCGGCAGGAGGTCGGCACCGAGGCGGACTTCTACGGCGCGATGGACGGCGCCAGCAAGTTCGTGCGGGGCGACGCGATCGCGTCGATCCTGATCCTGCTGATCAACCTGGTGGGCGGCGTCGCGATCGGCGCGGTGATGCACGGCCTCTCGCTGGGCGAGGCGATCCGCCAGTACGGCCTGCTGACGATCGGCGACGGGCTGGTGGCGCAGATCCCGGCGCTGCTGCTGTCGGCGGCGGCCGCGATCATCGTGACGCGGGTGAGCGACTCGGGCGAGTTCGAGCAGCAGGTCGGCGAGCAGATGCTGGCGTCGCCGCAGGTGCTGTACAGCGCGGCCGGCGTGATGGGCGTGCTGGCGGCGATCCCTGGGATGCCGTGGATGGCGTTCAGCGCGTTCGCGGTGGCGCTGGCGTATTCGGCGTGGCGGATGGGGGCGCGGGCGGATGCGCGCATCAAGCCGGCCGCGCCGGTGGAGAGCGCGCTGGTGGCGGCCGCGCCGCCGGAGATCGACTGGCGCGCGCTGCCGGTGGTGGAGGCGGTGTCGGTGAGCCTGGGCTACAAGCTGGTGAGCCTGATCGATCCGGCGCAGGGCGCGCCGCTGCAGGCGCGGGTGCGCGGGATGCGGCAGTCGATGAGCGAGATGCTGGGCGTGCTGCTGCCGACGCTGGCGGTGCGGGATGACCTGTCGCTCAAGCCGAGCCAGTACGCGATCTCGCTCGGCGGCGCGGTGGTGGCGCAGGCGGAGGTGTATCCGGACCGGCTGATGGCGATCGCCTCGGGCCAGGTCTGGGGGGACGTGGATGGCATTCCCGGTTTCGATCCGGCGTACGCGATGCCGGTCACCTGGATCGAGCCGGAGCACAAGGCGCACGCGCTGGGGCTGGGTTACCAGGTGGTGGACGTGGCGAGCGTGGTGGCCACGCATGTGTCGAAGGTGCTGCGGGAGCAGTTGCCGGAGCTGCTGAGGTTCGACGACATCGCGGCGCTGCTGGAGCGGCTGGAGGCGATCGCGCCGAAGCTGGGCGGGGCGCTGGACAAGGCCTACACGCATGCGCAGCTGCTGAAGGTGCTGCGGCTGCTGCTGGCCGAGGGCGTGGCGGTGAAGGACATCCAGACGATCGCGTCGACGCTGGTGGAGAACGCGGAGGCGACGAAGGATCCGGTGCTGCTGGCGGCGGAGGTGCGCTGCGCGCTCAAGCGCCAGATCGTGGCGCAGCTGCAGGGGCCGCAGGGCGCGCTGGCCGCGCTGAAGGTGTTCAACCTGGGCAGCGAGCTGGAGAACCACCTGCTGAACGCGCTGAACCAGGCGCGCGCGGGGGGCGCGAAGGTGCAGCTGGACAGCTACCCGGTGGATCCGCAGCTGCTCTCGCAGCTGCAGCAGCACATGCCGGGGGCGCGGGACCAGATGAAGTCGCTGGGCGCGCCGCCGGCGCTGCTGGTGATGCCGCAGGTGCGGCCGCTGCTGGCGCGCTACGCGCGGCTGTTCGCGCCGGGGCTGGCGGTGCTGTCGTACAACGAGGTGCCGGATCAGAAGGAGATCGCGGTGGTGGGGACGTTGGGGTGATCAGGCGAGGCCGGGTCTCCTTTCGCGGCCCGCGACCGCGAAAGAGTTTTTCCAGGCAGCGCCCATGAATCACTCTGTTGCGGCTGACCTCGCGTTGCTGCTTCACATACAGAAATACATTGGCAACCCGCGCTTTACTCCCGAAAGCGCATGGTCGTCAGTGAGCCGCTCCATGTCGAAGCAACGCCTTCCCCGCCCCACCCCCGTTCCTCGCTTCCCGCTCGCGCGCCTGAGCCCCATCGCGCTCGCACTGGCGCTCTGCGCCGCGGTCCTCGCGGCCTGCGGCGGGGGCGGCTCCGCCGATGCCTCGCCCACGCCGACGCCGGTGGCGACGAACCCGCCCGGCGCCGGCGTGAGCTCGCCGGCGGCACCGGGCACGCCCGCGTCCAACCCGCAGCCGTCCGCCGGTGACGAGGGCACGTCCGTCGTCGCCGCCTTCACCGCGACCGACGCGGACCTCCCCAACCCGGAACGCGGCTTCTACCGCTGGAGCCAGACCAACCTCGACACCCTCGCCCGCGCCGACGTCGACGCGGCCTTCGCCAGCGGCTACCGGCTGCTGTTCTCTCGGCTGGACCTCTCCGCGTATCGCGAGGCCGATCTCTCCCCGGCGCTGCTGGCCAAGGTGCAGGACGCCTTCGACCGCGTGCGAGAAGGCGGCATGAAGCTGGTGGTGCGAATGGTCTACAACTACCCGGACTCGGAGATCGATTACCAGAACGCCAAGGACGCGTCGCTGCCGCGCGTGCTCGCGCACATCGCGCAGCTCAAGCCGCTGCTGCAGCGCAACGCCGACGTGATCGCGTTCATGCAGGCCGGCTTCATCGGCGCCTGGGGCGAGTGGCACACCTCGTCCAACAACCTGACCGTGCCCGCGAGCCGCAACCAGATCCGCGACGCGCTGCTCGCGGCCTTGCCGTCGAGCCGCTTCATCCAGCTGCGCTACCCCGCCTACGTGATGGACGGCACGCCGGAGTTGCCGGCGTTGAGCGCGGTGCTCGCGGGCGCCTATCGCGTCGGCGCGCACAACGACTGCTTCCTCGCCAGCAAGACCGACGTCGGCACCTATGACGAGGACGCCACCGTCGCGGCGCGCCAGCGCGACTACATCGACAGGCTGGGCGACCTCGCGCCGTTCGGCGGCGAGACCTGCAATCCGACCGACGAGGACAACGCCGTGCCACGCACCAGCTGCGCCGACATCCTGGCCGAAGGCGCCCGCTACAACCTCACCTACCTGAACGACGAGTACTACCGCGCGCAGTTCCACGACCGCTGGGTCCAGGGCGGCTGCATGGCCGAGGTGCGGCGCAAGATGGGCTATCGCCTCGCGTTGGTGTCGGCGACGCACGCGGCCTCGGCGACGCGGGGTCAGGCGTTGACGGTGCGGCTCGCGCTGCGCAACGACGGCTGGGCGCGGGTGTTCAATCCGCGTGGGGTCCAGTTGGTGTTGAAGCATGCGACGACGGGAGCGGTGCGGCGCCTCGATGCGACCGGCGCGGATCCGCGGGCGTGGACGCCAGGCTCCGCCGAGCAGGCCGCGACGATCAGCGCCGCGCTGCCGGCTGACCTGCCGGTGGGCGTGTACCAGGTGTCGATCGCGCTGCCCGACGGCGACGCGCGCTTGGCGACCGATGCCCGCTACGCCATCCGGTGGAGCAATGCGGACAACACGCCGCAAGGGCAGCGATGGGATGCGGCGCTGGGGGCTTTCGCGATCGGGACGTCGGTCACTGTGAAGTGAAGCCGCGCGCCACGGCCATCGCCCGCTGCAAGCGCGCCAAGGCTTGGTGAGCGGAGGGTCCGTCGGCCGCTTCGACATCGTCGAGTTCGAGCATCGCCGCGAGTGCCTCGCGCAGCTGTTCGAGGTCATTGCCCGCGGCCGCGCGTCTGAACCAGATGTTCAAGCACCAGGAGGACAGCGCCTCCTGGCGCTGCTCGTCCAGCGCCTCGAAAGCCGGTTGCCAGCGCGGCATGAACGACTTACGTGGCAATCGGTCGAGCAACCCTCCCCTTCGCCCGCCACCCTCACCCACCGACACCAACAAGACCGCCGACGCCGTTGATCCCGCTGCCATCGCCACCACCGGCGGCGGCACGCTCCGCGGGTGCAGCGCCGTCGCGCACAGGATCCCCATCACGACATTGGCGTGATACGAGGTCCTCAGCATCAGGTCCTCGGCGGACAGGCCGAGCCCCGGCTCCGCGGCCCAGCGCGCGTGATCCGGCCCCGGCAGGAAGCCATGCTCGTCCTGCGCCCGCGCCAGCACGTCGAACGCGAAGGCGGCCGTCGGACTCCACGCCTGGCGCAGCATCGGCCAGGTCCACAGCAGCTCGGCCGCGAGATCGAAGTTGTCCGCGTCCAGCGCCGCCGCCAGCGCCGCCTCGGCCTCGCGCAGCAGCGCGGCCGTCGGACGCGGCAGCCACACCGCGCGACGCCCCATGTCGGAGGCGTACATCACGACGTGCGTGAACAGGTAGAGATCCAGCGTCGAGCAGCCCAGCACATCCAGCGGCCACCCCAAACAGGTTTCCGCCAGCAGCACCTCGCCGGCGCGCGTCGCGTCGACCCGCCGCCCGCGGATCTGCTCGAGCCATTCGTGCTCGAGCCGGTGATTGGGCAATCGCTCGCCGCCACGCGGCGCCGCGCCGCCCACGATGCCGTCGAGCAACCGCTCGAAGCCCTCGTCGCGATAACCGGCATCGCCCAGGAACAGATGCGCCGACGCATGCTCGAGCGCGCGTCCCGCGTCGTTGCACAGCCGCTCGATCACGCGGTCGCCGCGCGCCTGCGGCAGCAACGCCTCGGCCAGCGCCTGCGCCTCGGCGTCGAGCTCGGCGTCGTCGCCGCGCAGGAAGGTGACCGCGCGCAGCAGCATCGCGCCCTCGCCGACCACCTTGCCCACCACCAGGGCCGGCGGCCGGCGAGGCGACGCCTCCTGCGGCGTCGCCGTCGCCTCGGCGGTCGCCACCTCCACGGTGCGCCGGGCCAGGCGCAACGCGAGTCGCACCCGGCCCGGCAGGTCGTCCCGACACCGGAACGCGGCGGCCGTGCGGCGCGCCGCGGTCCGGACCACCGGCATCGAGACAGCCTCGATCACGGCGTCACTCGCCCAGTTGCCGCGCGTTGCGGACGATGTCGAGTTCCGGGCCGGGCCAGCCGCAGTTCCAGATGGCATTGCGGTTGATGATGGTCACCAGCGACTCCCCGTGCAGCAGCGCACGGTCGCCAAACTTGGCGAAGGTCGCGCCGATCGCCGACACGTTGATCGCCTTGCTCTCCACCAGCGCCTCGATGACCTGCTGCTGGAACGCGCTTCTTGCTTCCGTCTTCATAAGAGCCTCCTTGATGCGTGGACTGCGCCGGCGGGAACGAAGCCGGCGGCCCCTCCCTCGATCGCCTACCGGTTGTAGGTGGCGCCCCCCACCCCCACTACCCCTAGCTCGCCCCCCTCTGAAGAGGCCCCTCCAAAGGTGGTCACCCCGATGGGGGTTCCTCGCCGCCTCCCCGCGAGCCGAGGCCAGGCACGCCGCGCCCGCCGCGCGAAGCGCGATTAGGTAATTACCCGCAGTTGTACGACTTCTTCTTGAACCGAGCCGGGTCGCTCGCTACGATGCACCCATGCTGGTACCGGTACCAATCCTGGTGCGATGATGGATTCCAGCGTTGTCGTTCCCACGGAGACCTGCCCCCATGACTTCGCCTCAAGCCCTCAAAGAGATCATTTCCCACGGCCTGCTGTCGTTCCCGCTGACCGACTTCGACGCCGAACTGAACTTCGCGCCCAAGCCCTACGCCGAGCGCCTGGAATGGCTGATGCCCTACGGCGCGACCGCGCTGTTCGCCGCCGGCGGCACCGGCGAGTTCTTCTCGCTCGAGCCCACCGAGTACGCCCAGGTGATCCAGGTCGCGGTGCAGACCTGCCAGGGCCGCATGCCCATCATTGCCGGCGCCGGCGGCCCGACCCGCGTCGCGATCCAGTACGCGCAGGAAGCCGAGCGCCAGGGCGCGCAAGGCATCCTGCTGCTGCCGCACTACCTGACCGAGGCTTCGCAGGAGGGCCTGGTCGCCCACGTGCAGGCGGTGTGCCGCAGCGTCAAATTCGGCGTCATCGTCTACAACCGCGGCGCCTGCCGCCTGACGCCGGAATCGCTGCTCAAGCTGGCCGACACCTGCCCCAACCTGATCGGCTTCAAGGACGGCATCGGCGACATCGAGTCCTTCGTCTCCATCCGCCAGCAGCTCGGCGACCGCTTCAGCTACCTGGGCGGCCTGCCCACCGCCGAGGTCTTCGCCGGCGCCTACCGCGCGATGGGCTGCCCGGTGTACTCGTCGGCGGTCTTCAACTTCATCCCGAAGACCGCGATCGAGTTCTACAACGCCCACGCCGCCGGCGACACCGCCACGACGGACCGCCTGATCCAGGACTTCTTCCTCCCCTACATCGCCCTGCGCAACAAGGGCCACGGCTACGCGGTCTCCATCGTCAAGGCCGGCGCGACGCTGGTCGGCCACACCGCCGGGCCGGTGCGTCCGCCGCTGTCGGACCTCAAGCCCGCCGAGGTCGACGAACTGGGCGCGCTGATCTCGAAGCTGGGACCGCAGTAACGCCCACGCGGCGCGCGCCGACCCTCACATCGGCGCGCGTCCCCGATCCCGACGAGAGCACGTCCAAGAAAGAGCAGTCCGCATGTTCAAGAACCTGATCAACGGCGAGTGGGTCGACGGCCCGCGCGCCTCCCGCAACATCAACCCGAGCGACACCCGCGACGTGGTCGGCGAGTACGCGCAGGCCGACGCCGCGCAGGCCCGCGCCGCGATCGAGGCCGCGCGCGCGGCCTTCGGCAAATGGAGCCTGTCGACGCCGCAGCAGCGCTTCGACATCCTGGACGCCGCCGGCACCGAGATCCTGGCGCGCCGCGCCGAGCTCGGCGACCTGCTCGCCCGCGAGGAAGGCAAGACGCTGCCCGAGGCGATCGGCGAGGTCGCCCGCGCGGGCAACATCTTCAAGTTCTTCGCCGGCGAGGCGCTGCGCGTCGGCGGCGAGGTGATCCCGTCGGTGCGCCCGGGCGTCGGCGTCGAGGTGACGCGCGAGCCGATCGGCGTCGTCGGCCTGATCACGCCGTGGAACTTCCCGATCGCCATCCCCGCCTGGAAGATCGCGCCCGCGCTGGCCTTCGGCAACAGCGTCGTGCTCAAGCCGGCCGACCTGGTGCCGGGCTCGGCCTGGGCCCTGGCCGACATCCTCCAACGCGCCGGCCTGCCCGACGGCGTCTTCAACCTCGTCATGGGCCGCGGCTCGGAGGTCGGCGCCGAGCTGCTCGAGCACCGCGGCGTCGATGCGATCAGCTTCACCGGCAGCGTGGTCACCGGGCAGCGCGTCGCGGCGGCCTGCGTCGCGCGCGGGGCCAAGTTCCAGCTGGAGATGGGCGGCAAGAACCCGTTCGTCGTGCTCGACGACGCGGACCTCGACGTCGCCGTCGCGGCCGCGATCAACAGCGGCTTCTTCTCGACCGGCCAGCGCTGCACCGCATCCTCGCGCCTGATCGTCACCGCCGGCATCCACGACCGCTTCGTCGCCGCGATGGTCGAGCGGATGAAGACGCTCAAGGTCGACGACGCCCGCAAGGCCGGCACCGACATCGGCCCGGTCGTCGACGAGCGCCAGCTGGCGCAGGACCTCGAGTACATCGACATCGCGCTGGCCGAGGGCGCGCGGCTGGCCACCGGCGGCGAGGCGCTGCCGACGAACGGCGCGGGCGCGCCCGGCTTCTACCTGACGCCGGCGCTGTTCACCGGCACCACGCCGTCGATGCGCATCAACCAGGAAGAGGTCTTCGGCCCGGTGGTCAGCGTCATCCAGGCCAAGGACTACGACGAGGCGCTCGCCCTGGCCAACGACACACCGTTCGGCCTGGCCACCGGCATCGCGACCACCTCGCTCAAGCACGCGACGCACTTCAAGCGCCACGCGCAGGCCGGCATGGTGATGGTCAACCTGCCGACCGCGGGCGTCGACTACCACGTGCCCTTCGGCGGCCGGAAGTCGTCGAGCCACGGCCCGCGCGAGCAGGGCCGCTACGCCGCCGAGTTCTACACGACGGTGAAGACCGCCTACACCCAGGCCTGAGCCCGATCGCGCGGAGCCGGGGTCCAGGCCCGGCCCGTGCCGCTGTCCTTCTGCCATGCAAGCCGGCGCAGACCGGCCCTCGATCCCGATCCGGAGACAACATGCAGTTATCCCTCTCCTCCTCCACCGCCGGCACCGTCGGCCGCGCGCGCTTCGGCGTGCTGGCGATGATCTTCATCGTCACCGTCCTGAACTACGCCGACCGCGCCACCGTCGGCGTCGCCGGCCCGGTCCTGTCCAAGGAACTGGGCATCGACGCGGTCCAGATGGGCTTCATCTTCTCGGCCTTCAGCTGGTCCTACGTGCTGGGCCAGTTGCCCGGCGGCTGGCTGCTGGACAAGTTCGGCGCCAAGCAGGTCTATGCCTGGAGCATCCTGCTGTGGTCGCTGTTCACGATGCTGCAGGGCACCGTGCACCACATGGGCATGGACGCGACGCTGTTCGGGCTGCCGCTGGCGGTGTCGGCGCTGTTCCTGATGCGGCTGATGGTGGGCCTGGCCGAATCGCCCTCCTTCCCCGCCAACGGCCGCATGGTCGCGGCCTGGTTCCCGGTGAAGGAACGCGGCACCGCGTCGGCGATCTTCAACTCGGCGCAGTACTTCGCCACCGTGCTGTTCGCGCCGATCATGGCGTGGATCGTGCACGTGCTGGGCTGGTCCGAGGTCTTCTACTTCATGGGCGGCCTGGGCATCCTGATGAGCGTCGTGTGGATGCGCACGATGCACAACAGCCCGGCCGAGCACCCGGGCATCGGCGCGGCCGAGCGCGAGCACATCGAGGCCGGCGGCGCGCTGCTGGCCGGCGGCGCCGCGGCCAAGGCCGCCTCGGGCCCCAAGCTCGCCTATCTGAAGCAGCTGCTGGGCAACCGCATGCTGCTGGGCGTCTACATCGCGCAGTACTGCGTCAACGTGCTGACCTACTTCTTCCTGACCTGGTTCCCGGTCTACCTGGTCAAGGAGCGCGGCATGTCGGTGCTCAACGCCGGCATCGTCGCGGCGCTGCCCGCGATCTGCGGCTTCGCCGGCGGCGTGCTGGGCGGCGTGATCTCCGACTGGCTGCTGCGCCGCGGCCATTCGCTGACCTTCGCGCGCAAGCTGCCGATCGTCGTGGGCATGCTGCTGTCCACGTCGATGATCGCCTGCAACTACGTGGGCATCGAGGCCGTCGTCGTCGGCATCATGGCGCTGGCCTTCTTCGGCAAGGGCCTGGGCGCGCTGGGCTGGGCCGTCGTGTCCGACACCTCGCCCAAGGAGATCGCCGGCCTGTCGGGCGCGCTGTTCAACACCTTCGGCAACGTCGCCGGCATCGTCACGCCGATCGTCATCGGCTACATCGTGCAGACGACGCATTCGTTCAACGGCGCGCTCGTCTTCGTCGGCGCCCACGCGCTGGTCGCGGTGCTGAGCTACCTGCTCATCGTCGGCGAGATCAAGCGCGTCGAGCTCAAGCCGGTGTGACTCCGCGCCAAGCGCCGCTTTCTTCTTTCCGGCCTTCCCGGCCTTCCCAGGTCGACCCGTCCCAGGACACGCCCATGACCCCTTCCCCGCTGATCATCCAGATGCACGAGGCCGACAACGTCGCCATCGTCGCCAACGACGGCGGACTGCCCGAGGGCACCGCGCTGCCGTCCGGCCTGGTGCTGCGCCAGCACGTGCCGCAGGGCCACAAGGTCGCGCTGGTGGACCTGCCGGCCGACGCGGCGGTGCGCCGCTACGACGTGCCGATCGGCTACGCGCTGCAGGACATCCCGGCCGGCAGCTGGGTGCACGAGCGGCTGCTGCGCATGCCGCCGGCGCGCGAGCTCGAGGGATTGCCGATGGCCACGGTGAAGGCGCCCGCGTTGGAGCCGCTGGCGGGCTACACCTTCGAGGGCTACCGCAACGCCGACGGCTCGGTGGGCACGCGCAACATCCTGGCGATCACGCAGACGGTGCAATGCGTGGCGGGCGTGGTCGAGTTCGCCGTCGAGCGCATCAAGCGCGAGCTGCTGCCGAGGTATCCGAACGTCGACGACGTGGTGGGCCTGGCGCACAGCTACGGTTGCGGCGTCGCGATCGACGCGCCGGACGCGGTGATCCCGATCCGCACGGTGCGCCACATCAGCCTGAACCCGAACTTCGGCGGCGAGGTGATGGTGGTCAGCCTGGGCTGCGAGAAGCTGCAGCCCGAGCGGCTGATGCCGCCCGGCGTCATCCCGATCGCCGACCAGCGCGGCGAGCCATCGCCCGGCGAGGGCCTCGACGTCGTCTGCCTGCAGGACGCGAAACACGTCGGCTTCATGTCGATGATCGACTCGGTCATGACGCAGGCGACGGTGCACCTGGAACGCCTGAACGCGCGCCGCCGCGAGACGGTGCCGGCGTCGGAGCTGGTGGTCGGCGTGCAGTGCGGCGGCAGCGACGCGTTCTCCGGCGTGACCGCGAATCCGGCGGTCGGCTTCTGCGCCGACCTGCTGGTGCGCGCCGGCGCGACGGTGATGTTCAGCGAGAACACCGAGGTGCGCGACGGCATCGCGCAGCTGACCTCGCGCGCGAGCACGCCGGCGGTGGCCGAGGCGATGGTGCGCGAGATGGCCTGGTACGACGCCTACCTGCAGCGCGGCAACGTGGACCGCAGCGCCAACACGACCCCGGGCAACAAGAAGGGCGGGCTGTCCAACATCGTCGAGAAGGCGATGGGCTCGATCGTCAAGAGCGGCAGCTCGGCGATCTCGGGCGTGCTGGCGCCGGGCGAGAAGCTGGCGCGCGAGCAGCGCGGCCTGATCTACGCGGCCACGCCGGCCAGCGATTTCATCTGCGGCACGCTGCAGCTGGCCGCGGGCATGAACCTGCACGTCTTCACCACCGGCCGCGGCACGCCCTACGGCCTGGCGGAATGCCCGGTGATCAAGGTCGCGACCCGCAGCGACCTGGCGCGCCGCTGGCACGACCTGATGGACGTGAACGCCGGGCAGATCGCCGACGGGGAGAAGACGATCGCCGAGATGGGCTGGGAGATGTTCCGGCTGATGCTGGAGGTCGCCTCGGGCCGCAAGACCTGGGCGGAGCGGCACCAGCTGGCCAATGCGCTGGTGCTGTTCAATCCGGCGCCGGTGACCTGACCGGCAGGCCCGTCACGGCGCGCTGGTCGCCTGCTTGAACGACTGGTCGAGGATCTCCGCCACCAGGTCCAGCATCTGGGCCGCGTCGCGGTCGTGCAGCGGGTCGAGCGGCGCCGCGTCGGTCGCGCGCAGGCCCAGCAACGCATGGAACGGCGTGCAGCCCAGCGCGGCGGGCGGGAAGACCTCGCCCAGGAAACGGTCGTCGAACGGGGTCACCGGGCGCTCGGTCAGGTCGACCATCGTGCCCAGCATCCGCTGGACGTTGCCCCGGTGGTCGCGCTGCACCACCCGGCCCCGCGACAGCACCGTGCGGTAGCCCGAGCCGTTGCTGCGCAACCGGAAACGCTGCTCGTAGCAGGCGCTGAAGCCGTCGAAGTGCGCGCGCAGCGCCAGCATCATCGGCTCGAGGTCCTCGGGATGCACGCGGCAGCGCCAGAACGCGGTGCTGTCGGGCTGGTCCGGATGCGGAAAGCCCAGGTGCTCCTTCCAGCGCGGCGAGTAATGCACCAGCTCCAGCGGCGGATTCAAGTCCCAGACGCCGAAGGCACCGCGCTCGACCGCGGTCCGCCAGTGCCGGACTTCATCGTGACGGATCCCCATGGCGGAGCATCTTGCGCGCCGCCCCGGACCGGGTCAACGCAAGTTCCCCGGCGGAACGGGAAATAGTGCCGCCGCGCCACAGGCCCGATGGAACCGTCTTGACAGTCCGGGCCACGGGGCTCACCCGAGCGTCGTCACCAGTTCCGCCGCCGCGCTCAGCAAGCTCGCGTCCGAACGCATCGGCGGCGACGGGTCCACCGGCACCCACAGCGGCTGCCGCCGCCAGCCCAGGCGCCGCAAGCGGAACCCCGCCCGCACCAGCGCCGCGACCACCCGCGGCAGCTCGCCCCGCAGCGCCGCCAGCACGGGATCGTGCTCGGCCAGCACCGTCAGCGACAACGCCGCCCGCGTCCCCTGGAGCTGCAACCCGATCGCCTCGCCCCGCCAGCGCAGCAGCAGCGACAAGGCCGGCTCCTCGGCCGCCGGCGTGGACGCGCCGGCCGTGGCGGGGCGGCCGTCATCACGCGGATCCTGGCGCGGATCCTGGCCCGCCCCCTCGCCGTGGCGCTCGGCGCGCACCCAGTACGGCAGCGGCAGCAGCCACAGCGGTTCTCCGCCCGGCCCCACCGGCACCTGCCCATGCGCCAGGGCCAGCGTCCAGGCCGACACCAGCGCGGCGGGCGTCCGCGCCGGCGGCGTCTCGACGACGGCCGTCAGCAGCTGCCGGCGCCACTGCGCCAGGTCGACGCGCAGCGCCGAGAGCTGGCTCCAGCCGCTCGGCGGACCGCCCTCGCCGTCCCCGCGCGCGCCGGCGCCCCCCAGGACGCCCGCGCCCGCCGGATCGCGCCGGCGTTCGACGACCTCCAGCTCCATCCGCGGCACGACCGCGCGCACCCGCAGCAACAGCTGGTCGCCAGGCAGCAGGTCGTCCAGCGGCGGCTCGATCAGCGTCATGACCTCGCCGCTGTCGAGCGACTCCAGCCGCCAGCCCCCTGGCTGGCCAGCGCGATCGCCGCCGCCGGTCAGCCGCAGCACCGCGCCCGGCACCAGCCCGGCGAAGTCGCGCAGCGCGGGCTGCAGCCGCGGCGTCGCGCCGATCGCGCCCACGCCGCCCGGCGCGCCGCCACTCGATGTCGATCCCGCCATGGTCCTCCCCCGCCGCCGGCATCCGGAAAGATC
>NZ_JAOCCU010000074.1 GCF_029840635.1 Mitsuaria sp. GD03876 | reverse complement strand
CCCACCGGGCCGCAGGCCGGCGCGGACAGCCACGGCGTCGCTGGCGGCAGCGCGGCCTGCGCGTAGGCGCCGTCGCGCAGCGCGTCGGCGATGCCGCGTCGGTTCTTCAGCAGCGCCACCATGCTGAAGTGCAGATGGCCGCCGGTCCCCGGCGCGCCGCGGGTGAGCTCGACCTGCGCCGGGATCTCGTCGAGCGGCCAGCCGTCGGCCTCGGTGCCGGCGCGGCTGGTGAACAGCCCCGGCCACACATGCCGCCCGAGAGGATTGAGACCCTGCCAGGCGCGCATCAGCGGCTCGAAGGCTTGCGGCTTCTGCGCGCGCGGCCAGTAGAGCTGCGGGGCGACGTAGTCGAGCCAGCCTTTCTCCATCCAGTGCTCGACATGCGCGTAGAGCTTGTCGTACTGCGAGAACCCCGTGATCCCCGCCGGGCGCAGGTCCGGCCGCGGCAGCCCGAAGGGGCTGATGCCGACGCGGGCCGTCGGCCGCAGTTCCCGGACCAGCTCGTACATCCGCCGCACCAACTGGTCGACGTTGTCGCGCCTCCAGTCGGCCCGCGACAGCGAGCCGCCGCCGCGCACGTAGCGCAGCCAGCTGGGGTCGTCGGGGAAGTCGATGTCCTGCTTGGCGGCGTCCTGGATCGGGTAGGGATAGAAGTAGTCGTCGATGTGCAGCCCGTCGATGTCGTAGCGGGTCAGCAGGTCGCGGCACACCGCCAGCGTGTGGTCGGCGGCGCCGGGCTCGCCCGGATCGATCCAGAGCAGGTCGCCGTACTTGCGGACCCAGTCCGGCCGGCTGCGGCTCACGTGCAGCGGCGACGCCGCCGAGCGCGCGCCGCTCTGCCGGGCGCGGTACGGGTTCAGCCAGGCGTGGAGTTCCAGGCCGCGCGCGCGCGCCTGCTCGATCCACACCGCCAGCGGGTCGTAGCCGGGCCCCTGGCCCTGCACGCCGCCGAGGTACTCGCTCCAGGGCTCCAGCGTCGAGCGGTACAGCGCATCGGCGCTGGTGCGCACCTGCAGCACGATCGCGTTGAGCCGCAGCGCGCGGGCGTTGTCCAGGATCGCGTGGATCTCGGCGATCTGCGCGGCGTCGCTCAGGCCGCGGCGGCTCGGCCAGTCGATGTTGGCGACGGTCGCGACCCAGGCGGCGCGGAATTCGCGCGGCGCCGGCGGCGGCGTCGGGCCGTAGTAGGCGGCGGGCGGGGTGGCGGGCGCGGTGCCCGGCGTGGCCGCGGGGCCGGTCGGATCCGCCGGTGCCGGTGTCGTCGAGCATCCCGGCAGCGCCGTCCCCAAGGACCCCATCACCGGCGCGGCCAGGGCCGCGGTCATCCACTGTCGTCGTCGCATCGAAGGCTCATCCGGCGGCGCCGCAGGGCGGCCCGCTCACACAGTCACGATCCAGTCGCGCCGCCACATCGCCCACGCGACGCCGTAGAACACCGCGACGAAGCCGGCGGCGAACAACAGCGACGCGAGGCGCGGATCCACCGGCAGCGCGCGCAGCGGCGCGAAGAGCCAGGCCTTGAGCGTGACGCCCTCGGCGACGTGGATCAGCCCGAGCAGCCGGGCCACCAGGCCCGACAGCGCGAACAGGAACAGCGCGTTCATGCCGAACACCGCCAGCGGCCGCAGGCGTCGCGCCATCGCGGCCCGCATCCGCGGCAGCGGCGCGGCGTCGAGCAGCCAGTAGAACACGCCGAACACCAGGCAGCCCCAGCCGGTCGTGAGGAAAACGAAGGCGGGGGTCCACAGATTCTTGTTGACCGGCAGGGTCCAGGCGTCGAGCACCTGCGCGATCCAGAGACAGGCCAGGCCGGCCACCAGGAACCAGGTCGCCTTCTCGGCCGGATCGCGTCCGGGCCGCGCGAGCCAGCGGCCCGCGAGCAGCCCCGCGATCTGGCTGGCCACGCCGGGCAGCGTGCTCAGCAGGCCTTCGGGGTCCCAGGTCTTGCTCCTGGCCCAGAGGTGGCCGCCGAGCAGCGCCCGGTCCAGCCACGCGCCGACGTCCTCGCCGGGGCGCAGCGAGCCGCGATGCCACACGCCCTGCGCGTCCGGGACCGCGACCAGCGTCTGCACCAGGCCGTAGCCCAGCAGCAGCGCGACGAACCACGCCAGCTGGGCGCGCCAGCCGCACCACAGCGCGATCGGCGCGACCAGGATCGTGATCAGCCCGAGCCGCTGCAGCACGCCGGGCAGCCGCACCGCCTCGAGGTTGAAGTGCGGGAACAGGTTCAGCAGCACGCCGATCAGGATGATGGTCGCGCCGCGGCGCCAGGCGTGGCGCAGCAGCGCGGCGCGGTCCGCCGCCTGGCCGCGGCGCGCCAGGCTGAAGCTCATCGCGATGCCGCTGATGAAGACGAAGAACGGGAAGATCCAGTCGGTGAAGGTCCAGCCGTGCCACTCGGCATGATCGAGCGGCGCGTACAGCGCGGACCAGTCGCCGGGGTTGTTGACCAGCAGCATCGACGCGATCGCGAAGCCGCGGAACGCGTCGAGCGACTGCAGCCGGGCGCCACCCGCGTCGTGTCCACCGACCGCGCCCGGCGCGCTCATGCGGCCGCGTCCTTGCGGCCGAAGCCCTCGGGCACCTTGATCAGCGCGGCCATCAGCACCGACGGGACGGTGGCGATCAGCACCCAGGCGAAGAAGTGCAGGTAGCCGAGGTGGTCCTGCAGCCAGCCGCTCCACATGCCGGGGACCATCATCCCGAGCGCCATGAAGCCGGTGCAGATCGAGTAGTGCGCCGTCTTGTGCGGGCCTTCGGCGACCAGGACCATGAACATCATGTAGGCGGTGAAGCCCAGGCCGTAGCCGAACTGCTCGACCGCCAGCGCGGCCGCGACGATCCACAGCTGGCCGGGATGGGACCAGGCCATCGCGAGGAAAACGAGGTTGGGCAGGTGCATCGCCGCGACCATCGGCCACAGCGCCCGCTTCAGGCCCACGCGCGAGATCGCCCAGCCGCCCAGCAGCCCGCCCAGCGTCAGCGCGATCAGGCCGACGGTGCCGTAGACGATGCCCAGCTCGGTGTTGGTCAGGCCCAGGCCGCCGACCTCCGGCTTGTCCAGCAGGAAGGGGACCGCCAGCTTCAGCAGTTGCGCCTCGGGGAATCGGTACAGCAGCAGGAAGCCGAGGATCACCGCGAGGCCGGGCTTGCGGAAGAACTCGGCAAAGATGTGGAGGAAGGTCGCGCCGTTGCGCTCGTGGCGGGGCATCGGCGCGTCGGCGGCGGGACGGGGCAGGCGCCAGGCGTGGTAACCGGCCAGCAGCAGGAAACCGCCGGCCATCAACGCCAGCACCGCCTGCCAGGCGAAGACCCAGTCGCCATGCGACTGCTGCAACTGGCCGGCCAGCACCACCAGGCCGCCCATGCACGCGATGTTGGCCAGGCGGTAGAAGGTCGAGCGCACGCCGACGAAAGCGGCCTGCTGGTGTTTCTCCAGCGACAGCAAATAAAAGCCGTCGGCGGCGATGTCGTGCGAGGCCGAGACGAAGGCCATCGCCCACAGCGCCGCGAGCGACAGCTGGAAGAACGATGGCAGCGGCAGCGCCATCGCGACGCCCGCGAGCGCGGCGGCGATCGCGAACTGGGTGACCACGGTCCACAGCCGCTTGGTCGCCAGCATCTCCACCAGCGGCGACCACAGCGGCTTGATCACCCAGGGCAGGTACAGGCCGGAGGTGAACAGCGCCATCTCGGTGTTGGAGATGCCGAAGTTCTTGTACATGACCGCCGACATCGACATCACGAAGACGTACGGCAGGCCCTGCGCGAAATAGAGCGTCGGGACCCAGGACCAGGGGCCGCGCGCGCGCGGGGAAACGGAGGAAACGTGCATGGCCGTCAGTGTCGGTGCAAACGCGGCGCCGCCCGCATCGGGGAATGCAGCGCTTGCGTGACGGGAGGAGGCGCGGACACCGTCGGACGGAAACGCGGGAACGGCCGTCGCGACGTCCGCGTCAGCGGTCCGCGAGCGCGCGGCGGACGCTGCCCGCGTGGCGCGCCAGCAGCGCCTGCGCGCCGGCGGCGTCGAGCTGGCGCAGCAGCATCACGACCGCCGTCTTGACGCTGAAGTCGCAGCGGCCCAGGGCCTCGCGCGCGGCCGGCTCCTCGACGCCGGCGGCCCGCATCGTCAGCGCGACGGCGCGGCGCACCAGCTTCGCGTTGGTGGCCTTCATGTCGACCATCAGGTTGCCGTAGACCTTGTGCAGCCGCACCATCAGCGCGCTCGAGAAACTGTTCAGCGCGATCTTCTGCGCCGTGCCGGCCTTCAGCCGCGTGCTGCCCGAGATCACCTCGGCGCCGGTGTCCAGCAGGATCGGGTGGTCGCTCGCGGCCAGCACCGCCGCGCCCGGGTTGTTGGCCAGCGCGAGCGTCAGGCAACCCGCCGCGCGGGCGGCCGCCAGCGCGCCCAGCACGTAGGGCGTGTGGCCGGAGGCGGCGATGCCGATCACCACGTCGTTCGGTGTCGGGGAGAGGGCCTCGATGTCGCGGCGGCCTTGCGGCTCGTCGTCCTCGGCCCCTTCGACCGCGACGAACATCGCGCCCTCGCCGCCGGCCAGCACCGCCACCGCCCGCTCGCGCGGCCAGGAGAAGGTCGGCACCAGCTCGACGCTGTCCAGCACGCCGAGCCGGCCCGACGTCCCGGCGCCCGCGTACAGCAGGCGGCCACCCGCGGCGATCCGCGGCAGCGCCGCGTCCACCGCCGCCGCCAGCGCCGGCGCCGCCGCCCGCGCGGCGTCCACCGCCAGCCGCTGGTCCTCGATGAACGCCGCCATCAGCCGGTCGCTGTCATACAGGTCCAGGTCGGGATGCTGGTCGCTCGGGGTCTCGGTGTTCAGGGGAGGGTGGGACATGGCTTGGCCGAAGCGGAAAGGGGAGGCCCGCAAGGTGCGGCCTACTCTAGTGGGCGCTCACCGGGCCAGCCAATGAAAGGCCGGGGAGGCGTCATAACCGGCGGTAATCCGCGCCCGCCGCCGTGGTCGTCCGGGCCTCGGCGTCGAGGACGGCGCCGATCACCTCCGCCAGCGACACCGGCGTCTGCGCCGCGTCCAGCTCCACCAGCACCATGTAGCCGCGGTCCCGGCCCTGCGCGGTGAACGCCTGCAGCAGCGCGATCTGGTCGCTGTGCACCATCACGCCCTGCGGGGACCAGTACTCCATCGCCACCAGGCAGCCGTCCGACGGCGTGCCCGGATAGAAGCGGCTGCCGGCGTAGTAGCGCGGGTCGATCGTGCTGCCGTGCATCAGCATCTCGTCACGCCCCGCGCGACCCGCCAGCCAGGCCTCCTGCAAGGGCGCGTAGTCGCGCCACGAGGCCGGCAGCAGCGCACGGTAGCGGTCCAGCGTCCAGGGTGGCTCGTTGCCGGACGGGGCGCGTTGCTCGTACTCGGCGACGCTGGCCTCGACCGGCACCTTGGTGTGCAGATACGGTGTCGGGCCGATCCAGATGTTGGTCGCCGCGCGGCCCGCGCCCTGGATGGTGAACAGCCCCTGCGGCGTGTTGCCCAGGGTCACCGTGCCCGGCAGTCCGCTGCTGGACAGCGCCAGTTGCTCGATGTTGAACAGGCCGCCGTCGGGGCGGCGCACGAAGCGGCCGTCGGCCTGCCGCACCAGCGCCAGGCCCATCTGCTGCCGGCCCGGGCGTTGGAAGCTGAACACCACCGGGTAGCCGGGACGGATCGCCAGCAGGTCCGCCAGCGGCGGGCGCGCCGGTTGCGGCAGGCCTTGCGCGGCGCCCAGCGCCTGGGCGAGCGCCTGCAGCCGCGGTTCGTCGCGGTCGCGCTGCGCCAGCTGCGACTGGATCAGCGCCAGGTCGGCCGGCTGCCGCGACTGCATCAGCGCGTAGGCGGCGATCGCGAACTCGCGGGGTGTCTTCAGGCGAGGCAGCAGCGGGCGCAGCAGCGGCGCCGCGTCGAAGGCATAGAGCGTGAAGGCGGCGGTGAGCAGCGGGCGCTGGACGTCGGCCGGCTGCTGATCGAGCGCCGGCAGCGTGGCCAGCAGGGCGGGGCGCGCGGTGTCGATCTCGGCGCGGTAGTGGGCGACCAGCCGCAGCGCCTGCGCGAGCTCGCGCAGCGCCGCCGGATCCTGCGGCGCGGCCAGCGCCTGCGCGGCGGCGGCGCGGATGCGGGCGCGGTCGGTGTCGAGCCGGACGCGGGCCTCGTCGGCGCTGCCGACGGTCGAGTTGAACTGGGCCGGACGCAAGGCCTGGAGCGCCGCCGGGCTGAAGGGGCCGCCGGGCGTGGCCGGCGGTATCGGACCGGGTGTCGGCGCCGGCTTCTGGAACTGCGCGCAGGCGGCGAGCAGCAACGGGGCGCAGAGCGCGGCCCACCGGGGCCAGGGCTTGCCCAAGGGGCGGTCGGACATCGGGAGGCGGAGCGTGGACGTCGGCATGGCGAGCGATTCTAGGGACGGCAAGTTCTGCCGACCGTCCCGGGAACGCCGTTTGCACTCGTGGCCCCGACTGCAGGAGGGTCGAGTGCGGAAGTCCTGGATGAACGAATGGCGCCATCGGATGGCGATGGCGGCGACGCTGGCGAGCGCGGTGCTGGCGGCGCTGATCGCGGCGATGCCGGCCGATGCCAATGCGCAGGTGGCCGCGCTGCCGCCGCCCAAGGTGCCCGAGGACTGCCCGTCGATCGCGGACAACGAGGCGCGCCTGGCCTGCTACGACCGGCTGCACCGCCGGCCGCTGGCGGCGGAACCGCCCTCGGCGGCCACGCGCGTGCCGGTGCAGCCGGTGCCGGCGGCGCTGCCGGTGGCGGTCGCGGCGAGCGCGCCGGCCACCGATCCCTGCTCGCGGCTGCCCGAGGCCGCGGGCAGCGCGCGCAACTACCTGGGCTCGACCTTGTCGGAGCGCTGGGAGCTGTCCTGCCGGGACCAGATGCCGCGTTTCCTGCCGCGCCCCTACAAGCCGGTGTACTTGTTGCCGGTCTCGTGGACCACGCGCAGCAACCGCGCGCCGGGCCGCCAGTCGGACTCGCCGGACAACGCGCTGGTCGACGCGCTGGACCTGGACAAGAACGAGGCCAAGTTCCAGATCAGCCTGAAGTCCAAGATCTGGGCGCTCGACGACCATGGGAGCCTGTCGCTGTGGGGCGCGTACACGCAGAGCTCGCGCTGGCAGGTCTACAACGGCCGGGTCTCGCGACCGTTCCGGGAGACCAACTACGAGCCCGAGCTGATCCTGACGCATGGCACCGACGTGGCGCTGCCCTTCGGGTGGAAGGCGAGCATGGTCGGGTTGAGCCTGAACCACCAGTCCAATGGCCGGGCCGAGCCCTTGTCGCGCAGCTGGAACCGGGTGATCGGCGAGCTGAGCCTGGAGCGCGGCGAGACCACGGTCAGCCTGCGGCCGTGGTGGCGGATCCTGAACAGCGGCAGCGACGACAACCCGGGGATCCAGGACTACGTGGGCCGGGGCGAGGTCCTGGTGACGCAGAAGCTGGGCCGGCACGTCCTGGCCCTGACGGCGCGGCACAGCCTGCGTTTCGGCGACCGGTCGCGCGGCTCGGCGCAGCTGGAATGGGCGTTCCCGATCGGCGGCGGCCTCCACGGCTACCTGCAGCTGTTCAACGGCTACGGCGAGAGCCTGATCGACTACAACTTCCGCGAGACGCGGGTGGGCGTGGGCGTGTCCGTGATCGAGTGGCGCTGATTTCGCGCCCCGGGCCTTCGCCGGCAACGCGTCACGTCCGCCCGGACTTCCTTCACGCGGGTTGATCCTTCCCGCTTCACCGCGGGCCGATTCGATGAATATGGCGCACCTCGCCGGGGACGGCCCCATCGCCATCGCGGCCGGGCTGGACTAGGCTGCGCGCATGTCCGCTTTCATCGATACCTGCGTCATCTGGGTGGTGGGATACCGCCTGGACGGGCGCGACCGCCAGTGGGTCCGCGCGCTGCCGCCGTCGGCGGAGGCGGCGGTGCGGGCGCTGCTGCTGGAGGAGCTCGATGAGCTCTACGGCGCGCGTGCCGAGCTGGTGTCGCTGCGTCCGGCGGCGGCCGAGGAGCGCGGCGCCTTGATCGCCGGTGGCCTGCCGATGTGCCCGGTCGCCGTGCCGGGCGGTCCGGCCGCGGGCTGAACGCCTGGGCTGATCCCGCGCGCGGCGCGGTCCGCGGGCCGCGGTGGCGGCGAAACGACAGACCGGCGCGCCCACTCGGTTTCATCGCGGTTACGGCCCCTGCGGCGCGAGCCCCACGCGAGAATCCCGCGCGTCCTGTCCACCGCTGTCATCGGCGGTGCGCCCCCGTCTTCCGCCGTCCGCCCCATGTCGTCCCCCCTGCCGACCCCCCGCCTGTTCTCGCTGGCCTGGCCGCTGTTCCTCGAGCTCTGCCTGGGCATCGCCGTCGGCGTGATCGGGACGATGCTGGCGGCGCGGATCTCCGATCCGGCCGGTGCCGCGTTCGCGCTGGCCAACCAGCTGGCGGCGACGCTGTTCATCCTGTTCCGCATCATCGGCGCCGGCATCAGCGTGGTGATCACGCAGGCGCTGGGGGGCGGCCGTCGCGCCGTGGCCGATGCGACCGCGCGCGCGGCGCTCGGGGCGAGCACCTGGCTGGGCGGCTTCACCGCGCTGATGGCCTTGCTGTTCGCCGGTCCGCTGCTGCGCCTGATGAATGCGCCGGCGGAAGTGCTGCCGCTGTCGCAGCCGTTCCTGATGGCGCTGGCGCCGGCGCTGATGCTGGACGCGTGGAACGCCTCGATGGCCAGCGTCATGCGCGCGCACCTGCGCAGCCGGGACACGCTGATGGTGCTCGTGGCGATGCAGGTGGCGCAGCTGGCGATGTCGGTGACGCTGATGCCGCACCTGGGCCTGCCGGGATTCGCGGTCGCGCTGGCGCTGAGCCGCGCCTTCGGGCTCGGGCTGCACGTGTGGCTGTGGCGGGCCCGGCTGGACCTGCGGCCCCAGGCGTCGGACTGGTGGCGGCTGCGGCGCAAGGAGCTCGCGGCGGTGCTGCACATCGGGCTGCCCGGCGCGGCGGAGAACATCGCCTACCGGCTGGCCTACATGGTCAGCGTGGCGGTGGCGGGCCACCTGGGCGCGTCGGCGCTGGCGGCGCACAGCTACACCTCGCAGCTGATGTATTTCGTGCTGCTGCCGGGGCTGGCGACCGGCTTCGCGGCGGAGATCGTCGTGGGCCACCTGATCGGCGCGGGGCAGTTGCACGAGGCGCATCGGCTCGTGCGGCGCGCGCTGGCGCGCGGGCTGGCGATCAGCGTGCTGGTCGCCGGCGCGTGCGCGGCGGCGTCGCCCTGGCTGCTGAGGATGTTCACGCACGACGCCGGCATCCTGGCCAGCGCGGTGGTGCTGATGTGGATCACGGTGATCCTGGAGCCGGGGCGGACTTTCAACCTGGTGGTCATCAACGCGCTGCGCGCGGCCGGCGATGCGAAGTACCCGGTGATGGTGGGCGCGGGATCGATGCTGGTGGTGCTGGCCGGCGGCAGCTGGCTGCTGGGCGAGGTGTTCGGGCTGGGGTTGGTGGGGCTGTGGATCGCCTATGCCGCCGATGAATGGATCCGTGGGCTGCTGATGTGGCGCCGCTGGGCGCGCCTGGGATGGGTGCCGCAGGCCCGGGCGGTGCATCGGCGGTTGAGGGCGGCGCACGGGCATTGAGCCGGCGTGGCCGCGTTCAATCCAACCAGAGCGTCAAGGTCTTCCAGTCCTGAGGGAACCCTGCGGAACGCAGCGACAGGCTTGGACAATCTGGAAAGGTCGCCAAGAGCGCCTTGACTTGCCGGTGCCAATCGTCCTGCGGCGCGATCGTCCTGATCAAGGCGCGCATGCAGCTCAGCGTGCCGAACAAGCGTGTCCTCGCATGCGCATCGACATGCAGGAACGCGAGGTCAGGGCATGAGGCCATGCTGGGCAGCAACGGAATCTTCGTCGTGGTCCTGTTCCACAGCCTTGCGTGATGGGCTGCCCGGTTCCGGGCGACGTTGAACATGTGCATCCAGGACTTGAGAACCGTGGGATGCCCGACCTCAAACTGTTCGGCCAACACCTTGGCGTCGCGAAACTGAAGGCCTTCCACCAACCGTGAGAGGAGGCCAAGTTCCAGCAATTCGGCCGCCGCCCAGATCGGCAACCTGCCGCCGTAGCAGACGCGATGGTGCGTGACGAAGTCTTCTTTCGACTTGGTGCAAAGCGCGTCGAAGCGCTTCAGCCATTCCTCGTGGGGAGAAGCGCAGGCGGTCTCGCTGGTCGTAACGAACCGTCGGTCGAACAACTTTGGATTTCGATGTGCCTCGACGTCGAGCCGACCCAGGCGGTCGACCAGTGCCGCGCGCATGGCGATCTCGATCGTGGCCATTCCTTGGAGCAGCAACAGGCGCAGCGCCGTGTCGAAGTCGGCCAGTTGAACGACGTGCTCGAAGGATGCGCCTCGGTGGAACGAATCAGGGCTGACGGATTCGTTCTCGGAGATGGCCTTGAAGGAATGGGCGTAGCCGGAGACGCGGTAGTAGCCCTCTCGTCGCAGGATCGCGCGTGCAAGCTCCTCTTGGGGAACGGCAAGGCCCCGATGTCGGAGCAGCAGGAGTTGGTCGCTGGTTGTTGTGAAGGGCTTGAGCTGCCGCGGCGTGCCGCCGCTGGCGATGCCGGAAGAGAAGTCCCCCACTTGAGACACCGCGCTTTCGCCGGGCACAGAGGTGGGGGAGCTATTGCGGCGAATCATAGGCAGCCTCCGGAACTTCGACATCGCACAAACAAGTAGAAGGTCATCGGGTGTCGCGATGGCGCGGCTCGGCCTGCGATCGATGAGCGCATGAGCATCGGACGCGTCGTCGCGGCGGGCCATCGCCACGACGGGCGCCCGCGCGTTCCTCCTTGCGGGTGACGCCTCCCCCGTCCTTCCTTGTCGACGGAATTGACACTCCCGCGAGACCGTCGCGGAACGCCTGCGAAAACTTCAATCCCTATCGCGACTTGCCGATCTGGCCCGGCAATTGCAGCGAGTTGTCGACCGGCGCGCGCAGATGCGCCGGCCGCGAGCAGGGGGGTGACAACACGCGCCGCGACGAGGTGTCCGCATCGTCCGGAACGTCGCGCGGAGCCGAGGGGATCGCCATGCCCGTGCTAGCCACCATCGTCCTCGCCGCGGCCACCGCCGCGCCCGCGCCCGTCTCCACACCGCCTTGCGCGCCCGCGCGTCCCGCGCAGTTGCGCTCCGACCAGACCGCCGCGCAGGCGCTGGAGCGCTACACCGACCTCAGCCCCGCCGTGCGCGACGCGCTGGCCCGCCGCATCGAGCAACTGCGCGTCGATGACCTCGTCATGCTCAGCCGCGACGGCGTCAGCGGCCAGTACCGCTACGACGACGAGATCCGCCACGCGCTGATCGGCGGCCAGCTCTGCGACCGGCTCGACCTCTCGGCCTGGAAGGCGGCCGACCGGGCCAGCGCCCTCGTCTTCTGCGAGGGCGAGACCTGCGTCGCCATGACCGTCGACGGCCGCATGACCGCGCGGCTCTCGCGCCGCAAGCCCGATGCCTTCGACGCGCTCGCGCAGGCGCTGCGCGTGCGCCCCGGCGGCCCGCAATCGGAACTGGCCCTGCCGCCGCCCGCCGCCGGCACCGCCAACGGCTGGGCCCGCCAACGCCTGCTGGTGCAGACCCGCGCCGGCCTCGACGACAAGGAACTCGCCCGGATCCTCTCGCCCCACGGCGGCAAGGCGCGACGCGTCGGGCGCTCGCAACTGGCCATCGTCGACCTGCCCGCCAACGCGTCGGAGACAGCGTTGGCGCAGTTGCTCGCGCGGCATCCGCAGCTGAAGTCGGCCGAGCTCGACATGCGCGTCTCGCCGGCCATGACGCCCAACGATCCCTACCTGGGCAGCGAATGGCACCTCACCCGCATCAACGCGCCGCAGGCCTGGGACACCGCGCAGGGCGCCGGCATCAAGATCGCCATCCTGGATACCGGCATCGACGCCTCGCATCCCGACCTGGCCGGACGCCTCGTCCCGGGCTGGAATTTCTATGACGGCAACGCCGACACCAGCGATGTCCACGGCCACGGCACCGCCGTCGCCGGCGCCGCGGCGGCCGCGCTGAACAACGGCATCGGCGTCGCGTCGGTCGCCGGCCAGGCGCAGCTGATGCCGGTGCGCATCGCCGACCCCAACGCCTACGCCTACTGGAGCACCGTCGCGCAAGGCCTGACCTGGGCCGCCGACCAGGGCGCCCGCGTGGCCAACATCAGCTACAGCGGCGTGGCCGGCAGCACCACCGTGCAAAGCGCCGCCGACTACCTGCGCAGCAAGGGCGGCCTGGTCGTGGTCTCCGCCGGGAACAACGGCATCGACGAGGGTCTCGTCCCGACGGCCAGCATGATCCCGGTGTCCGCCACCGACGAGACCGACACCAAGACCAGCTGGTCCAGCTACGGCAGCTTCGTCGCGCTGGCCGCGCCCGGCCAGAACATCTGGACCACGCAGCGCGGCGGCAGCTACGGCGCCTGGTGGGGCACCTCGTTCGCGAGTCCCGTCGTCGCCGGCACCGTGGCGCTGCTGATGTCGGCCCGGCCTTCGCTCAGCGGCAGCGCGATCCAGAGCGCGCTGTTCAGCACCGCCGTCGATCTCGGCGCCGCGGGCCGCGATCCGTATTACGGCTGGGGCCGCGTCAACGCCGCCGCCGCGATGCAGGCGGTGCTCGCCGCGCCGGCGCCCGACACCCAGCCGCCCGCCGTCTCGGTCGGCGCGCCGCTGGCGGGCGCGCTCGTCAGCGGGTGGGTCGCGGTCGACGTCGCCGCCTCCGACAACCAGGGCGTCGCGCGCGTCGACCTGCGCGTCAACGGCAGCGTCGTCGCCTCCGACACCTCGGCGCCCTATGGCTTCAGCTGGGACTCGACCCGCGTTGCCAACGGGCCGGTGACGATCTCCGCCGTCGCCGTCGACGCCGCCGGCAACACCGGTACCAGCGCGTCGATGACGCTGACCGTCGCCAACGCGGTCCTCGCCGACACGCAGCCGCCGGTCGTCGCCATCACCAAGCCGGACAACAACAGCCGGGTCAGCGGCAACACCGTCACGGTCGCCACCAGCGCCAGCGACAACAGCGGCGCCGCCGGCATCCGACAGTCGCTGTATGTCGACGGCGTGCTGGTGGCCAGCGGCGCCGGCGCCAGCCTCAGCTACAGCTGGAACCTGAAGAAGGCCGCCAACGGCGCGCACACGATCCAGGCCGTCGCCCGCGACGCGGCGGGCAACACGACCACCGCGACCACCAGCGTCACGAAGTGAACCGGGCCGGGACGACGGTCGGGCGCCCGGCCGTCCCCCGAGGCGTTCATCCCGCCGATCGGCGAAGCTCCGCGCACGGGATACGCGGGCCTGGGCATGGGAAGGAGGCAGCACGCGGGCGAGGCCGCCGTGCGCCATGAAGAAAGCCCGCCGAAGCGGGCTCGCGGGTCGAGCGGGAACCGCTCAGCGCGCGGCGCGGGGGAAGCGCCCCAATGCGCGGCGCGACAGCCCGGCGGCCAACGCGGCGATGACGATCAGCGCCAGCGCGTTGGGCTCCGGCACGTCGCCGTTGTTGCCGCCGGCACCGCCACCGCCTCCACCGCCGCCGCAACCTGGCGTGCCGGAGATGCAGCCGGCGAACTCGTCCGACCCGCCGGTCCGGCCGATGCCCTGGAACTTGACGGCGTAGGGGCTGTCGAAGCCGATGCCCTGCGTCATGAAGTTGTGGCTGGCGTCGGTGGTCAGCGTCAGGTTGAACGACGAGATGGTGTTCATCCCGATGCCGTCGTTGATCGAGCCGCCGGCACAGGTGTTCCCGGTCATCACGCACAGGTCGATGTTCTGGAACGACGGGAAGTTCTTGTCGATGGCGGCGCCCCAGCCGGCACCGTTCGTGCTCGCGCCGGTCAGCGTGGGCGAGACGGCGGTGATGCCGAACGCCATCAGCACGTTCTGCCCGAGCCCGCTCGAGCTGTTGGTCACGACGGTGGCGAAGGTGGCGCTGGTCGCCGTCCAGTTGGTCAGGGTGAACTTCACCGAGGCCTGCAGCACCGCGCCGTCTTCCGACTTCGAGAACAGCAGCGTGGCCGTGTTGGTCGGCGCGTTGAACATCACGGCGGCGCCGTGCGCCTGGCTACACAGGGCCAGCGCGACGGCGGCGGCCCAACGGATCCTTGTTGGCTTCATGGTCGACCCCTTTCCGGGCGATGCACGTGGCTTGTCGGCTCCCTGACGTGGAACCACTCGCATATCCCGGGCCAGCGCCGCAAGTGCTTGATTTGCCGTCCGATCTGATAAAGACGGTCATCAAACTGTAAAAAACGGCGACACCGTACGGCACGCCGATTGCGCGCCGATTGCCGCCGATTGCACGCGGGCGCGAGGCGCGACACGGCGGCGGTGGCGCGCGGCCGATCGGCATGGGCGCCCTATGATCCCGCCGCGATGAATTACCTGCTCAAGCGCCTGGCCGTGCTGCTGCTGACGCTGTTGGCCGCCTCGGCGCTGATCTTCGGCGCGCTGGAATGGCTGCCCGGCAATGCCGCCCAGCTGATCATGGGACCGGAGGCGCCCCCCGAGGCCGTCGCCGCGCTCGCCCGCCAGCTGGGCCTGGACCAGCCGGCCTGGCATCGCTACCTGGACTGGCTGGCCGGCCTGGCGCGCGGCGATCTCGGCCTGTCCTACGCCTACGGCGCGCCGGTCGCCGACCTGATCCTGGAGCGCCTGGCGCTGACCCTGCCGCTGGCGCTGCTGGCGATGGCGCTCACTGTCGTGGTGGCGCTGGCCGCCGGCTGGTGGGCGGCCAGCCAGCAGGGCCGCGCCGGCGATCACCTGGTGATGGGGCTGACGCAGCTCGGGCTGGCGGTGCCGAGCTTCTGGCTCGGCATGCTGCTGGTGCTGCTCTTCGCGGTGAAGCTCCAGTGGGTCGACGCCGGCGGCTTCCCCGGCTGGCAGGAGGACCTGGGCGGCGGCCTGTGGCCGGGCCTGCGGGCGCTGCTGCTGCCGGCGGCCGCGCTCGCGCTGGTCCAGGCGGCGATCCTGGCGCGCATCGCGCGCTCGGCGCTCCTGGACATCGCCCGCGAGGACTTCATGCGCAGCGCCCGCGCCAAGGGCCTGTCGCGGCGCGCGGCGCTGTGGCGCCACGGGTTGCGCCATGCGGCGATCCCGCTGCTGACGCTGGGCGGGCTGCAGTTCGCGAACCTCCTGGCCGGGACGATCGTCATCGAGAACGTCTTCACGCTGCCCGGCCTGGGCCGGCTGATGGCGCAGGCGATCGCCAACCGCGACCTGATCGTCGTGCGCAACGGCGTGATGGGCCTGGCGGCGCTGGTGCTGATGCTGAATTTCGCGGTCGACCTGCTGCATGGCTGGATCGATCCGCGCCTGCGCACGAGGGCCGAGGCATGAGGCGCGCCGCCTTCGTCGCGGGCGCGGTCCTCACCGTGGCGCTGCTGCTGGCGGCGCTGCTGTCGCTCATCTGGACGCCGTGGCCGCCGGAGCAGATCGACATGGCGCGCCGCCTGGCGCCGCCCGGCGCGGCGCACTGGCTCGGCTGCGACCAGCTCGGCCGCGACGTGCTCAGCCGGCTGATGGCCGGCGCGCGCAGCGCCTGGCTGGTCGGCGTGGTCGCCGTGGGCATCGGCCTGGTCGCGGGCACCGCGCTGGGGCTGCTCGCTGCGGCGCGCCAGGGCTGGGTCGAGGCCCTGATCCTGCGCGGCGCCGATCTCGGCTACGCCTTCCCGGCGCTGCTGCTGGCCATCCTGCTGGCCGCGGCGCTCGGGCCCGGCATGACCGTCGCGATGGCGGCGATCGGGCTGCACGCGGTGCCGTCCTTCGCGCGGCTGGTCAACGGCAGCGCCAAGAGCTGGTGGGCGCGCGACTTCGTCCTCGCGGCGCGGGTCGCGGGGCAGGGCCGGCTGTCGATCACGCTGCGCCACGTGCTGCCGCAACTGCTGCCGCTGCTGATCGTCCAGGGGACGACCAGCTTCGCGCTGGCGATCCTGGCCGAGGCCGGCCTGTCCTACCTCGGCCTGGGCACCCAGCCGCCGCAAGCCAGCTGGGGCCGGCTGCTGGCCGAGGCGCAGACGCTGATGTTCGAAGCGCCTCAACTGGCGCTCGCCCCGGGCGTGGCGATCACGCTGGCGGTGCTGGGCCTGAACCTGCTCGGCGACGGGCTGCGCGACCGGCTCGATCCCAAGGAGGAGGCGCGATGACGGCCGCCGATCGTCCGATGTCGTCGTCGTCGTCGCCGTCACCGTCACCGTCACCGTCACCTTCGTCGTCGGGCTTGGCGATGGCCGCTGGCGCCGACGGCGGGGTGCCGCTGCTCGAGATCCGCGACCTGCGCGTGAGCCTGGCCGGTCGCGGCGGCGCGCGGCTGCAGGCGCTGCGAGGCATCGACCTGACGCTGGCGCGCGGCGAGAGCCTCGCGCTGATCGGCGAATCCGGCAGCGGCAAGACGCTGACCGCGCTGGCGGTGATGGGCCTGCTGCCCGACGGCGCCGAGGCCGCCGGCCGGATCGCGCTGGACGGCCAGGACCTGCTGGCGCTGGACGAGGACGGCTGGTGCGGCCTGCGAGGGCGTCGCGTCGCGATGGTGTTCCAGGAGCCGCTGACGGCGCTGAACCCGCTGCAGCGCGTGCTGGCGCAGGTGATGGAGCCGATCCGCATCCACCGCCTCGCGCCCGACCGCGGCGCCGCCCGCGAGCGCGCGATGGCGCTGCTGGCGCGGGTCGGGCTCGACGAACGCCAGGCGCGCGCCTA
>NZ_JAOCCU010000073.1 GCF_029840635.1 Mitsuaria sp. GD03876 | reverse complement strand
GCGTCGAAGGCCAGCGCGTGGCTGGCGGTCGCGATCAGCCGGACCGCGTCGCCGTCGTGCAGCGACGCCGCGCCGGCGGGCAGCTTGGCGGTGACCAGGTCGGGCAGGCCGTCGATGCGCAGGTGCAGGATCGAGACGTCGCCCAGGTGCTCGGCCAGCACGACGGTGGCGGGCACGCCGCCCTCGTCGGGCGAGGCGGCCAGGCGCAGGTGCTCGGGCCGCAGGCCCAGGCGCCGGGCCGCCGGCCGGGCGGCGCCGCCCAGCGCGTCCCACAGCTGGCGCGCGGCGCCGGGCGTGTTGCCGTCCGGGCGCTCGATGAAGTTGATCTTGGGCGCGCCGAGGAAGGTGGCGACGAACTCGTTGGCCGGATGGCGGTAGAGGTCCATCGGCGCGCCGAGCTGCTCGATGCGGCCCTGGTTGAACACGGCGATGCGGTCGCCCATCGTCATCGCCTCGACCTGGTCGTGGGTGACGTAGATCATGGTCGTGCCCAGCTGCTGGTGCAGCCGGGTGAGCTCGATGCGCATGTCCACGCGCAGCGCGGCGTCCAGGTTGGACAGGGGCTCGTCGAACAGGAAGACCTGGGGCTTGCGCACGATCGCGCGGCCGATGGCCACGCGCTGGCGCTGGCCGCCGGAGAGCTGCCGGGGCGTGCGCTGCAGCAGGTCGGTGATGCGCAGCACCTCGGCGGTGCGGCGGACCTGCTCGTCGCGCTCGGCGCGGGCGACGCCGGCCATCTTCAGGGCGAAGCCCATGTTCTCCGCCACCGTCATGTGCGGGTAGAGCGCGTAGCTCTGGAACACCATCGCCGCGCCGCGGTCGGCCGGGCGCAGGTCGTTGGCGCGCCGGCCGTCGATCAGCAGGTCGCCGCCGCTGATCTCCTCCAGCCCGGCGATCATGCGCAGCGTCGTGCTCTTGCCGCAGCCCGAGGGCCCGACGAAGACCATGAACTCGCCGTCCCGCACGTCCAGGTCGAGGCCCTGGATCACCTCGTGATCGCCGTAGCGCTTGCGGATGCCGCGCAGCGTGACTTGTCCCATGACGGTCTCCCGGTCAGCCCTGGCGCGAGGCGCGCTGTTGCAAGACGAAATCGCGGTACGCGAGCGCGCTGTCCTTGGGCGTGCGCGTGAGCGTCGCGTAGTCGACGTGCACGATGCCGAAGCGCTTCTCGTAGCCCGAGGCCCACTCGAAGTTGTCCATCAGGCTCCACACCATGTAGCCGCCCATCGGCACGCCCTGGCGGATCGCGTCGCCGACGGCGGCGATGTGCGTGTCCAGGTAGCGGGTGCGGTCGGCGTCGTGGACGCGGCCGTCGGTGCCCAGCGGATCGGGGAAGGCGCCGCCGTTCTCGGTCACGTACAGGCGCGGGACCGCGGGGTAGTCGCGGTGGACCGACACCAGCAGGTCGGTCAGGCCCTGCGGATAGACCTCCCAGCCCATGTCGGTCAGCTCCAGGCCGGCGGTCTTCGGATCGAAGCTGCCGTCCGCGCTGGCCATGCCGCGGGAGTAGTAGTTGATGCCGACGAAGTCGACCGGCACGCGGATCTCGTCCATGTCGCCGGCGGCCACCACCGGCGCGTCGTCGCCGAGGTGATCGAGCACGTCCTGCGGATAACGGCCGTGGGCGAGCGGGTCCATGTACCAGCGGCGCAGCCGGCCGTCCTCGAGCCGCGCCTTGGCGCGGTCGGCCTCGGAGTCGGTGGCCGGGTACATCGGCGCCATGTTCAGCACGATGCCGAGCGAGGCCGGCAGCTTCAGCGCCCGCAACGCGGTCACCGCCCGTCCGTGGCTGAGCAGCAGGTGGTGCGAGACCTGCGCGGCCAGGCGGCGGTCCTTCAGGCCGGGCGCGAAGACGCCAGACTCGTGGCCGAGCTGGGCCACGACCCAGGGCTCGTTGTGCGTGGCGATCGAGACGACCTTGTGGCCCAGGCGCTGGGCGATGCCGACCGCGTACTCGACGAAGCGCTCGACGGTGGCGCGGTTGCCCCAGCCGCCGATGTCCTGCAGCGCCTGCGGCAGGTCCCAGTGGTTCAGCGTCAGGTAGGGCTTGAGGCCGCGCGCGAGCAGCCCGTCGACCAGGCGCTCGTAGAAGCGCAGGCCGGCCTCGTTCCAGTCGCCGTCGCCGGTGGGGCGCACGCGCGGCCAGGACACCGAGAAGCGGTAGGCCTCGACGCCCAGGTCGCGGATCATGTCCAGGTCCTGCTCCCAGCGGTCGTAGTGGTCGCAGGCCACGTCGCCGCTGCTGCCGTCGGCGATCACGCCGGGCTGGCGGCAGAAGGTGTCCCAGATCGACGCGCCCTTGCCGTCGGCGTCATGGGCGCCCTCGATCTGGAAGGCGCTGGTGGCGACGCCCCAGACGAAGTCGGCGGGGAAGTCCTTGGCGGCGGCCGTGGGGAGCGCGGAGGAGACGGTCGTGGGAGATGACATCGAGGTGTTGTTCTGGGTGTTGGAGAAGGCGCGCGTCACTTCACCGCGCCGACGGTCAGGCCCGAGATGAGCTGCCGCGAGCACAGGACGAAGAGCACGATCAGCGGCAGCGTCGCGATGGCGGATCCGGCCATCAGCGCGCCCCATTCGGTGTCCACCGGGCTCTGCAGGCTGCGCAGCGCCAGGGGCAGCGTGTACATGTCGGGCGAGCGCATGACGACCAGCGGCCCGATGAAGTTGTTCCACGACGAGATGAAGGTGATCAGCCCCAGCGTGCCCAGCGCCGGCTTGAGCAGCGGCAGCACGATGCGGGCGTAGATGCCCAGTTCCCCGCACCCGTCCATGCGGGCGGCCTCGACCAGTTCGCGCGGCACGGCGGAGCCGATGAACTGGCGCATCAGGAAGATGCCGAAGGCGCTGGCCGCGCCGGGGATGTAGAGCGCGCGCGGCTGGTCGATCCAGCCCAGCAGGTCCATGATCATGAAGCTCGGGATCATGTTCATGAAGCTGGGCAGCAGCATCGTGCCCATGACCAGCCCGAACAGCGCCTTCTTGAAGCGGAACTCGTACATCGCGAAGGCGTAGCCGCCCATCGAGCAGAACAGCAGCGTCAGCGCGGTGTTGCACACGCCGACGTACAGGCTCAGGCCGAGGTTGCGCCAGAAGGGCAGGCGCTTGGTCAGGATCTCGACGTTGGCCAGGAAGTCGTCGCCGAACCACATCGGCGGCGGCAGGCTGAAGATCTCGGTGCGCGAGTGCGTCGCGAAGACGAACATGAAATAGAACGGCGCGAGCATCAGCAGCGCGCCGGCGCCCACCAGCAGGTAGGCGGCCCAGGCGGTCATGCGGGGCGGCTGCGCGGCGCGCGGCGCGGCGGTGTCGAAGGGGGCGGGCATCGTGGTGCTCATGGGGCGCGGCCTCAGTCGTCCTTGCGCCGGAAGGCGCGGTTCGTCAGCCACGTCAGCGCGGCCACGACGAGGAACAGCAGCCAGGACATCGCGCTGGCGGCGCCGAAGTCGTTGAAGTCGAAGGCGTTGCGGTACAGGTAGACGGCGGCGCTCATGCCGGCCTGGTCGGAGCCGCCCTTGCCGCCGGTGAGGATGAAGGGCTCCTCGAACAGCTGCAGCCCGCCGATGACGCTCAGCGTCACGCCGAAGAAGATCATCGGCCGCAGGCTGGGCAGCGTGATGTGGAAGAACTGCTGCAGCCGGCTGGCGCCGTCCATCGTCGCGGCCTCGTAGAGATCGGGCGGGATGGTCTGCAGCGCGGCCAGGTAGAGCACGACGTTGAAGCCGACGTAGCGCCAGAACACGATCGTCGAGATCGCCGGCTTGAGCGCGTCCGGGTCGTTGAGCCAGTCGATGGCGGAGGCCGGCATCAGGTGGCCCAGCAGCGGGATCTCGCGCAGCGTCGCCAAGGCCAGGTTGATCAGGCCGTAGTCGGTGGAGAACAGCGAGCTGAACAGGATCGCGATCGCCACCGAGGAGGTGATGTAGGGCAGGAAGTAGGCCCCGACCATCGGGTTGCGCCAGCGCTTGAAGGCCAGGTGCAGGAAGGTGGCCAGCGGGATCGCGACCAAGTGCTGCGGCACGCCCGAGGCGATCGCCAGCCAGGCGGTGTTGCGCATCGACTTCCAGAACCATTCGTCCTGCAGCGCGAAGGCGAAGTTGTCCAGGCCGACCCAGTGCATCGCGGCCAGGCCGCTGGTGGGTTCCCAGCTGTGGAAGGCCAGGTACAGCGAGAACATCAGCGGGAACAGCCCGAAGACCACGAACAGCAGCAGGAACGGCGCCAGCAGCGCGTACGGGGCGTAGCGCGGCGACAGCCGCAGGGCAGGGGGGAGACGCAGGCTCATCGTCGGGTTCCGTGTCAGCGCCGCGCGCGTTGCTGGAGCAGCCGTTGCGCGTCGGCAAGCGCGGTGGCGATGTCCTTGTCGCGGTCCAGGACCTTGTCCAGCTCGGTGTCGATGACCTCGCGGGCGAAGGCGTCCTGCTTGTGGACCGGGAAGGCGCGGATGTGGCTGGCAGCGTCGCGCCAGTCGCGGCGGGCGACCTGGCCGCCCAGGAAGGGCAGGGGCTGGTCGTAGAACGCGTCGGTCTGGGCGTCGACCAGCGCCGGGAAGGCGTCCTGGACCTTGAAGGCGGCGAGCTGCTGCGCGCGGTTCATCGTCATGAAGCGGATGAACTCGTAGGCCATCGGCTTGCGGCCGGCGTCGCCGTGGCGGGCCATCGCGAAGAAGGTCCCGCCGTAGGCGGCGAAGGCGCCCTCGGGGAGCTGCGCGGCGCGCCACTTGCCGCGCGTGCCGGGGGCCAGCCAGGTGTTCAGGTGGCCGGCGAGCCAGGCGCCCGACATCTGCGTGGCGATGCCGCCGCGCTTGAAGCCCTCGGTCCAGTCGGAGGACCAGGCGGTGACCTTGGCATCGAGCTGCTGGCGGCGCACCGCGCGTGCCAGCTCGAAGGCGCGCACGAAGCGCGGCGAGGTCACCAGCGGGCGGGAGTCCTTGTCGAAGTACAACCCTTCGCCGGGCTGCATGCCGGTGCGGATCAGGATGTCCTTCATGTCGCGCGCATGGGCCAGCAGGTAGGCGCCGGTCGCGGACTTGATCTTCACGCCGGCGGCGACGTAGCCGTCCCAGCTGGTCGTCAGGTCCGACTCCTTCAAGCCGGCCTTGGCCAGCAGGTCGGTGCGGTAGAGCAGGGTGCCGGGTCCGATGTCGGTCGGGACCGCCACCACCGCGCCGGCCGCGGTCGTCGCCTGGTCGAAGGCATAGGCGACGAAGCGGGCGCGCTCGCGGGTCAGCTCGTAAGGCGGGCGGGACAGGTCCTCGAGGCCGGTGCCCTGCGCGAAGCGGCCCAGGTAGCCGATCTCCAGCGCCATCACGTCGGGCAGGCCCTTCGCGGTGGACAGCGCCGTGGTCATCGCGGTGTGATGGTCGTTGACCTCGCGGCTCACGATCTTCACCTCGACCTCGGGATGCAGCGCATGCCACGCGGGCAGCGCGGCGCGGACGATCTCGTCCACGGCCGGGAAGGCGGCGACGGTCAGCGTGGTCGTCGGCGCCGGGGCGGACACGGCAACGCCTGACCCCGCCAGGGCCACGCCCAGGGTCGTCGCGATCGCCGATAGCCGTCGGGCCCACTGCCGCATGCTGCTTGTCTCCGTTGTTGTTGGTGTCATGAAAGCGCTTTCATGATAGCCGTGATGAAGCGTCAAGGTAGCAGGGTTAGTGCTGAGTGGGGGAGGTCCCCGGGGAGCTACTTCAAGGCGCGCGTGGAGGAGCGGATGATCAGCCGCGGCTCCGGTAGCTGGGCCGACGGGCTCTTGTGCGCCAGCAGGTCCATCAGCGCCTGGGCGGCGCAGCGGCCCAACTCCAGGCCGGCCTGGTGGATCGTCGTCAGCGGGGGAATGCAGTGCGCGGCGCCGGCCAGGTCGTCGAAACCGATGATCGAGACATCCTCGGGCACGCGCAGGCCGCGCCGGTAGAGGGCCAGCGACGCGCCGAAGGCCATCTGGTCGTTGGCCGCGAAGATCGCGGTGAAGGGCTCGCGGCTGTCGATCAGGCGCTCGACGGCCATCACGCCGCTGTCCTCGTGGAACATGCCGGGCAGCACCAGCGCCGGCTTGTACTTGACGCCGGCGGCCTCGAGCGCCGCGCGGTAGCCCCTCAACCGTTCCTGCGCATCGGGGTGGACCGGATCGCCGGCGATGAACGCGATCTTGCGATGCCCCTGCGACAGCAGGTGATGCGTGGCCAGCCGCGCGCCTTCGAAGTCGTTGAAGTTCAGCGAATACAAGCCGCCGGCCTTGAGCGTGCGGCCGGTGACGACGACCGGCAGCTCCTTGGCCAGCTTGCGCAGCGACTCGTCGCTGAGGCGGCCGGTGAGCACGATGATCCCGTCGACGCGGCGCGCGCGCAGCGTGTCGATGCAGCGCTGCTCTTCCTTGGCGTTCCAGTGGCCGCTGGCGAAGAGCGGGATGAAGCCGGCGGCGTCCAGCACTTCCTCGATGCCGCGCAGCGCGACGCCGTAGTAGGGGCTGTCGATGGCCTGGGTGACGACGCCCACGCTCTGGGAGCGCCCGCCGGCGAGCACGCGCGCGATCGGATTGGGGACGAAGCCGAGCTCGGCGATGGCGCGGTCGACGGCGTCCTTCTTTTCCTGGCTGACGACGGCGGTGCCGTTGAGGATGCGCGAGACGGTGCTCGGCGAGACCCCGCTGGCTTCGGCCACCATGCCCAGCGTCACCTTGGCTGACGGGCGGGCGGTCTTGGTGCTCTTCATGGGCGGGGATAGCGTTGTCGTTGGCGCGGGCGAGTTTAAGGGACGGCGCCGGGCCGATGGCAAGGGGCGATGTGACGCGGCGATGTCGGGGCGGTTGACCGACCGAGGCGTGAGGACACGGATCGACAAGGCGGCGTGAAGACGGTAATGTGCCGCCCCGATCGCATCGCGGGAGCGATGCGGCCTCCGACGCCGGCAGACGGCGCGGATCGACAACAACAAGCTGTGTTTCCAGGGAGTGGAGTCATGAAAAAGCTGGCAAGGCTGATGGCCTTCGTCATGGCGGCGGTGCTGCCCGTGCAGTCGTACGCGTTCGAATGCAACGTGAAGATCAATTACCTCCTCGTCTATGCGCATGGGGACGTGAACGTGCACCACACCGGGCGCAACGACTTCACGGTGATCTGCAACGTCAACAACACCTACCAGGGCGTCTCGCCGACGACCTGCGCGATGTGGACGGCGCTGCTGCTGGGCGTGAAGAAGCGCAACGCGATGGCGACGTTCTACTGGGGCCGCGAAGGCAGCTGCGCGACGCTGGGCACCTACGGCGATGCCGCGGTGCCGTCGTACATCGGCGAGATCCCGGGGCAGTGATTCCCGGCGCCTGAGTGAGGCGCCATCCCGCGATTGCTGCCGCGCCCGAGGGCGAAGGCCGCCTGGGCGGCACGCCATCCTGTTCGAGGGAGACGAGACCATGAACATCAAACTGATCGCCGGCGTCGCGCTGGCCGCGCTGCTGCCGTTGAGCAGCCATGCCTATACCGAATGCCCGCCCGTCAAGCTGACGAAGGTGTGGAGCGATGTCGATGGCAATTTCTTCATCGCCATCAACAACGGCTACCTGAACGGCTCCATCCGCGCGACGGTCAACCCCGCGACCTCCAAGCCGGCGATCGCCATCGCGATCACGGCCTACACGGCCAACCGCAAGGTCATCGTGCGGTACTCGCGGGATGGTGTGAATTGCGACGCGCCGGTCTGGGACGAGGTGATCGGCTCCATCGGCATGGCCGGCGACTGATCGGCCCAACGACATTCCTCGGGACAGAACCCATGAAATCGCTGATCGCCGTCGCGGCACTCGGATTCGCCGCGCTGGCCTCGCCTGCGCAGGCCCAGATGGTGCCGCTCACCTCCGACCCCGCGACCTGGCGGGTGGAGAACTACCCCGGCGACGTCGTCGCGATCTGGTACGCCGTGCCGGAGAGCGAGTGCCCCGGCCGCCAGCTGGTCTTCACGCCCAACTACACGAAGACGGACCTCAACCGCTTCTGGGCGACCTACACCGCGGCCCGCAGCGGCGCGGCCAGGATGTTCCTCTACTACGAGGTCGTCCAGAACCCGAAGCAATGCCTGATCCGGAGCTTCGGGATCGACAACGCGAGATGACGACAGCGGGCGCGTGACCGGGCCCCGCCGGCGAAGCAGAAAACGAATGAATGGCGCATCGATGAAGGTGAACGCTTTGAACTTGAAGGTCCTCGGAAGTCTCGTGCTGGCGACATTGCCGGCGTGGAGTGGCGCCGCGGTGACGGTGTCGCCCAGCGGACAGCCCGGCTACAGCATCAAGGTGCAGACCCCGCCCGGGCGCGGACCGGAACCCAGTATCTCGATCAACTACTCCGGCGCGCGAAACGGCGCCGTCGGGACCGGATGGACGCTGAGCGTCGGCGCCCAGATCACGCGATGCGCCGGCATCAAGGCGATCGACGGGATGCCGGGCACGGTGAACTTCGATGCGACGGACAAGCTGTGCTTGAACGGGGCGCGGCTGATCGCGCTCGATGGGGAGGGCAATCCGACGGTGGGCCTGACCACGCGTGATGCCGCCGGCCTCGACACGTCGTCCTATCGCGAGTACCGCATCGAGACCGACAGCCGGACGCGGGTACGCGCCTACGGGATGGCCGGCACCGACGCCAACTCCGGACCGAAGTACTTCAAGGTCTGGCACCCGGATGGCGGTGAATCCGTGATCGGCAAGGCGACGGACGAGGCGACGAACAACGCGGTCATCCTCGGCACCCAGTCGCGCTACGCCAAGACGGCGATGACCTGGCTGGTGGCCCAGACGCGCGACCAGCACGGCAACGGCATCCAGTTCTTCTACGACCAGGCGGAGTACCGAGTCGGCGCCAACGTGGACGACCCGTCGGGTTACGCGTCGCTCGGCAAGGATGTCGTCGTCAAGGAGATCCAGTACGGCCCCGGCAACAAGGTCGTGTTCTCCTACTCCGACCGGGCCGACACGCTGGGCGCCCGCGAGGAGACGCTGTATCGCGGCAACAAGTCCGTGTCGGTGCGTCTGCTCAACGCGATCTCGACCTACGTGAACGCCCCCGCGGGGATCGGCCAGCTGGATGGCGCGGTGCATGTCCGCACGTTGCGGCTGAGCTACGACACCGGCACCGTCAGCGGGCGCCCCCGGCTCAAGGACGTGAAGGCCTGCACGGCGGTCACCGCCGGCAAGTGCCTGCCTTCGACCTCGTTCACCTACACCGAGGGCGGCCCCTCGTCCTTCTCGAAGGTCACGGCGCTGGACCTGCCGGCCGACCTGTACACGCCGATCCATCTGGACCCCAATCTCACGGCCACCTACTCCGCGGACTTCGACGGCGACGGACGCACCGATCTGCTCAGCGCGAGCGGGGATCGCTCCCCGCGCACGCTGATCTACCGCAGCAAGGGCGGCGGCGCCTTCGAATCCATCGCCGACCCGGTCCTCGCCAATGAGCGGCTGGTCTCGTTCTCCGTGCCGACGGCGAATTGGTGGGCGACCTGCTCCATCACCGTCCTGGTTCGAGACTTCAACGGCGACGGGCGTCCGGACATCCTGCGGACTGCCGGCGGTCCGCCGGACATGACGCCCCAGACCGAACCCTGCCAGGCCACCAAGACGGCGCTGTTCCTCAATACGCCCACGGGCTTCGTCAAGAAGGAGGCGCCAGGCCTGCCGGCATCCGGCGGTTCGAACTGGTTCCCCGACTTCATCTACGACGGCGATGGCAATCCGGGAGCGTTCCAAGGCTGGGGTGCGGCGACGTCCAGCTACTGGATCGACCTGAACGGCGACGGCATCCTGGACCTGCTGGTCACCAGCATCGGGGAGAAGGACTACGCCTCCAGCAGCTTCGTGCTGTGCCCGAGCGGCAAGTGCACGCGGGCCTACCTCGGCGATGGCCAGGGGGGCTTCAGCGAGATTCCCACCAACCTGGCGCCATTCCCGCTCGTGTTCCTTGCCAGCGTCGGCGCTGGCGGGGGGCCCGTCGTCGACATCAACGGGGACGGCCTGGCCGACCTGTTGGTGGCGGACCCGCGCTCGCGGATCTACAGCCAGTCGCCCGGCACCGAGCCCTGGTGGGACGTGATGACGTCGCGCGGCGATGGCAACTTCGACTTCAAGGCCAACTTCGGACTGAGCGAGATCCTGAGCGCGTCGGCCTTGGACGTCCAGGGGGACGGCCAGCCCGAGATCCGGGCGACGATGTCCGAGCTCAACGGGTCCTTCGAGCGGGTCTGGCATCTGCCGGACCCCGCGTTCTCGGTGATGGGTGGGTACCCTTGGAAAGGGCTTCCCGTCCTGGACCAGGACACGCCGATCGTCGGTGGCGGCTACAGCGTGCCGATCGACTTCAACGGCGATGGCCGCACGGACTCGCTGTTCATCGTTCCCAAGGTCGATTCGACCTCCTCGTACCAGTCCTACTACCAGGTCATGTTGCTGACCCACAAGGGGCAGGACCGGGCCTTCAACATTCCGATCTCGAAGCTCGGGACGATGGAGAACGGGTCGCCGTGCTGCGGCTACAAGCGCCAGCTGCACATCGGCAACTTCACCGGCAATTCGCCGGTCGAGATCCTCAGCCTGGGACACGCGCGGAACAACGAAGCCAACGAGCTGTACACGCCGGACCATCCGATTCCTCCCGACCGCCTGTTGACGGTCCGGGAGGGAGCGTCCGGAACCACGACGCTGACCTACGCGCCGGCCGCCGCCACCGATCGCGTCGTGGCCGAGACCGCCGTTGGCGAAGGACAGATCGCGCTGGCGCCGGCCGGGATCGTCGTCACGGCCATGTCCGCGCCCAGCGGCGTGCCGGGCCGTCCGTCGGTCACGGAGTACGCCTATGCCGGCATGCGCAGCGACAAGAACGGCCGCGGATCCTTGGGATATCGCGTCGTGAAGGCCCAGGCGGACACGGCAGCAGGAAGGGCGGCGACCACCGTCACGCGCTTCGCGCAGACCTTCCCCTACGTGGGCATGCCGATGAGCACGAGTACCGTCCTCTCGTCCATCGGATCCACGGGCTCCGGGCAGGTGCTCTCGACCAAGGACTACGCCTACTGCGACGCGGGCAACGACGTCGCCACGCGTGATGCGCTCGTCGCCGGCAACGGCAATTGCGCGGCGATCGCCTCCCCGATCAAGCGGACCTACACCCGCCTGGTGAGCGCCAGCGGCAAGGAACTGGACGGCTCTGCACTGCCGCAGCAGACGGTCACGACCGATGTCAACGCCGCGGGCTACCCGACCAAGACGCAGACGGCCACGACCTTCGAAGGTCGCTCCTATGGCAGCGCCGAATCGATCACCTACGTGGCCGACGACGTGAGCTGCAGCGCCAAGGACAGCTGCCGGTGGTGGGTCTCCCGTCCGGATCGGACGGTGGTCAGCAAGACGGTGCCAAAGGTGCTGCTGGAGACCACCGCGCCCAATGGGGGAAATCCGACCACGCCGCCGGATCCGCCTTCGACGGTTCCACCCGCCGTGCTGGCCGCGATCCTGCAGTTGCTGCAGGACGAATGAGCGCGCGAGGACCCTCACCGAACGCAGCAGGACCGATCCCTCGCGAGGGCGGTTCCCAAAAGAACGACATTGGATTGCTCATCATGAGAAAGCAGGGAGTGCGCCTCGGGGTGTTGGCCTTGACCGCGGGTCTGGCGATGGCGGCCGAGTGCGCCTGGGCCGACACGTCGACCTCGCCAGCCGATCCGTCGAGCTACAGCCGGACCCTCAAGTTCAGCTATGAGGCCGGGACGGGGCGCCTCGCGGAAACCACCGTCGAGCCGGACAAGCCGGCGCTGTGCAAGCGCACCAGCGTCGGATACGACGATTGGGGCAACGTCACCCGCAGCACCGAATCGCATTGCGACGACGCGCCGCTTCGCGTTCGCGTCGCCGCGGCCACGACCCAGGACAAATACGAGGCCGTCGCCGCGCAATCCTTCAAGGTGAACGGTGCCACCGTCACGACGGGCATCCTGGCGGGGTTCTTCGCGACGAAGAACGAGAACGCGCTGTCGCAGACGAAGTCGACGGCGTTCGATCCTCGCTTCGGCGTGCCGATCCAGGTCACCGACCCCAATAGCGCGGTCAGCAAGACGGAGCTCGACGACTTCGGGCGCACCGTGCGTGCCACCGCGCCGGATGGCACGTCGGTGGTGACCTTCCATTGCGTGCTGAGCAGCGGCGAAGGCGACACGGCGGCCAACAGCGATGGCTGTCCCGCGGTGACCGCGCCGGAGCGGCCGGACGCCGCGGTCTTCATGACCCATGCCGAGCCGCGGAACGCGAAGGACAAGAAGTCCGGTGCCTTCGTCCGCACGTATCTCGATGCGCTGGGCCGGCCGATCCGGGTCGCGACGGAGAGCTTCGACGGCGCGAAGCAGCCCTCGGGCCGCTCCGGCGCCATCGTGGTGACGGACACGGTCTATGGTCCGCAAGGGCAGAAGCTCCTGCAGACCTCGGCGTACTTCCTGAGCACCGGGTCCAGCACGCTGGCCGGCAGCCAGGATGTCGCCGTCTCGTCATTCGACTACGACGACCTGGGTCGGGTGAAGCGGACCGTGGCCACCAATCCCAAGGGCCGCACCACGCAGTCGTTCGGTGGGGGAGGTTTCGGCTACGGCAGCTATGGCAGCCGCGCCGCGGCTGAAGTCATCGTGGAGTTCAGCGCCGGATGGACCCGGACGACCGATCCGCAAGGGCGCAAGTCCCTGGCCGAACTGGACGGTCTGCGTCAGGTCGTCCGTGTCACGGATCGCGGCGGCGCGCAGGTGGCCTATCGCTATGACGCCTTCGGCCAACCCGTCGAGACACGCGACGCGCTGCAGAACGTGAGCAGCATGGCGTACGACCAGTTGGGTCGCGTCGTGGCGGTGGACGACCCGGACAAGGGGGTGTCGCAGTCGTGCCTGGACGTGCTGGGTCGGCCCAAGGCGACGCAGACCTCCAACCAGCGTGGCGGCCATGTGACGGGCGACTGTCCCGACTTCGACGCCAGCGCGAGTACCGCGCCGGTCAAGGCCGGATGGACCACGTATGCGTATGACGCGCTGGGTCGAAAGGTCGAGCAGCGGTCCGGCGGCGATCGGTACACCTGGACCTACGACTCGGGCACCGGGGCGAAGGGGCGTCTGAGCCAGTCGACGACGGACCGCGGCGTGACCAAGCGGTTCTATTACGACGGCATCGGTCGCGCGACGAGCTCGCGCACGGACATCGCGCAGGGCCCGTCCTTCGCTTCTTCGGTGTCCTATGACGGCGACACCGGACGGCTCGACACCAAGACCTATCCGACCGGCCTGAAGGTCAGCTACGACTACACGGCGCTCGGTTATCTCGCGGCCTTGCGCACGCAGTCCGCGCTGGATCTGCGGCCGATGCCGGCTTCCGCCGGCGGCACGCGCCCGAACGGCATCCTGCTCTCTGGCAACTCGATCCTGTGGGCCGCGCAGACGCAGCGCGCCGATGGCCGGGTCGAGCAGACCTGGCTCTCGAGCAACGTGACGGCCACCACCGTGACGGACGCGATCGGACGAGTGACCGGCCAGACGGTTCAGTCGGCCGACCTCAGCAAGCTGGCGGAGCGCGGCTATGTCTGGGACGACGTCGACAACCTCAAGACGCGGACCGACAACATCGGCAGTGGCAGCGGGGCCGTCAGCGAATCCTTCGAGTACGACACGCTGAATCGCCTGGAGGCGTATACGGTGGCGTCGCCCGCGATTCCCAACCTGCAGCGACGGGTCGAGCTGATGTACACGGCGCTCGGCATGATCCGGTGGAAGAGCGACCTCGGCGGTTATGTCTATCCGACGCAGGGCGCGGGAGTGCGCCTGGCTCATGCGCCGACGACCATTGCCGGCGCGCAGCTGGGCTACGACCTGAACGGCAACGTCGTCTCCCGGTCGTCGGGCAAGTACAAGACGCTGACCTACACCGACTTCGATCGCGTCGAGACGGCGCAAGCGCGCGATGGCGGCATCAACTACGCCTGGGCTTACGACGAATCGGAGTTCCGGATCAAGGAAAGCCGCGCGACGTGGCAGGGGACGAGGACGCTCTGGTACCTGCATCCGGATGCGGTCGGCGGTCTGGGCTACGAGATGGAGACCGCGGGTGGCTCGACCAGCCATCGGCACTTCCTGTCGATTGGTGGCCAGGCGATCGGCGTGATCGTCAGCGATGCTGCCTTGCCGGCCCTGAACAGCCAGCAGACGGCGCCGTCGTCGGTGGATACGCTGGCGATCAACAAGGTCGAGTACTGGCATCAGGACTACCAGGGCTCGCTAATGGCGACGACGGACCATGCCGGGGCCGTCACCGCGCGCTACGCCTATGACCCGTTCGGACAACGCCGTCAGACGGATGGCAACTTCGACACGTGGGGTTCGCTGCTGATCGATTGGCGCGCGGACGTGAACGCGGGGACGTCGCGTGGCTTCACCGGGCACGAGCACCGGGACGATGTCGGCCTGATCAACATGAACGGGCGGATCTATGACGGTCGCGCCGGGCTGTTCCTGCAAGCGGACCCGCTGCTGCAGGACCGCTTCAACACCCAGAACTACAGCGCGTATTCGTACGTCTTCAACAACCCATTGAATACGGTTGATCCCAGCGGAATGCAAGGCTGCGCTGCTGGAGGCCGCTGTCCCGATAATGTACTTCCGCCATCTAAAAATGATGGCAAACGTGCTCCTCTCTCCGAAGATAGATACAAAGACGATGATCGATGGCTGGCGCCTCTGCCGGACTGGGCACCCAACGGCGAAATTCAGCGAGTTAAGGATCAGACGCAGGCGTCCCGACTAATTGGTCTCTTCACGAACTGTCCGACCGGCGCATGCATGCGGCTTGTCGATAAGGGCGCCCCAGCGTCAAACTTGCAGGGGCTTGAAGCTGCACAGTTTAAAGCCGCCCAGTATGCGGCGAAGGTAAGAAGAAAAGCCAGCGCGCTTCTTTCCGATCTGCGCAGGTCGTTCGGAATATTTGATCGCATGAAGCCTTCGCGCGAATCAATCCGCGAGGGTGTTGAACAGGCTTTCTTTGGACACTGCTTCACGAATTGCGCAATGCGCGAAGCGGTCGTCGATATGACGTCCGAATCATTCGAAGGCTTCGTTGACGGGCTTGCGGAGGCAGGGAATGAGTACTACCCGACTCTCGCCGAGGGGGCATTCATGGCGCTCCTCTTGCCAGAGAGCACATTGGCGAATACCGCAAAGGCGACAGTAGCATTCGAAACAAAGCAAGCCGCCAGGGCAGCCTTGGATGGCCCCCTAGGAGCAGCCGCAAACAGGTTCTTCCGGGGCGCCGCTAAGAATGCGCAGGATTTCCGCATCACTGACCTTGCGGACGCCGGCAAGCGATTTGAGTTCTTCTCGCCAGCGAGAAATGCGGGGTACGGGAAACTTTATGTTCAGGAAGTCGACAGCACGGGGGCAATCGTCCGCGAGTTCAAAGACACTTTAGGACCGCGAGGTCTCATTGAGACCAAATGGGTACATGGAGGGCCATGATGGAGACGTTGGCGGCAGCAATCGCGGCACTCTTGGAAGGCGATCTGAACAGTCTGGAGACAGTTTGCGATGTCGGCCACCGTGAGCTCTTGGAAGCGGCGGCGAAGCTTCCCCGGCTCTTCGTCTCACGTTCTGCCTTGGCAAAGGTGTTGGAGGACTGGGGCCGAGGTCTTTTTACTGCTGGAGATATCCAACGATGGGCGTCGTTCATCCGGCGCGGCTACGTTTCTGGCACAGCATCCGGTGAACTTCGCCCGATCGAGATCGAGTATGACGCCGACGATGAAGAATTGATTGTAGAAATCGTCGGAAGACTCGATGAGATTGGAGATCGGATTGACGGATACGTTGATGCTCGCGAGCAGGAAGAAATGCTGCGAGCCCTGCGGGCATAGCCTTCGCCGCAAAGGGCGCTGCAGAAACAACCCGAGTCGGTCGCTGGATGAGCCGACATGATGGATCCATTGGTCAAACGCTTTGGCTCCGCAGAGATGGCATTGAATGAAATGCGTATGGCCGCGCGAGCATTCGCTACCCCGAGGGTATATCAGACGGGTAGTTGGGTTACGGTCAAGTTGGGTGGTATTGCAGTTCGCCTGAAGGGCGTGGTGCTGAATGGTGAGTTCAGAATTTCCACAGCAACGATGAAGCCGTTCTGATGGCAATTACAGATGAAGAGGTGTTCGCACTCGCCAAGCTGTTTGCGAGGTCAAGCACTTTGGACATCGCGATAAACTCGGCGGCGCATGAGGCAGAGGTGATTGAACGATTGGCCACTGAATGCGGGCTGTTTTCCACTCTCAGATTTCCCTTCCATTTGCCGCGGACAGATGGGTCTTTGCAGCGGGATTGGGATTTCTCTCACCGGGATCTGGAGCATGGCGGGTCCTTTCTCGCCTCGTTGGCATATCCGGATGTCGTCGAACTGGAATTTGTTGCGCACGTCGAGCCCTGGCCCAACGGATTCGATCCAAGCGCATTTCAAGAGTCGACCTAGGATGAATAAGCCCTCGACCGCATTCTTCCTCTACTTGGCAACTCCCAATCTGTGAGAAGACAGTCTTCAGAGGCAGTGGAAAATTGAATAAGATCGTCTTCTCAATAATTAAGTTCGGACTTCTTTCTTTTGTGGCTGGCTATGTTGGCCTGCCCGACTTGGTGGATTCGAAGTTCGGGGTGTTTGCGGGGCTGGCGGTCGTGGTGCTAATTGTCTTGATGGCGGCTGATGGATTAAAGGCCGCAAGAAAAATTGGCGGCCGGAACGACTAGGCTTGCACAAGGTATCTCTTTGGCAAACTAGCGCCCCCGGTTCGTGACCTCTCGACAGACCCTGGACAGCCGATGGCTGGATTCGATTTACGACCAATTCCGCAAGAGCCGAT
>NZ_JAOCCU010000072.1 GCF_029840635.1 Mitsuaria sp. GD03876 | reverse complement strand
CGGCGTGGTGCCCGGAGGCGTACCCGGCGTTGGATCCGGCGTGGTGCCCGGAGGCGTACCAGGCGTTGGGTCCGGCGTGGTGTCCGGAGGCGTACCCGGCGTCGGATCAGGCGTGGTGCCCGGAGGCGTACCAGGTGTCGGATCCGGCGTGGTGCCCGGAGGCGTGCCCGGCGTGGGATCCGGCGTCGTGTCCGGAGGCGTGCCCGGGGTGCCGTCCTCTCCAGGCGGTGCCGGGGTCGTTTCGCCGACGGGGCAGGTATCCAGGGGCTCCCAGGGCGACCACCCGTACTCGTCAAGCGGCTCGGCGGGGTTATCCCCCTGGGTCCAGTTCTTGGACATGAAGCACTTGACGGTGCCATTGGTGTTCAAGGAGATCACCGAGCCGCCGGGATAGGCCCCCGAAGGATGCCAGCGCGGCGCGACCTCGACGGTCATGCTGCCATCGGGGTGGACGACCCAGGCGTGGCCGACCAGCTTCCACGGGCCATCGTTGCTGATGAAGCTGGGCGCTTCGTTTTGCGTCCACCAGGCGCTGACGAACACGCCCTGCTTGACCATGCGATCGGAGATCGCGCGGAAGGTGACGTACTGGTTCGCGGTGTCGTACTCGGCCGCGGGATTCCAGTGCGGCGGGTTCGACGGCACGTCGCGGCGCGCGGACCAGGCCGAGGCGGAGAAGAGCATCGCGCCCACCGCGCCGGCCACGACCGTGAGCGCCGTGGCGCCGCGGACTCCCTTGAAGAGAAGGTCATTCGCCATGGAGCGCCTCCCCGACCTGGTGGTAGTTCTGCAGCGCTTCGCGGTAGGAGCCGCGGCCGCTGGTCGCGTAATGGGGATTGGGCTTGACGGCGATCGCCGGGGCGGTCCGCGGCGCGCTGGCCGCGACTTCGGGGGACAGGGGCTCGTCGCCCGTGTCGGCCACGCCGCCGCAACCGGCCAGCACGAGCACGCCGAAGAGCATCGGCGCGGCCGCCATGGCCGGACGGGCCGGCCATGGGCGGGCGAGGAAGGAGAAAAAGTTCAGTCGTTTCACAAGGCCTCCTGGGTGATGCGTCAATCAATGACCGCATCGTCGGAGGAGGGGGGACTGCTGACTATTGCTCCCTCTGATCAGAGATTGCGAGTGACTAGCAAACTCGAGTGGGGATCCCCACTCAAATGCATAGTCAAGACAGGCCGGCCTTGTCCAGACCGAAAGCCTTGTCCTGCGAGCCGGGCACGCTCTGGAAGGCCACGTTGAGCCGATTCCACGCGTTGATCGAGGACACGGCCCAGGTGAGGTCGGTCAATTCCTTCTCGCTGAACTGCTCGCGGACCTGCGTGTAGACCTCGTCCGACACGCCGGTCTCGGGAATGCGGGTCAGCGTCTCGGTCCAGAGCAGCGCGGCGCGCTCGCGGGGCGAGAACAGCGACGACTCGCGCCAGATCGCGACGTGGTGCAGGCGCAGCGCACGCTCGCCGGCGATCGCGGCCTGCTTGATGTGCATGTCCAGGCAGAACGCGCAGCCGTTGAGCTGTGAGGCGCGGATCTCGACAAGGAATTGCAGGGCATGCTCCAGGCCGCTTTCCTTGATGCCCATCGACAGCTCCACCAGCTTCTTGAAGGCGGCGGGCGACTGTTGCATGTAGTTCAGACGTTGGCTCATCGTTCACTCCGTGTGTGGAAGGGGGAAAAACCGGGTTGGTATCCACAAGACGGAACAGCCCCCGCACATGTGACATCGCCTGGCGCCCGGCATCGGAAATGGCCTCGCTAAACTCGCCGACGCCCGCCCAAGAAGGCCTCGAACAGCCCCTTTCGTGCCGTGACCGCTCCGACCCCCCCCCCGACTCCCCCGGTTCCCCATCCAGCGGACGCCGCCGCTCCGGCGCCCAAGTCCAGCGTCTTCCGCCACCCCGGCTTCACCGCGTTCCTGATCTGCCGCCTCGCGGCGGTCTTCGCCGGCCAGATCCAGGCGGTGGTCGTCGCCTGGCAGGTCTACGACCTGACGCGCCAGCCGCTGGCGCTGGCCTACGTCGGCCTGGCGCAGTTCATCCCGATGCTGTTGCTGCTGCTGCCGGCGGGCGACCTGATCGACCGCTTCAGCCGCAAGCCGATCCTGGCGATCAGCTGGGCCGTCAGCGCCGTCTGCAGCCTGTCGCTGTGGTGGCTCTCCGGCCATGGCCATGCCGGCGTGACCGGGATCTACGCGGTGTTGGTGCTGTTCGGCTGCGCGCGGGCGTTCTCGGGTCCGGCGCTGCAGAGCCTGTTGCCGCAGATCGTGCCGCGCGAGCAGCTCGCGCAGGCGATCGCCGCCAACAGCATGCTGCTGCGCGTGGCCAGCATCGGTGGACCGTTCCTGGGCGGGCTGCTGTACGGCTTCGGCGGTTCGGCGCTGACCTACCTCGTCTGCCTGGCCTGCTTCGGCCTGGGCACGGCGCTGCTGATCGGCGCGGTCCCGGTGCGCTTCGCCGCGCCGCCATCCCCGGCGGGTGGCAACATCTGGCAGCGCTTCGGCGCGGGCATCCATTTCATCCGCACGCGGCCGATCATCCTCGGCACGATCTCGCTGGACCTGTTCGCCGTGCTGCTGGGCGGCGTCGTCGCGCTGTTGCCGATCTACGCGCACGAGGTGCTGCATGCCGGGCCGGAAGGGCTCGGCGCGCTGCGCAGCGCGATGGCCGTGGGCGAGGTCACGGCCGGGCTCTACCTCAGCCTGCGCCCGTTCAACCGGCATGTCGGCAAGGCGATGTTCACCGCGGTCGCCGTCTTCGGCCTGGCCAACCTGGTCTTCTCGTTGTCGACGACCTTCTGGTTGTCGTTCGCGGCGCTGGCCGTGGCCGGCGCGGCCGACATGGTCAGCGTCTACATCCGCGGCGCGCTGGTGCAGTTCTCGACGCCCGACGAGATGCGCGGCCGCGTGAACGCGGTGAACATGCTGTTCATCGGCTCGTCCAACGAGCTCGGCGAGTTCCGCGCCGGCAGCGCGGCCGCGGCGCTCGGCGCGGTGCCGGCGGCGGTGACCGGCGCGATCTGCACGCTCGGCGTCGTCGGCGCGTGGGCCACGCTGTTCAAGCCGCTGCGCACCGTCGATCGCTTCGAGGAAGCGACGCCCGCCGTCACCCGCTGACTCCCGCGTCCGGCGGACGAAAAAAAGCCGCGCTGGCCCGAAGGGCGCAACGCGGCAACAGGGAGGATTCGGTTCAGCCGCTCAGCGGGCGATCAGCTCAGCCAGCGGTCGTCGGCGCGGTTCTGCCAGTCGGAGAGCTGCTTGTCGGCCTCGTCCTTGGCGATGCCGTAGCGCTCCTGGATCTTTCCCGACAGCTGGTCACGCTGGCCGGCGATCACGTCGATGTCGTCATCGGTCAGCTTGCCCCATTGCTCGCGGACCTTGCCCTTGAGCTGCGTCCAGTTGCCTTCGATGCGGTCCCAGTTCATGTGAACTCCTTTCGAGGAGAGTGGTCATGACCAGGGACTTGGCAAGTGGTGGGCCCGGCGGCCGACGCGCGGGCCAGGCGAGGCGGACGTTCAGTGGTTCGTGCGGCCGCGGATCGCAGGCGGCAGGTAATCCTTGCCGACCATGGCGCGGGCGAAGAGGTAGTTGTTGCGCGCCCGCTGGGGCAGGCTGTCGAGGTCGACATGGCCTTGCGGGTCGCACGGGAAGGACATCGCGCGACCGGCGTCGAACAGCGATTCGAAGCGGATCTCGAATTGCGGGGAGGCGTCGGCGGCGGTGATCTGGAGGAGGCTCATGTCGTTCTCCTGGTGAGTTCCTTTGCTTTGACTATCGGCGCTGGCCCGGGACCTTCCCATCAGTGCAGCGCGGTGCGCGGTGTCGGTGCCGGGCGGCGGGTCTTGTCCGGCGTCGTCCTACACCTTGTGGGCACAACGGAAGGCCGGCGGACCGTGTTGACGCCCGCGCCGCGGATCGCACCGGGCTTCACACAGCTTTGCATGCGGCGTCCGGCATCGGTCCTGCCCAGGAACGGCATGGGCATCGCGCGCCTCGCCGGCGCGCCTGGGCGAGCCGATGTGGGACGACACCTACATCGCCTCGCGGTGCCCGCCGCTTCGCCGCCTCGCACGGGCAGGCGAGCATGCGCTCATCCACAACCCGTTCCGTACCGCTTCGAGGCTCGCCATGGACGACATGCTGATGCTGATGACGCTGGCCACCTGCACCGCGACCGCCGTCGCGGTCCGCATGTGGCAATGGCTCGACGAACTCGGACGGAGCGACTCCCAGGAGGAACTGCCATGAGCGCTCGCCCACCGCTGCCCCCCGAACATCCGGCCGACGAATCGACGCTGGATCCTTCCGTCGAACGCGTGTCCGTCGAGGAGAACCCGCTCAGCCAGTCGGCCTTCGTCTGCGGCGAGGTGACCTACCGGACCGGCGACGGCCCGCTGATGACGATCCGCCAGGGACCGGTGCAGGTCGAGGTCAACGAACACGACGTGACGCTGGGCTGGGACGACGGCGACGCCCGCGGCAGCACCGTGATGCCGCGCACCGAGTACGCGCGCTTCATCGGCCTGGGCGCGATCAAGCCGGTCGTCGCGCACAAGCCCTGACGCCCTCGGCGACGCGCCAATGAAAAACGCCTCGGGTCACCGAGGCGTTTTCGCTGGGGGAGGGAGCGTCAGTCGCGGTCGCCGCCGAAGATCCCCAGCAGCTGCAGCAACGCGGTGAACACGTTGTACAGGTCCAGGTAGATGTTGAGCGTGGCGCTGATGTAGTTGGTCTCGCCGCCGTCGACGACGCGCTTGACGTCCACCAACATGAAGGCCGAGAAAATGCCCAGCACGGCCACCAGCAGCGCCAGGTGCACGCCGGTCGACTGCAGGAAGACGTTGGCGATGCCCGCGATCATCGCGATCACGGCGCCGACGAACAGGAACTTCTGCAGGCCCGACAGGTCGCGCTTGACGACCGTGGCCAGCGAAGCCATCGCGAAGAAGATCGCGGCGGTCCCGCCGAAGGCGGTCATGATCAGCGTGCCGCCGTTCTTGAAGCCCAGGATCGCCGCCAGCAGCCGCGACAGCATCAGGCCCATGAAGAAGGTGAAGCCCAGCAGCGCGACGACGCCGGTGGCGGAGTTCTTCGTCTTCTCGACGAGGAACATCAGGCCGAAGGCGCCGACGAAGAACAGCAGCATGCTGGCGCCGGTGCCCATCGCGGCGAGCAGCCCGGTGGAGACGCCGATCCAGGCGCCCAGCACCGTCGGGATCAGGGACAGCGCCAGCAGCGCGTAGGTGTTGCGCAGGACGCGCTGGCGGTCGGTGGGCAGCGACGAGCCGAGGCTGCCGCCGTTGAGGTCGATGATGCGGTCGTTCATGTGCGTGCGCCCCATGAAGTGAGAGTTGGGCTCGATTGTAGGCAGCGCTCTTAAGGCTTCGTTAAAGTGATCGTCTTTCCTTCAACGACCCCGACGAGGCCGCAGATGAAACAGAAGCCCTTCCTCACCCTGGACGACGTCAAGCGCATCGCCGCCGCCGCAGAGGCCGAGGCCCTCAAGAACAACTGGGCGGTGACCATCGCCATCGTCGACGACGGCGGCCACCTGCTGTGGCTGCAGCGCCTGGACAACGCCGCCGCCACGTCCGCGGTGATCGCGCCGGCCAAGGCGAAGACGGCCGCGCTGGGCCGCCGCGAATCCAAGGTCTACGAGGACATCGTCAACAACGGCCGCAACGCGTTCCTGAGCGTGCCGCTGGAAGGCATGCTCGAAGGCGGCGTGCCGGTGCTGGTCGAGGGCTTCTGCGTGGGCGCGGTCGGCGTCAGCGGCGTGAAGTCCAACGAGGATGCCCAGGTCGCCAAGGCGGGCATCGCCGCCCTGGGCTGACCCCCGCCAGGGGGCAGCGGACGCGGCGAGGGGCGCCGCGTCCCTTACGCCTGTGACGCACTGGTACACATCTCGCACTTTTCGTGCGGGACTTGTCATGTGGTCGAGATGCAAACTATTTCACGCTGGAGCCCATCGTGGGCTCATCACGTGAGATGGAGCAGTCATGAACAAGAAGTCCCTGATGGTGGCCGCGATCGCCACCCTGATCGGAAGCGCCGCCGGCGCGGCCACGCTGGATCCGGTGTTCGTCGTGCCGACCAACGGCAGCTTTTCCGACATCGTCCTCGGGTCCTTCACCCTGACCCAAACCTCCGACGTCACCGGCTCGGTGCTCGCCGCCACCACCATCGACTTCGGCACCGGCTTCACGCTGCCCCTGCAGTCGGTCACCTTCAGCTTCGCCGGACTCAACGGGCTCACCGACCTGGACGCCTCGGCCACCGGATTCCACTACGCCAGCCTGGCCGCCGGAACCTACCAGCTGATCGCCAGCGGGTCGCTCAGCGGCGCGGGGTTCGGCAACATCGCCGTGCTGTCGACCACCGTCAACACGTCGGCCGTACCGGAACCGGCCACCTACGCGCTGATGCTGGCTGGCATCGCGGGCGTGGGCCTCGCGGCGCGGCGTCGTGGGGTGGTGAAGGCGGAAACGCCTGCGGTGGGCTGAGCGCGGGCCCTTCACGACGCAGGGGGCGTCCCTCCGGGAACCCCCAGCATCATTCCGGCCCCAGCCACGCTCGCTGTCCGCGGGCCTTGGCGTCTTGCGGGCCCTGGCTTCTCGGCACGAATGAAGAATGAAAAGAGCGCTCCTCGGAGCGCTCTTGTCGTTTGGGGGCGTCGTGTCGGCTCAGAGCCGGGCCATCGCCTTCGCGCATTCGGGCACCAGCGCCGGACCCTTGTAGATCAGGCCGGTGTAGAGCTGCACCAGGTCCGCGCCTGCCTGCAACTTCGCCCGCGCATCCTCGCCGCTGAGCACGCCGCCCACGCCGATGATCGGGTAGCCGCTGCCCAGCGCCGCGCGCAGCAGACGGATCACCCGGTTGCTCGCCTCGAACACCGGCGCGCCCGACAGGCCGCCCATCTCGTTCGCATGCGGCAGGCCCTGCACCGCGTCGCGCGCGATCGTCGTGTTGGTCGCGATCACGCCGTCGATGCCGTGCCGCTTCAGGCTCGCCGCGATCACCGTGACCTGGTCCTCGTCGAGGTCGGGCGCGATCTTCACGAACAGCGGCACCTGCCGGCCGCTCGCGTCCTGCAGCGCCAGGCGGCGCGCCTGCAGCGGACCGAGCAGCGCATCCAGCGCCTCGTCGCTCTGCAGCTGGCGCAGGTTCTTCGTGTTGGGGCTCGAGATGTTGACGGTGATGTAGTCGGCGTGCGGGAACACGCCTTCCAGGCCGATCAGGTAGTCGTCGACCGCCCGTTCGATCGGCGTGACCGCGTTCTTGCCGATGTTCAGGCCCAGCAGCCCGCCCCGGTGGCGGAAGCTGTGCGAGCGCTTGACGTTGGCGACGAAGGCGTCCAGCCCCTCGTTGTTGAAACCCAGCCGGTTGATCAGCGCCTGCCGGGCCGGGAGCCGGAACATGCGCGGCCGCTCGTTGCCGGGCTGCGCCTTGGGCGTCACCGTCCCGACCTCGATGAAGCCGAACCCCATCGCGCCCAGGCCGTCGATGCAGCGGCCGTTCTTGTCGAGCCCGGCCGCCAGGCCGATGCGGTTGGGGAAGGTGAGGCCGGCGACGGTCACCGGGTCGGACACCCGGGTCTGTGCCCAGGCGCATTGCGCCGGGGTGTTCTGCAAGCGGGCGATGCTGCCCAGCGTCAGTTCGTGCGCGTGTTCGGGATCCAGGCCGAACAGGAAGGGACGGGCGAGCCCGTAGGGAATGAAAGCCATGATGGGGCGGGATTGTCTCATTCGCGCCTTGCACGGCCCCCTGGCGCCTACTCCCGGCGTGCGAACGGTGATGGGGGACTCGCCCTAGCTCGATCGGGCCCCGGCCCGGAAGAGGCCCGGGGCGAGGCCCCTGCTCAGGGGCCCGGCGGCCGGTCCCACGGCGGCACGTCCCCGATCCGCTCGACGCAGAAATCGATCAGCGCGCGGACCTTCGGGCTCGGATAGCGGCTGGGCAGGTAGACCGCGTAGAGCGTGTTGGCCTCGGCGGGGCCGCCCAGCGGCGTCCAGTCGGGGAGCAGGGCGGTCAGCCGGCCCGCGCGCAGGTCGGCGCCGATCGCGTAGGTCGGCAGCACCGCCAGCCCCATGCCCGCCAGCGCGGCGATCCGCAGCGACTCGCTGCTGTTGGCGGTCAGGCCGCTCTCGAAGCGCAGGGCGCCGGAGATCTCGACCTCCGCCTCGCCCTGGGCCGGATGGCGGAAGCGCCAGCGCTCGGGCGCGTGCAGGTAGCCGAAGCGCAGGCAGCGGTGCTCCGCCAGCGCCGCGACCGAGTCCGGCGTGCCCTGCGCCGCCAGATAGGCCGGCGACGCGCAGAGCACGAAACGGATGTCCGCCAGCTTGCGCGCGACCAGCCCCGGGCTCGGGCGGCCGGTCAACCGCAGCACGACGTCGAAACCCTCCTCGGCCAGGTCGACATACCGGTCGTTGAGCCCGAGCACGACCTGGAGCTGCGGATGGCGGGCGCAGAACTCGGTCATCAGCGCCGTGAACTGCAGGTTGCCGAAAGCGGTCGAGGTGCTCAGGCGCAGCACGCCGCGCGGCTGCTCGCGCTGCCCGGCGAGCTCCGCGTCCAGCGCCTGCGCCTCCTCCAGCAGCCGCTGGGCGCGCTCGTAGACGCCGCGGCCCTCGGCGGTGGGGCTGATGCTGCGGGTGGTCCGGTGCAGCAGCCGGGTGCCCAGCTGCTGTTCCAGCCGCGCGACCTGCTTGCTGACGGCCGACTTGGTCGCGCCCAGCAGCTTGGCCGCGCCGGAGAAGCTGCGCGCGTCGACGACGCGGGCGAAGGCGTGCAGGTCTTCCAGGCGTCCCATGGCGATCCTCCGATTGTTCTCGATCTGGAAACTCTAAAACGAAACGACAGCGGATTGTGTCCTGAAGCGTGCCTTCCTAGAGTCGCACCATCGACTTCGACCCGGAGACCGCCATGACCGCCTCGACCCTCGTTTCAGCCGCCGCGCTCCGCGTCCGCCGCGACGCGCCGGCGACCGGCCTCGCCGCGCTGGTGGCGCTGAGCCTGCCGGCCTTGTTCATCCTGCTGTGGAGCACCGGCTACGTCGCCGGCAAGCTGGCGCTGCCGCACGCCGGGCCGTTCACGCTGCTGGCGCTGCGCTTCGGCCTGGCCGCGGTGGTGCTGCTCACCGTGTCGGTGGCGACCGGCGCGCCCTGGCCGAAGACGCCGCGGGCCTGGATCCACCTCGGCGTGGTCGGGCTGCTGATGCAGGTGCTGCATTTCTCCGGCGTCTACTGCGCGATCGCCTGGGGCCTGCCGACCGGCGTGGCCGCGCTGCTGATCGGGATGATGCCGCTGGCCACCGCGATGGGCGCTCACCTGTGGCTGTCGGAGCGCATGAGCGCCGGCCAGTGGCTGGGCCTGCTCGGTGGCGCCGCCGGCGTGGCGCTGGTGATCGCGGACCGGCCGCTGGGCGGCGGCGCCTGGGCCGCCTATGGCGCGGGCCTGCTCGGACTGGGCGGGCTGGTCGCCGGCACGCTGTACCAGAAGCGCTTCTGCGCCGGCATGGACCTGCGCACCGGCAGCGGCATCCAGATGACGGTGTCGGCATTGGCGGTGACGGCGCTGGCGCTGTGGCGCGAGCCCGGCGGCCCGGACTGGAGCGCCGAGCTGATCGGCTCGACGCTGTGGCTCGCGCTGGTCAACTCCATCGGCGCGTTCAGCCTGATGTTCGTGATGATCCGGCGCGGCCAGGCCGGCGCGGTGGCGCGGCTGTTCTACCTGATCCCCGGCGTGTCGGCGCTGATGGGCATGGGGCTACTCGGGGAGCACCTGGGCGCCCTGGCGCTGGCGGGCTTCGTCGTGTCGGCCGCCGCGGTGGGACTGGCCGCGATGTCCCGCGCGGGCAGATAATCGACGGTTCCATTCCGCCATTCGCGCGGCGTCCGAGAGGGCGTCGCGCCAGCCGCCGCCATGAAGCACCTCGACCACCCGCAGCACGATCGCGAGATCGGTTCCGCCGATGCCACCCGCGACGCGACCCGCACCGACGACACCCGCATCGACGCGGTCCGTCCGCTGATCTCGCCGGCGCTCCTGCTGGACCAGCTGCCGCTGCCCGAGGCCTCGCTGAAGGTCGTCGAGACGGCGCGCCAGGAGATCAGCGCCGTGCTGCACGGCCGCGACGACCGGCTGCTGTGCGTGGTCGGGCCGTGCTCGATCCACGACCACGGCCAGGCGATGGACTACGCGCGGCTGCTCAAGGACCTGCGCGAGGAGCTCAAGCAGGACCTGCTGGTCGTGATGCGCGTGTACTTCGAGAAGCCGCGCACGACGGTGGGCTGGAAGGGCTACATCAACGACCCGTTCCTGGACGGCAGCTTCCACATGAACGAAGGCCTGCGCCTGGCGCGCCAGCTGCTGCTGGACGTCACCGCGCTGGGCCTGCCGGCCGGCACCGAGTTCCTGGACCTGCTGTCGCCGCAGTACATCTCCGACCTGATCGCCTGGGGCGCGATCGGCGCCCGCACCACCGAGAGCCAGAGCCACCGCCAGCTGGCGTCGGGCCTGTCCTGCCCGGTGGGCTTCAAGAACGGCACCGACGGCTCGGTGAAGATCGCCGCCGACGCGGTGCTGGCCGCGCGCGCCAGCCACGCCTTCATGGGCATGACCAAGATGGGCCTGGCGGCCATCTTCGAGACCCGCGGCAACGACGACTGCCACCTGATCCTGCGCGGCGGCAAGGCGCCCAACTACGACGCGGCCTCGGTGCAGGCGGCGGCCGAGGTGCTGAAGGCGGCCGGGCTGCGCGAGCAGCTGATGATCGACTTCTCGCACGCCAACTCGTCCAAGAAGTTCGAGCGCCAGATCGACGTCGGCCAGGACGTCGGCGCGCAGATCGCCGGCGGCGACGAGCGCATCACCGGCGTGATGATCGAGTCGCACCTGCAGCCGGGCCGCCAGGACCTGCTGGCGGGCCAGACCAAGTCGGACCTGCTGCCCGGCGTGTCGATCACCGACGCCTGCCTGGGCTGGAGCCAGACCGAACCGCTGCTGCGGTCGCTGGCCGCCTCGGTGCGCCAGCGCCGCGAACGCCGCGCCGCCTGAGTCCCCGGCGGCCGCGTGCCGCCGATCCGTTCGAGCATCCGCCGGCCCCCGCGCCGATCCTCGCCGGTCAGCGGCGGCCCGCCGCTCGCGCCAGCGCGAGACGCCTCGCGCCGCCGATCCGCTCGAGCCTCCCGCCGCCGATCCGAAGCCGGCGGGCCGTCGCTCGCGACGCCGCGAGACGCCTCGCGCCGCCCGGCGGCGCTTCGTCGCGCCGGCCTTCGGCGCCGGCGACGGCCTTCCTAGAGTGCGCTCCATCGACCCGATCCCCGGGTCGCTTCCTGGAGCCCGCCATGTCGATCCGTTCCTCCCGTCCGTCCCCCCGTCCGTCCCGCTTGGCCGCCGCGCCGGCGCTCGCCGGACTCGTGCTGCTGCTGGGCGCGCCGCTGGCGCGCGCGGCCGACCTGGAGGTCGAGGTCAGCGGCCTGGCCGCGGCCGGGGCGGCGTCCGGCGGCCAGGTGATGGCGGCCGCCTTCGGCCCAGACGGCTGGCTGAAGCAGCCGGTCGCCACCGCCCGGGCGGCGCTGGCGCAGTCCCGCGACGGCGTCGTCACGCTGCGCCTGACCGGCCTGCCGGACGGCCCGGTGGCGGTCTCGGTGTTTCAGGACATGAACGGCAACGGCAAGCTGGACCGCAACCCGATGGGGATGCCGACCGAGCCCTACGCGTTCTCGCGCCAGGCGCAGGGCCAGTTCGGTCCGCCCAGCTTCGAGCAGGCGGTGCTGCCCGCTGGCACGACCCGGCACGCGATCCGTCTCTCGCCGCAGCCTTGAGGAGCCCGCCATGAACCGCCGTCATCTGCTGCGCGCCGGGGCCGCCTCGACGGTGGCCGCCGCCGCGCCTGCCGCCGTGCTGGCCCGCGCCGGCGAGGCCCTGGCCACCTCGGCCCACCTCGTCCATGGCGCCGCCGCGCTGAGCGCCGAGGACTTCGACCGTGCCGTCGCCGCCGCGCCGGAGTTGCTGCCGCTGCGCGGCTGGGACGGCGAGGACCGCGCCGCCACCGAACTGCGCATCGAGGGCCGCTGGCCGCGTGAACTGCGCGGCACGCTGTACCGCAACGGCCCCGGCCTGATGAACCGCGGCGGCGAACGCTACCGCCACTGGTTCGACGGCGACGGGCTGGTGCAGGCCTGGCGCTTCGAGGACGGCCGCGCCCGCCACCAGGCGCGTTTCGTGCGCACGGCCAAGTTCGAGGCCGAGCAGCAGGCCGGCCGATTCCTGCTGCCCACGCTGGGGACCGCGATCCCGGCGCAACGCCCGGTCACCGGGCCGGACAGCCTCAACGTCGCCAACACCAGCGTGCTGCGCCTGCAGGACCGCCTGTACGCGCTCTGGGAGGGCGGCAGCGCGCATGTGCTCGACGCCGGGTCGCTCGCGACGGTCGGGGTCAAGACCTGGGCGCCGGAGCTGCGCGGCATGCCGTTCTCGGCGCATCCGAAGGTCGAGCCCGATGGCACCGTGTGGAACTTCGGCACGACCTCGCGGCACCTGGCCGTGTACCGCATCGGCCGCGACGGCGCGCTGGCGACGCACCAGGTGCTGGAGCTGCCGATGGCGGCGATGGTCCATGACTTCGCGGTCTCGGAGCGCCATCTGGTGTTCCTGCTGGCGCCGATCGCGATGGACACGGCGCGGCTGCGGACCGGCGCGAGCATGAGCGAGGCGATGCAGTGGCGGCCGGAGGCCGGCACCCGCGTGCTGGTGCTGGACAAGGCGACGCTGACGCCGCGCTGGTTCCAACTGCCCGCCAGCCTGGTCTTCCACTTCGGCAACGCCTGGGACGGCGCCGGCGAGGTGGTGCTGGACTATGTCGAGGCGCCGCCGTTGCCGGAGTTCAATGCCCGGATCGCCGGGCTGATGGCCGGACGCCGGGTCGCGTCGGCGCCGTCCCGGCCGCGGCTGCTGCGCCTGCCGCTGGGCGGCGGCGAGCCTCGGCTGGAGGGGCGCGACGAGTCGGTGGAATTCCCGGTGGTCGATCCTCGGGTGGTCGGGCGCCGGCACCGCTACGTCTACTACCCGGTGCGGGTCGACGATCCGACGCGCTGGGGCTTCAACGGCGTGATGCGGCTGGACCTGGACACCGGCGCGCGCCAGCGTTTCGCCTTCGGCGAGCGGGTGATGCTTGAGGAACAGCTGCTGGTGCCCCGGCCCGGCTCGACCCGCGAGGGCGAGGGCTGGTTGCTCGGCACCGGCTACGACGTGGCGCGCCAGCGCAGCTTCGCGACGGTGTTCGACGCGCAGCGGCTGGAGGACGGACCGGTGGCGCGCGCCTGGCTGCCGTACTGGGTGCCGCTGGGATTCCACGGGCGCTTCCACGCCGGCTGACGCGCGAGCCGGCGCCCGCCGCGCGGGCGGGAGGCCGCGATAATCGCGCCTTCCGTCCCTCATCCCCCCGAGTTCCCCATGACCCAAGACGAATTGAAGACCCTGGTCGGCCAGGCCGCATTGCAGTACGTGACGCCGGACACGGTGGTGGGGGTGGGCACCGGCTCGACGGTGGACAAGTTCATCGACGCGCTGGCCGCCAGCGGCATGCGCATCGCCGGCGCGGTGTCGAGCTCGGTGCGCAGCACGGAGCGGATGAAGGCGCTGGGCATCCCGGTGCTGGACGCGGCCGAGGTCGAGTCGCTGCAGGTCTACATCGACGGCGCCGACGAGATCGATCGCCAGGGCCACATGGTCAAGGGCGGCGGCGCCGCGCTGACGCGCGAGAAGATCGTGGCCGACCTGGCCGAGACCTTCGTCTGCATCGCCGACGAGAGCAAGCTGGTCGACGTGCTGGGCCGCTTCCCGCTGCCGGTGGAGGTGATCCCGATGGCCGCGGCCCAGATCGCGCGCCGCTTCAAGGCCATGGGCGGCGACCCGGTCCTGCGCAAGGACTGCGTGACCGACAACAGCTGCCACATCCTGGACGTCACCGGCCTCCAGATCACCGATCCCGCCGCTTTCGAGGCCGAGGTCACCCAATGGCCGGGCGTGGTCACCGTGGGCGTGTTCGCCCGCAACAAGGCGGGCGTGTGCCTGCTGGGCACCGCCCAGGGCGTCAAGACGCTGACGTTCTGAGCTTCCGAGGCCGCTCCGCCGCCGCGCGGCGGACATCGCGCGCCATGACCAAGGGCCCCCGCGGGGGCCCTTGTCGTTGGCGATCGGCCGCGTCGCCGCGAGGGCGCGAGGCCGCGGGGAGGGCGCTCAGCGCAGCCGGAACACCGAGATCGCGCTGGCCAGGCGTTGCGACTGTTCCTTGAGGCTCTCGGCCGCGGCGGCCGATTCCTCGACGAGCGCGGCGTTCTGCTGCGTCATCTGGTCGAGCTGGCCGATGGCCGCGTTGACCTGGTTGATGCCGTCGCTCTGCTCGCGCGAGGCGGCGCTGATCTCGCCAATGATGTCGGCCACGCGCTGCACGCTGGCCACGATCTCGGTCATCGCGCCGCCGGCGTCCTCGACCAGGCGCGAGCCGGATTCGACGCGCTCGACGCTGGCGCCGATCAGCGTCTTGATCTCCTTGGCGGCCTCGGCGCTGCGCTGCGCCAGCGAGCGCACCTCGCTCGCCACCACCGCGAAGCCGCGGCCCTGCTCGCCGGCGCGGGCCGCTTCCACCGCGGCGTTCAGCGCGAGGATGTTGGTCTGGAAGGCGATGCCGTCGATGGTGCCGATGATGTCGGCGATGCGGCGCGAGCTGTCGCTGATCTCGCCCATCGTGCTGACCACCTGGCCCATCACGGTGCCGCCGCGCTGCGCGGTCTCGGCGGCGGAACTGGACAGCTGGTTGGCCGTCATCGCCGAATCCGCGGTCTGGCGCACCGTGCCGGTGAGCTGCGTCATCGACGCGGCCACTTCCTGCAGGTTGGAGGCCGTCTGCTCGGTGCGGGCGCTCAGGTCGTGGTTGCCGGTGGCGATCTCGGCGCTGGCGGTGCCGATGCTCTCGGCCGAGCCGCGCACGTCGCCGATCAGCTTGAGCAACTGGCCCTGCATGCCGCCCAGCGAGCCCAGCAGCTGGCCGGTCTCGTCGCGGCCGCCCGGGGGCACGCGGCGCGTCAGGTCGAAGTGGGCGATGGCGTCCGCGACCTCGGCCGCGCCCCGCAGCGGGCCGGTGATCGAGCGCGTCAGCGCCACCGCGAACCACACGCCCAGTCCCAGCGCGACCAGAGAGAACACCAGCAGCGCCGACCGCGCCCGGCTGTTGGTCGCGTCGAGCTGCTTGGCCGCCTCGTCCAGCAGCGCGCGCTTGTGCTGCACGATGGCCTGGATCGCTTCCTGGAACTTCGCCGCGGCGGGCTGGAACTCGCGGTCGAAGACCTCGCGCGCCTTGTCGGCGTCGCCGGCCTTCTTGCTGGCGGCGACGGCGTCGCGGGTGCTCAGGTAACCCTTGCGGGCCTCGCTGAGGGTGTCGAACATCTTGCGCTCGTCGGGCGTGACCATGTAGCCGTCGAGCTGCTTCTGCAGTTCGCCCGACTGCCGGGTGGACTCGGCCGAGGTGGTGGCGAAGAACTGCGCCAGGCTGGGGTCGGCGCTGACGGCGATCGCGCTGGTGCGGTTCACGCCGTTGGTGATGTTGCGGTACCAGTCGGAGGCGACGCGCTCGGCGGCCAGGTCCTGGTTGAGCATCACGTCGGTTTCGGCGGCCACGCGGCCCAGCGCGAGGTAGCTCAGGCCCGAGCCCACGAAGGCGATCAGCAGCACCAGGCCCAGCACCACGCCGAGCCGCTGGCCGATCGTCCGGCCCGCCACGAGATGAATCATGAATGTCCCCCGAGAGTTTGAATTCGCTTGAAGTCGCCCGAGCGGGCGCTGGCGCCGTCCAGGGCGCCTCCGCTCCATATCGACGCCAGCGGGGAAAAACTTAAACGGAGCTTGATCCCGCGCGCTGCCGCTTCGCGCCGAAGCGCGCCGGGTCCAGCGCCTCGGCCAGGCTGGCTTCGATCGGCCAGGGCGCGCCGGTGAGCTGCGCCGCGACGAGCTCGGCGCACAGCGTCGCCCAGGTCAGGCCGCGCGAGGCGAGGGCGCCCAGCACCATCAGGCCCGGCTGCCGCGGCCAGAAGCGGGCCTGCTCCGCGCGTTGCGCCGGCATCGCGGCGGGCAGGGCGCCGACGACCGGCAACCGGTCCGGCACGAGGCTGCGCCAGCCGACCCGACCCGCGAGCGGCAGTTCATCCGGCAGCGGGCACGCGGGCAGCAACTGCTTGAGCCGGCCGAGGTTCTGTGCCTGGTCCGAAGCCCGCAGGACCGGATCGACATCGCCGGCGTCGGCGCTCGCGCCGAAACACAGCGTGCCGTCCGGCAGGCTCAGCGCGTAACCGAGACCCGCCACCGGCATCGACAGCCTTGGCGTCGCCATCGCCATCGTGTTCGAGTTCGAGTTCGAGTTCGAGTTCGAGTTCGGGGGCGGGGTTGCCGTTGCTCTTGCCGTTGCCGTTGCCATCGTCGTGGACATTGGCGTCGAAGCGGATGCATCGACCGCGCCCTCGGGCGCCATCACGCTCAACTGGCCGCGCTGCGACACCCAGGGCCAGGCCGGTCCGGCGCTCCACTTGGCCGCGATCGGATCGCTGCCGATGCCGCCGCACAGCACGACCGCGTCGGCGCTGGCGATGAGCTGCCCCGCGCCGCCGTACGCGGACCAGCGCCCGCTCTCGTCATCGCGTTCCAGTCGCGCGACCGGCGTGCCCAGCCGCAATTCGAATCCTTCGGTGCGCGCCGCTTCGGCCAGCCAGGCATCCACGAGCGCCGGCGGCGACACCGCGCCGCCGCCCGGGAAGAACCACGCCGGCTGGGCCAGCGCGACCCCGGCGAGCGTGCTCGCCGCGTCGGCATCCAGCGCCTGGACGTAGTCCGCCGGCAGTCCGCAGCGCGCCAGCAGCGCGCGCATCGCGTCAAGCGCCGCCGGCTCGCGTTCCACGCGCAGCAGCCCCCATTGCAGCCAGGGCAGGGCGGGCGCGATGCGGCGCAGTTCGCGCTCGGTGGCGAGCGCCGCCGCGCGGTTGAAACGGGCGTGCGGGCCGTCGTCCCCGTGCAGCGTGCCGTGGAAGAGTCCACCCGGATTACCCGACGCCTGGGCCGCGGGCGTCGCGCCGGCCTCGATCACCTGGCAGCGCAGGCCCTGGCGCGTCAGCGCGCGCGCAGGCGGCGCCCGCCAGGCCCGCGCCGACGATCAGCACGTCCCGGGCGTCGGGCGCGACCGCGGCGCGGCCCGGCGGCAAGGCCACGCGGTGCCGCGGCGCGAAGACGGCCGACAGCACCTGCCACTTGCCGGCTTCGCCCGGACGCTTGCTCGCGTGGAACCCCGCGGCGGCGAGGCCGTCCCGCACCGCCCGGGCGACGCTCCAGGTCGCGGCGGTCGCCCCCGGCGCCGCCAGCCGGCCGACCTGCCGGAACACGGCGTCATCCCAGAGCTCGGGGTTCTTCGCCGGGGCGAAGCCATCCAGGTAGAACGCGTCCACCGAGGCCACGAGTTCCGGCAGCCAGTCGTGCGCGTCGCCGAAGGCGAGCATCAACCGGACGCGACCGTCGTCGAAGTCGAGCGTCTGCAGGGACGGCACGAGCGGCGGCCAGGCATCGACCAGTTGCCGCGCGAGCGCCGGCTCCGGCGACGACGCGTGCGCGCGGGCCAGGTCGGCGCGCGTCAACGGGTGCTTCTCGATGCTGAGGAACACCAGCCGCTCGCAGCGGGCCGGATCGTCGCGCCAGGCCGCCCAGGTCGCCAGGAAGTTGTTGCCCAGCCCGAAGCCGGTTTCCAGCACGACGAAGCGTTGGCGGCCGGCCCAGCGCCCGGGCAGTCCGTTTCCCGCCAGAAACACGTGCCGCGCCTGCGCGAAAGCGCCGGAGCGGCCGTGGTAGTCGTCGCCGAACTCGGGCGCGCGCGGGGCCGCGGCGTCGGAGAAGTCGACGCGGGCGGGGACGA